>JAAYCM010000142.1 GCA_012729765.1 Chloroflexota bacterium | reverse complement strand
CGGCGAAGACCGTCCGCGCGGCGTGAAAGCCAAGCGCGTCCACATACAGCTCGCCGGGATGGTGGAAGTCACCGCGCCGCAGCCACTCTTCGAGCGTGTCGTCCGAGAGTGAGCGCCGCTGAATCGACTCGACCGTACTGTTCCAGTGCCGGGCGTAGGATGCCAGCCGCTCGCCGTTCAGGTCCAGCATCTGCGTGTAGAAGTCGAGATCGTTCTGGTAGCTGAGATACCACGCGATGCCCCGGCTCAGCAGTGCATCTTTCAGCTTGTCGAGCGGGCGGTCGGAGCTGCGCCCGATCGCGCCGGTGTATTCGGCGTAGGCGATGCGGAAGCCCATATGGTTGAAAAAGCCGCGCCGGATCACATCGACCAGAAGGCTCAGCGAGAACTGTCCGAGCACGGTTTCCAGGTGGGGCCGGGCCTGGGCCAGATTGACCACCATGCCGTGATATTCCTCGCCCTCGGAGTCCTTGAAGGAGCGGACATAGCCGAACGCCGAGACGCCAACCGTCGTCAGCGCCAGCGTGAAGTGCAGGTCGCGCATGAACGTGACCGGGAACAGCGCCTCGACCTCGCGGAACGAGGCGAGATTTTGTGTGCCGCGCAGATCGCGCAGCAGATCTTCGAGCTGCTCACGGTTGCTGTAGCACAGCGCCAGCGCATAGGGATCGGATTCGGACGCGCTGCCCGCTTCGAAATAGTGCGCCAGCTCGTCGATCAGCATCGTGCCGGTGTTGAGCATATGCTGGGTGGTCAGCTCGACCAACTGCACGCCGGGCGCGCTGCGCAGCTCCGCCGCGCGGTCCCAGACGCCTTCTTCGCTGCGAATCGACAGCGGCAAACGGGCGGCGCTGTCGTCAATCGTGTAATGTATTTTCATCCGGTGCTTTGGTCCTTCGTTCAGCACAGTCCTGGGATAGAGCGTGTTCCGATTTTATAGACGCACGGTATACTTTGCTAGCCCGATTTTTGATCAATATCAAGGTTTCGTCACGTTTTCTGACGCACCGCTCAAACAGGAACGCTTTATGTCATCGACCCCACCCCCGCCTGCCGCGCCGGCTGCCTATCAGGCTGACTTCACCCGTAAATGGTGGATCATGCTCAGCGTCGCGATGGGCACCTTCATGTCCACTATTGACGGTAGCATCGTCAATATCGCCCTGCCCACTCTCGAAGAGGAACTGCACACCTCGTTTGCAACCGTCCAGTGGGTGGTGGTGAGCTACCTGCTGGTCATCACCTCGCTCATGCTGGGAATCGCGCGGCTGGCCGACATGATCGGCAAGAAGCGGATCTATCTCTCCGGAATGGCGGTTTTCACGGCGGCCTCACTGCTGTGCGGCGTCGCGCCCTCGATCGGCTTCCTGATCGGCTTCCGGGCGCTGCAAGGCATCGGTGCGGCCATGATCCAGGCGCTCGGCATCGCCATCGTGACCGAGAACTTCCCGCGAACCGAGCGCGGGCGCGCGCTGGGCATCATGGGGACCGTCGTCTCACTGGGCATCAGCCTGGGGCCGACGCTCGGCGGGCTGCTGATCGGCACGATCGGCTGGCGGGCGATCTTCCTGGTCAACCTGCCGGTCGGGATCGCCGGGCTGCTGCTGGCGCGGCGCAACGTGCCGGACTGGCGGCCACCAGGCGGGCAGCGCTTCGACTGGCTGGGCGCGCTGTTGATGTTCAGCACGCTGGTCGCGCTGGCGCTGGGCCTGACCTTCGGCCCCGACGCCGGCTGGGACAGCCCGGCCATCCGAGGACTGCTCGGCAGCGCGGCGCTGGGGCTGATCGTGTTCATCCTGGTCGAGGCGCGGCTGCCACAGCCCATGATCGATCTGCGCCTGTTCCGCGATCCGCTGTTTAGCATCAGCCTGCTGACCGGGCTGATGGTCTTCGTCGTGATCTCCGGCCAGTTTGTCCTGCCGTTCTACCTGGAGTTGGTCAAGGGCTACGCGCCGCAGCAGGTCGGCCTGTTTCTGACGGCGGTGCCCGTCTCGCTGGGCCTGACCGCGCCCATCGCCGGGGCGCTCTCCGACCGCTACGGCTCGCGCGGGATCACCATCCTGGGGCTGATCGTGGTGGCCTTCGCCTGCTACAGCATCTCGACGCTGAACGAGGATATGTCCACGCCGGGCTATTTCATCCGGCTGCTGCCGCTCGGCCTGGGCGCGGGCCTGTTCCAGTCGCCCAACAACAGCGCGATCATGGGGTCCGCCCCGCATGAGCGGCTCGGCGTGGCGTCGGGACTGCTGGCGCTCTCGCGCACGCTCGGCCAGGTAACCGGCATCCCGCTGCTGGGCGCGATCTTCGCCAGCCAGGTGCTCCACACCGCCGATCTGCCGAGCGGCGTAGATGTAACCGACGCGCCGCCCTGGGCTATCGTGCAGGGGATCGAGACGACGTTTCTGGTCACGGGGGGAGTGATCATCGTCGGCATTGGGCTGGCGGTGCTGGCCTTTACGCTCGAACGGCGGCGCAAACAGGCCGAGCGCCGGCTGGCCGCGCTGCCCGATCAGCCGCACGCCTGAAAGCACGATGCCCTGCGCACGACCGGGCAGGGCACCATCTCAGGTTTGATCGGGGTGATGGTGCAGCACGAGCGCCAGGGCGTGTTATGCCTTTTCCCCCCCCCATCCCCCGGCCCCTTCCCCCACACTCTCGCGGAGGGAAGGGGAGAAACCTGGCGGCTTTGAAGTCCTTCCCTCATTGTGTGGGAAGGATTTAGGATGGGGGGCGATCTGCGGCTGTAGACCTAGCGGTCGTTCGTCTCGCCGATATTCACCATCCGCAGCAGCCCATCGATCCCCCTGGAGTCGGGCAGGGACGGAATCGCGCCGTAGCCGGTGGCGGTCAGTGCGCCCGCCGCGCAGGCCCGCAGCATGATCGCGCGCAGGCCGTCGGCGTCGAGGCCGCGAATGTCCATCCTGTGATCGAGCAGCGAGTCGAGCAGGGACGCCACAAACGCGTCGCCGGAGCCGGTCGTCTCGACCACCTGAACATAGGGCGTGGGCACGTGGCCGGTGACGTCACCGGCCTGGTACCACGAGCCGCCACGCCCCAGCGTGACCGCCGCCATCCAACCGCGAAAGCCGACCGCCGCCAGCGCCTCGCCATAGTTGCTGTCGTGATCGGGGGACAAAAATTGCAGGTCAGCGTCGCTGATCTTCAAAATATCAGCGTGGGAGATCGCTTCGAGCATGGCAGCGCGCCCGGCGTCATGATCCGGCCACAGATCGGCGCGCCAGTTGGGATCGCACGAGCAGGTTACGCCCGCCGCTTTCGCCAGCTCAATCGCCTTGAGCGTCGCCTCGCGTGACTGGGGCGAGCGCAGGCCGATCGAGCCGTAATGCAGCACCGACGCCTGCTGCACGTCTTCGGGCACCACCTGTTCCGGCAGCAGGTAATCGTGCGCGCCCGACGAGAACTCAAAATCGCGGTCGCCTTCCGCGCCGAGCTTGACGAATGCCAGTGTCGTGAAATGGTCCGGATCGATCCGCAGCGCGCAGTCTACGCCGACTTCACCCAGATCGTGCTGAATCTTGCGCCCGAACACGTCATCCCCGACGGTAGCGACCATGCGCGCATGGCGGCCCAGCTTAGCCAGCCCGGCAGCTACGTTGGCCGGTGCGCCGCCGGTCGCCGCCGTGTACTGCGTGGCCGTCACCAGGGTTACACCGCGCTCGCGCGAAACGAAGTCGATCAGGGCTTCACCAATGCACAAAACATCCATTGCGGATACTGCTCCTTGAAATCAGGGAATTTGCCGGGTCGTTAGTGTGCTCTTCGATTGTGAGCTTATGAGTATACCGCGAGTATACCGCGTTCGGGCGGCTCACATGTTTAAATTCGGTAAATTCGTCGCGCCGGCGAATTCCCCCGCTGCGCAACCTGGCGTAGAATAGGGAGAGTTCCGGACCAGCCGGTTACCGCGCCACATCTGCCTGGCCTGCCAGCGCGGCTGCATCACACCAGAGAGGACCTGCATGGCAACAGTCGTGTTGCCCGAAGTGACGCGCGCCCTTTACCCGTTCAAGTCACACTACCTGACCTTGAGCGACGGCAAGCGCATGCATTATGTGGACGAAGGGCCGGAAGACGGCGAGGTCATCGTGTTTGTGCACGGCTATCCCACGTGGAGCTTCCTCTACCGTGCCTTTCTGGTCTACTACGCCGCGCAGGGCTACCGCACCATCGCGCTCGACCTGATCGGCTTTGGGCTGAGCGACAAACCGGCCAACCGGCGCTATCACACCTTCAAGCGCCATGTCTACAACCTGATCGAGTGCGTGGACGCCCTGGGGCTGCAAGATATCACGCTCGTGATGGAAGACTGGGGCGGCCCGATCGGGCTGGGCTATGCTGTCCGCCACGAGCAGAACGTCCGGCGGCTGGTGATCATGAACAGCTGGCTGTTTCACGACACCTACCCGGGCCGGCTGCGCCCGCTGCTGCGCCTGCTGGCCCGGCCTGTGATCGGCGAAGTGCTGCTCGGCGTGCTCGGCCTCTCCATCTCACTCGGCATCCAGCGCGGGACCAGCCGGCGCATGTCATCGACCGTGCTGCTCGGCTATCGTGCCCCCTTCCGCGAGGCACGCAGCCGCACCGCGCTCTACCAGTTCCCGCGCCTGCTGCACGGCCCGCCCAACACCCCATCGCTCCAGCTCATGCGCGAGCTTGAGCTGGAGCTTGAGGTGCTGCATACCACGCCAACGCTGATCCTGTGGGGGAAGGATGACCCGTTCTTTTCCGTCGAGCAGAGCCAGTTGTGGAAGAAGAAGCTGCCGCGTGCCAGAGGTCCGATCGCGGTGCCGGGGGCGCATTTTCTGCCAGAAGACAATCCCGAAGCGCTGATGCAGGAATTGGACGCGTTTCTGGCCGAGCCGTTTTAGAACTACCGCCGCAGATCGCCCCCCATCCTAAATCCTTCCCCCAAAATGAGGGAAGGACTTCCAATTCTGTTCCCCTTTGCCCCGCTTGCGTGAAGGGGCCAGGGGACGGCTGCACGCTAGCCGGTGCCGGATGGCGGGGGTTCCTCTTGCAGGGGCACGCTCTGGAGCACGGACAGCACCGTGTGGAACGTCTCTAGCTGCTCCGGCGTGACCAGATGACTCAACAGGTCGTTAAGCTGCTGCGCGACCCGGTGCACCTGCCCCTCGTGCGCGCGACCCTGGTCGGTCAGGAAGATGCGCACGCTGCGCCGGTCCTGCAAATCGACCTCGCGCCGCAGCAGGCCCCTCTCTTCCATGCGATCCAGCAGCGCCGTCATCGAGGACGGATGGCGGCAGACAAGCTGCGCCAGGTGCGAAGCGCTCATGCCATCCTCGGCATACAGCGCACGCAGGGCATACCATTCCAGGATATTCAGCCCCAGCGGACTGATCAGCCGCTCGTAGACCTGTTCCAGGTGGCGGTAGGCTTGCTCGATGTTGGTTGCCAGGCAACCGTCAAAGCGCAGAGAAGGCGTATCGTTCATGGCGCATATTGTACAGCAGGCGATCTTTTAGCGCCAAACTATCCCCTACCGGCGCACGTCTGCCCCACGCTCGCCTGACACCCTGCGGCCAGCGGCCCCGACACTCGTATACTGGAAGGCAACACACGCGGACACAAGGGGCGGCGGATGGACGTTTACGAAGTCGAGGACCTGGTTAAGATTTACCCGAAGCAGACCGCGCCCGCCAACGACCGGATCACGCTCACGGTCGCGGCGGGCGAAATCTTCGGGCTGCTGGGCGATAACGGCGCGGGCAAAACAACGCTGGTCCGCCAACTGGCGAATCTGCTCGCGCCCACCAGCGGCACGATCCGCCTGTTCGGCCAGCCGCTCACCGTCGCGCCGCTCTACACCCCAGGGCGGATCGGCTATATGCCGCAGGATGGACTGGCGCTCAACAATCTGACCGTCGGCGAAACGCTCTACTTCACCGCCCACCTGCGCGGCCTTGCACGGCGCGCGGCGCAGGCCGAGCGTGACCGGCTGCTGGCGCTGCTCGACCTGGAAGCGGCGCGCGACCGGATGAGCTACCGGCTGAGCGGCGGGCAGAAACGCTTGGCCCTGCTGGCAACCACCATCGCCGCCTCGCCGCCGGTGCTGTTGCTCGACGAGCCGACCAACAATCTCGATCCGCAGCACCGCCGCCTGGTGTGGGACATCGTGCGCGGCCTGAACCGCGAGCGCGGCACGACGATCATCCTGGTAACGCACAGCGTGATCGAGGCCGAGAAGGTGATCCAGCGCGTCGGCATCCTGCGCGCCGGGCGGCTGATCGCGGTCGGGCGGCCCGGCGAATTGAAAGCCAGCCTCAACCGGCAGCTCCGCCTGGAGATCGCATTCCCGCCCAACAGTCCGCCGATCCTGCCCAACGGCGCGGCTCCGCGTGAGCTTGCCCCGGGGCGCTGGCAGGTTTTGATCGAGCGTGAGGCCGCCGCGCGCTATCTCGACGCGCTCAGCCGCAGCCCGGCGGTCGAGGATTTCACGCTGAGCACCGCCACGCTGGAAGACCTGTATCTTGCGCTGACCGCCGAACAACAGGAGCAGCCGTTATGATCGAGCACCGCACGCACCAGCCCTTCCCGGCCCAACTGCTCGATATGACGCTGGTCCAGCTTGCCAACTGGCGCTGGTCGTGGCGCGCCAGCCTGCTCACCTCGGTGATCGCGCCCGTGCTCTCGACGGCGGCGCTGGGCGTGTTTGCGGCGGGGCGCGGGCCGGACGTGCTGGCCTATATCCTGACCGGCAACCTGGTCATGTCGCTGCTGTTCGGCACCTTCGACCGGGTCGCCACACATTTTGCCTATATGCGTATGGTAGGGCGGCTCGATTATTTCGCCACGCTGCCGATCTACCGCGCGACGCTGATCCTGGCGACGGTGTTCGCCTTCCTGGTGCTCGCCCTGCCCGCCTTCCTGATCACGCTGATCGCCGGGGCGCTGTTCCTCGATCTGCGCCTGGCGCTGAGTCCCTGGCTGCTGGTCGCCATCCCGCTGATCGGCACGGCGCTGTGCGGCCTGGGTGCGCTGATCGGGATCGTCGTGCGCTCGCCGGAAGAAGTCGGCAGCCTGAGCACGCTGATCACGTTTCTGCTGGTGGGGTTTGGTCCGGTGGTGATCCCGCCGGAGCACCTGCCGGGGATCGTGCTGCGCCTGGGCTACCTCTCGCCCGCGACCTACGCCGCCTCGGCCCTGCGCCAGACCGTGCTCGGTATGGCGGACCGTATCCCGCTCGGCGTCGATCTGGTGGTGCTGGCGGGCTTCCTGGCGATCTCGCTGTGGCTGGTCGGCCAGCGGATGGACTGGCGGCAGGCGTAGAAAAAGTGCTTGCCCCCATCCTAGAATCCTTCCCCCAAAATGAGGTAAGGACTTGCCCTGCTCCCCTGCCCTCCGCGACAGCGTGGGAATGGGCCGGGGGATGGGGGGAACAATTCTAGAACAGCGGCAACTGCCCGCCGTCGCCATCATCGTCTTCAGCAGCGAGCGGGATACCGGCGGAGTTGTGCGCGGCGCGGGTCGGTTCGGGCAGGCGATAGCGCGTCGTGCAGCGCAGCACCAGCTCGCGCGCCGTGTCGAGCGTGGCACGGTTGCCAACCGAGACGTACACCGGCTTGACATTGTCGCGTGTGCGCAGTTCCACGCCGATGATCTCGCCGCGATCCTGGAGCGGCACCCACGCGCCCTTCTCCGGCGGCAGCGGCCCGGCGTGCCCGCTCAAACGCGACTTGGCGCAGCCGACCGTCGGCACGTCGATGAACAGCCCGACGTGCGACGCGATCCCAATCCGGCGCGGGTGGGCGATCCCCTGCCCGTCGAACATGAACACGTCCGGCCTGGCTTGCAGGCGGCGCATCGCGTCCAGAATCACCGCCCCCTCGCGGAACGACAGCAGGCCGGGGATATAGGGGAACGGCGTGGGGATCGAAGCCTGCACCGCCTCGATCACGTCCAGTTCTGGATAGCGCAGCACAACCACCGCCGCCCGGCTGACGTTGTCCTTAACGCTGACATCCACCCCGCCGACCAGCGTGATCGCATCCAGCGGCAGGGGTTGGTCGGTGATCACCTGCGCGGCCAGCTCGCGCTGCAAGGCGACCGCTTCCGTTGGGGTCACGTCCCAGCGGTGCAGCTCATGAATGGTAATCGGCATTGAAGCGCCTTTCGCTTAGAGCGTGTTATGCACTTCGGAACACTGAACGAGGTGAATGGTACGTCCCCCCATCCTAAATCCTTCCCCCAAGATGAGGGAAGAACTTGAAAAACACTGCCGTGCCCCCCTTCCCTCCGCGACAACGTGGGGGAAGGGGCCGGGGGATGGGGGGTAAAAGTGCATAACAGCCTCTAAAACAGTCCCTCGTCCGGCCCATCCAGAATATCGTCCATGATCGCCCATTCCAGCCACTCGTCTTGTGGATCGTCTACCAGGCCCAGCGGGGACTCATAGTCGTCGTCCTCGTCGCCATCATAGGCATATGATACGAGCGGAGCCACCCGGCGCGGAACCGGCTGGCGCTTCGGCTTCGCGTCATATTTCAACTTCATCTTGCGCTTGGGCTTCTCTGCCCGCTGCGCGATACGATAGGCCAGCCACACCAGCACCAACAGCACAAGCACAGACAGAATAGTTTTCATCAAACTCTCTCACAGTGCGCTGGCCCAATTCTATACCTGCTCGCCCGCGCGCGCCGGGATGCTTGACAGCCCGCGCAAGCTGCTTATAATAGAATATGAACGGTCGTTCGTTCTTTTTTAGTCCGAATATGAACGAACGCTCATACACAAAGGGACAGGCATGATCGATGATCGCAGCAAAGGCGACGTGGCACGCGCCGAAATCATGGATGCGGCCCGGCAGCTTTTTCTCTTACAGGGCTACAACGGAACGAGTATGCGCGCTATCGCACAGGCGGCGGGGAATCGCGCGGTGGCCGGGCTGTACAACCACTTCCCCACCAAAGAGGCGATTTTCCGGGCGCTGATCGAAGAGCAGAACCCATACGGGGCACTGCTTGGCATCCTGAACAATGCCCAGGGCGAAACGGCTGAGGCGTATATCCGCTCGGCGCTGACCGATATCCTGATTGTCATGCCCCAATACTACGATTTCTTCCAACTGGCCCTGATCGACCTGCGCGAGTTCGAAGGCCGCCACGTCGCGCAGGTGCTGAGCGAAAAAGTGTTCCCGCAAGTGATCGGCGTGATTGTCAGGCTGCAGGCGCTGCCCGGCCTCAAGCCGCTGGACGGGGTAGTCCTGGTGCGGCTGATGGCGAGCCTGGTGGTCGGCTACATCGTCACCCGCAACATCGCGCCCGGCATGACGTTCGAGCAGCTTCCACACGAGGTCTGGTCCAGGCAGTTTATCGACGCGCTGCTGTATGGCATCATGGATGACGACGCGCGCGAGTAGTCCACTATCCCTCAGGAGAATAACAATGAATCCGATGAATGGCCGCTGCGCCGTTGAGGTGCAGGCGGTTCACAAGCACTTTGGCCGCGTCCATGCCCTGCGCGGACTCTCGCTCCAGATCGAGCGCGGGACCACCTACGGCCTGCTGGGGCCGAACGGGGCCGGTAAGACGACGTTGATCCGCGTGATCATGGGGCTGATCGCGCCGGACAGCGGCGAAACTCACGTGCTCGGCCACCGCATGCCCGACAAAGACGTGATGGCCCACACCGGCTATATGACGCAGCGCGTCGCGCTCTACGAAGACCTGACCGTCTACCAGAACGTGCAGTTCTTCGCCGTGATGGCGGGCTTGGCGCACGACCGCCGCGCCATCGAAGAAGCGGTCGCGCTGGTCGATCTCTCGGCCCGGATGGACAGCCGCGTGCGCGAGCTGTCGGGCGGGATGCAGCGACGTGTCTCGCTGGCCTGCGCGCTGGTCCACCGCCCGCAGGTCGTGATGCTCGACGAGCCGACTGTCGGCGTCGATCCACAGCTTCGGGTCCAGTTCTGGGATCACTTTCGCCGTCTCAATCAGGAAGGCGTGACGCTGATTGTCTCCAGCCACGTGATGGACGAGGCCGAGCGCTGCGACCGGCTGGGGTTCATCCGGCACGGCGTGCTGCTGGCCGAGGGGTCCGCCGCCGAACTGCTTCAGCGGGCCGGAACAGAGACGCTCGAACAGGCTTTTTTGCACTACGCCGAGCAAGGCCCGGCGGCTTAGCCCCTGCACCCTTGCGGAGAGGAAAACCATGTCTACGCAGCGAATTCTAAACCTGGCCCGGCGCGTGATCCAGCAGCTTCTGGCCGACCGCCGTACGCTGGCCCTGATCCTGCTTGTGCCGCTGGTCGTCCTGTCGGTGGCGGGCGTGCTCGTGCGGATGGAACCGACCGCCGTCCAATTGGCCGTTGTCCTGGAAGACACCGGCGCGGCGCTGCCCATCGGCGGCGGGGGCACAGTCAATCTCGGCCAACGCCTGACCGACAGCCTGAGCGGGCTGGGCGAAAATCTCCAGCTCGACGTGCTCGACGCGGCGGCGGCTGAGGCGCGGCTGGAAGATGGCGATCTGGACGCGATCATTACCCTGCCCGGCGACTTCTCGGCCCGCGCCTTGCAGCAGCGCGAGTTGAACATCTCGATCACCTATGAAGGCTCGAATCCGGCCATCGCGCGCGTGCTCGACACGCTGCTGACGCGCGCCGCCGTGCAGACGCTCGCCAGCCTGAGCCTGGTCAGCAGCGAGAGCGCCCCCCCGGTCCATATCGACGCAACCTACCGCTACGGCGGCGCGGAATTCGACCAGCTCGATCACCTCGCCCCGGCGTTCATCGGCCTGTTCGTGTTCATGTTCGTGTTCATCCTGACGAGCGTCGCCTTCCTGCGCGAGCGCGTCGCCGGGACGCTGGAACGGCTCCAGGCCACACCGATCCGCCAGATCGAGATCATCATCGGCTATATGCTCGGCTTCGCGCTCTTCGCGCTGGCCCAGGCGTTGATCATCCTGACCTTCACGATCTTCGGCCTGCAGGTGCACTACGTGGGGAGCCTGGCGGTGGTGTTCGTGGTCGAGTTGCTGCTGGCGCTGATGGCGGTCAATCTGGGCGTGTTCTTCAGCACGTTCGCGCGTAACGAGTTTCAGGTGGTGCAGTTCATCCCGCTGGTGGTGGTGACACAAGTCTTCCTCTCCGGCGCGCTGTGGGCCATCGAGGATATGCCGGGCTGGCTCCAGCCGGTCGCGTGGCTGATGCCGCTCACCCACGCCAACTATGCCCTGCGCGACGTGATGATCAAAGGCTCCGACCTGATCGCGGTCGGCCCCTATGTGCTGGTGCTGATCGGCATCACGGTCGGGCTGGTGCTGATCGCCGCGCAGACGATCAAGCGGCAGACCCTGGCCTGATCTGCCCCCTATCCTCTGGCCCCTTCCCCCAAAATGAGCTGAGGGAAGGGGAACATCTCAAAAGTCCTTCCCTCATTTTGGGGGAAGGATTTAGGATGGGGGATTATGGCCCATAGTAATTCAGCACGGCATCGCCGATCATCGACAGGCACGGCGTCACGTCGAACCAGTCCGTGCCCGATCCGACGCTCCACCAGTGGAAGCCCTTGATATACGGGTCCTGCTCCAGCGCGATCGTGTACTGGACGATGTCGCGCACGATGCTCTCACAGGTCTGCTGCTGCCACAGCATATAGGTCCCGCCGCCGATGCCCGCCTCGGTGATGTAGACCGGGAGATCGGTCACGTTTGGAAGCTGCGGCAGGATGCGCTCGTAAAACATGCGGTGCCGCAGCGAAAAGGCCGGGTCCGCCTCGGAGAGCAGCAGTTGATCCTGCATGCTGTAGGCGTGCAGCGAGAGGCCGTGATAGCGCCCCGACGCGCAGGGGTGATCGAGCGCGTAGCGCAGCGCCGGCAGCAGCTTCTCGAATTCGTGCGGCTCCGGGTTGCCGCCCGGCAGCGAGAACAGCAGGATACAGCGCCCCTGTTCCTCAGCGATCTTCATCGCCTCGATAAAGAAACTGGACAGCCACTCGGTCGGGGCGTTGCACTCGTTGATCACCTCGTAATAGTCGGCGCTGACCGCGTTCCAGTGCGGCTGCAAGCCATCGATCCAGGTGCGCGCCGTCTGAGCCGGATCGGGCGGATTATTGGGATTCTCTTCGAGCGCCGCCGGGCAGTCGCGCATCCCTTCGGCGGTCAGCAGCGAGCGGTAGACCGTCACGGTGTAAGGCGAAACCTGCTTGACTTCGGCCAGAAGCTGCTCGGACCCGTTCAGCCCTTTGATCGTACCCATCGGATGGTTGGTGGCCGCCATCCGCTGCACCAGCGCCAGGATCGGCTCGCGCTGCGTCCCGTTGAGGACATGCAGCCCCATCAGCGTCGGACGCAGGCCGGACGGCAGCGGCGCGACGGTCGGCGGCGGCGGGGCGACGGATTGGATCGACAGGTTATCGATCCAGTAGCCGCCCGTGACAACCTCGCCCTCGGTCATCGGCGCGCCGGTCGCCACCTGGAAACGCAGCCGGATCACCTGCCCCTGGTAGGCAGTCAGATCGACTGTGCGCAGCGCCCAGTCGTTATTGATCCCGATCTGCTCGTCGATCGACATCCACGACTGCGCGCCGTTGAGGCTGATCTGGAGCGCGATCAGATCGGTGGTGGGCAGACTGCCCTTCTGCCGGAACGAGAGCCGAGCCGGGTAGATGCCGCTGAGATCGATTGACGCCGTGTACGACAGCGTGCTGATCGTCTGGCGCTGCGATCCGTCCAGATACCAGCCGCCGCCGGTATACGCCCCGTCGGTGATATACTGCCACGTGCCATTGTTGAGCCAGCCCCGGTTCTCGTCGAATGTCTCACCGAACGGCAGCCCAAAGACCGTCACCTGCTCGGTGATCGGCCCCCACTGCGGCGATTGGGCCGGCGCCGGGGGTGAAGGCGTCGCGGCGGGCGTGCCCCCGCCATCCTGTGCGCGGGTGCTGGGCAGGGCTGGCAGGGCCAGGGCCAGAACGATCACAACGATTAACAGCGCCAATCCATGCATCCGCTTCATGCGTCGGTTCCAGAGCCTCATCAGTTTGAATGTCGTCACGATTGATAGTAATCGAGCAGGGCATCGCCCAGCAGCGGCAGACAGGGCGTGATGTCGTACCACTGCTCGCCCGTTCCCACGTTCCACAGGTGGAAGCCCTTCACATACGGGTCTTCTTCAAGCTGGTAGGTGTATTGGAGCGCGTCGCGGACAATCGTCTCGCACGACGGCATCAGCGTCCCGCCACCCATGCCCATCTCGGTGATATACACCGGCAGATCGGCGGCTTCGGGCAGCACGTGCAGCAGCCGCTCATAGAAGATGCGGTGCCGGAAGGTCATCCACACGTCGGACTCGGACACCAGGTCGGTGTCGAGCACCCCGTAGGCGTGCAGCGCGATACCGTGATTGCGCCCCGACGCGCAGGGGTTTTCCAGCGCGTACTCGTAGGCGGGCAGCAGTTGATCGAAGACTTCCAGCGCGGGGTTGCCGCCGGGGAACGAGAACAGCAGCAGGCAGCGATCCTGCCCGGCGGCGATCTTCATCGCCTCAATCGAAAAGCGCGCCAGCCAGTCCATCGTGGCCGGGCACTCGTGCATCACCTCGTAATAATCGGCGTCCACCTTGTCCCACTCCGGTTCCAGCCCGGCCAGCCACTCGCGGGCGACGGACTCCGGCTCCGGCAGGTCTTCGGGGGCGTGCTCCCACAGCACGGCGGGACAGTCCGCCAGGCCGCCCGGCGTTAGCACGGAGCGGTAGACGGTCACGGTTTCGGGCGAGATGCGCTTCACTTCGGCCAGCAGGCCTTCCGTGCCGTTCAGGCCCTTGATCGTGCCCAGCGGGTGGCCGCTCTCGGCCAGGCGCTCTACCAGCGCGATCACCTCGTCCGCGCCGGTGTCGTTGAGCACGTGCAGCCCGGCCAGCGTGGTATCGGGCTGGGTGCCGCGCAGGACGTCGCACGCCCGCATACTGTCCAGCGCGGCCTGCGGGCGGCCATCCGCGAGCAGGCGCAGCCAGCCGCCGGGTGTATTGGCCCATTCCTCGCCCACCTCGTCGGTCGTCAGCGCGCTGACCGGCAGCCGCTCGCGCGCGACCGCCGTCCCGATGATCTCGGATTCGGCATCAGGGTCGGCGTACAGGTTGACTTCCGACGCCTGGACGATGGCCGGGCAGGGCCGCTCCGCGATCTCGGATGGCACCGGCGTATGCAGCGGCTCCGGGGTGTAGTCCGTCCCGACAATGGGGCCGAAAAACACGCCCGGCGCGGTCGTCGCGGTCGGCGTCGGCGTCTGGAGCACCTGCACCAGCGCATCGACCACCGAAGTCGCCGGGGGATCGCCGGGAACGGTGACGGGGATCGTCGTCGGATCAAGCTGTGGGGTGGGCGTCACATAAACCGCGATGGGCGTCGGCTGCCCACAGGCCGACAGGACCAGCGCGGCCAGCACCAGCCCGCTCGCTATGATAAGTCGTCTGTTCATGGTTTCAGAGTGTAGTGCCACTCGCGCCAGAGTCAAAATGCATCCGGGATACCGCCGGGCAAACGCCGGGTAAACGCGGGCCGCCGCCCCACGCCGAATCAAAAGCGCCGGACGCGGGTTGATCCGGCGCACAGGACAGGCTTCGATCTACTCGTAGCCTTTGGCCGCCGGGGCGGGATGCGCCGTGCGCTTCATTCGCCCGCGCCGGATATTGGACGGGATCAGCCCACCGGCGATCAGCCGCAGCACCGCGCCGATCATCAGCACCGAGGTCAGCTCCAGCGACATACTTGCGAGCTGGCTGCCGAGCATCGGGCCGACGAACACCGAGAGCATCACGATCTGGTTGTAGAGCGTCGAGTAGCTGGTCAGGCTTTCGCGCGGCGTGCACTCGCTGAAATAGTTGAACAGGCTGATCGCGGCCAGCGTCCACATCCCGCCGGAGATCGCCGCGGCGGGCAGCGTGACGTACAGGTTCGAGGTCAGAGCCAGCACGATCGCCGCCAGCCCGGTCCCGGCCAGGCCCAGCCCGATCGCGGGGCGGCTGCCGATCCGGCCCACAATCCGGTTGGTGAGCGCCGCCACGAGCGCCGCCGCGCCCAGCTCGGCCAGCGCGAAGATCGACATGAAGCCCTCGGTCGCGCCCAGCTCGTCCACCAGCCGCAGGGGGATGATCGGGATCAGCATGTAGAACGAGACATGCATGATCACGACGATCACGGCCACGCCCTGAAACGCCGGTGAGCGCCAGGGGCTGACGACCGGCTGATCGGGCGTCGTGACCGGCTGCTCCTCAACGGTGAGGATACGCACCTTCTGCACGTGCCACGCGCTGACCAGCGACAGGGCAAACGCCACAACATACATCGACTGGTAGTTGAATGGGAAGGCGACTTCTTCCAGCCAGAAGCCAAAAGCCAGCGTGCTGAGCGCGACCGCGATATTGAAGATCAGGGAGCGGCGGCTCATCAGCGCGGTCAGTTTGACGCTGTCCATGCCCTCGCGCAGCAGCACCAGGAACATCACCGACGAGATCCCCTGCGGCAGCGCCGGCAGGGATACCGCCAGCACCAGCCATACCGGCTGCCATTCTGCCGGGAAGAAGGGTGTCAGGGCGGGCAGCAGGAACACGAAGCGGTAAAACACGCCCGGCCAGAGCTGCGCGCCAACGGTATCGGGATAGCGACGGCGCCACCAGGCGGCCAGCGACGAGCTGGCCAGCGCCAGGATCGCGGGCAGCGCCGCCAGCCAGCCAAGCAGCATCGGCTCAGCCCCCAGCCGGATCGCGTACACCGAGAGAAAACGCGCGGTAGCCGGCATCGCCAGGCCAAACCACAGGATGTCTCCCACGAAGTGCCGGAAATTCGCTTGAACGACTGCTGCCGAAGGCTGCGCTTCGATCTCGGTATCCATCTTCAGAACCCTGCCTGACGGCCTGTATTTTGATAGCTCATCCGGAAAATGCAGGCATTAACAAAAGAATGCTGTTTGTCCTCGGGTTGTCGTAAAATAAAAAAACCCCCGCCAATGGGGTTTCCGCCTGTCTATACAGTGGTTTAATTGTTAGCTATGGATAATGATCGTTGGGGATTGGCGGAATGTCAAGAACGAAAACCTATAATCTGCGTAATAGTATCATGACACGAGGCTGACGATCCATTGGCACGCGCCCGACGGACTGCTATAATTCGCCGGCGCGCTCCCAAACCGGCACAGCCTCTCCAAACTCATCTGCCAGCCGGACAAAGGCTCTGTAGACCTATGACCGATTCGTTTACCCCTCAGTTCGATACGAATCAGCGGCCCTCGATCCTGACCTGGATCAAGCGCCACCGCTCCGGCCTGCTGTTGTGGGGCCGGCTGATCATCGCCTTCGCCCTGATGGCCTTCGTCGTCTCGCTGGTCCTGCGCGATCAGGACAAACTCCGCAGCGTCAACTGGACGCTCATCCCGTTCGCCTGGCTGCTGATGCTGGTCAGCACCGCCATCAAAGCCTACCGCTGGGGCCTGCTGATCCATCAAAGCCACATGGACCTGCCCTTCCGCCGCCTGCTGGGCAGCTATCTCGTCGGCGCGTTCTTCAGCACCGTCCTGCCGACCTCGGTCGGGGGGGATGCGGTGCGCGCCGTCGATACCGCCGCCTCGACCGGGCGCGTGGCCGACTCAACCTCGTCGGTCCTGATCGAGCGCGGTATCGGCCTGCTGTCGGTGATCGGCGCGGGCAGCCTGTTCGCGCTGTTCCTGGAATCCGGCCAGGTTCCGCTGGCCTTCGTGCTGATGATCCACGCCCTGTTTGTGGCCGGGATCGTCGTGTTGATCGTCCTGCGCCAGGGCTGGTTCATGGGGCCGATTGCGGCGCTGATGCGCCGGGTCAGGCTGGGCAAATATGTAAGCAAGGTGAATCACTTGCAGGCGGCGTTCTCCAGCCACCTGAAGCAGCCCGGCGTGCTGGGCGCGATGCTGCTGCTCTCGATTGCGGCCAACGCGCTGACGATGGGCGCGACCTACCTGGTGCTGGTCGCCGTGACCAATCCGATCGGCGTCGGCGCGTTCGTACCGATGATCGCGCTCACCACCGCCGCCGAACTAATCCCGATCTCGCCCGCGTCGCTGGGCGTCAAGGAGTCGGCCTACGTCTTCTTCCTGGGGCTGGCCGGGGTGGGCAGCGGTTCTGCCGGCGTGATCGCGATCATCATGCGCGGGCTGACCTGGGGCCACGCGTTGCTGGGCGGGCTGGTGTTCCTCTCGCGCACAGTGCAATCGACTCAGGACGAGGCCACGCCCGTCCCGTAGACGCAGGGCTGACAATAAGATAGATTCGTCTCGATCCTGGGGAGCGACATACCGCCCCAGGATCGATTGCTTCAGAAGCAGCACTACGCCCGAAAAGAGAGCCAGAGAAAACTTATGATTATGTGTGGCATCACCATGAGCGCCCAGCACCACGAACGCGGGCGCGATCTGTTGCAGCATACCTATCTGCCCTACCTGATGCCGTTCGGCATTATTCCGGTGCTGATCCCGAACGTGCTGCCCGACCCCGCCGCGTATGCAGACGCGCTCGGTATCGAAGCGCTGATCCTGACCGGCGGCGGTGATGTCGATCCAGCCCACTACCACCAGCCTTTGAACGGCTCCGACAACATCTCCCCGGCGCGCGACGCGACTGAGCTGCGCCTGCTGGCGCGAGCCGTCGAGCGCGGCTGCCCGGTATTGGGCATCTGCCGGGGGATGCAGGTGATCAACGTGTTTTTCGGCGGCGGGCTGGTGCAGGATATCCCGACACAGATCGGGCGCGCAGTGAACCACGACAACGCCGAACATGCCGTGCGGATCGTCGATCCCGATCTGGCGCGGCTGCTGGCCGCCGGGCGCCTGACCGTCAACAGCTTTCACCACCAGGGCGTGACCGCCGCCACGCTGGCCCCACCCCTCGACGTTTTTGCGCTTTGCGACGATGATGGCATGATCGAAGGTATACGCCATCCGGCGCATCCGATCCTGGGCGTGCAGTGGCACCCGGAGCGCTCCAGCCCCTCGGCTGAGGCCGACCGGCGCCTGATCGAGGCCGTGCTGCACCGGCGGCTCTGGCCGCCCCACGCCGCAGAATAGGCTGTGCCCCAGCTTTCACACCGGACAGGCCGTGAGCCAAGCCTCGCCTATCCTCACCAGGGTTCGCGCCCTGCTGCGCCGCCCGCCGGGTTCCATGCTGATCCCGGTCGTGGCGCTGCTGTGGCTGATCTGGCTGATCCGCGCGCATAACGCCCTGCAAATGCCAATCTTCGTAGACGAGAGCCTGCACATCATGCGCGGGCAGGTCGTGTGGCAGTTCTCCGACCTGGGCGAGTCGCTCACGCCCAAAAAGCTGCTCTACTACTACTGGATCGGGCTGTTTGGGCTGAACGCGCCCGAAAGCGCGTGGCTGGCCCGCACCGCGACGGCGTTGATCGCGCTGCCCGGCGCGGCGCTGACCTTCGCGCTGGCCCGCCACCTGTTCGACCGGCGCGCGGGCCTGCTGGCGCTGCTGCTCTACACGCTGGCCCCGTTCCTGGTGTTCTTCGAGCGGCTGGCGCTGGCGGATGCCTTCACCGCGACCCTCGGCACGGCAGTGCTGCTGGCCGGGCTGGCGCTGGCCCGCCGCCCTTCGATCTGGCGCGGGGCGCTGGCCGGGGCGCTGGTCGGGCTGGCGGTGCTCGCCAAGCTGAGCGCCCTGCCGCTGATCGCGCTGCCCGTGCTGGCGATCGCGCTCTACGGCCACCCGCCCGGCACGCACCTCACGCCGGGCCAGGCGATCCGCGCCCCGCTTGTGCCGCGCTACCGCCGCCCGCTGCTGGCCGGGGCGCTGGCCGGGGCGCTGATCCTCGCCCCCTCGCTGGTCTATATCACCGCGCAGGAGATCAGCGGGGATCGCGCGCGCGTCGTGGTCGAAGAGTCGCTGTACACCACCGACGACCGGCTGGCGCAGATCACCGACAATGCCGGGCGCGCCTTTCGCGCCGCGCTGACGCTGCTGGGGCCGGAGCTGATCGCGCTCGGCGGAGCGCTGACCGCCTATCTGGCCTGGCGTCGCCCGCGCGCCCTGACCTATCTGCTGGCCGGGACGGCGCTGCCCTGGGCCGGGATGATCGGGGTGTCGGCGGCGTTCTCGACACGCTACCTGGTGCCGGGCATCCCGCCGCTGCTGGTGCTGATCGCGGGCGGGGCGGTCGATGCGGCGCGCTGGGTGGCGCGTCACCGGGGCGGCGAGATCGAGCCGAACTGGAAGCCGGTTTCGCGCCTGTACTGGATCACCTGGATCGCGCTGGCGCTGTGGATGTTCTCGTTCGCCGTGCCGTTCATCCGCGACGCGTTCAACAATCCCACGCGGCTCAGCCTGCCAGAGCGCGACCGCTGGGAATACTTCACCCATTCCTCGTCCGGCTATGGGCTGCGCGATCTGGCGGCGGACCTGCCGCGCCTGGAGCCAGGGCCGGATGGCCAGATTATAGTGATCGGCTTCCTGCCCAACTGCCACTCACTGCCCCTCTACTGGACCCGCCCCAACCCCATCGATCTCGATTGTCCGCTGTTCAAATGGGATACCACCCGCCAGGATGAGATGTATAATTATCTGGTGGGCCGGGTTTCAATTGAGCCGATCATTTACATGGCTGTAGACCAGACAGGCGCGTTCGACGTGCGGCGGCTGCCCTTTGAATGGACGCTGCTGGACGAATATCCGCGCCCATTCGACGGCAAGACCGTGCAGCTTTTTCGCGTCAGCCTGAGCAACTAGAGCGTTGAGCAAACGCACCAGGGTCGCACAGCATGCCGCCGTGCCTACCGGTGCAATCGTCCGCTGATGAAAGGAGAGTCGAGACTCGATGGAAAACTTCATCACCGGGTATCTGGAAAAAAACGAGGAAAACACGCTGCATCGCGGCGTGATCTGGACGCGCTGGCTGACGCTGCGCCTGGAAAATGGGCGCACGCTGCCGATCTTCGATATGAACGCCATCAGCGCCAATCTGCCGGTCCACCGCAGCTATTCGGTCGTGGTCATGGCGACCTATCCAAAAGGGCTGCGCTACTTCCCAACCGTGCCGCGCGACGTCAAGCCGGGCGTCTGGCATGGGATCGTGCTCAACCCGGCGTGGCAGACGCACAGCATCGGCTTCCGCCGGGCGCGCCACACCATCGACGATCTGGAAGCGGTATTGATCGAAACACCGTGCGGCTGCCTGCTGATGGACGCTGCCGATCTGGGCGGGCCGGTCCAGGCGGGCGGCTTCGTCCAGTGGGACGCGTCCGACTTCGACCTGTGCGCGATCTGCTAGGGGCGGCGCGATGGAGCTGGCCGCGCCGCGTGTGGGAGTCGCCATTCTGATTACGCGAGGGGAGCGCGTGCTGCTGCTCCGGCGGCGGGGCGTGCACGGCGCGGGCACGTGGTCTACGCCGGGCGGCCATCTGGAGCCGGGCGAAGCGCCGGAAGTCTGCGCGCAGCGCGAGGCCGAAGAAGAAACCGGCGTCCGCGTCAAAAATGTGACGTTCCGCTGCATCACCAACGACATCTTCGCGGAGAGCGGCAAGCACTATATCACGCTCTGGATGCAGGGCGACTATGACTCCGGCGAGGCGCGGATCAACGCGCCGTATGAGGTGGCCGAGGTCGGCTGGTTTGCGTGGGACGCGCTGCCGGAGCCGCTGTTTCTCTCGCTGGCGAATCTGCTGGCCGGGCGCTGCTATCCACCCCCGGAGCCGGCATGACGCGCGCGCGACCATTTCCGGCAGGGCTGGCGCTCACCGTCGCCGCGCTGCTGCTGATCGTGTTTGCCGTGCGGGCGCACGCGCCGCTGGCGATGCCTGCCTTCAACGACGAGAGCCTGCACATCCGGCGCAGTGAGATCGTCTGGAGCTTCGAGAATCCGGCCACGTCATTCACGGTCGGCAAGCTGCTCGGCTACTATTGGCTGGGCGCGTTCGGCTTCGCCCGGCTGGACGCGCTGATCGGCGGGCGGCTGGTCTTCGCGCTGCTGATCCTGCCCGGCGCGGCGGCGACCTACCGTGTCGGGCGCAGCCTGTTCGGGCGTCCGGTCGGGCTGCTGGCGCTGCTGCTCTACGCCCTTGCCCCTTATCTGATCTTCTACGAGCGCCTGATCCTGGCCGATCAGATCGCGGCCATGTTCGGGATGCTGGCGCTCTGGCTGGGCATCCGGCTGGCGCGCCGCCCGACCGTGATCAATGGGCTGCTGGCCGGGGCGTGCGTCTCATTGGCGGTGCTCGCCAAGCTGACCGCGATCCCGTTCGCGCTCGTGCCGTTGCTGGCCGTGTGGATGCTCGGCGTGCGCACGGCTCCACCCCCGGCAGGCGTCGGTGCGCGGGCGTGGCTGGCGCGGCGCATCCCGCCCCGCTATTGGCGTCCGCTGCTGGCCGCCTACGGCTTCAACCTGATCAGCGGCCTGCCGTTCATGCTGTTCCCGCTGTTCCGCGAAGTGTCGGATGAGCCGGTGCTGGTCGTGGGGACCGATCTGTTCGTGGCGAGCGGGTGGGATCGCGTGCTGGTCGAGAACGTACCGCGCCTGTGGGAGACGCTGGTCGCGTTCTTTGGGCTGGTCGCGTTCTCGATCGCGCTGGGGCTGATCGCGTGGCTGGTGATGCGGGCGCGCCGCCCGGCGATCTATCTGCTGCTGGGCGCGCTGCTGCCCTGGAGCCTGATCCTACCGCTCTCGCCCGATCCATCCAACCGCTACTGGGTGCCGGGCATCCCGCCGCTGCTGGTGCTGGTCGCCGCCGGGTTGTGGACGCTCGGCGCGGCGCTGGTGCGCGGGAAACGATCGCGGGCGCTGCCGGTCGCGCTCGGAGTCGGCGGGACGCTGGCACTGTGGGCGGGCGTGATCGCGCTCCCGTTTGCCGTGCGCGCCTGGACCGATCCGCTGGCGCTGCGTCTGCCGGAGCATGATCGCTGGGAATATTATCAGAATTTCGCGTCGGGTTACGGACTATACGAAGCGACCCAGGCCATGCCCGGCCTGCCCGCCTCGGATGCCAGCGGGCGCGTACCGGTGGTGGGATTGGTCGGCTCGTGTCACCAACTGCGGCTCTACCTGCCCGAAGATGGGATCGTGGACCTGTCGTGCCCGTTCTTCGGCTGGAACGGCGAATATATGGATGCCGTCGTCCAGCATATCACCGGGCGGATGCACGCCGAGACCGTGGTCTATCTGCTGGTCGAGCCGGAGCTGCGCTTCACCGACCTGGCGCTGATCCCGGTCAACTGGGACCTGGTTGAACGCTTCCCGCGCCCCTTCGGTGGGATGGTGGTCGAGCTGTATCGCGTCGCGCCGCGTGACGGGAGCCAGCCGATCGCCGCCGCGCCCTGACCATCTGCCCGCCGGATTATTCCGCCTCGAACGAGCGCGCCAACTGCTCGATCACCCAGCGCAGATTGGCGTTGCTGACGCTCAGCAGCGCCTCGGCACAGGCCGCCCGCGCCGCCGGGATATCGTCGTCATCCTGCGCCTGGTGGATGATCGACAGCCACGCCAGCGCGCGCATATCCGTTTCGGTGTGGTCGCGGTCCAGGTCTGCGCGGTGCTCGTCCAGCGCGTCGAGCATGGCGTGAATCGTCGTGGCGCATTCCTGCGGCTGCGAGAGGTTGGCGTATGAGCGCGCGATCAGGGCGTAGATGAACGCCAGGTCCTTCAGATCGGCCTCGTCGTTGCGGTCGAGCAGCGCCAACGACTGCTGCGCCGCCTGGAGCGTGGCCCGCCGCCGTTCCAGTTCATCCAGCGTGGCGCGCAGCTCGGTTGAGGCGCGGCGCGACATATTGGCGTAGACCGTCACCTTCTGATAATACTCCGCCGCCTTCTCCAGCTCGCCCTGGTCACGATAGGTATCCGCGATGGCTTGCAGCGTCTCGCTGATGCGCTCGTCACTGCGCGGCGCGTGCCCGCTCTCGATCTCCAGCGCCTCGTTCAGCGCGGTGATCGCCTGCTGGTGCGCGCCATGCTCGCGGTAGAGCCGTCCCAGGGTGCGCAGTGAATCGGCATATCCCACCGGCTGCAAGCGGCGATCCATATAGACCAGCGCCTCGTGATGCCGCGCAATCGCCGCGTCGAGATCGCCGCGCGCTTCCTGCGCCTCGGCCAGCAGTTGCAGCGTCAACACCAGCCGCGCGTTGGCCTGCTGGGGCTGCGCCTTCTCGATCTCGATCGCGCGCCGCAGTGTCTCGACCGCTTCCGGGTGGCGCTGTGTCTCGTGGAGCACCTGCCCCAGCGCGCGCCATGTCGCCGCTGCCGGGACCGAGTTCGGGCCGTGGTGCTTGAGCGCCTCGCGGAACGCGATCTCGGCCTTCTGATAGTTGCGCTGGCTGCGGTGCGCCTCCGCGATGGCGTGATAGGTCAGCGCCGTTTCGAGCGGCGAGAGGTCCGGCATATCCTTCGAGAGGTCGAGCGCCTCGGTCCACGCCTCGCGCGCCTCGTCGTAGCGCTCCATCTGGGCATAGGCGCGGCCCAGGTTGCGCAGCGTGTTGACGCGGTCGCTCAGCAAGTCGTCGGCAGCCTGAGCTTCGAGCGCGGCCTGATAATTCTGGATGGCGGGCAGCATCCGCCCGGCGTCGCGGTGCACGTCGCCCAACTCGCACAGCACGCGCCCTAGCTCGCGCTGATCGCCCCACTCGCGGGTCTGATCGCGCGTCTGCTCATAGAGCTGCACGGCGGTACCCTCACCGAGCGCGGCGGCTACGCGGGCCAGCGCGTGCAGAATGTCGCGTATCTGGCGCGGCGCGTCGGCGCGTTCCAGCACATTGAGCGCGCGCCGGTAGACCCGCGCCGCTTCGGGAAGCTGGCCCTGCGCCTCGTGAGTCTGCCCCAGGGCGTGCAGCACATCGGCGGTGTGCTCCGGGCTGACGCCTTCGACCGCGCGCAGGACGGTCAGCGCGTCCTCATACACGTCAATCGCCTCGGCATAGCGGTTCAGCCCGCCGAGCGTCTGCGCCTGGAGCGTGAGAAGCTGGGCGGCCACGTCGGGATGCTCGGCGCGCTCGATCAGCTCCAGCGCCAGGCCAAAGCTCTCGACCGCCGCACCGGGCCGGCCCAGGTCGAGCAGCACTTCACCGGCGGCGCGGCGCGTCAGGCCCTTGAGCAGCGCGTCCGGCTCGACATCAGCCGCCTGCTCATAATGCGCCAGCGCCGTTTCGAGATCGCCCGCGCGGCGGTAGGCGTCGCCCGACAGCCGGTGCGCCTGGGCAAACGTGCCCGGCTGCGCGCGCAGATCGTCGCCCAGCAGCGGCTCGAGCGTGATCACGGCTTCTTCCAGGCGGTCGAGCGCCATATAGACCTCGCCCAGATCGCGCGCGGCGGCCCACGCCGGGAGCGCGTCAGGATAGGCGGCAGCGGTCAGCGCGGCGCTGCGTTCGGCCAGGGGCAGCGCCAGTGCGGGACGGTTATCGGCCAGCAGCGAGCGTACCGCCAGCCCCAGCGCCAGCGTTGGCAGGCCGGGGTGCGGCCCCTCGACCGCCTCAGCGGAGCGCGCCGCCAGAAGCCGCGTCCATTCCTGGATCGACTGCCCGGCGCGAATCGGGCGGTCCATTGCCTGCTGTGTGCGGGCCCGGATCGCCTGGGCGTAGCCGTACGCCGCCAGGTCGGGCTGCCCCCGCGCCGTGAGGTGATCGAGCATCTCCTGGGTGATATCGAGTGCGTTCCCCTGCCGCCCCATCTCGGTCAGGGCACGGTGCAGCGCCAACTGCGTGATCCAGTAGCCGCCCGGATCGGTGGCCGGATTCTTGTGGGTCAGTGCGCGGCGATAGTTCGCCACCGCGCGATCAAGGCTGCCGGTCATGCGCGCCGCGTCCGCGAAGTGGTGCAGCGCCATACCGATCCGCGCGTCGTCGCGGTCGGCCATGCTCTGCGCGAACTCGATCTCGCCCTGGAAGGCTTCCAGCGCGCCGGCGTAATCGCCCTGCCGCCACAGCACACGGCCTAACGTCCGGCAGGCGTCGGCGGCGTCGCCCGGCGAGCGCTCGCCATCAAGCTGATCCAGCGCGTCGCGGGCCAGATCAACCGCGCGCTCGTCTTCGCCCGCCACCAGGTAGACCGCTGCCAGCAGCCGCAGCGCCCGCCCGACGCGCACCGGGTCGGGGGATGGCTGCGCGCGCTCCAGTTCGAGGGCGGCTTCGAGTGCGGCGCGGGCATCGTCAAACTGCCCGGCGCTGGCCAGGGCCGCCCCCAGGCCGCGCAGCGCTTTGGCACGGGCCGGGATGTCGTCGCCGCAGCAGTCCAACGCACGGTGGTAGCCCTGAATCGCCTCGTCCAGCGCGCCCTGCAAGTGGTAGACCTGGGCGCGCAGGTGCGCCGAGGCGGGATCGTCCTCACCGGCGATCGCTTCCAGCGCCTCGACATAGCGCCCGGCCAGCAGGAACAATTCGGCGCGCGCGTAGGGGGTCGCGTTCTCGGCCTGGGCCATCTCCTCAACGGCGGCGGCATAGTGGCCCTGGGCGCGCAGGATCGCGGCATATTCGAGGCGCGCTTCGGGCGCGTCGTCCAGCACATCGAGCGCGTCCTGCAAGTGGCCCATGTGGCGGTAGACGCGCGCCAGCCCGCGCCGCACCACGCTTAGCGACGGCTCCGCGCCCAGCTTGTAGATCAATTCCGCCGCCTCGACCAGGGCCTCAGCCGCCTGGCTGTAGCGCCCGGTCTGGTCGTGGACCCGCGCCAGCGCGACCAGCGCCTCGGCCACCGCGTGCGGGCTGTCGTGGGTGCGACGCAGCGCCAACGCCTGCACCAACACCTGTTCTGCCGCCTCATACGCGCCCGTGTCGGTCAGCGCGATGCCCTGCGCGATCAGCCCGGACGCCTCGCCGCGCGGCCCGCCAAGCTCGATCGGAGCGTCGTCCGGCTCGCCTTCCAGCGCCTCCGGCACATACTCGCGCAGATAGGGGCGCAGCGCGTCGAGCAGCGCGTCGCTCTTGTCGGGCATCCCTGCCGCCAGCGCCATCATATGCGCGTGCAGCAGGCTTGGCTCGGCCCGGTAGAGCGCCAGCACATCCCCGGCCTGCGCGCGGGCATAACGCAGCGCCCAGGCGCGCATCAGCTTGCCGAGCTGGTTGTTGGGCGCGTGCTTCTCCGAGCCGCTGACGCGGGCATAGGCCGCCGGGTGCATGGTGTAGTGCTGCGGGTCGCGGTGATCGGCCTGGATCAGCCCGTAATCCGCCAGGAAGATCAGCCCGCGCCGCGCCGCCAGCGGCGATCCGATCTTGGCGACGGCGTGCAGCCCCTCGAACGGCGCGCCGGACGCCGGAAACGCGCCGAACGCCTCGTACAGAATCCGGTAATCACGCGGCAGCGCGCTGACCGTCACGTCCAGCGCCCGGTTGAGCGTGATCGCGGCCTCGCCCTCGCCCGCGTCGGGATCGGGGGCGGGCGTGCCGTCGAGCGTGATCGCCTCGGCCAGATCGTCCAGGCTCAGCCCGTCGTGGCGGATGAGATGCCCTGCCAGCCGCAGCGCGTAGGGGTAATTGCCGAGCGCGTTGGCGATCTGCATCAGCTCGCCGCGAATGCGCCGCGTATCCTCGATGCCCGCGTAATAGGCCAGCGCGTCGATCGCCGCCGTGTCGTCCAGCACCCGCAGCGTCACCACGCCTTCGGGGTCTTCGGGCAGCGGCTCGTCGGGATCGAGCACTTCCGGCTCGGTTTCGAAGGCCACCAGCACGTGCGCAGTCAGGCCGTGCAGGCTCGTCAGATCGAACTCACCGTCGATCGCGTTGTCGATGATCAGCAGGGTGTGATCGTCAAGCTGGCCCGCCAGCCGCGAGCGACGCGCGATCGGGTTGGCGTCGGCCAGGACATGCGGCAGATTGAGCGCCAATGCCAGGGTTTGCTCCAGCCGGGCGGGCTGATCGATCCACCAGATGCGGCGGAAGCGCTGGCGGGTACGCTCGTGGGTGGCGACCATCGCCAGCAGCGTCGTCTTGCCGACTCCCGCCTCGCCCTGCACGCTGACTGGGTGCCCGGAAAGCAGCGGCTTCAATACGCGATCCAGCTCGGCGGCGCGGCCATCCAGCCGCGCCGGGCGCGGCGGCGGAACCAGTGAGGCGCGGGCTGCTTCGATCACCCCGGTCGAGGGGCGCGGGTACCAGCGCGGCGGCAGGATCGGCAGCGGCGGCTCCGGCAGCGGCTCCGGCGCGCTGAGGCGAAACGGCGCGGCATCCAGCCGGGCCTGGTCCTGCTCGATCGGGACCGCCAGCAGCGTCTCGGTCAGCGTCAAAAACTCTTCCGCGCGAAAGCCAACCAGTTCGGGCCGGAACTCCGGCACGGTCGAGGGGGATGAGGTTTCGTGTTGTTCGATCATCATAAGGCGGGATTCTAGTGAGTGGCGCGGGCTTGCGCAACTTGACTTGCCGCCCCGGCCCGGCTTCTTACCGATTTTGCGAGCGCAGCCGCCCCGGAATTGGCAGCATGTCCTGGCGTGTGGCGCGCTGCGGCCCGGCGATAATCGACTCGGGGCGGATAAAGCTGGCCGAGATCAGCGCCTCGCCGGTCTGCCCGTTGACCACCGCCGGGCGGCGCGTCCCGTCGTCCAGATAGAGCGTCACCAGCCACACCGGCAAAAGCAGCAGCCGGTAGTTCAGCCCATCGATCTCCACGCGCGACGCACGCCAGAGCGGGGTATCGGGCGGGTTGTAGCCGTGCGTGTCGCTGCGCGCCAGCTCGACCTCCGGCACCGGGTAGCCCAGCACGTGCTGGCGGGCGGCATACTTGAGATAGGCCCGCGCCGTGATCGACGCCTGCACCACGTCGATCTGATAGAGTTGCGCCGGCCAGCGCGCCAGATAGCGCCGGTCGTAGGGGACCAGCGCGCTCAGATCGTAGGGCATCAGCTCGTACAGAATCGCTTCTTTGGGCTGGCGCGATCCGCTGACCAGCACATCGCGGCCCGTATACACGCCAACCGGGACCGGCTCGAAACTCATGACGCCGCTCGCCGGGTTGATCGCGACGACGGCCTCGAAGGCCCACAGCGGCACATAGACACCCTGAATCTCGCCGCGCACCACCCGCGTCCGCAGCTCCGGCAGCATGCGCTCGTGCACAGCCCACGCCGCCGCCGACCGGTCGATCTGGAACGGCAGCAGGGCGTCCGGCTCTTCAAACGACCCGACCACATCCCGCACCAGGACGTGCGCGCTGTCGCAGAACCAGCACTGCGCCGAGAGCGTGCTGCCGCTGAGCGTATGCTGCGCGTGGCAGTTCGGGCAGACCAGCACCCGCTCCCCGATCTGCCATTCGCGGCTGAAGCCAAACCGCCGTTGGAGCAGCGCATTCTCCAGCCGCTCGTAGCCGGTGCGATAGTCCATCGCCGGACGGTCGCCGGGCTGGAAGCCGCAGTGGTGGCAGACCAGATCGCCCGCGTTCACATCGAAGGCCAGCGCGCCGCCGCACAGGGGGCAGCTTGGCGTCTGGGCGCGGGCGACCACCGGATCGCTCGTGTCCGGCTGGGCGGGGGCCGGGCCGTCCGGGATCACGCCTTCCAGCACGCCCTTATCGCGCCAGGCGTACTCGTGATAGGGCTGGGCTTCCAGCGCGCACCTCAGGTAGATCAGCTTTTCGCCGCGATCGCCGGTCGTCAGGGAGAGCAGATACCAGGCATCGGCGAAGCTGGCGTGCTGGCTGACCGCCGTTTGCAGGACGAAGCGCGCCGTTTTCAGGTCGCCTTCCTGAATACAATCCCAGGCCAGACTCAGGGCACGCCGCCGGGCGTCGTCCATCTCAAAATCGCGCACGGGCGGCTGGTAGTGTTTCTCGTGTGGGGCGCGCGCCCGATAAGCCGCGAGCGCCTGCTGCGCTTCGGCATCGTCGCGCCGGGTGCCGCAGAACTGGCACCACAGGCCCTCACCATCCGCGCTGGGCGTCAAACGGGCGTCACACTGGGGGCAGACGGGCAGTTGGGCAGGCATAGCGGCGGCTCTATTGATCGTGTGTTTCGGACGAAGGCTCGTCGGTCAGGGCGGCGGCGGGATCGGTATACCGGGTGCGCAGTGAGGGATCGCGGATCTCCTCGACCGCGCGCGCCATGATCGACTTGATGAACGCGGTCTTGCCTTTGGTATAGGCCGGGCGGTTGTGGTGGAACGCGCCGGACAGCTCGCGCTTGATCTCTTCGTAGAGCCGGGCGATATCGGGATGCGTGCGCAGGTAGTCGCGGAAGAGGATATGCCGCTGGTGCTCCCAGGTGGCATACTCGACGATGTGCAGATGGTGGGTGCGCGGCATGCCCTTCCAGAAAAAGAGCCGGTCGGCGTCGTCCTCGTGCGAGTGGTGGTGGTAACCCAGCGGCTCCAGCCGCCGCCTGTATTCCTCGATCGGAGCGAACGACTCGACCACAAGCATAATGTCGATGATCGGCTTGGCGGCCAGCCCCGGCACGGACGTGCTGCCGATATGCTCGATCTCGATCACCGCCTCGCCGATGACATCCGCGATCAGCACGCTCTCCCGCGCGAACAACTCCGGCCACTCAGGGTTATAGGGGGCCAACTCGAAGCTTTCATTTGGGTTAAAGTCCGTCATGCATCCCTGCCCTTCCGGCACAACCTGGGCCACGCCCCTGCAAGGATAATGATAAACCCATCGCGCGCAATTGGTCCAGTGTGCAGATCAACCTGTTCGCGCCCCGATCCTCATGCAGCGCGGTGTGCGTGTCATAGTACTATACGAAATATCAGTGCGGCGGGTGACACAACCCGGCTGACCCCTTCCCCGCCGACGTGTTATACTTGGCTCGGACTGGGCCTTAGCCAACTGAGGACACGATGACTTTTCAAAATCTCGATTTCGGGCGCATTATCCGGGCCGTCGCCCTGACGTTTGGCGCAGCGGTGGTGCTGTCGTTTATGGCTTCCTGCTTCATGGTCCCCTTCTGGCCAGACGCGATGATCGAGCGGTTCAGCGACGCACTCTCGCTGCTCAGTGAGCCGGATACCCAGCCGGAACGCATGGCCGACGAGCTGAACGACCTGACACGTGATTACAGTATGCAGCTTAATCTGCAATATTTCGTGCAGTGGACGCTGGCCGCCGGGCTGACGTTTATTTTTGCCCGCACCACCGCACGGCAGGCGCAGTCACGCGAGCAGGCACTCGGCTACGGAGTCGCGATCGGGCTGGGCGTCGCCATGACCTACGGCGTGCTGTGCGTGATGTGCAGCATCGCCGATCTGCTGCTGCGCGTGCTGTTCATCGGGTTGTTTGTCAGCGCGGGCGCGATTGCCGGGCAGGTTGCCAGCCACAATTTGACCGGGCCTCGGAGGCCCACGCCGTCGCCCTCGACACGCCCGCAGGGATCGCGCTTCGACCCGTTCGGCGGCTTTACGTCCGCCCCGCCGATCTCGCAGCCGCGCGGCCCGAACGCCGAGATCTACTATAACATGGGCGTCCAGGCGGCGATCGGGGGCCGCCCCGACGAAGCCCGCCAGCACTTCACCCACGTCGTCCAGCTTCAGCCCCGGCACGTCGCGGCCTGGCTCCAACTGGCAAACCTGGCCGAGACGCCGGAGATGGCCTGGAATTATATCCAGCAGGCGCGCGCGATCAACCCCAACGATCCCGCCGTGCAGCGTGCGGTCGATACGATCTGGCCGAAGGTCGCCGCCAGCGCCAACCACCAGCCGCCGCCGCGCGTCCAGCCGCCTTATGCCGGCGGCGCAGTGGACGACGCTGAAATCCCGCGCACGACACTGCCCGGCACCGATCAGACTCCGCCGCCACCCGCGCCCCCGGACGAGTTGTTCCCGCCGCCATCCCCGGACGATGACGACGCGCCGCCCGCCGCTGATCCGCCGCCGTTCACGGGCTAGAAGCTGTTATGTACTTTGGAACGCTGAATGAGGCGAACCACACTCCCCCCCATCCTAAATCCTTCCCCCACCAGGTGGGAAGGACTTCAAAGTCGCCGCTTCTCACCCCTTCCCTCCGCAAAGCGTGGGGGAAGGCGCCGGGGGACGGGGGGCAAAAATGTATAAAACGCTTTAGCATCGTGCGCGTCGTAGCACTTATGCTGGCGCTGAGCCTGCTCATATTCGCGCCGCCGGTGAGGGCCGCTGCGCCCCCGCGCCAGGATACGGACACACTGCTGATTACGCCCACCACGCAGGGCCGCTTCACCCTGCCCGCGACCGGCGTCACGCTCGAAATCGGCTATGCCAGCGTGCGGAATGCGGCGCGGCTGAGCGTCACGCGGGACGACACGCCGGACGGCCCGCGCTACACCATCACCGCCAGCGACAGCGGCGGCACGGCGCTCGACCGTTTCGAGGTCCCGCTGATCGCGCACCTGCCGCCCGGCGCGGGACCATTGCCACGCACCGCGCACGGCGCGGGTGTGATTCTGCCCGCAACCGTGGCCGACGCTCCCGGCGACGCGATCACCCTCCTGCTCGGCTGGCCGCAGACTGTCACGCTCGCCGCGCCGACTCCGGCACCAGAGCCGGACGCCGGGCGGTGGCTGGTCGTGTTCGACGCGCACGGCCTCTACGCGCTGCCCGCCTGGGACGCGCTGCCAGAGAGCATCGTCTACCTGGGGCCGCTAGAAGGCTACACGCCCGATCTGCTCGATCACGACCTGGCGCGGGCTGGGCTGCACTACACACTCTCCGACCCGGCGGCGCGGGCTGTGCTGCGCCACGATGCGCGCGGCGAGACGCCGGTGTCGCGCCCGCTGCCGACCGCCGCCCGCACGGCGCGCTATGCCGAGCGCTTCCGGCCTGAGGACCTGCGCAACCCCGGCGGATTCGCGCTGTTGGGCTGGGCCGCCGCCGAGCGCCTGCCGGACGTGGCCCGCGCCCTGTATGCCACCATCCCAGACGATCCCGATCTGCCCGCGCCGGGTGTGCCGCGCGCCCCGCTCGACCTGATCCTGCCCTTCGACTGCGCGCAGACCTGGGTGATCTCGTGGGGCTATCATGGCGCGACGCCGCAGAACCGTTTCGCGGTCGATTTCGCGGCGGAAGCACCGGGCGGCGCGCTGGACCAGCCGGTCTATGCCGCGCACGCGGGCACGCTGTATTTCAAACGCTACGGCACGCCCGACCACCTGATCGATGTCGGGCTGGCGGCGCGCGTCGTGGCCGCCGACGGCGTCACCAGCACGGTCTATGGGCATCTCGATCCGCCCGGCACGCTCGGCTGGTGGGACCTGGACGACAGCGATCTGCCGGACTTCGCGTGGGTCGAGGTGGGGGCGGTCGCGCCGGGCCAGTTGATCGCGCTGGCCGGGAGCACGGGCTATGCCACCGGGCCGCACATCCACTTCGCGCTGTGGGCGTGGGATCAAAGCCTCTACCAGCCGGTGCCGCTCGGCCCGCTGGGCGACTTCCCGCGCGGGCTGCGCATCCCCGGCGCACAGCGGCAGGACTGCGCGCGCTACCATCCGTGACGCAATAACACAGCGGAGGATTAAAAATCATGACGAGGCGAAAAATGTTATGGATTGTGCTGCTTCTACTGGGCGCTCCGGCAGTGCTGCTGCTCGTGGGCTGGATCGGACTTCGAGTGAAGCCGGAAGAATTCCCCGCCTACCCGGAGCAGACTCCGCCGCTCGATACCGTCCCGCTGCCCGACGACCTGCCGGAGCCGGTCACGCGCTTCTACCGGACGATCACCGGCGGCGACACGGTTCCAGTGATCGAGTCGGCGGTGTTGACCGGCCCCGCCCGCCTAAGCCTGGCCGGGATCACGTTCAATTCGCGCTACCGCTTCACGCACGAGGCCGGATACAACTACCGCCGCTATATCGAGGCGACCCTGTTCGGCTACCCGGTCATGAAGGTCAACGAGGCGTATCTCGATGGACATGGCCGGATGGAGCTGCCGTTCGGCACCGAAGAGGGGATGGAGATCGATCAGGGCGCGAACCTGGCCCTGTGGGGCGAGGCGGTGTGGTTCCCCACACTCTGGATCACCGATCCGCGCGCCCGCTGGGAAGCGGTCGATGCGAACACGGCACGGCTGATTGTGCCGTTCGGCGCGGAAGAGGAAACGTTCACCGTCACCTTCGACCCGGAAACCGGCCTGCTGGCTACGATGGAAGCGATGCGCTATAAGGGAGCCGGCAGCGAGAAGGTCGGCTGGCTGGTGGAAGGCGGGGACTGGCGCGAATTTCACGGCCTGTTGATCCCGACACGGGGCCTCGTCACCTGGGCGGACGAGGGCACGCCCTGGGCCACGTTCACCCTCGAGGACGTGGCGTATAATGTGGACGTGAGCGAATACGTTCGAGCGCGCGGCCTGTAGCCGGGCCGGAAGGAGTCTTCTATGCGGAAATGGGCCGCGATCGTGATCGGCGGGCTGGCCGGGGCGCTGGCCGGACTGTGGCTGTTGGGAGAGCGTGGCCACCTGCTGCTGCCTTCAACACGCGCCTGGCTGCGTGCGCTGGGCTGGCGCAGCGTGCTCACGCCGCGCTTCTGGCACGGCTACCTCTATGCGCGCTGGAGTAGCCAGTATGTCGGCGGCGCGGTCCGCTACGTGTTCCCCCGGCTGCGGCCCGTACCCGGTGAGACGCGCTGGGCGGATGTCTATCACGGCAAGATACTGCCCACGCCGCTCGCCCAAAAGCTGATCAGCGTCAACGAAGATATCCCGCTGCAAGACCTGGAGCAGATCATCCCCTATCCGACTGCACGCCAGATCGTGCTGCACGGCCCGCCCGACGTGGTGGTCTACGAATGCCCGTGCCGCGCCGGGCGCGAGAATCCGTGCCAGCCGACGCAGGTCTGCATGATCGTCGGCAAGCCCTTCACCGATTTTGTGCTGGAACACAACCCGCACAGCAGCCGCCGCCTGACGCAGCAGGAAGCGCTCGATCTGCTCCAGGCCGAGCACGAGCGCGGCCACCTGCACGCGGCTTACTTCAAGGACGTGATGCTCGACCGCTTCTACGCGATCTGCAACTGCTGCGCGTGCTGCTGCGGCGGGATCGAAGCGATGCGGCAGCGCGGCGCACCGATGATCACGTCATCGGGCTACGTCGCCCAGGTGGACGAGGGCCTGTGTACCGCGTGCGGCACGTGCGCCGAGTCCTGCCCGTTCGAGGCGATCACAGTCAACGGCGCGGCGGCGATCACGTGGGAAGCGTGTATGGGCTGCGGCGTATGCATCGATCAGTGCCCCGATGACGCGCTCGCGCTCGTGCTCGATGCGCGCAAAGGCCCGCCGCTAGATGCCGATCACCTGCGCCGCGTGTCGTAGATCAGGCCGAAATCAAAGCAGGGGCGCTGTGCACGCCCCTGCCTCGTGTTTGCCTATACAGTGATGCCGGTGTTTCAGCCGGGTGCCTGGCTGCTGTTCCACCGCCAGGCGTATCAGTCGTTTACCCCAACGAGCTGAATATCGAAGGTCAGATCGTGCCCGGCTAGCGGGTGATTCGCGTCGAGCGTGACGCTGTCCGTATTCACTTCGCTGACCACAACCACCAACATCTGCCCGTTGGACTGCTGGACCTGGAGCTGCTGGCCCGGCTCTGGCTCGATGTGCGGCGGAAACTGCTCGCGCTCGACTTCGATCAGCAGGTCGGGGCGGCGCTGGCCGTATGCCTGGTCCGCCGGGATGGTGACGGTCTTGCTCTCGCCGGATTCCATGCCGAGCACGGCGTTTTCAAAACCGGGGATGACCTGTCCCTCGCCCAGCGTAAACTCCAGCGGCTCGCGCTGGCTGGACGAATCGAACACCGTACCGTCGTTGAGCTTGCCGGTATAGTGCACCTTCACCGAATCGCCTTTTTGTGCCTGTGCCATAGCTGTCCTCATTTCATCTGTGTGTCACGATACTGCTGCGTTCGCGGCGGTCCCGGTTTGCTCGAAGCGCTGGTGAAAACGCCAATCCTGCCGGGTGTCCCAAAACTGGAACGGTGGGACCACAACGCCTCGTGCAGGCATGCTGCGGCGAGGTTCACCCCAGGCACCGGATGGCGCCCTTTAGGGAGTATCGCAGAGCTTGCCCGCAGCAGCCATTAGAATCATGAAAATTGGGACTCCAGGGCTGTGAAAACGTAATGAAGTATTAAATCTTATAAAAAATTTTATACTATGACCTTTGTTGCATTGCCCCACGCTCCTGTGGTGGCTTATAATGCGGGCGACCAAGGGTGATCGCAGCGGCGAAATCAGTGGTATGAGCAAAACCAAACCGTCTCCACCAAAATGGCCTCAGCCCCCCGCGCCCAGCCTGCATCAGCGCTGGCGCTGGTACATGATGCTGGGCCTGAACGCGCTGGTCGTGCTGGTGCTGGGCAGCGCCAGCGTGATTCTGTTTCTCAACCAGCGCCAGGCCGTGCTCCGCCAGCACGAGAGCGCCGCACGCCAGGCGCAGGTGACGATCCAGCACGCGCTCACCCACGCCGAGCAGACGCTCCATTATGCCGCCGAAGCGCAGCCCGCCGACCGGGCCGATCTGATCGAGCCGGCGCGGCTGGTCGAGGCGATCCCTGGGCTGCACCGTGTCGCCCTGGTGGGCGAAGGCGGGCGCGAGCTTGATCACTTTCCGGCCAGCCGGACCTCTGCGATCCCCGACTGGGGACTGCACCCGGCCTGGCTGCTCGCGCGGCAGGGCCAGGTCTACACCCACCTGCAAACCAATCCCGCCCGGCTGACGCTCGGCATCCCCCTGCCCGACCATTCCGGCGCGCTGATCGCGCAGCTTGATCCCGAACAACTCTGGCAGGACGCGCTGGCCGCCGGCCTGGGCGACTCCGGCTATCTCTACCTGCTGACCGCCGATGGCCGCGTGCTGATCACCGCCCCCGACCAGGCGCAGGACCCGGTGCGCTCGCCCGCCGACTTCACCAGCTTCCGGGCGGCGCGAGACGGCGGCGCGGCGACGATGCTCTACCGGGGATTGAGCGGCGAGTGGGTCGTCGGGCGCGCCGAGCACATCGCCGGCACCGATCTGGTGCTGATCTCGGAGACGCCGTTCAGCGCCTTCACGGTGCCGCTCGCGCTGGGGATCACGCTGTGGCTGCTGGCGATCGGCCTGACGGCGGTCGCCGGGGAATGGATGATCCGCCGGATTCTGCGCACGGTCCTCAAGCCGCTGGGGGCGCTGCACCAGGGAGCGCGCGCCGTCGAATCCGGCGACTTCAGTTACCGGGTGCGGGTCCCACCGCGCACTGATCGTGAGTTGGCCGACCTGGGCTACGCCTTCAACGATATGATCGCGCGCCTGCAAGCCAGCCAGGCCGAGATCAAAGCCTATACCCATGAAATCGAAAGCATCGTGGACCTGCGTGCCCGCGAGCTGTCACGCAAGGTGCTGCATCTTGAGGTCGCGGCAGAAGTCTCCAGCAAGATCGCAACCCTGCTCGACCCGCGCGCCCTGATTCGTGAAGTCGTCACGCTGCTCAAGTCGCGCTTCCAGATGTATCATGCCGATGTCCTGCTGGTAGACAGCAGCGGCGCGATCCAGCCCGTCACCAGCCAGCCGGACGCCGCGCCGCCCCTCACCACGCGGGATCACCAGACCAACGCAATCGCATGGGCCGCCCACCGGGGCCAGACGCTCTATATCCCCGATGTCAGCGCGGAAACGCGCTACCAGCCCTCACCGGAACGCCCGGCCAGCCAGAGCGCACTGATTATCCCACTCAAGTTTGCCGAAAACGTGGTGGGCGTGCTCAACCTGGAAGCCGATCACCGCCAGGCCTTCCCGCGCGACGAGATCGCCGTGCTCGAAAGCCTAGCCAACGAGATCGCCGTCTCGATGCACAACGCCCAGGTTTTTGCCGCGCTCGAAACCGCCAACCGCGATCTGGCCCAGGCCACGCTGCAAGCCAAGCAGTCGAACGTGCTGAAATCACGCTTTCTGCTCAATGCCTCGCACAAGCTGCGCACGCCGCTCAACGCGATCATCGGCTATTCCGAGACGATCCTGAGCGGCATCTACGGCGAGGTCGCGCCCACCGCGCTCGACCGCCAGCGCCGGATTCTGGAAAACGGGCGGCTGCTCCAGGCCCTGATCGAAGACATGCTCGACCTCTCGGCCATCGAAACCGGCAGCGTCGCGCTCGATCTGGCCTGGATCGAGCTGCCGCCGCTGCTGGACGAGGTCATGATCGCAACACGCGCCCTGCACCAGACCGGCTTCGCCGAGCACGATCTCGCGCTGCGGCTGGAGCTCGACGGCGCGCTGCCGCCGGTCTATGCCGATCTCAACCGCCTGCGCTACATCCTGATCAACCTGATGAGCAACGCCGTCAAGTTCACCGAGGCGGGCGAGGTCGTTATGTCGGTCCGTGCCAACGGCACGCGCCTGCTGCTGCGCGTGCGCGACACCGGGCCGGGCATCAGCGAAGACGAGGTCGCGCACCTGTTCATGCCGTTCCAGCATATGCGCGGCAGCACCGAAGGCGAGGGGAAGGGCACCGGCCTGGGGCTGACCGTCTCGCGGCTGCTGGCGGCGCTGCACGGCGGCGATCTGACCGTCGAGAGTGCACCCAACCAGGGCAGCACCTTCACCCTGGCGCTGCCGCTCCGCCCCGAAGGCGCACCCCCGCCCCCCGTTACCAATACGCCCCCGGCGGAATAGCAGGCCGGGCACAAGGCGCTGCATCACCAAACGCAGCGGCGGGACAGGTCGTTATCCCATCCCGCCGCGTGATACTGTTCGGTCAGGCCGGCGCGACTAGCCGCCCAACAGTGTTTCCAGGCTGCTTGCTGGCCACTCCTGGCGCGAGATCGACGCCTTGCCGATCGACTGGATCGCGCCGAGCGGATTCGAGCCGCCGGTCGTCGTCGGGGCGGAAACCGTGCCGCCCGACTGCAACGCGGCAGCGAACGCCGCACCGGCAGCCTTCACATACGCTGCATCCGGCCCCCAGCCCTCGACCAGGGCAAACTGATTCCCGATCTGGACCGTGTAGTGATAGTGCTCATAGCGACCGCTGGCATAGCAGAACCGCGCGTCATAGCTGCCCAGGGTCGCGTCATACGAGCAGGCCATCGAGATTTCGGCCTCACCGATCCGGGAAACGTTGTGCACCTCGTTTATCAGGTCGAGGGAAGCCTGCGAGCGCACGAATTCAGCCGGGATCATACGCACCGCGATCGTCACCTGAGTCGGCTCGGTCATCACGATATTATCAGGATCGAACATCGTGTTATAGGACGTCTCACTGTCTGCGATATAGAAGAATGGATCACCCTCTGCCTGGGGCAGCGCGGTGAACCAGCCCGACGGATAGGCGATCGTGATCGTGGTATCGCCGAACGTCTCGGTCAGCGGCAGGTCGAAAGCCACCGGGGCATGTTCCGGCAGGGGGATCATGTGCGACTTCCAACTGGTGGGCATCGGCAGCACCCCCTCGGCACCAGGCGCGATGGCAATCGAAGCGCCGATGGCCTCAGCGAACGGCTGCACGGCTGCGAAGTCGTGTTCCGAGAAGGCGGCCAGCAGCACCACGCGCCCGCTGGCGCGCACGGTGTAGTAGGTGCCGCCCTCACTCCGCGACTTGAGCGCCGGAGACGAGCCGAGCATCACGGGATAGGCCGATTCCGTGAAGTTGAGAAACGACGGCAGGACGCTCCACAGAACTACCTGAGAATAGATGTCCCACAGCGTGTCAGTGTCATACACGACTTCACTCGAAAGCACGCGGGCCGAAATCATCATCAGGTCGGGCGGCGCTGAGCCTAGCTCGTCATTCAGGTAGGCTTCGATGTCGATCGGGTAGTTGGTAAACCAGACCTGGCGCGGCTCTTCCGTCAGGGTCGCGGTCCAGCCCGCCGGATAGCGATATTCGGCGTCGCCCGCGTTGATCACCTGGGCCAGCTCCAGCGTGCCAGAGGCATCCGAAGCGCCGGACGGTTGGGCCGGCTGCGCCGGATCGGCCTGCGGCTGGCCGCCAAACAGGTTACCCAGTGCCGCTTCGGCGTCGGATGGGACATCATCTCCCGGCCCGCCCTGGCGTGAGATCGTCGCCTTGCTGATCGACTGGATCGCGCCGAGCGGATTGGCACCGCCGGTCGTCGGGGCAGCGACGACACCGCCACCCAACTGCAACGCTGCGGCGAACGCTTCGGTAGCGGCCTGGATATACCCAAGATCAAGCCCCCAGCCGACGACACTGGCAAAGCGATCGTCATTCAGCTGGACGATGTAGTGATAGTGCGGGAACCTGTTTTCCCAATAGCACATCCGCCCCTCATACGCGCCCAGGGTCACATCAAACGAACAGGCCCTTGGGCGGGTGTCGAGCCAGGCCACCACCCGAATCTCATGCGTCAGGTCGAGCGATATGTCCTCACGTATCCAATCAGCGGGGAACAGATCGACAGCAATAACCACATCCGACTCCGCCATCGGCGGGGCGTTCTGGTCGAAGGTCGCGTTATAGGCGGTCTCACTGCTGGCGAAGTAGTAGTTCGGGTTATCCGGCAGATTCGGCATCACGGTAAACCAGCCCGCCGGGTAGGAGATCGTGAAGTCGTCGTGGCCCGTCGTCTCGGTCAGCGCCAGATCGAACGTTCCCGGCTCATGTTCCGGCAGGGGGATGATGTTCGACTCCCAGTCGGGGATGACGGGCAGAATCCCTTCCGCGCCGGGCGCGATCTGGACGGAAGCGGCGATAGCCCGGCCCACAGGCCGTACGGCATCCATATCCGCTGAATCCGCTGAAGCGGCTATGATCAGGATGGCGCGTCCATCGGCCTGCACGGCATAATAGTCGCCGTAGGAGCCAGACGCTTCGATAGCCTGGTAGGAGCCGAGCATAACGGGGCGGCTCGCTTCGGCGAACTCAACCTGCGGCGGGACCATACTCCACAGCATGACCAGCCCGTAGATGTCCCACAGCGTATCGCGCTCCACAACAAGACTCTCGTCGATGACGGAGGCCATAACGATCTGCAGGTCATCGGGCACATCGTAGTTCAGGTCGTACAGGAAAGAATCGATCTCGATCGGATAGTTGGAAAACCAGACGGCGTCGGGGGAGCCATCGAGCATCGCCGTGAACCAGCCCGCCGGGTAGCCATATTCGGCCACCCCGATATTGACGACCTGCGTCAGCTCTACTCCGCCAGAGGCCGTGGTGTCACTGACTGGCTGCACCGGTGCGGCTTCGGAATCCCAGCCAAACAGGCTGCCCAGTGCTTCCTCAGCATCGGGCGAGGTGTTGTCCCCCGGCCCACCCTGGCGTGTCAGCGTGGTGTCATCAACCACCATCGCCCCGGCCATCGCATCCATCACCCGCTCAAGCTGCGGCACGTCACCGGCAGCCCCCGCCAGCACGATAAACGCGCCGTCCGTATCGATCAGATAGAGCCAGCCGTCATTGTGCGGGCCATCGAGCGGGGCCTTTAGCGCGTCAAATTCGCCCGCCGCCAGCTCGACCGATTCACCCACCTCGACGTCGGCTCCGACCTCGCTCACCACCGCCTGGAAGATGAACGGCAGATCCAGGCCATCCGGCAGATCGGACTTGAGCAGCGCGTACGCGAAGATCGTCACCTGTTCAGGCCGCATCGTGGGCGTATTTTCCTCGGTAATCTCGGCCATCTGGTCGAGCGTCGCCTGGCTGTCGGCAAACGTGAAACCGAAGTTGTCGTCGTCCGGCGCGCTGGCGATCCAGCCCTCAGGATAGGCGAATGTCAAGCCCTGCCCGCTGATCGACTGTGTGAGCGGGAGATCAGACTCGGGGTCGGCTTGAGCCTGCACCACGCCCGCCACATTCGCCAGAAGCATGATCGCCAGAAGGGCGAGGGAGAGAAAACGCTTGATCATAGAGGAGTTCCTTCCTGCTGAAGCACATAAAGCCGCCTCGAATGGATATTCCCATTCTCACACAGCCGAAAAGCCCGCGCGCCATGCAGAAGACCGATTAGCAAATCCGACTTTAGACGGAGACGAGGTTTGCCACAGAGGGCGGGCTTCAGGTAGACTCTCGGCCCGGTGAGCCGAAAGCGCACCGCTGCGCGTCTATCTGCCTGGTAGGAGAATGAAACCATGATGTACCGTAAGTGGAATGGGCTGTTGATCGGGCTGATCGTCCTGGCGCTGGCGTTGGCCGCGTGTGGTGGTGATGATGGGGATGGGGATCGTGACGACGCCCCGGCGGCCTCGACTGCCGAAGCCGGTGAAGCCCAGGGCGCGGGCTTCAGTCCCCAGGCCGGGCCAGACCTGGCACTGAGCAGCCCCGGCAGCGCGAGCGGGCTGCCCGGTTGCAGCGATCCGGATGACGACGCCTGCCCGATGCCGCTCGACCTGGCGCTGACCGACGAGGTATCCGCCGAAGACGTCACGCTGACCTATCCGGGGCGCTACTTCGAGCCAGGCGCGGCGGATGACGCGCTGATCGTGCTGGTCCCGACCGAGAACAACCGCTTCGCGGAGCGCGCGACTTTCCGGATTTACTTCGCCGACTCAATCGAAGCAGTGACGGCACCGCTGACCGAGCCGTTCAGCGCCGACTGGGAAACCGGCAATCTCGGCGCGGGCGTGATCGCCGTCGAAAAGGATCAGGAGCAGGACCCGCCGGTCAATACCACGATTGGCGCGTTCCAGCTTGCGGATGGTCGCGTGCTGGTCTTCGAGTTGGTTGCGACCGGGAAGTACGGCTGGGACCTTTTCTCGCGCGCCTACGAGCAGATGTTGAATTCGATTGTGATCGGCGACAGCGCCGCCGCTACGGCTGAGGCCACTGCCGAAGCAGCCGGGTAGCGCACACGTGCAGCCGATCGGAGCGCCCCCCTCGCGCCCCGATCGGCTGCAAACAACATCAGTTGGTTAATGGTGAGTGGAAAAGCGGCGCTAGTACTACAGCCGCAGATCGCCCCCCCATCCTAAATCCTTCCCCCAAAATGAGGGAAGGACTTCAAATCCTGCTCCCCTTCCCTCCGCGACAGTGTGGGGGAAGGGGCCGGGGGATGGGGGGCAACAAAACGTCAGGTGCGGCTGTAGTACTAGCCCCGGTAGGGACGCGGCCCATACTGATCGATGATCAGTCGTGCCAGCCGGTCATCGCCCGGCTGGCACGTTTGCAACCGCCGGAACAACTCCATAAAACCATGCGGCTTGACCATGAACACGTCACAGCCGTTCTCGAACGCCTGTCGCATCAGCGCCGGCTCGTCGAGCATGGTCGCCATGATGATGCGCGCCTGCGGATAGCGTGCTCGCATCCGCGCAACCAGCTCGATCCCGTCGATATCGGGCAGCTTGTTATCGATCACCACCAGCCCGGCCTGCTCATGTGTCTCGGCCAGTTGCAGCGCCTCGCTGCCTTGGCTCGCGCCCTGCACCTCATAATTTGCCTGTTCGAGCAGCCGCATCAGAAAATCACGATTCGCCGGCTCGTCGTCTATCACCAGCGCCCAGCGGCAGGGCTTGTCGGGTGGGGTCGGGCCGGGGCCCGAAGGCTGCGCGGGGCTGCTCATGCCATGTGCTCTCCGATAGGGCCTTAATCAGGGTGCGTGGTTTCGACAGGTTTCGGCGGTTCGACGGTGCTGGGCGGTACAGTTTGTGGCGCAGAACCGGGTGGGTTTGGTGGCTGTGGCGCAGCGGGAGTGGATGCCGCTGCGGACTGTGGCGCAGCAGGAGTGGATGCTGCTGCGGACTGTGGCGCAGCAGGAGTGGGCGCGGTTGCGGGTTGTGGCGCCGGCGTGCTAGCCTTGGATAGCTCGGCTTCGTAGTGATCGAGCAGCGCCAGCAGGTCCGGCACGACCAGCGGCTTGGGCAGATAGCCGTCGCATCCGGCTTCCAGGATGCGCTCGCGGTCGCCCATCATGGCATACGCCGTGACCGCCACGACCGGGCGGCGATCGCCGCGCGCCCGCAGCGCCCGGACACAGTCCAGGCCGGTCATCGTCCCGGCCAGCTCGACATCGAGCAGGATCAGCCCGATCGTCGCATCCTCTTCCAGCACTTTCAGTGCGGCCTCGCCTTCTTCCCGAAACGTGACGAGATGCTGGCGGGCACGAACCACCCGCCCTACCAGGGCCTGGTTCGTTTCGTTGTCCTCAACGTACAAGATGTGCATGAGCGTCAACCCGGTACTTTAAAGTGATCTGCGAAAGAATTTATGGGTGTGGGACGCGCAACCGCTTCGTGGCAGGCTTGGTTGGCAGCGTGACCGGCTCTTCCTCGCCCGGCACGTATTCCGGCAGGGCCAGATAGAAGGTGCTGCCGCGCCCCAGGGTGCTATCGAACCAGATTCGCCCGTTCATCAGGCGCAAGAGCTGCTGCGAGATCGCCAGACCCAGGCCGGCCCCCTGCCGCCCTTTCTTACGCCCTGAGGTTCCCTGGCGGAACTCCTCAAAGATGAACGCTTTCTCCGAGTCGGCGATTCCGATCCCGGTGTCCTCGACCGCAAAGATCACCTCACCATCCTGGCGATAGACTTGCAGCTTGATATAGCCGGAGTCGGTGAACTTGGCCGCGTTGGAATAGAGGTTGAGGAGCACCTGCCGCAAGCGCAGCGGATCGCCGAGCACCATCGGCAGTTCTTCGGGGAAATCGCGCTGGATGTGAATCTGATCGCCCTTGTCGCCCACCAGCCCGACCGCCGTCGAGAGCACGCCCTTGACAATCGGGCCGATGTCTACCGGCTGGATGTCCAGGTCCAGCTTACCGGCGTCCACCTTCGAAAGGTCGAGGATGTCGTTGATGATCGTCAGCAGATGCTTGCCGCTGCTGAGCACCTGGCCCATGTCCTGGCGATACTGGATCGGCAGCTCGACGCCATCATACATGGCCGGAAAGTCGAGCATGGTCTGGCTGAAGCCGATGATCGCGTTGAGCGGCGTGCGCAGTTCGTGGCTCATATTGGCGAGAAACTGCCCGCGAAAATTCTTGGCCTCTTCTTCGGCCTTGCGCGCAGTCTCCAGTTCGTTATTCACCTGCTGAAGCTGATCGGTGAGCGCCGTCTGGCGCAGGAAGCTTTTCTGGAGCGCTTCGCGGCTGTCGAACAGGGCATAGCTCGTGCGGCGCTCGCGGCGGTAGTTGTCCAGCGCCCACTCCGCGATCCCGAACAGCTCGCCGCTGACCTGCGCCGACAGCCCGGTCGCCGCGATGGTCAGGACCAGCGCGAAGAAGCGCGCGCTGCTCAGCTCCCATTGGCCATCGGCCAGCAGCGGGCCGCCCAGGAGCAGCGCGATTACCGCCAGCAGCAGGATCAGCGTCTGGCGCGCCGGCACCAGCAGCCCGACCACAAAGACCAGCAGCGGAAAGACGAAGGGGAAGTAATCTCGCCCGAACGTGCTGCCCCACAGCGTCAGGACCGCCAGCGCACCGAATGCCCCGGCGGTGTAACTGGTCACGGCCAGGCCAAACCGCTCCCGTTTGAGGAAATAGCCGGTGAGGGCGCAGCCCACAATCAGCAGGCCGGTGGGGAACAGGACATCGGTGACGATGTGGTCCAGCATCTCCTCGTTGGCCCCGGTCACGACCACCATCGCCCAGACCAGCAGCAGCGCGATAAACAGCGTCACCTTCCACAGAATGCTCAGCCGGTCGCTGCGGACTTCCTGCGCGAAGTTTAGCTGCGTGGGGACGCTAGCAAGTGCAGCAGCTTCGTTCGGCTCGTTATCGCTATCGGGGTATTGAGGATACATCCTGACCCGCCCCATCCTGTAGTGCTTGACCGCCTGCTCAATGCAGCGATTCGTTAAAGTTAGTATACACGATCTGAATTTTTGTTAAATAAACTTCCCGCACAAAATCCGTAAATTCACAGTAAATTCACGCCAACCTAACTGAATTTTAACTCTATGGACAGCGTATTTGTTAGTGTGGGACTGTGGGCGGGGAAATAAAAAGAGCCGCCCCATGCTTAAGGGCGGCTCCGGCGGGTGCGTTATCCCGCGTCTCTGAGCGCTTGAAGGCCGGCGTGAAAGCGCGCCAGCGCCCCGCGTGTGACATCCGGGGGCAGCGCGTAGGAGAAGCGCACCCAGCCGTTGCCCTCAGCCGAGAAGGCCGCGCCCGGCACGACGGCGATCCCGTGCTCGGCGGCCAGATACTCGCCCAGGCTGAAGCTGTCTACCATATTGGCCGCTTCCATCCAGTCGGTGACGTCGATGAAGGCATAATAGCCGCCATCGCCCATGATGAAGCGGTAGCCCTGCGCCGTCAAAAACTCGCGCACCAGTTTACGGCTGGCATTCGTTGGCCCGATGATCGGCTCGGCAGCCTGGCGGAAACCCATCTCAAACGCCGCTATAGCGATCGCCTGCCCGTGATAGTGCGGGATCACGCCGTGCGAAGCGCGGGTGTTGATAAACTTGATCACCTTGCTGTCCGCCAGCAGGTGCGCGCTGCGGACGTTGGACGCACCCAGCGATTTGGTCAGCCCGTCGAGGATCATGATCCGCTCGCGCTCTTCCTGCGAGAACGCGCTCAGGACGGCGTTGGCGCTCATCGGCTCGCCCTCGGTAACGTAATGGTAAATCCAGTCGTATAGCACAAAGCCGACCCCGGCTTCGAGCGCGGCCTTGCCCAGCGCGATCTGCCGCTCTGCCGAAAGCGTGTGCCCGGTCGGGTTGTCGGGTGAGGTGATCACGATCCCGGCTACGCGCCGCCCGCCGCGTTGCTGCTCGCAGAAGCGCACCGACTCGCGGATGCTGTCTTCGGTGAACTGCCAGGCCGACTCCTCATCGCCGGGCGCGAGCAGCACGTTCGCCCCGATGGCATACGGCCCCCAGTTGTAGCTGATCCAGGGCACGCGCGTCAGCAGCACGACGTCGCCGACCCGCCCCGTGCCCAGATTGATCATAGCATCATACGCCTTGAGCAGCGCGTCACGCCCGCCGACCGCCGCCAGCACGTTACCCGGCCCCCAGCCCAGACTCGAATCAAGCTGCCAGTAGCGCTCGGCGACACAGGTGCGGAAATCGTCGCTGCCATAGGGCGCATCGTAGCCGGTCCCATGCGCCTTGACGAGCACATGCGCGCGGTCGAGCAGCGCCTCTGGCACGCCCGGCAGCGACGCGCCGCCGTCGCCCTGCGAGGCATCGAATACGGCTGCGTCTGCGCCCATCCGGTCGGTGTAGCGGCGCAGCGACTTTTTGATCAGAAACATGCGCGAGGGTGGAATCTCGTAAAGCGTGCCGGGATACGGATTGACCGGGATCAGGTTGGAGTCCGGCACGGCAAAACGCGGCGTATCATGTGTGCTCATCCAGAAATCTCCCCAAATTACCTTTCGAACGGTGGGCGGCCCAGGCGGACCGAACACCCGCCACCCCGCACGATCAACAACAAATCGGCGCCTTGAGCAGGTCGAGGCGCCGATCATACCGTTGTGTGGTGTGTCTGGAATTAGTCAGACATACCAAATTTTAAATATCAGGCTGCGAGCATCAGGCAGCGTCCATCACGCCGCGCCGCCAGCGCAGCCGCCGCTGCCAGGGCGCGATCAGCGGGCTGTGCTCGTCGCCCAGCCAGGCCGTGACGCGCTCGCCCAGCCACAGACCCGCGTAATACGCGCCGGCCGCCGTCAGGTAGCCCGCGATCAGGTCGGGCGAGTGGTGCTGGCGCGTCAGCAGCGCCGAAGCGCTGATCAGGGCAGCCAGCGTCGTCCAGACCCAGAACACGCGCGGGCGGGGGCGGAAGCGGATCATGAAGCACGCATTGATGATCGCGTAGAACACGTGCTGGCTTGGCGCGGCATTGTGCGTGCTGTAGGCGTTATCCGCCTCGTAAGCGGTGCGCAGCAGCACCGAGAGGATATCGCTGCCCGGCACATCTTCCGGCCTCGGCTTCACAACATAGGTCGGGAATACGATGTAGATGATGTAGCTGAACACCGCCGCCACGCCCATCGCCAGGATGAACTGGCGATAGAGCTTGATCGGCATATAAAAGGCCGCCCACAGCGGGAGCAGCGCCGCCAAGAGGAACCCGACCGCATACGGGATCAGCCAGATGCCCATCGGCGACAGGTGGTTGTCGATTGCCGCGATCTTCAGCTCCCAGCCGTCGTCCGGCTCGCGCAGCAGGCTGTTTGCCATGTTGGTCACGAAGAACAGCGACTGAATGATCAACAGAATCGCAAACAGGGCCAGCCGGTTTCGCAGGATGCGCACAAGCAGATCTTTCGTCTTCAAACTACGACCTCCGTCAAACAGGGATCGAAATCACGCAGGATAAGACCGGGATAAAGGCGGGCATTCTACAAGCATAGAACACATCCGGCGCCGGAAGGATGCTCTAGCCGAGCGCGGCCAGAATCTCGCGCGCCGTGCTCAGCGCCGCATCCGGGCAGATCGTCAGGTAGGCCGCCGCGCCCTCGACCGTGCGCCACGCCGGGTCGAGCCGGATCGCCTCGGCATACGACTCCAGCGCCTCGCGCCGTTTGCCGCGCCGGAAGTCGGCCAGCGCGCGCAGCGCATAGCCGCCGTGAAAGTCGGGCTTGAGGCCGATCACGGTCGAAGCATCGAGCGCCGCCAGCGCGTACTCGCCTGCGCACAGCCGCAGCTCGCTGCGCCCGGCATAGGCCAGATAGTGCTCCGGGTCGAGCGCGATCACCCGCTCATAATCGGCCAGCGCGTCGGCGGTGCGCCCGGCGTTGGCATAGGCGTTGGCGCGGTTGCCATACGCCCCGGCATACGTCTCGTCCAGCTCCAGCGCGCGGTTATAGTCCGCTAACGCCTGCTCCAGGTTGCCCTGGGCGGCATAGCTCAGGCCCCGGCTGTTATAGAACATCGGCACGCGCTCGTTGATCTCGATCGCGCGCGTATAGTAGTGCGTCGCCAGCCGGTAGCGCCCCAGCGCCATAAACGTCGCGGCGCGGTTGTAGCAGGCGGTGGCGTAGGCCGGGTTGAGCATCAGCGCCTCGTCGAAGTCGGCCAATGCCTGTCCCACCTGCTTCATCGCCAGGTGCGTCACGCCCCGGTTGTTATACAGCAGCGCGATATCCGGGTTAAGCTGTTGGGCCTGCCCAAAATCGCGCAGGGCGTCGGGATAGCGGTGCAGCGAATAGAGCACCATCCCCCGGTGGATGTACGGTTCGGGCTGCGTGGGGGCCAGCCGGATCGCGTCGGTATAGGCGGCCTGGGCCGCTTCCATGTTCCCGGCGTGAAACTCGGCGTTACCGTGTTTCCAGATGGCGGCGGCGGCGACCGGATCGACATGGCCGCCGGGCGCGGGATTGACCGGCAGCGCCGGCTCTGGGGCGGCGGCAGGATTGGGCGCAGCAGTCACGGGCAGCACGCCCAGCAGCCGTTCGAGCGCGGCGGCGTAGTCCTGCCCGCCGAAGATCATCCAGTTCGGCCCATGCAGCCGGAAGGGAATCTGCTCCGGCTGGAGCTGCTCCAGGATCAGCGGGACGAGCGTCTTGCCCAGCGTGTCGGCATAGTTCCATTCGGCATGCACGTTGCGCGACTCGACCGACGCCGCCGAGAGCAGGATCAGCACGTGGCTGCACGCGTTCAGGCCGCGCTGAATCTCGTCGTCCCAGATCGCGCCGGGTGGGATGTCGTAGCGGTCCATCCAGGGGCGCACACCCGCCGCCGAGAGGTCATTGTACAGCCGCCGGGCGAAGGTTTCGTCACGGCGCGAATAACTGATGAAGGTTGTCGCGTGCTCAATCGCCATCGCTGCGCGCCTGGAACAGGCCCCCCTCACATCCATCATTTGACTATACGTGCGTCGCGCCGTTTCGGTGCGCAGCGCGATTGTAACACAAACATAGTAAGTCGTAACTGCACAGGTGGCTTGTCGATTCTGCCGCCTCTCCCCATCCTAAGTCCTTCCCCCAAAATGAGGAAGACTTGCCCTGCTCCCCTGCCCTCCGCGAAGCGTGGGGGAAGGGGCCGGGGGATGGGGGGAACTTCTCAAATGGTCTCTGAGGGGCAGCCACAGACACCGGGTTTCCTGTAGGGGCGATGCTTGCGTCACCCGGCGGGTAGGGCAAGCCCTATTCTTACACAACAACCGCGCGCCATTATTGCCTGCTGACAGTGCTGCTTGTGTGGTGGCGCGCCTCACAAAGTCGACTTGGCATGGCGGCTGCTGTGCCCATATAATTAAATGAAGGTTTGATTAATTACTGTACCCACCGGAGCACTGCCGATGGCCCGCAAGCCCGCCGAACAAACCGTCCATCCCGACGCGATCCTGCACGCCGCCGCGACCGTTTTCTGCCGCCAGGGCTATCACGGCGCGACGATGGCCGACATCGCCGCCGAGGTCAACCTGACTGCCGGCAGTCTCTATCACCATTTCCCCAGCAAGCAGGAACTCCTGCTCGCCGTGCTCGATGCCGGGCTGGGCCAGATGATCAGCGCCGTGCAGGCAGTCGTCGAGGGGGACGCCGTCCCGCCGGAAAAGCTGCGCCAGATCGTGCAGCTTCATGTGCAGAGCGAGATCGATAACGTCAATATCGCCGCCGCCGTGATCTTCGAGAGCCGCGCCCTGCTGGAGATGCCCGGCGTGCGCGACCAGTACGTCCGCCAGCGCGACGCGCTCGAAGCGCTCTACCGGCGCGTGATCGAGGACGGGATCGCGTGCGGCGACTTCCGCGCTCTGGACGTGGGTATCTTCGTCAAGACGATGTTCGGCGCGCTCAACTGGGTCAGCGTGTGGTATCGCCCCGCCGGGCGGATGAGCGGGGCCGAGATCGCTGAGGAGATCGCGCGCACATTTTTAGCGTCGCTGCGGCCAGGAGCCGGGATGCCATGAGCCAACCGCCGGACTATCCCGATTTCCTGACGCATTACTATGAGCGCGAGCGCGGCCCGTTTCGCAGCCTGTCGGCGCTTGATCCGGCTGAGGCCGAGCGCCTGTTAGACACCATCCGCCGCCAGGGGGAGAGCTTCGCCAGCCAGCGCGCCCCCGACTATCTGACCATCCGCCGCGAGCTGGAGCAGACGATCCGCAGCCGGTTCGCGGCCAAAGGCGGCCAGCCGCGCCGCCCGACTCCCCATTACCTGATCCTGGGCGCGTGCCCCTGGGTCCAGTCCTGGTATCGTGACGGGTGCGAGCTGCGCGTGCCCCTGGCGGCTTTCGATCCCGGCGTGATCAGCTTCACCGTTGGCGACTCTTTCCCCGCGATGCGCTACGGTGACGGCAAACCCTATCGCGGGCAGGTGTTCACCCTGGCCGAGCTGCCGGACGTGATCCGGCGCTACGGCCTGCCCCAGGTCTGGAATCCCGATGGCAGCGCCGGACCCGACCGTTACATCGAGGCCCAGGTGTGGGACGACGCGCTGCAATCGCTGGGCTGGTTGCAGCCAAGATAGTTGAGTGCAGGCAGAGGAGAAGAGACACGATGATCAGTCTGACCCCGACCGACGAACAGCAAATGCTGGTCGATGCGGTCAACCGTTATAGCTGTAACGAGGTGCGTCCGATCGCCCACGATGCCGACGAAAGCGGCGAACTCCCCAACGCCATCGTCAATACCGGCTGGGAGATCGGGATTCTGCCGGGCAGCATCCCGGAGTCGATGGGCGGCTTTGGCGAAGCGCTCAGCGCGCTGACGAATGTGCTGGCCTACGAGGAGCTGGCCTACGGCGATCTGGCGCTGGCGCTGCGCCTGATGACCCCCGCGACGGTCGCGCTGCCGCTCGTGCTGGCCGGGACGGATGCCCAGCGCGAGGCGTGGCTGCCGATCTTTCTGGACGAGACGCCGCCCCCGGTCACGTCAGCACTGATCGAGCGCAGCATCCGCTTCGATCCGACCCACCCGCAGACCGTCGCCGCGCGCGCGAACGGCGGCTATGTCCTCAGCGGCCAGAAAATAACCGTCCCGCTGGCCGAACACGCCGAGCTGCTGCTGGTCTATGCCTGGAACGCCGAGGCCGGGCAGGTCGATGGCTTCCTGGTGCCGGGCGACGCGGACGGGGTGCAGGTCGGCCCGCGTGAAAAACTGATGGGCGTGCGCGCCCTGCCCACCTACCCCGTGACGTTTGATAACGTGCGCATCGCCGCCAATCAGCGCCTGGGCGGCGAAAACGGGCTGGACTTCACGCACCTGCTGGCGCGCAGCCAGGTTGCGCTGGGCGCGCTGGCGGTCGGCGTGATGCGCGGCGCGCTGGAATACGCCATCGGCTACGCCAAGGAGCGCGAGCAGTTCGGCGTGCCGATTGCTACCAAACAGGCCATCGCGTTCATGCTGGCCGAGTGCGCCATCGAGATCGACGCCGCGCGCCTGATGGTCTGGGAAGCCGCGTGGAAGCTCGACCAGGGCGCGGACGCCCGGCGCGAGGCCTATCTCGCCCGGCAGTATACCGACAAGGTCGCGCTGTTGGTGACCGACAGCGCCGTCCAGACACTCGGCGGGCACGGCTACATCCGCGAGCACCCGGTCGAGCGCTGGCTGCGCAACGCGCGCGGCTTCTCCACATTTGACGGGCTGGCGATGGTGTAGCGGGCGCGAGCGGCAGAAAGGACACAACACGATGGCGATCAGTTTTGAAACCCCCGAACGGATTGAGCAGGGCTTGCAGATGACCGGGGCGCTGGCCCAGGGCGTCATGCGTCCCGAAGCACGCCGCCTGGACGAGCACGAGCACCAGCGGCCCGACGACTTCATCAAAATGACCTGGCCGGTGATGCAGGAGCAGCAGAAACGCCAGCTTGAGCGGCTGGCGAAGCGCGAGCGGGGCGAAGTCTCGGAGCGCAAAGGGCCGGGCATCACCAACCTGAACATGATTTACACCTTCGAGATGCTGAGCTGGGGCGATGTCGGGCAGATGTTGTGTCTGCCGACCGCGCTGCTGGCCGGGGCCGCAATCGAGGCGGTCGGCACGCCCGCCCAGCAGGAACGCTTCCTGCGCCGCTTCGCCGAGGGCGACGAGCCGGTCTGGGGCGCGATGGCGATGACCGAGCCGGGCGCCGGCTCCGACACCTCGGCCATCCAGACCACCGCCGTGCTGGACGAGGAAACCAACGAGTGGGTGCTCAACGGCGAGAAGATTTTCTGCACCAACGGCAAGCTGGCGCTCGACGAATCGAACGGGATCGTCGTCGTGTGGGCCACCGTCGATCGTGCGGCGGGGCGCGCCGGGATGAAGCCGTTCGTGGTCGAGGCCGGGACGCCGGGCGTGACGGTTGACAAGGTCGAGATCAAGCACGGCATCCGCGCCAGCGACACGGCCAGCATCGTCTTCAATGACGCGCGCACCCCCTTCGATAACCTGCTCGGCTCGCCCGAAGTGCGCCAGCGCGACGGCAGCACGAAAGGTTTCAAGGGCGCGATGGCGACCTTCGACGCCAGCCGCCCCTTGATCGCCGCCAGCGCGATCGGCGTGGGACGTGCCGCGCTCGAATTCGTGACCGAAAAGCTGGCCGAGGAAGGGATCGAAATCCCCTACGGCTTGCCCTATCACGCCCTGAGCGCCGTGCAGCGCGACGTGCTGGAGATGGAAGCGCAGCTCAAGGCGGCCTGGCTGCTCACCCTGCGCGCCGCCAGCCTGCTCGATCACGGCCAGCACAACAGCCTCGAAGCCTCGATGGCGAAGGCCAAAGCCGGCAAAGCGGTGACGTGGATCACGCAGAAGGCGGTCGAGATTCTGGGGCCGCTCGGCTACAGCCGCGAGTGGCTGGTCGAAAAGTGGATGCGCGACGCGAAGATCAACGATATCTACGAGGGCACGGGCCAGATCAACACGCTGATCGTCGCCCGCCGCATTCTCGGCTACAGCAGCCGCGAACTGACGTAGCCGGGCCGCAGCGGACACACACGCCCCTCATGCCTCAAACTTGCTCAGCACGGTGGAACAGGGATGAGGGGCAGACTCTAGACGAACAGCTTT
>JAAYCM010000019.1 GCA_012729765.1 Chloroflexota bacterium | reverse complement strand
TTCGCCGTACCGGTCGCAAGTTGGCACGCCACTGGAGCTTATTTCGGGAAGGCTGGACCTGGTATCTCAAGTCCAGCCCTCCTCTCCGAATTTAGTGTCGCCCCCTCAGCTCCGTGAAACGTGGGGGGAATCGGGCCTGGTTCCCTTCCCGCACAGCTTCACAGGGGGCGCTCGACGCTGGGCCTGGGCGGTCTTTCCCGCAGGGGATAAGTGATCGTGTGGCGTCCCGCGCCGAGCGTCACTTCCACCTGGCCGCCGATCTGCTCGCCGCCGCGCAGCGGACCGCCGTTGAGCATCACCGCGCCCAGGTCGGCATCCGCCACCACGACGCGGGCCGAAGCGTTGAACGGGATCGTGAGATCGAGCGTGATCTGCCCCGCGTCGTCGATGTGCCACCCGCTCTCATACGTGCCCGCCGCCGAGCGATAGCGCGCCCTGGCCCACCGCAGCGACGGGTCCGGCTTGGGCGCGATCAGCGCGCGGCGGAAGCCGGTCATACTGTCCTCGAAGGCCGGGTTCAGCCCGCACATATCGCGGTACATCCATTCCACAATCGAGCCATAGGCGTAGTGGTTGAGCGAGTTCATGCCGGTGGAGCTGATCGAGCCGTCGGGATTGATCGAGTTCCAGCGCTCCCAGATCGTCGTCGCGCCCAGGTTGACGGCATAGAGCCACGAGGGGAAATCCTCGTTGAGCAGCAGCCGGTAGGCCAGATCGTTCGCCCCGATATTCGACAGCACCCGGCAGAGATAGGGCGTGCCCACGAAGCCGGTGCGCAGGTGGACATTGTCCTGCTGAAGCCGCACGATGAAATCATTTTGCACCCGCTCGCGGTGTTCGTCGGGCACCAGGTCCATAAACAGCGCCAGCACATAGCCGGTCTGCGTCGGGACGGCCAGCCGCCCGGTTGGCGTAAAGTATTCCGCCTGGATCGCCGCCTTGACTTCGGCGGAGAGCTGCGCGTAGGCGGCGGCGTGCTCAGTTTTGCCGAGCAGATCGGCGGCCTGTGCGGTCAGCCGCGCCGAATAGCAGTAGAAGGCCGACGCGATGAAGTCATGCGGCGTCCCACCCCGGCGCGAGGTCGGGTCCGAGGCGTCGAGCGCGAGCCAGTCGCCAAAGTGGGTGCCTTCCGTCCACAGCCGCCTGCCGCCGGATGCATCATCACTCTGCCGGATATAATCCACCCAGGCGCGCATACTCTCGAACTGCTGCGCCAGGATGCCGCTGTCGCCGTAAAACTCATACAGGTTCCAGGGCAGGATCGTCGCTACATCCGCCCAGGCCGCCGAGCCGCCCTTGTTCAGATTGACCATCGGCACAATGTGCGGCACCATGCCGCCCAGCTTGGCCTGCTCTTTCCCCAGGTCATAGGCGAACCTGGATAGGAACGCCGCCGCATCCATATTGAAACAGGCCGTGCCGGAAAACACCTGGATATCGCCGGTCCAGCCCAGCCGCTCGTCACGCTGCGGGCAGTCGGTCGGGATATCGAGAAAGTTCCCCTTCTGGCCCCACAGCACGTTTCGGATCAACTGGTTGACCTGCTCGTTCGAGGTTTCGAGCGTGCCGATGAGGTCCATCTTCGAGTAGATCACGCAGCCGGTGAAATCGTCGGGATTCAGCTCCCCAACCCAGCCCGAAATCTTGACGTAGCGGAAGCCGAAGAAGGTGAAATACGGCTCGACCACCGCGTCGGTGCCATCGGCGATATAGGTGTATTCCGCTTTGGCTGTGCGCAGGTTGTCGCGAAAGAAATTGCCGTCTTGCAGCACCTCGCCAAATTGAAAATACAGGCGCGTGCCCGCCGGGGCGCTCGTCCGGAAGCGCAGCCAGCCGGTCATATTCTGGCCCATGTCCAGCACGGTTTCGCCCGCCGGGGTGTGGATCACCGCCACCGGCCTGATCGTTTCGTTGATGCATACCGGCAGCGAGCGGCGGGCTTCCAGCCGCGCCGTGTCGAGCGCGAGCGGCCTCACACCAAAGCTTGCATCCGGCGCGGGCACAGTCTTTCCGATGCGGGCGTCAAGCGTTTCGCCGTCGAAAATATCGCTGACGAGAACCGGGGAAGGCTGGGCCTGCCAGCTTGTATCAGTGGTGATGATCCGCTCGCTGCCATCTTCCAGCGTGAGATGCAGCTCAGCGATCAGCGCGAAGCGGTCGCCGTAGAACTCGGTTACGCCCCGGTTGGCACCATAGCGGCCCTTGTACCAGCCGTTGCCCAGCATCACCGTGATCAGGTTCGCGCCGGTGACAAGCTGATCGGTGAGGTCGAACGTCTGGTACTGAATCCACTGGTCATAGGCGTTGCAGTAGGGCGTGAAGTACTCGTCTCCCACCTTCTCGCCGTTCAGCTCACAGTGATACAGGCCCAGCCCGCAGATATAGGCCCGCGCCGCGACCGCCCGCGCCG
>JAAYCM010000018.1 GCA_012729765.1 Chloroflexota bacterium | reverse complement strand
ATGGCGACCTGATCGTCCTGGCCGGGGCGGGCACCGGCTACACCTGGAGCGCCACGGCGATCCGCTGGGGCTGAGCGAGGGAAGGGCGCATGACACCATCGGCTTTGATCGTCTACGGGGGATATGCTGGCCACGAGCCGGAGAAGACGACCGGGCTGGTTGCCGGGATGCTGGGCGCGCTGGGCTTCGAAACGGTCCAAGTGCCGGAGCTCGATCCGCTGGCCGACGCGGCCTATCTCAGCGGGTTCGATTTGATCGTGCTCAACTGGTCGGTGGACACCATCACCGACGAGCAGGTGGCCGGGCTGGCGGCGGCGGTCGAGCGCGGGACCGGCTTCGCCGGGTGGCACGGCGGCCAGGGCGTCACGCTGGAGGGCAGCGGATCGTTAATGTTCCTGGCCGGCGGGCGCTTCGTGGCCCATCCGGGCGGGAAGGTGCGCTACACCGTCCAGATGGCCGACCGCCAGCACCCGATCACCGCCGGGCTGGACGATTTCAGCCTGCACTCGGAGCAGTACTACATGCTGGTCGATCCGTCCAACCACGTGCTGGCGACGACGACCTTCGGCGGCGAGCACCTGCCCTGGATCGCCGGGACGGTGATGCCGGTGACGTGGGTGCGGCGCTGGGGCGCGGGGCGGATCGCGTACTGCGCGCTGGGGCACGACGCCGCCGAGTTCGAGATTCCCCAGGTGCGCGAGATGGTTCTCCGCGGGCTGCTGTGGGCGGCGCGCGCGTCGGATTAGATTGAAAGAAGGGGCGTTATGGACAAACACTTATCGAACCGCGTGGCGCTGATCACCGGGGGCGGGCAGGGCATCGGCAGGGCGGTCGCACTGCGCTTCGCCGGGGAAGGCGCCAAGGTGGTCGTGATCGACATTGTCGCGGAGTCGGCGCGGGCCGTCGCGGACGAGATCAAGGCGGCGGGCGGCGAAGCGATGGCGGTCACATGCGACGTGACCCGGCGCGACCAGATCGACGCGCTGGTGGGGCAGGTGCTGGACGCCTACGGGCAGATCGACATCCTGTGCAACAACGCCGGGATCACGCGCGACGCGCGGCTGGTCAAGATGACCGAGGATGAGTTCGATTCCGTGGTGGACGTCAACCTGAAGGGCGTGTTCAACCTGACGCAGGCCGTCGCCCCGCACATGATCGAGCGCGGCTATGGCCGCGTGATCAGCGCGTCGTCGATCGTCGGCCTGTATGGCAACTTCGGCCAGACCAACTACGTCGCCACCAAGGCGGGCGTGATCGGCATGACGCGCGTGTGGGCGCGCGAGCTGGGGCCGAAGGGCATCACCGCCAACGCCATCGCGCCCGGCTTCATCGCCACCGACATGATCAAGACCGTGCCGCAGAAGGTGCTGGACGACTTCGCGGGCCGCACGCCGGTTCGCCGGCTGGGCACGCCCGAAGACGTTGCCAACGCCTACCTGTTCCTAGCGTCGGAAGAGTCCGGCTTCATCAACGGGATCGTGTTGAGTGTCGATGGTGGGTTGGTGGTGTAAACTGAGATCAACAGCGCGCGGCGAGTTCCCGCCCTTCTGACTGAACAGTGTTGTTTGAGCGAGCGATGATCGAGCAGAAGTCCAGTTTCGTCACCGATTTTCTCCAGCGGCGCGCCCAGCTCACGCCGGAT
>JAAYCM010000141.1 GCA_012729765.1 Chloroflexota bacterium | reverse complement strand
GTCCTCGCCCCGCCGCTGCTGGCGACCCTGGCCTACACCGTCTATGAATACACGCAGCGCGACGGCTTTCTGCGCGACACCTTCGACGGCCTGCTGGCCTTCTTCCGCCGCTGGCTCCAGCCCGATCTCGATCAGGATGGCGACGGCCTGCCGGAATGGTCGCGGCCTGAGCAGGGCGCGTTCGGCGACAGCCCGACTCTGGCCCGCAGCCGCCGCTGGGCGCAGGGCGCCAACATCAACACCATCGAAGCGCCCGATCTCGCCGCCTATCTGCTGCGCGAGGCCGCCAGCCTGATCCAGATCGCGCAGGTGTTGGGCGATCAGGGCGTCGCGGACGAGGTCGCGCTCCGCCGTGACGCGCTGCGCGAGCACCTGCAAGCCATGTGGAATCCCGAAACCGGCGCGTTCCACTACCGCGACCGGGACACCGACGCGGTGCCGCTGGGCGAGATCATCTTCGAGGGCAAGGGCGACCAACCGCTGCGCGACCGGACCCCGCTGCCGCACGCCAGCCGCCTGATCCTGCGCGTGATCGGCGGGATGAGCCACAAGCCGAGAGTTGGCTGCACGATCGAGGGCGTCAACGGGAACGGCCAGCCCACCCACGAGACGCTCGACGCCAACGCCTTCGACTGGTACCGGGGCATGGGATCGGCCACCACTCGCACCGTCTGGCGCGAGATCACCGATCTGAAGTTCGACGGCCTCAGCCGCGTCTACACCGTCCAGGTGAGCACGGTCGATCTCTCGCGCCACGATCAATCGCTCTTCGTGCCGCTGTGGACCGACGCCGTGACGCCCGAACAGGTCGAGCAGATGGTCGCCATGCTGACCGACCCGGCCCGCTACGGGCGCGAGTACGGCATCCCCGCCTGCCCGGCCAATGATCCCGCCTACGATCCGACTCAGCAGAACGGCTGCGGCGCGGTCTGGCCGCGCTGGACCACGCTGATCGCCTGGGGCCTGCTCGATCACGGCTATCGCCGCGAAGCCGCCATGCTGTTCGAGCGCCTGCTGAACGCGCAGATTCGCAGCCTGACCACCGAGCAGGTGTTCCGCGCGCTCTACAATCCCGACACCGGCGAGGGCCTGGGCGATTCCGACGTGCTCGAGGGCGTCGTCTCGCTCGGCTGGTTCGCGCGGCTGTTCGGCGCGTTCGTGCCCCGGTCTGGCTGCGTGATGATCACGGGACCGCTCGCCTTCGAGGGGCAGCCGATGGTCTGGACTCAGCACGGCATCCGGATCGAGCGCAGCCCGGACTCGACCGCGATCCGCTTTGCGTCCGGCCACAGCGTAACCCTGCCGCCCGATGCCGGCGCGCAGCTGATTTGCGACGAGCAGCCTGCCGCTGCCGAACCGCCGCCCCTGGCCCGCACCGATCCTGCCGATCCCGGCACGCCCAATGTCGAGCCGGAGAGCGCGCTGCCGGTTGACGACGCCGAACCCGATGACGAGCAGCCCGCCCTGCCGCCTTATGACGGCCTGCTGCCCGACGTGGATTAGCGCATTTGCCCCCCATCCTAAATCCTTCCTCCACAAGGTGGGAAGGACTTGAAAAACAAGCCTTTTCTCCCCTTCCCTCCGCGACAGCGTGGGGGAAGGGGCCGGGGGATGGGGGGGATTACCGCCCCTACCGCTCCGCCATGAACGCCACGATCTCCCGCAGCAGCCCCCACCCCACCGCAAACGCGCTGAGCGGCATCAGCACCGCTCCGATCAGGCTCAGCTTCGGATCGATCGTGATCAGCACCAGGTAGAGCGCCAGCAGCCCCAGCCCGATCCCGATTGAGACGCGCTGCAGCCAGCGCTCGCGCCGTTTGAGCGCCTTCACCCGCGCCAGGCTGGCCTGTACCTCGTTTGCGCTCTGCTCCGATCGCACACGCGGCGCATACGATATATCGTCGTCGCGCATCATCCCGCTCCTCACTGCCCGCCCGGCTGCCGTCGCAACCACCCCGGCGGCGCATCCAGGACAAGCAACTGTATCATTCATGCAAAAAATCATAGCTCATGTCGCCCAAATCCAGTACAATCAGCGGCCTGTCTATTCCCGATCATGTCTCAATAAGGAGCGGGACCTTGAAGATCTTCGTTCCCGGACGTATTTGTTTGCTGGGCGAACATTCCGATTGGGCCGGTGGCTACCGCCGTATCAACGCCAACATCGAAAAAGGCTTCGCGCTGATCACCGGCACCAACCAGGGCATCTATGCCGAGGTCGAGCCGCACCCGACCGCCCTCGTGCTGACCTCGACCACGCCCGACGGCGTGACACACGGCCCCTACGAGATTCCGATGGAGCTGAGCGCCCTGCTGGCCGAAGCGCAGCGCGGCGGCTTCTTCAGCTATGCCGCCGGGGTGGCCTACCAGGTGCTCACGCACTACCGCGTGCGCGGCCTGACGATCAACAATTACCAGACCGATCTGCCGGTCAAGAAGGGCCTCTCCTCCAGCGCCGCGATCAGCGTCCTGACCGCGCGCGCCTTCAACCGCGTCTACGACCTCAAGATGACCGTGCGCGGCGAGATGGAGATGGCCTACCAGGGCGAGATCACCACGCCCTCGCGCTGCGGGCGGATGGACCAGGGCTGCGCCTTCGGCAATCGCCCCGTGCTGATGACCTTCGACGGCGAGCGCCTCGAAACAACCGAGCTTCAGGCCGGCGGCGAACTGTATTTTGTGATCGTGGACCTCAACGCCGAAAAAGACACGATGGAGATTCTGTCGCGTCTCAACCGCTGCTACCCGATTGCCGACAACCCGGTCGAGGAAGGCGTGCAAAACCTGCTCGGCCCGATCAACAAGCGCATCGTCCACCAGGCGATAGAAGCCATCGAAGCGGGTGATGCCGAGCGCCTGGGCACGCTCATGGTCGAGGCGCAGGCATTCTTCGACCGCTACGCCACGCCCGCCTGCCCCGAAGAATTGACCGCGCCGGTCCTGCACCGCGTCCTCGATTACGCGCCGCTCAAGCCGCATATCTGGGGCGGCAAGGGCGTCGGCTCGCAGGGCGACGGGACCGCCCAGTTCCTCGCGCGCAGCGAAGCCGACCAGCAGGCGATCATCGAGATCATCGAGCGCGACCTGGATATGCAGGCCCTCAAGCTCACCATCACCACCGGCCCCAAAGTGCGCAAGGCGGTTATTCCCGCCGCCGGATTCGGCACGCGCCTGTTCCCGGCCTCGAAGGCCACCAAGAAGGAACTGTTCCCGATTGTGGACCGCGACGGCATCGCCAAGCCCGCCATCCTGCTGATCGTCGAAGAGGCGCTCAACGCCGGGCTGGACGAGGTGATCATCATCGTGCAGGAAGAAGACCTGCCGGAATTCGAGTCGTTCTTCAATCAGCAGGTGTCGATTGAGAATTACAACAAGCTGCCGCGCCACTTCCAGGACTTCGCGCGCCGCCTGCTCGACATCGGCCAGCACGTGCGTTTCGCCGTCCAGCGGACACAGGAAGGACTCGGTCACGCGGTCTATTCCGCGCGGGAGATGATCGGCGACGAGCCGTTCCTGCTCATGCTGGGCGATCACCTCTACCGCTCCGATGGCGAGCAGTCCTGCGCCCAGCAGTTGATCGCGGCCTTCCAGAAGCACGGCACGAGCGTCCTCGGTCTGCGCCGCACGCCGGAAACCCAGCTTGCCAACTTCGGCACGGCGACCGGCGTCTGGCTGGACTCCGACCGGCTGCTCAACCTGACCGAGTTCGCCGAGAAGCCGACCGTCGATTACGCCCGGACCAATCTCCAGGTGCCCGGCCTGCCGGATGACGAATATCTGACCGTGTTCGGCCAGTACATCATCAAGCCGCAGTTGTTCGATTACCTGGAAGAGCACATTCACAACAACGTGCGCGAGCGCGGCGAGTTCCAACTCACCTCGGCTCTCGACCGCCTGCGCCAGGAAGACGGCTTCCTCGGCCTGATCGTCGACGGGCAGCGCTTCGACATCGGCCTGCCCGACTACTACCTGCAAACCCTGCACGATTTCCGGCAGTAATCCACCCCGCCCGCACACCATCAGGGGCGTACAGCCGTACGCCCCTACCCAATACACCCCGCCCCGATCCATCCGATTCGTAGGGGTAGGGCTTGCCCTACCTGCTTTTCCGGCCAGCAGGCGACGCAAGCATCGCCCCTACAACCCCTGTCGCCCCGCTGGCGAGGCCGGGAGATGAGGGGCACAACCCACAGGCAATCAGCGATTCACCTGTTAATCCTCGTTGAGTTCAGAAAGTGAATCGACAGGGCAGCGATAGCCATGCTGTTTCATCTGCGCGAGAAGATGGTCTGCCTCGCTCAAAGACACGATGCCACCTTCTACAAGGTTCACCAGGACACCCAGCGTACCCGACACAAGAACACCTGCTTCGCGGGCTGCTGCTCTGGCGTCCCGGTCGTCGGTGAGTACTATCCACTGTCTCGACCGGGCCAAAGCAATGCAGGCAGCCTCGCCGCGCCCCAAACGCTGCCCAATCACGTCGGCACTTTCCTGTTCGTCGGCGGTGAGTTCAATGACAGGGATGTCACCCCAATCAACCGGGGGCAAACGATCCAGCCGTATACCTTCGATCAACTCATCCATGACAGCACGAACGGTTACTGGATTATCGAAGGCCGCGCGCAGCAGCTTGGGCTGTTCAACATGTGTGAAATTGCTGAGCACGGTGTTATCAACCACCACGGTGGTCATTTCAATGGGGCCTTACCCTGGCGTGCGGCAGAGGCTTCTCCACGAGCATCCTCAAGCGTCAGCGGACCCTGGCGGACAGGCAGCCCCAATCGTTCGAAACGTTCCATGAGTTCGAAACGTGACAGACCCAGCATCTCGGCGGCTTTGGCAAGGCTGATCCGTCTCTCAAGATAGTCCGCCATAATCAGATTGAGCTGGCTGCCCGTTGAGCTGACTCCCGCTTCGCTTTCCTGGTGCAAGGCGTGGGCGACAAATGCTCTCAGGATACGATAGTCGAATGCGTCTAGCAGGACTACCTGTTCCTCACCATAGCTTTCCACAACAATCGTTTGTCCTTTACGCGCCTGATCGACAATCTGGCGCGTATTGCGGGCAAGCTCCGTTTTTGAGATCGTGATCGACATCTTAAGTCTCCCAGATTTTTTTCTTCCTGTAATTTACATATTTTACGTAACTTTCGCAATACACGCTGCTCCGCCTATACCCCATCTCCCGCCTCGCCTCGTAGGGGTAGGGCTTGCCTTACCTGCTTTTCCGGCCAGCAGGCGACGCAAGCATCGCCCCTACACAACCCCTTGGCCCCGCGCAGCAGAGAGAGAGAAGGGGCCGGAGGATGACGGCCCCCCCCAAACCACGCGCCCGCCGGAGACGATCCCCGGCGGGCGCGCACACTTCCCCCAAGACACTGACCGATGCAGCCGCTACGATGCGCACCCCCCCTCGGTGTTCACGTAGCCTGCATTCAGCCAGCCGACCGTCCCGAGGTAGTCCACCATGAACCACTCGCCCTGCCGCTGCATCGCCGTCAGGCGCACGTCATACGGCACGTGCACGATGACCGCTCCGCTGGTACCCGGCTCGGCGCGCAGGTTCAGGATGTTCTTGGTAGTAACCATGCAGTCGGTCAGCGGCGTGCTCACACCGCCCGGCGCACCCGCCGAAACCCCTGCTGGCTGGACCACATCTGGAGCGCCGCCCACCAGCACGACCGTTCCGGCATTGGGCACGACCGCGCAGCTATAGCCGCCTTCGAGCGAGACGGGCAGCTCCGCCGCATGGCGCGGCTGCTGCGTCGCGTCCAGATAGAACAGCGTGCCGCTGCCCTGCAAGCAGACCTTCACCCCATTGCCGAGGTTCGCCACCGGCGAGCCATCGTGCCGCAGGGCGAACACGTCCACCGCCTGGATCACGCCGCGTGCAATCACGCCCGCATCACCGATCTGGCCCGCGTCGGTCATAATCGCGCCGTTCTGCGCCAGCACCCGGCAGAAGACACTGCCGCCCCAGATCGCGCCCGGCTGCACGTCCGCCCGCACGATGGCGTTGGTTCCGCCGCCGTAGAGCGAGCACAGCGGGGCCTGCGCGCGGGCATGATCTTCCGCCGTCGGCGCATACTCGTTGTCCTCGACCGTCACGAACACGTTGGCCGGATCAAGCCCGTTGAAGCGCGTATCGCTGCTGCGCGTCAGCCCGGTTTGCACCACGCAGGCACGCTCACCGTCCACCGCGTCGTTATCCACCGCATTCACCGCGACCTGCGCGCCCGCGCTCCAGTCACCTGCCGGGATCACGACTTCTGCCGGGGCGCTGCACACAGCGGGGTCCGAGACGCTCAGCGGAACCGTTACCGCCGCGACCGGAGCCGATGCCAGCCGGATGGTGAACACGCCGACGCGTGTCTTTTCCTTGACGCTGATCCGCTGCGGCTCGACGATCACCAGCCCGGTATTGCCGCCGTTGCTGGGCTTATCGTTGTCGTTGACCGTCAGCGCGACCGGGTCCACCGCCAGCCCAAGATATTCCGCCGGGCCGGACGCGATGCTGTGACTCAGCGTGCCGGTGCGCGTGCCGTCCACCACGCTGTTATCGACCGCCGCCACCGTCACCATAACCGGCGTGGTATCGCTCAGGCTCAGCGTAAGCGGCGACGTGCCGCTGCCGTTGACCGTGACCAGCGCCGGATCGAAGCCGACCGCGATCTCGACTGTTCCGCTGCTCGGCGGCGTGTTCAGGCCCACGAGATACTGTCCCGCCGGACCGCCCTCGGCCACCGTGAGCGCGGTCGGATTGACACTCACACCCGCCGAGTCGTTGTCCGTCACGGTCACAGCCACACCGCTCACGCTCACGCCGGTATACTCCGCCGGGCCAGACACGACGCTGTGGGTCAGCGTGCCGGTGCGTGTACCGTCCGCCGCTGCATTATCGACCGCCTCAACCGTCACGGTCATCGGCGTGGTATCGCTGAGATTCAAGGTGACCGGCGAAACGCTGCTGCCGTTGATCGTGACCAGCGCCGGGTCGAAGCTGACCGCGATCGCCACCGTGCCGCTGGTCGGCGGCGCGGCCAGGGCGACGGTGTAGCTGTCAGTCGCGCCGCCTTCGGTCACACTGACCGCCGTCGGGTCTACCAGTACGCCCGCCGTGTCGTCATTCAGGATCGTTCCCATCCCCTGCGCGTCGGCAAGAGTGGCGTATGTCTGATTCGACAGGTTGACCAGGAATGTTTCATCGATCTCGACCGCGTCGTCGCCGTTGACCGTCACCACAACCGGCTGCGTGGTCACGCCGGGATCAAAGGTCAGCGTCGTGAGCGGGACCGCCACATAGTCCGATCCGGCAGTTGCCGTGCCGTCGGCGGTCGCGACCTGCACCGTGCTGGTGATGGCGGTGTTGCCGGTGCGCGTGACGGTAAAGCTCGCGGTCGTGGTCGTGCCGGAGTCGCCCTCGGTCACGGCAACATCGTCGATGCTGAAGATGCCCGGCGTCACCGTCGGCGCTTCAAAAGCCCCGATATCGCACAGCGCCGCTCCATCGGCGTTGCCGTCGTTGGGGCGCGAGCTGCCGCGCTGATCGGTCGTGATCGCCGCACTGCCGTTTTGGTCCGTGCAACTGCCCGCTGCCACGCCATCAATCGCCGGGCTGCCGGTCGTCAGCGCGTGCGTCAGGGTCGGGCCACCGTTGTTCGCCAATGGACCAAGCAGCGGATCGACGTTCACCCGATCCGTCGAGCTCAGGCCGGTGCAGCCGGTCGAATTTCTGATCAGGTTATAGCCGCGCGAAGTCAGCGCGCCGCTGCAATCGGGATTGCTCGCGGCCTGGTTGTTGGCGATCAGCGTGCTCTTGGGCCGCAGCGAGCCGCCGCCCCGCGCGATGCCGCCCCCGACGCCCGCGCTGTTCTCCGCCAGTGTGGTGTTGACGAGATGCAGCGTGCCGTTCAGGGCGTAGATGCCGCCGCCCGCGAAGCTGCTCCCGCTGCCATTCACCGTGTTCCCCGAAAATGTGACGTTGGTGAGGGTCAGGGTCTGGTTGGTATTCTCCAGGGCGCTGTACAGCCCGGCCCCATAGCCTTCAGTCGCCGCGCTCGCGTTCAGGTTGACGCTGTTGTTGCTGATGGTCGTGGTCCGAATCTGGATCGGGCCGTCACCATCCAGATAGACGCCGCCGCCCATCCCGCCGGTCCCGGTCCCGCCATCGACCCGGTTGCCGCTGATGGTCGAATTCGAGATCGTCAGAGAGCCGTCGAGATTATAGACGCCCGCGCCTTTGCCGGACTGTGTAATCACGTTGTCCGAGATCACGCTGCGGGTGATGTACATCGTCCCGCCGTTGTTATACACCCCGGCCCCGCGCCCGCTGGCGTTTACCCGGTTGCCGGTGATCACGCTGTCGTAGATGCTCGTGATGCCCCGGCTCTGGATCGCGCTTCCGGCGCTGGACGAGCCTTCTGTCAGCGTCAGGAACCTGAGCGTAAAATTCACGTTAAGATTGACATAAAAGATGCGGTGGCCATAGCCGCGCAGCGTGACGTTCTGCCCGGAGCCGTCGATCGTGGTGTCGGTGGCGATGGTGATCTGCTGGCCGGCGGGCAGCCGGATCGTGCCGCTGCACGCAAAGGTGATGGTGCCGCCGCCGACGAGCGCTTCTTCCAGCGAGCCGGGGCCGGAGAAAGAAGTACAGTTGGTGACCACGCCGCCCGCCTGCACCGGGCGAACCAGCGGATCGAGAGCGAGTGCGCTGGTGAGGAGAATCAATAGCAGGAAGAAACGGAGAACCCGAGTCTGGTACATATGCAAGGGCACCTTTCCAACCCACATGGGGAAGTGGTAAGACAAAATCCAGGACGGTCCCTTTCAGTATAAAATAGAATCAAGACTTAGTGTTATTAAGAACTTCAAAAAAACATGTTAAAGAGAATTAAAAATGCCTGCCTGAGTAATTACTCAGACAGGCACTATGTTTATCCTTATGCTTGCGTTAGCAAGCTGCTACGCATTTCCCTTACTGGCCGCACGCTCCGTCCGGTGTGACAAAGCCCGCGCTCAGCCACCCGACCGTGCCCAGGTAATCGACCTGGAACCAGTCGCCCTGCCGCGCGAAAGCCGTAAGCTGGACGTTGTACGGCACTTTGGTGATCACCGCCCCGTTCAGGCCCGGCTCGGCGCGCAGGTTGAGGATGTTGTTGACCGTGACCATGCATCCGGTCAGCGCCTGCGGTACGCCGCTGGGAGCGGCAGGAGCCGCCGGCTGCGAAGCCTCGACTCCGGTCGGTGCGCTGCTGCCCGCCACGCCCGGCACCAGGACCACCGTCCCGGCGTTGGGGATGTAGGCGCAGGTGTAGCCGCCTTCGACGGTAGTCGGGAGCTGCGACGGGAAGCGCGGCTGCTGCGTCGCGTCCAGGTAGATGAACGCGCCTGTGCCCTGCAGGCAGACCTTGACGCTGTTGTTGAAAGCGGTGGTCGAGATGCCGTTGTGCCCCAGGCCGAACACATCCACTGCCTGGATCACGCCCTGCTGCAAGACCGCCGCGTTACCGATCTGTCCCGCGTCCGTCACGAACGAGCCATTCTGCGCGATCACCCGGCAGAAGACGCTGCCGCCCCAGATCGTGCCCGCCGGGACATCCGCCCGCACGATCACGTTCGTGCCGCCGCCGTAGAGCGAGCACAGCGGGGCCTGCGCGCGGGCGTGATCTTCCGCCGTCGGGACGTAAGCCGCCGGCGCTTCATTGTCCCGGACCGTCACGCGCACGTCCGCCGGATCGACCAGGTTGTAGCTCGGATCGGTGCTGCTCGCCGGGGCGGTCAGGATCGTGCAGGGCTGGCTGCCATCGGCCAGCGTGTCATCCACCGCCGTTACGGTCACGACGACGCCCGTGTTCCAGTTGCCCGCGTGCAGCGTGGCCGACGCCGGCGAGACGATGCACTCGTCCAGCGCCGACGATACCAGGCCCACATTCACATCGGCGGTCGGGGCCGTCGCCAGCGTGATGACGAAGGTTGCGCTGCCGTCCGGCTCGCTGATCGTGAGCGCGGTCGGGGTAACGATGATGCTGCCGCCGCCGCTCGTCTCGTTATCGAGGTTGGTCACGGCCACATCCACCGCATCCAGCCCATCATAGTTCGGATCGGTGCTGACCGCCGGAGCCGTGATGATCGTGTAGGCGATGTCGCCATCCACATCCGGATCGTCCACGCCCGTTACCGTCACCGTCTGCGGTGTCGCAAAGTTACCGGCATTGAACGTCACCGACGCCGGTGAGACGGTGCCCTCGGTCGTGTCGCTCGAGCTGAGGCCGATCGTCACGGAGTCAGCCGGTGCGGTGTTGAGCACGACGGTGAAGGTCGCCGCGCCACCCGCCTCGGTCGTCGTCAGGCCGGCGGTCGGATTGACCGTGATGCCCGGCGTGTCGTTGTCGGCGTTGGTCACGGCTACGTCCGGCGCGTTCAATCCGCTGTAGTTCGTATCGGTGCTGACCGCTGCCTCCGTCACGATCGTGTAGGCGATGTCGCCATCCGGGTCGGGATCGTCCACGCCCGTGATCGTGACTGTCCGCGGTGTGCTCCAGTTCCCGGTAGTGAATGTCACCGACGGCGGCGCAACCGTGCCTTCGGTCGTGTCGCTCGAGGTAAGCCCAATCGTCACGTCGGCACTCGGCGCGCTGTTGAGCACGATGGTGAAGGTCGCCGTGCCGCCCGCTTCGGTTGTTACCAGGCCGGTCGTCGGGGTGACGGTGATGCCCGCCGTGTCATTGTCGGTGTTGGTCACGGCCACGTCCGGCGCGTTCAATCCGCCGTAGTTCGTATCGGTGCTGACCGCTGCCTCCGTCGCGATGGTGTAGGCGACGTCTCCATCGGCCAGCGCGTCATCGACGCCCATTACCGTCACCGTCTGCGGTGTGCTCCAGTTCCCGGTAGTGAATATCACCGACGGCGGCGCAACCGTGCCTTCGGTCGTGTCGCTGGAGCTGAGGCCGATCGTCACGTTGTCAGTCGGCTGGCTGTTGAGCCGGATCGTGAAGGTCGCTGTGCCGCCCGCTTCGGTCGTCACCAGGCCGGTCGTCGGCGTGACGGTGATGCCGAATGTATCGTCATCGGTGATCGTGCCCACGCCCTGCGGATCCGCGATCACGGCGTTGGTCGGGTTGCTCAGGTTGACGAAGAACGTTTCGTTCGCCTCGTCCACAGAGTCGCCATTGACCGTCACATTGATCGTCTGGGTGGCTACCGTCGGCGCAAAGTTGAGTGTCGTCAGCGGGATCGCCACGTAATCAGCCGGAGCCGTCGCGGTATTGTTGGCGGTTGCGTACTGCACCGAGCTGGTTCCGCTCAGGTCGCCCGTGCGCGTTACGGTGAAGGCCGCCGTCACCGTGCCGGTATTCCCTTCGGCCACGGTCACGTCGCTGATGCTCAGGCCCGGCAGAGTCGTGCCTACCACTTCAACCGAGCCGATATCGCACAACGGCGTACCGTCGCCGTTGCCGTCCTGCGGGCGAGTCTGCCCGCGCTGGTCGCCCGTCTGCGTACAGAATCCAGCCGCCACGCCGTCGATCGCGGGGCTGCCGGTCTGCGGCTCGAAGTTCATGGTCACGCCGCCGTTAAGGGCCGCCGCCCCCAGATCGGGCGACACGACGGTGAGATCGGTCGCTGCCAGGCCGGTGCAGCCTGTCGCGTCTTGCACCAGGTTATAGCCCTGCGAGACGACCGCCCCAGAGCAGTCCGGCGCGTTCGTGGCCGAGTTGCCCGCGATGATGCTGTTCTTGATAGTCGTCGTTCCCGTAGCGGTGTAAATCCCGCCGCCTGCGGCGTTGGCCGTGTTGCCGGTGATTGTGCTGTTGATCACGTTGACGGTGCCGCTGCCGTTGTAAATGCCCGCGCCCTGATGGTCGCCGCCGATGGTCGTGTTGCCATAAACCGTGCTGTTGATCAGGGTGGTCGTGCTGCCGGATACATTGTAGATGCCGGCCCCTCTATTGCCCCGGTTGTTCGTGATCGTGGTGTTGATCAGCGTCACTTCGCGGGCGGCCAGATTTCCAAATGTGTTATAGATCGCCCCCCCGGCGCTGGCCTGCCCTTCTTGCAGCGTCAGGCCGATGAGCGTCACGTTGGCCCGATCGATATAGAAGATGTTGTTGCCAAAGCCGCGCAGCGTCACCACATTCCCCGCTGCATTGATCGTCGTGGAACCGCTATTACCCAGGTCATCCACAAAGATCCGCCAGCCTTGCGGCAGGCGGATTGAGCCGCTGCAGGCAAAGGTGATGTCGCCCCCGACATAATCCAGACCATAGCGGTCGTTATAGGGGCCTGCCGCATTGGCCGGGATAGGGTCATACAGGGCATCGGCCAGCGTCCCCGGCGCGATTGTGACAGCGGTGCCCACCGGGAATGGGACAGCGGTGCTGGTCAGCCCAAAGGTCGAGCAGTCGGTAACGGTCCCTGCCGCGTACACTTCCTGCGGCTGTGTGAGCGGACTTACAAAGAGAAAAGCAGCTAGCAGTGCCGCGATCAGCAGCAGGTGCAGCCCATTTTTTCCGTGCATGGTGGCTTCCTTTCGGATACGGCGCGAAGTTATGGGATAGCTATAGTTCAGTATATGTGCGGATTAGAATAGGTTATAAGTAGGTGGCGTGTCACTGCGACCCCCTTCAACATCGTCTCAAGTGTAGTTGTAATTGACTCTATAGTATTGGCGCTAGAATCACCCCAATCATACACATACTTCAGGGATAACAGACAGGATTTTACAGGACTTTTATAGAGGTTTTATAGAACGCTCATTTGTACGCGAAGTTTCAATCCCCCTGGGCCGCGCAGCCGCGTCCATCTTTACACTTCGCACCCCAGGCCGGTGTGACATGGAGCGTTCGGGCGCTGTTCATAACCTGTCAGGGCACTTGAAAAATTGGTGAGTATTTTCATACAGAATGCGAACCCGGCGTAATCTCGGCTCAACCCATAACCGGCCCGCGCGGCGGTTTTGCACTCGTGCTAACGCTGCTAAAATTACCGCATGACACATGTTCACGATCATGAATTCCTGCTCAATTTTCTGTTTCAGTCCGTCTCTGCCGGGGTGCTGCTGAGTGATCGGGCCGGGCAGCTAGAGCGGCTCAATCCCGGTGCGGCGGCGATGCTGCGGCTCGATCCGGGCGAAGTGCTGGGCCGCCCCGCTGCTGCCGCGCTGCGCACCCGCCCGGACCTGGTGCGCCTCTTCAGCCAGCCGGGCGATCAGCAGGGCGCAGTCAGCCTGCCCCACAAGCGCCTGGCGGTGGGCGTCGGCGTGGATCGGCCCGGCGGGGGGCGCGCGGTCTTGCTGCACGACATCACCGAGCAGGCCGCGCTCGATTCGCGCCGCGATGCCCTGATGCGCGCCGTTGCCCACGACCTGCGCAACCCGCTTAACGCCCTGAGCGGGTATGCCGATCTCGTCGGGCGTTTCGGCCCGCTCAATGCCGATCAGGATAAATTCCTGGGCCGCATCCGCGATATCGTGGCCAAGCTGTACGAGCTGTCGGCCTCGCTGGTCGATCTCGCCTGGATCGAAGCCGGGATGCCGCTCGTCCAGGAGCCGATCGATCTCTCGCGCCTGATCCACGAGGCCGTCGCCAGCGTGACGCACGAGGCCCACACGCGCAGCATCACGATCGTGGTCAGCACCCAGGAGCCGATCCCCGTCCTGATCGGTGACCCGTTCCGCATCCGCCAGGCGATCACCCACCTGCTCGAAAACGCGGTGCGCTATTCTCACCCCGACTCGAACGTTGCGATCCACGCCTGGCAGGAAGGCGCGCGCGTTTTCTGCACGGTCGGCGATCAGGGCATCGGCATCAGCGCCAGCGATCAGGAGCACATCTGGGACCGGCTGTGGCGCTCCAACGATCCGCGCGTGCGCGAGGTGCCCGGCGGCGGCATCGGCCTGACCTTCGTGCACATCATCGTCGAGCGGCACGGCGGCAAAGTCTGGGTGCAGAGCTGCCTGGACGAAGGCACGATCATCACCTTTACCCTTCCCCTGGCCGAAAGCTGGTAGCGGATGCCCGATCCCCGGCTCGAAGCGGCGCTGGCCTGCGCCGATACGTTCTATGACCAGATGTTCCGCACCTGGCCGGGCGCCGTCACCGAGCGCCGCGCCACCTATACGCTCAGCTACAGCGGCGACGTGCGCCTGACCGGGGCCAATCACCTCTGGCCGCACACGCCCGACGCGCTCACCGCCGAGGCGCTGCACACCGCCGAGCGCTTTTTCGCGCCCTACAACGCCGCCTGGAGCGTGATCTACACCGATACGTACATGCCCCACACCGCCGACTTCCTGGCCGATCAGGGCTATACTGCGCGCTGGTCGTCGCCGCTGATGGTGCTCGACACCCCGCCCCACCGCCCGCCGATCAACCCGGCAGTGCGCGTCGTGCGGGCCGCCACCCCGCGCCATATTGAGCACGTCCGCCAGGTGATGACCGAAGCGTTCGCCACCAATTCGAGCATCAACCACCGCGTCGCCCGCCCGGAGCACCTGCCCGCCGAGGATGTCGTCCACTATCTCGTCTACAGCGGTGACGAGCCGGCAGCCTGCGCGACACTCTCACTCTGCGACGGCATGGGCGGCGTCTGGAACGTCGGCACGCGCTACCGTTTCCGGCGGCGGCGCTGTGCCACGACGATCATGCTCGCCCTGCTCGACGATCTGCGCGCGCGCGGCATCCCGGCCAGTATGCTGATGGCGTCGTCCGCCGGCTATCCGCTTTACGAGCAGCTTGGCTACCGGCCCGTCGGCATCACCTGCTATATGGGGCCGCCCTTCTACGCGCCGCGCCGTGATTTCTGATCGGCATCTGGCGCTTGAAAACCGGCCAGAAGCGGGTAAACTGAGCGCGTTTTCACCGCCCCCTAACCCCGACGAGGTTTGCCGTGACCGCTGCACCTGATTCCGCCCGTGACTCCTGGATCGCTGAACGGCTGCATCTCGCCGGGCACGAGCTGTCCCGGCTTGAGCAGATTCACGTTGGACCCAGCGGCTATGTACTCGCCGCAGACACGACCGGCGGCGCGCGCTTCTACTTCAAAGGCTGCAACGCGGTGTCCGCCCACGAGCCGGAAGTCAGCGCCGCGCTCGCCGCGCGCTTCCCCGGTGCCGTGCCCGATGTGCCCGGCTGCGATCCGGCCCAGGGCTGGCTGCTGCTCTCCGATGCCGGGCCGACCGTCAAAGCGCTGACCCAGGCCGATGGCGACATCACGCGCTGGGACGCCATGCTGCGCGCTTTTGCCGCGCTCCAACAGGCCGCCGTGCTCCATGTCGAGTCCCTGCTGGCCGCCGGAGTGCCCGACCGCCGCCCCGACCGGCTGCCCACCCTCTACGCGGGCCTGCTCGCGGACGCCGGCGCGCTGCTGCTCGATCATCCGGACGGCGTCTCGGAAGCCGATCTCGCCCGGCTCCAGGCTTACACCCCGGCGGTGCGCGAGCTGTGCGCCCGGATCGCGTCGTATAACATCCCGTCCACGCTGGAGCACGACGATTTTCACGTCGGCAATGTCGGCCTGCGCGACGGGCAGTACTGCTTCTTCGACTGGGGCGAGGCGTTCATCGCGCACCCGTTTTATTCGCTGATGCTCGCGCTGCGCTATGCCAAATTCGTCTTTCACACCGCCGACGCCGCGCTCGATCACCTGCGCGAGGTCTACCTGGGCTGCTGGTTGGACTACGAGCCGATCGAGCGCCTGCGCGAGCTGGCCGCGCTCACCGATCAGTTGGCGGCGCTCAGCCGCGCGCTGACGTGGCGCGACGCTGCCACCCTGGCGAGCAACGAGTTCCGCGCCGATATGCTGGACGCCGCGCCCTACTGGCTGCTGACCTTTCTGAACAACACGCCGCTGGATTATTGAGCCGCACGCCCCCCTCCCTGCATCCCTCCCCCACCAGGAGGGCGGGACTTTGAGCGATACGGCGGTTTTCCCCTTCCCTCCGCGCCGCGTGGGGGAAGGGGCCAGGGGATGGGGGGCAGCCTTTAGCATCCGATCTGGAGACTATGCCATGTCCGACACCGTGCTCGACTTCTACCAGCATCTCGCCCAGGACTACCACCTGATCTACGCCGACTGGCTGCGCGGCATCGAGCGCCAGAGCAATGTGCTTGAGCGTGTGATCCGCGCCCACCTGCCGGAAGCGCGCACTGTGCTGGACTGCGCGTGCGGCATCGGCACGCAGGCGATCGGGCTGGCCCGGCGCGGCTACACCGTCCACGCCACCGATCTCAGCCCGGCTGCCGTCGAGCGCGCCGCTCATGAGGCCGCCGCCCAGGGCATCGCGCTCTCGGTGGGCGTGGCAGACTTCCGCACCCTGGCCGAACAGGTCCCCGACACGTTCGATGTCGTCCTGGCCTGCGACAACTCGCTGCCTCACCTGATCGAGGATGCCGATCTGCGCCGCGCCGCCGAAAATATGCGCGACAAACTGCGCCCCGGCGGGCTGCTGCTGCTCAGCATCCGCGACTACGATCACCTCACGCTCGACAGGCCGCGCGCCACAATGCCCCAGGTGCTCGATGGGCCGGACGGGCCGCGCATCGTCTTTCAGGTCTGGGACTGGGCCGAGGATGGCCGCACTTATGCCTTTCGACTGTTCATCCTGCGTCCGGACGGCGACGGGTGGCGCACCACCAGCCACGCCACCACCTACCGCGCTTTGCTGCGCGCCGAACTCAACACGATCCTGGCGGACTCCGGCTTCGAGGATATCCGCTGGCACATGCCGCAGGATACCGGCTATCACCAGCCAATCGTGACGGCCCGGCCCGTATAACCGATCATCTGCCCGACCGCCGGGCCGCGCGCCCGGAGCCAGCCGGAAGGAAATCATCCTATGCGCATCCTGATCCTGGGCGGCACACGCTTCATCGGCCCGCCCACCGTCCGCCGCCTGCACGCGCAAGGTCACACGCTCGCGCTGTTCCACCGCACCCGCACCGACAACGCCGATCTGCCCACCGAGGTGACGCACATCCTGGGCAACCGCCGTGAGGACTTCGAGGCGCACGCCCCGGCCTTCCGCGATTTCGAGCCCGACGTAGTGCTCGATATGTTCCCAATCACCGAAGCCGACGCCCAGGCCGTGATGCGCCTGTTCACGGGATACGCCGGGCGCGTCGTGGCGATCAGCAGCCAGGACGTATACAAAGCCTACGGCGTGATCAACGGCACCGAGTCCGGCCCGCCGGTCGCGGTCCCCCTCACCGAAGACAGCCCGCTGCGCGACAAGCTCTATCCCTATCGCGGCCCGACACCCCGCGCCGACGACGATCCGATGCGCTGGGCCGACGACTACGACAAGATTCTGGTCGAGCGCGCCGTGATGGGCGATCCCGCTCTGCCCGGTACGGTGCTGCGCCTGCCGATGATCTACGGCCCCGGCGACTACCAGCACCGGCTCTATCCCTATCTCAAGCGCATGGACGATGGCCGATCCGCGATCCTGCTCGACGACCTGGGGGCGGGCTGGCTCTGGACGCGCGATTATGTGGAGAACACTGCCGCCGCGATCGCGCTGGCCGCCACCGATCCGCGCGCCGCCGGGCGCGTCTACAACCTGGGCGAGATGCCCGCCCTCACCCTGGCCGAGTGGGTGCGCGCCATTGGCGAGGCGGCGGGCTGGACCGGCGAGATCGTCATCGCGCCCAACCCCACGCTGCCCGAAGCGCTGCAAAGCCCGCCCACCCTGGCCCAGGACCTTGTCGCCAGCTCCGAGCGCATCCGCGCCGAGTTGGGCTATCATGAAGTCGTCCCCCAGGCCGAAGCGCTGCGCCGCACCGTCGCCTGGGAGCGCGCCCACCCACCGCAGCCGCTCGATCCGCAGCAGTACGATTATGCCGCTGAGGACGAAGCCCTGTACCGCCTGCGCCAGGCGTAAGGCAGTTTGCCGTGCCCGGCCCTATAATCTCCACGTCCAGGCTACATTGACACGAGGGAGCAGGCAGCATGGCCGAGCCGAAGGTCTACATCTACATCATCCGCATGACACGCCCCGACATGGCGAATAAGCCATCTGCCGAGGAGCGCCGCACGATGGAAACGCACTTCGATCATCTCCAGTCCAAGCTGGCATCGGGCGAGCTGCTCCTGGCCGGGCCGGCGCTCGACAGCGCATTCGGCATCGTGATCTTCACCGCGCCGGACGAAGCCACCGCGCGCGCCTTCATGGAGAGCGATCCCGCCGTGCAGCAGGGCATCATGCAGGCCGAGCTGCATCCCTTCAAGGTGTCGCTGCTGGGCGATCAGTGGCGCGCCTGACCTTTCGCCGCTTGCGCGTCCCCGCCCGCCGCACTACCATAAGCGGGTGACAGACTGCATCCGCCGGAAGCTTCCGGCCCACTCGGCAAGGCAGAGCAGCGATGTATAAAGTGAACGTCTCCGTGCCCGCCGTCATCACCAATGTGGGGCCGGGTTACGATGTGCTGGGGCTGGCCCTCAACCTGCGCAACACCATCGAGATGAGTCTCAACCCCAGCGACCGCCTCACCGTTCAGGTGCGCGGCGAGGGCAAGGGCCGCCTGCCGGAAGACTATTACAACCCGGTCATGACCGCCGCGATCGCCCTCTTTCAGCAGCTTGAGCAGGCCCCGGTCGGCCTGAATGTCGTCTGCACCAACCATATCCCGCTCGATGTCGGCCTCAGCGCGCGCGTGGCGATGATCGTCGGCGGGCTGGTCGGCGCGAACAACCTGCTCGGCAGCCCCTACCGCCGCGAGGACCTGATCGGCCTGGCGACCGAGATCTGCGGCCAGCCCGAAGCCGTTGTAACCGCCATGCGCGGCGGCCTGGGCATCTGCGCCAGCGACGCCGAGGGCATCTTCTACCGCGCGCTGGAGATCGCGCCGCTGCGCGTGGTCGTCGCCCTGCCCAACCTGCGCGACTACGAGCCGCGCCTGCGCGACGATCTGCCGCCCCAGGTGCCGATGAGCGACGCCGTGCACAATGTCGGCCACGCCGCGCTGCTGATCGAAGCCCTGCGCAGCACCGACTTCAAGCTGCTGCGCTATGCCCTGCGCGACGAGCTGCACGAGCCGTACCGCACGGTTTATATCCCCGGCTACGAGGCGGTGGTCGATGCCGCGCACGAGGCCGGCGCGATCGGGGTGGTGCTGTGCGGCGCCGGCCCGGCGATGCTGGCCTTTGCCACCTACAACCACGCCCAGATCGAAAGCGCGATGCAGGGCGCATTCCGGGCGGTCGGCGTCGAGGCGCGCACCTGGGCGCTCAGCGTCGATTCGCAGGGCGTCGTGATCAGCGTCGTGCAATAGGCGAAAATTCTGGTACAATGTTCCCGGATCGGTTCGATCCCACTTTTCGCTCTCGCACACCCCGAAAGGAAATCTCATGATCAACCACTTCCTTTGACCGCGTGTACGCGTACTGTCGCTCTTCGCCCTCACGCTGCTCCTGATCGAGTTCCTCGACGAGTTTGTCTTCGGCGCATACGAAACAGCCTGGCCGCTGATTCGCGACGATCTTGCGCTGTCCTATACGCAGATCGGCCTGCTGTTCACCCTTCCGGCCCTGTTCAGCAACCTGGTCGAGCCTATCCTCGGCATCCTGAGCGACCTCGGACGCCGCCGTGTTTTGATTCTCGGCGGTGGGGTGGCCTTCGCGCTGGCGCTGGTGCTGGCGGCTGCGAGCCAGAGCTTTTTCCCGCTGCTGTTCGCGTCGCTGCTGCTCTTTCCGGCGTCGGGCGCGTTCGTCAGCCTGTCGCAGGCCGCGCTGATGGATACCGATCCCGCCCGCCACGAGCAGAACATGGCCCGCTGGACCCTTGCCGGATCGATCGGCATGGTGCTGGGGCCGCTCGCGCTCGGCGCGGCGTCGGTGCTCGGCCTGGGCTGGCGCGGTCTGTTCGTGATCTTCGCCGGGCTGGCCCTGGCGCTGATGGCGCTCGCCGCCCGGCAGCCGGTCGTCCACCTCAACGGTACCAACGGTGACGATGAGGATACGCCCGGCTTTCGGCAGGGTTTGCGCCTGGCGTGGCAGGCCATCCGGCGCCGCGATGTGCTGCGCTGGCTGGTGCTGCTCCAGTTCTCCGACCTGATGCTCGACGTTCTCTACGGCTTCCTGGCACTCTACTTCGTCGATGTCGTCGGCGTGGAGGCGGGCCGGGCCGGGCTGGCGGTCGCCGTCTGGACCGGCGTCGGGCTGGTGGGCGATCTGCTGATGATCCCGCTGCTGGAACGCGTGCGCGGCCTGCCCTATCTGCGGGTCAGCGCGGCCCTGGTCCTGATCACGTTCCCGGCCTTTCTGCTGGCCGGGCCGTTCGCGCTCAAGCTCGCGCTGCTGGGCGGCCTCGGTTTGCTGAATGCGGGCTGGTATGCGATCCTACAGGCGCAGCTCTACTCGGCCCTGCCCGGCCAGAGCGGAACCGTCCTCGCGGCGGTGAACGTCGGCGGGCTGTTCGGCAGTCTGGTCCCGCTGGGCCTGGGCCTGCTCGCGGAATCCGCCGGGCTGGAAGCGGCCATGTGGCTGCTGCTGGCCGGGCCGGTCGCGCTGCTGATCGGCATCCCGCGCCGGGCACGCTCGGCGCCGCTCGTCACTGAGGAATAAACATGACCGAAGGAAAGCTGTGGGCCATCACCCGCTGGCTGCGCCGCGATCTGAGCGGCATGGAAGGGCCGGACCGCACCCAGGGCTTCACCGAAGTGCTGGCTGTGCTCTATATGCTGCCCTTCGTGTTGATCAGCCTGGTGTGGCTGCTGCTCGTCACGCGGTGGGACACGCTCACCGCCCACGCTGGAGCGTTTGCCCTGCTGACGCTGGCGCTGACTGTGATCAACCAGCAGCAGTTCACGGTCGAGTTCCGGCTGGTCAGCGGCGGCACGTTCCAGTTGATCAGCTCGCTGGCCGATCTGCTGATCTGGTCGGCGCTGCTGGTCTTTGGCCCGACCATGCTCTGGATCGTGGTCCTGAGCAGCGTCGCGACCAGCCTGCTCGACTACATGCAGCAGCGCCGCGACCGGCAGGCGGGCGGCATCTGGCTTGAGCTTTCCTTCTTCTTGCAGGGCCTCGGCGCAACCACGCTGACCGCCCTGATCGCGCTGGCTGTCTATGAGGCGCTGGGCGGCGGCTATCCGCTGTCCAGCGCTCACCTGCAAGACTGGCTCCCGGCCCTGGTCGCCATGCTGATCGATTCGGTGCTGCCGGGACTGATCCTGCTGCCGCTGGTCTATATCGTCAGCCGGGCGGGGGGTGTTACGCTGACGTGGCGCGGCGCGTGGGGCTTCATGATCAGCGTGCTGGGTGTCTCGTTCGTGATGATCCCGTTCGCCATCCTGGCCGCGCTGCTCTATGCGCACGTGGGACCCGGCGCGTTTCTGTTCTTCGTCGCCGCGATCCTGCTCGTCAACGCCCTGGCGCACTATCTTAGCCGCGCCACGGTCCGCGCCCAGCAGCGCTCGCGCGAGCTGGCCCGACTTGAGGCCCTGGGCGAGGCGATCATCCAGGCCCCGCCCGACCTCTCGACCCTGCCGGACCTGCTCACCGCGCACGTCGGGGAGATGTTCCCCAACGATCGCGTTGAGATCCGCCTGTTCGAGGATCAGGACGAAACCGCCCGCTTCGCCTTCCACGTGACCTATCCCGAAACCACAGGCTGGGCCGCGCCGGGCGTGTGGGACCAGCTCCGCGCCGCCCCCGATGACTATCTGCACCTGCCCGAAGCCGTCCAATCCCGGCCCGGAGCCGTCGTCGGCGACGCCCTCGCCGTGAAGATCACGCCCGCCCGCAGCCGCCCCGACGACAGCACCCCGCGCGACTGCATCGGCGGCATCTACCTGCTGCGCCCGCGCCTCTATGGTCAGGCCGCCGACTCGCGGGTCGCGGCCCAGTCGCTCGCCGCGCAGATCGGCTCGGCCCTCTATCGCGCCCAGGCCCACCGCGAAGCGCTCGAACACCAGCGCACCGCCCAGGAACTCGCCCTGGCGTGGCGCATCCAGTCCACCTTCCTGCCGGGCGCGGTACCAGGCGTGCCGGGCTGGGACCTCACCGCCTCGATAACGCCTGCCCGCCAGACATCCGGCGACTTCTACGACTTCATCCCGCTCGGCGAAGACTGCCTCGGCGTGCTGATCGCGGACGTGGCCGACAAGGGCACCGCCGCCGCGCTGTATATGGCCCTCACCCGCACGCTGATCCGCACCTATGCCGTGCAGTATCCAAACGACCCGGCCCGCGCGCTGCAAGCCGCTAACGAGCGGATCCTGCTCGACACCGAGTCGGACCAGTTCGTGACCGCGTTCTATGCCATCCTGGATTCGCGCACCGGGCAGGTGACGTATGCCAACGCCGGGCACAATCCCGCCTTCGTGCTCCGTGGGGACGAGGTGCAGGCCTTAAGCCGCACCGGGATTCCGCTCGGCCTGTTCCCCGATGCCGCGTGGCAGCAGCAGACCGTCACGCTTGCCCCCGGCGCGACCCTGCTGCTCTATACCGATGGCGTCACCGAGGCGCAGAACGTGCAGCAGGCCGAGTTCGGCGAGGCGCGCCTGCTCGATGCCGCCCGCCCCGCGCCTGGCACGACTGCCCAGCAGGTCCAGGAGTCGATTCTGGAGCACGTGCGCGCGTTCGTGGGCGGCGCGCCCCAGGCCGATGACATTACGCTCGTCGTCGCCACCCGCACGTGATGGCTGGATAGTGTCGCCATAGGATGTACCCCACCACCCTACGCACTCCCCTTCCCTCCGCAACGCGTGGGGGAAGGGGCCGGGGGATGGGGGGGAAGTACATAACAGCTTCTAGGGCTTGGGGGCATCACTTATCAACAATTTATCGACAACTCTTTGCCTGATCTCAACAGGGTTGTTCATAAACGAGCGGATGCTCAGGAGATACCATGCATGGAACTGACAGATCCCATCCCGGCTGATGCGGTTGAAGTCGTCCTGGAAACATACGAATCCGGCGACAAACAAAAAACGGTTTACTTCGTTGACGGGAAAGAGATCGGTTATCGCTTCTGGAATCCATCCGGTACGCTGGCGATGGAATACGGCTACCAGGATGGCCTCATGCACGGCCTGTATCGAGAATGGCATGATAACGGGCAGCTCTGTCAAATCAGTACCTATATTCAGGGGAAAGAGCACGGCGAAACAAAACAGTTCGACGAAAACGGCGTTCAGATCGGCAGCTATACGATGGATCACGGCACGGGCGTAGATTTATGGTCCTGCTGCGCCGGGGTGCTGTCCGAAGAGCGCGAGTACCGTGATGGGCAGCGGCACGGCTATGAGCGCTGGTGGGCATACGATAACCGCACGGTCTACGAGGAAAGCCATTTCTGGAACGGCCAGGAACACGGCATCTTTCGCGCGTGGAACCGGCACAACAAGCTGAGTCGCGGCTACCCGCGCTACTACATCCGGGGCGAGCGTGTCGATAAGCGCCGCTATCTGCGCGCCTGCCGCACCGATCCCACGCTGCCGCCGTTCGTCGAGGAAGGCAACCAACCCTTCCGCCCACTGCCGCCCGGCTTCACACCGGCTGATGCGCCGCCGAATCTTTGAAGTTGTGGCCGCTGCGCTATTTTGTAAGACATTCATCATGTAAATTGACTAAACACGCCCAGACTGATAAACTATTCCCAACGAAGGCGGCTCGCAGGAACACAATTTAGGAGATCATGATGGCTGACGTTCCTTTTACCGATGTGCAGCAGGATAACACCGAAGTCGAAGCCCCGCTGCTGACGATTACCACTGGTGCACAGGCCAAGGTCCGCGAACTGCTGACCGAGCGCAACCTGCCCGATCTAATGCTCCGCGTGTTTGTCCAGGGCGGCGGCTGCTCCGGCCTGTCGTATGGTATGGCGTTTGAACAGAATATCTTCCCCCAGGACAGCGTGGTGGATGCTGACGGCGTCCGGCTGGTGGTGGACCCGACCAGCCTGCTGTACCTGCGCGGCTCCGAGATCGACTACGTGGACAGCCTGATGGGCGGCGGGTTCGCGATCAACAATCCGAACGCCGTCTCGTCCTGCGGCTGCGGGCACTCGTTCCGCACCGACGAAGGCGCGGATGCCCACGAGCACGATGCCGGCTGTGGCTGCGGTGGTGGCGGCTGCGGCTGCGGCGGCCACTAGTACTACAGCCGCAAAACGCCCCCCATCCTAAATCCTTCCCCCAAAATGAGGGAAGGACTTCAAATTCTGCTTCCCTTCCCCCCGCGCAGCAGTGGGCTGAGGGGGCGACACTAAATTCGGAGAGGAGGGCTGGACTTGAGATACCAGGTCCAGCCTTCCCGAAATAAGCTCCAGTGGCGTGCCAACTTGCGACCGGTACGGCGAACCG
>JAAYCM010000017.1 GCA_012729765.1 Chloroflexota bacterium | reverse complement strand
TCGCTCTACTTCCTCTATCTGGCGCGGCGACCGCCGTTTAACATCGAGGACGATGCCCAGCGCGTGCAGGCGCTGCGAGTCAAGGTTTTGGAAGTGATGCGCGGCAGGCGCAGTGAGAAGGAGTCTGGGCGATGAGCGAGGCGAACGCGACACCGGCATCCACACCCCAACCGCAGGCGGAGCAGCCGTTGTTTTCCGAAAGCGAAGCCCGGCTGCGCACCCAGCTCTACTGGGATCAGCGGGTCAAATACCAGGAAGAATTCTACCGGGCGCGCGTCGAAGAATTTACATTCAACTCCGACCGGATGCTGATCGTCTCCGCGATTCTGATGGGCATCTCCTCGGTGGTATCGGCGCTGTCGATTCCATCCGGCACACCTTGGCTGCCGTTTATCAGCGCGCTGCTGCCGGCGCTGGCCGCCGTCGTGACGGCGTTCCGGGCGCTGTACCAGTGGGAGCGGCAGGCCGCGATCTACGACAGCTCGCTGTTGGCGCTGGAGCAGGCCAAGCTCGCCCTGCCGGACGAGGATTTCATTCCGGAAGGCGGGTATTCTGAGGCGTTCCCGAAGCTGGTGCAGGAAGTCGAGGAGGTGCTGCGTGCCGAGGCGAGCCAGTGGGGCCAGCTCGAAAGCCTGCTGCCGACCACGACCGCGCCGGAGATGATAAAGCCGGTCGAGCCGACCGAGCTGCCGCCGAGTATGCGGCGGCGGACCGGGCCGAGCGAATAGCAATCACTCGCAGTTGACGTTGGCGAGGTGCTCCTCATAGGTTTCGGCAAACACCTCACCGCGCCCGTCGCACGAGGCCGTGTGATAGTAGTAATTCGTCGCAGGTGAGTAGACCGTTCCGGCGATGGCGCTCAGGTCCGGGTTGGAGATCGGGCCGGGGGGCAGGCCGGCGCGGGTATAGGTGTTGTAGGGCGAATCGACTTCGGCAGTAGCATAGGTGATGCGCGGCCACCAGTTGCCGGGCCGGCCCAGCGCATACTGCACCGGGACGGTAGACGCCAGCCGGTTGCCGTCGCGGTAGCGGTTGAGGTAGACACTGGCGACGAGCTTCTGTTTTTCGGGATCACGTGTTTCGCGCTGGACGATGGACGCGATGATCAACGCCTGGTAGAAGCTCGTGCCCTGGGCGGCGGCATCGGCGCGCATCTGAGCCGAGACGTTCGCCCCGAAGGCGTCCAGCAGCAGATTGCGGAATCCCTCGGCGGTTGTGTCGTTCTGGACGGTATAGCTGCCGGGGAACAGGAAGCCTTCGAGGGTTGTGCCGGGCGGGCGCTCGGCGGCGAAATCGTGCGGGGCGGGGGCGTCCGGCCCGGTGAGGGCCAGGAAGTCGGCCCCGGTGAAGAGCGTTTCAGCCGCGTCGATCGCGTCCGCGATCTGCTCGCGCCGCCAGCCGGGCACGACATTGATCGTACACGGGCAGTTGGGCGTGCGCGGGCCGCTTGCGCCGCCGGATGCGGGCGCCGCCGGGGCCGAGGGCGGCGCGTTTTCCGCCGCGCCGGGCGGCAGGAACAACACGTCGCCCACCTGGAGCCAGCGCCGGCCTAGGCAGTTCGCCGCGACAAGCTCGTCTACAGTGACCGTATTGTTGGCTCCCAGTACAAACGCGAACAGGGTATCTTCCGGCTGGACGACATAACGCTCCCAGCCTTCCGGCGGGGTGCACGGCGCACCGGACCCGGCAGCGGTGGCGGTTGTTCCGGCGGGCGTTGCGCTCGCGGCGGCTGAGGAGTCCGGGGCGGGAGTGTCGCCGGGCTGGGTGGGGGCCGGTGTCGCGCTAGGCGGCGGCGTGATGGTTGGAGTCGCGGTCGGTGTGTCGGGTGGCGTGGGGATGGGCGTACCGGTCGCGGCGGCGAGCGTCGGCAGCAGCACCACGCGCTCGCCGGTTGGGGGCGGCGGATCCGGCTGTTTCTCCCCAGGGGAGAGCGCGATCACGGTCAGCGCCACCAGCCAGGCCAGCCCGCCGAGCAGCAGCAGCCCGCCGGCGATCCACTGCCAGCGCGGGACCGTGCGCGGCGGATGATTTGAAGGCATTCCGGTCATGGCGGCGATTGTACCCACGCCGCGCGCCGTGACCAAGTTCTTTTCTCCGGCGCTATTTGGGCATATACTGGTGCGGGAGTAACTGGTGGGCAAGCATTAGAATGAAATCAAAATGGCGATTACACTGCCTGTATATATCCTTGACAAGGAAATTGAAGACGGAGATTGGGTAGTCGCGCAGCTTCAGCCGATCGGGATCGATGCGCGCCGCGTGGCGAACGTGAGCGATCTGCTGGATGAATCCGAGCTGCGCGCGCCGGCGGTTTGCATGGTCGCGCTGCGGCCCCCGGTCGCACAGGTGCTCGCCCTGGTGCGCGAGCTGACGCAGGAGCCGCGCTTTGCCCGCACGGCGTTTATCCTGCTGGGGCCGGTGCAGTCGAAGCGGGCCGCGTTCGAGGCCGGGGCCGACGATTATATCGTTACCCCGCCCGATGTGATCGAGCTGCGCAAACGTATCCGGCTCTACCTGGATCGCGCCCAGCTTGAGTTACGGCTGGTGGACGAGACGCGCATTACGCAGGAGATGGCCGCGCTGTCGCAGTCGGTGTTCATCTCCGACCGCGACGAGGTGCTGGTCGAGCTGCCGGACGGGCAGGCGATCACGCTGATGGAGCATGCCGCGCTGATCGCCCAGGAGCGCAACCAGCTTGACGCGATTCTGCGCTATGCGGGCGATGCCATTATGCTGATCGGGACGGATGGCACGCTGCACTATGCCAACCCGGCCTGGGAAATCCTGACCGGGCATCCGGCCTCGATGACGGTCGGGCAGCAGATCGACTGGCCGCCCGTGACGGCGGACGCGGCGGTGGGGCAGGCGATCGCAACGGCGCTGGCGCGGGGCGATCTGTGGCAGGGCGACGTGCGCTATGTCCTGCCGGATGGGCGCGAGCTGGAAGTCGCGCTGACAGCAGCTCCGGCTTTCGACCTGGCGGGCGATCTGATCGGGACGGTCGTTGTGCAGCGCAGCATCCGTGAGCACAATAATCTGCACCGATCCAAATCAAACTTTCTGGCCGACGCAGCCTTCCAGGTGCGGACGCCGGTCACGAATATCAAGATGCGCCAATACCTGCTGCGGCAGGCCCCCCCCGAACAGCGTGCGATGCATATGCAGGCGCTTGAGCGCGAAACCGACCGGCTGTCGAGCATGGTCGATGCGATGCTGGAGCTTTCGCGGATGGATTCCGGGGCGGTGGAGATGGCGCGTGAGGCGGTGGACCTGAATCGCCTGGTGGCCGATGTCATGGTTCGCTTTGGCCCGGCTGCCGAAGAGAAACCGATCGCGCTCACCTTTCGCAAGAACGCCTCGGTGCCCCCGGTGGTGGGGGACCCGGCCTATCTTAACCGGGCGATCTGCGTACTGGTCGATAACGCGATCCAGTATACGCCCGGCGGTGGACGGATCAGCCTGCACCTGGATCGCGTGCAGCACGGCGGGCGCGGCTATGTGACGGTGACGGTCAGCGATACGGGAATCGGGATCGAGCCGGAAGCCGTGCCGCACCTCTTCGAGCGCTTTTTCCGCAGCGAGCGTGCGCACGAAGCCGGGCTAAATGGCGTTGGGCTGGGGCTGGCGATTGCCGACGAGATCATCACCCGCCACGACGGCGTGATTACCGTCGAGAGCGATGTCAAACAGGGCAGCGTGTTTACCATCTGGCTGCCCCTGGATCGAACAGGATGAATGGGGAAATCTGGCCCGTTAGCGCGGGCCAGCCGCTTACCCTTCGCCGTGGTTCTGCTTGAAGATGTAGGTGCAGGCTTCGTCCCCCTGCGCCTGCCAGGTCAGCCGCTGCGGATCCGCGCCCACTAACTGGCGCACGAGCTTTTCATCCATCCGGCACAGCTCAGGATTCTGGCATGACATGTGATCATAGGGGCAGTTCGAGATCGTGAGCACCGGCCCTTCCGACGTTGGCTGCCAGGTCGCGGTGTAGCCCTGATTGGTCAGATAGGTGACGGTATGATCGAGGCGGACTTCAATCGAGGCGTCGGGAATACCGGCCTCGTCGGCCATCGCATCGGCCACGCCTTCGAGAATCTGATTGACCTGCACCGGCGGAAGCTGCTGCTTCATCTGCTCTAGCATGCCCGTTGCAAGCCCCTGGTAATTGTTCGGGAAGAAATCGGTGGCGCGCTCGGTGAGCGTGTAGACGTACTGGGGCCTGCCAGGTGCACTGCGGCGGCGGACTGCCGGGGCGGCTACCAGTCCATCACCGCGCAGAATTTCGAGGTGATGGCGGACGGTCACTGCCGTGATTTTGCCGATCCGGTCGCTGAGCGAGGAGACGATCTCGTCGATGGTCGCCTCTTTGTGCTCTTTGAGAATTTCGAGGATGTGGCGTCGAGTTTGCTGCATGGTTACACGACTCGCTTTGTATATTTACGATATTGTTTATAAATTTAAAGAATCTTATCACGTGGGTTTTTCCCTTGTCAAATGACAAGCTACAGTCTGATCATAGGCGTATTTGCACCTCTCTAGGCCGAATTTCCGGCTTTTTCGTTATCCCCTGAGAAGCAGAGCTGCACAGACCAGGATTAACCATCGGCGGGCATGTGCTGTGACTGGGCCAGGGCCACCGCACGGTTGGCGGGCAGGTCGGAGCACGGTTTGAAAGCTAGGCTGGACTCGGCTACACTTAGGGAGCTAATTTTTTTGCTCAAGCCTTTGATCAAGCCACGCACTCTAAGGAGCCAAAAGCATGCCGCTGCGCTCACAAACTACTGCCGTGATTATCCTGCTCGTCACGCTAGGACTGGTGTTTGTGCTGGTGGCGAATGCGGGCGTCTCAACGGATGTCTTTCTGCCGGATCCGACCGAGACCCCAATCTTGCCGACCGCTACGCCGCTGCCCGAAGCGTCGGCTGAGAATTGGACCGAGACTGCGCCGGGGCAGCTCGCTTATACCGCTGATCCCACCCTCGACGCCACCATTTCGTACAGCGAAATTCCGCTGGAAACCTTCGCGCAGCAGGCCGGCATCGAGCCGCCGTCTGCCGATGCCGAATTCCCGCTGCTGGATACGCTCACCCAGATGCGCCAGCGGTTCGCGGATGAGGTCGAGAGTCTGGGGCTGAACCTGGAACCCGGCGCGTTTACCCCGGCGGCCCTGGAGATGATCGAGGGCGTGCCATTCGCCAACTTCCACCTGTCGATTGAGCCGCAGCAGTCCGCCGAGATCGACTTCCCCGGCCTGGATGTCGTGACCGGGCTGGTCGATCGCGGCGCGGGCGTGGTCACGGTGCTGCAATACCGGCTCCAGGGCGCGCCAAATCCGGTGGTATACACTGATTTCCGCGCGTGGCTGGAAGCGAACATCGCGGACCTGACAGGCACAGCGGATGCTGAGGCGACCGAGGAGCCAGAGGCGGCAGACGAAGCCACCGAAGAAGCGGTCGAGGCGACCGAAGAGCCAGAGGCCGCTGCGACGGAAGCGGTCGAGGCGGCTGACGCAACTGAGGAGCCAGAGGCGGCAGGCGAAGCCACCGAAGAAGCGGTCGAGGCGACCGGGGAGCCAGAGGCCGCGGCGACGGATGAAGCCGCTGCCGCACCGGAACCGGCGGAAGGTGTGGCCGAGGCGGAACTGCCAACCTGGAGCGAGGTCATGCCAGGGCAACTGGTCTACACTGCCGATCCGAATATCTTCGCCGGGATCGGCTACAGCCCGGTCGTGTTCGAGACGTTCATCGAGCAGGCAGGGCTGGAGATGCCCGCCGAGGATGCCGAGAACCGGCTGATCGCGGTGCTGGAGCAGGTGCGCGGGCAGGCCGAGTCCGATGAACAGGTCGTGCTGGCCGAAGAGGACGTCGAAGGGCCGGAGATGCGCGAATATGGCGGCGTGCCGGTCGCCTTCCTGCGGGTTCAGGTCGCTGTCCAGACGACGACCGCCGGCCAGGCTTTTCCCGGCCAGGATACGGCGTTCGTGCTGATCGAGAGCCACGTCGAGGGGGCGGTGATCGTGGTGCAGTTCATCTTGCAGGGCGAGATACGCCCCGACGTGTTCGAAGCCTTCGAGCAGTGGCTGACTGAGAATGTCGCCGCGCTGGTCGAGGCCGAGCCGGTCGGGCCGCAGGCTGCCGGGCCAGAATCAGTCGCCACTATGGAAGCCGAACCTGTCGGAACTGTTGAGGCCGAAAGCACGCCCGAAGCGGCGGATTAAACCCGCGCCCGCAGCGGAAAGGCACCAACAGCCTGCCCGTTTTGCGGGTGCGAGGCCCACTTTTCTCTGTTATCATAGGGTGGCGTAATGGAAGACCGCGACGATCCCAAGCCGCTCTACTGGGAAGCATCCTACGAGATCGTGCTCACCCTGATCGAGGAGCACCCGGACGCGGACCTGGACAGCCTGGGATTGCAGCAGTTATTCGAATGGATAGTCGCTCTACCCGGGTTCGCAGATGATCCCGATCTGGCGCACGACGCGCTGCTGACGGAAATTCTGCGCGAGTGGTATGAGGAGGTTAATGAGATCACATGACGGATAACGGTAAAGATTTTTTGCGAGAACTGCACGATCCAGAAGCGCCCGTGCCTCCGGAGCTGCAATCGTCGGTGGCGGTGACGAGCTTTGGCCGGCTGCTGAGCACGGTTTACAACTGGGGCCGCCGCAATTCGATCTGGCCGATGGCGTTTGGTCTGGCCTGCTGCGCGATCGAGATGATCGCAACGGCGGCCAGCCGTTTCGACCAGTCGCGCTTCGGCATGGAAGTCATTCGTGCCAGCCCGCGCCAGGCCGACCTGATGATCATCAGCGGAACTGTAACCAAAAAGATGGTCGTGCCGATTGTGCGCCTCTATAACCAGATGGCCGAGCCGAAATATGTGCTGGCGATGGGCGCGTGCGCGATCGGCGGCGGGCCGTTCAAGGAAGGCTATAACGTCGTCAGCGGGATCGACAAATATCTGCCGGTGGATGTGTATGTACCGGGCTGCCCGCCCACGCCCCAGGCGCTGCTGTATGGCTTCATCGCGCTGCAAAAGAAGATCGACCAGCAGATGTTGACCAATCCCAACAGCGTGCCCTGGTATGGACGCGGACCGAGTGAGGCAGTGCCCCTGCCCATTCTTGGCCCGGATGTCATCGATCCGCGCCAGGCTCACATGCTGCGCCGGCGCGCCGGGGCCGCCGGGCAGGAAGCGGCGGCATCCCCTGCCGCCGAGTCCGATCTTGAAGCCGAAGCGTGAGCGCTTGATGGCGGCTTGCGGCCCGAATAACAAGGAGTCGTTATGACTGATCAAGTTCCGGCGGCTGAGAATCTGAGTCCGACCGACGAAGCGCTCAGCGTGCTGCAAAATCAGTTCCCGAACGCCGTCCGGCGCGACGACCGCGACGGCTATAGCGGGATCGTGGTCGATCCGGCGCGGCTGGTCGAGGTGGCGACGTATGCCCGCGACAGCCTGGGCTACGATTACCTGTCCAGCGCGACGGCGGTCGATTACCTGGGGAAGGGCGACCATCTGGAGATGGTCTATCACGCCTACCGCACGACCGGCGGCGCGGCGCTGGTGATCAAGGCGCAGACCGATCGCGAGGCGGCGACGCTGCCCAGCCTGACTCCGGTCTGGCCGGGGGCGAACTTCCAGGAGCGCGAGGCGTATGACCTGATGGGCATCCGCTTCGAGGGGCATCCAAATCTCAAGCGTATTTTGCTGTGGGAAGGCTTTCACGGCCATCCCCTGCGTAAGGATTGGAAAGAACCGTATTACGAGCAGGAACAAAAACCTTTTGACAGCCGGTGGCCAAATGGGCGCGTCGTGCGGTCCGAAGAACACAACCCCTACGGCAAGAACGTGCAGTATCCCGACGATTTCGATCTGGACGGCTACACGTCTCCGGCAGAGGCGGCGGTCTACGAGGAGATGAACCTGGGGGTGGATATCCGCTCGGATCTGGCGACGGAGCGGATGGTCGTCAGCCTAGGGCCGCAGCATCCCAGTACCCACGGCGTTTTCCGCATGGTGGCCCAGATCAACGGCGAAACGATCCAGCAGCTAGAGCCGGTGATGGGCTATCTGCACCGCAACCACGAGCAAATCGGGGAGCGGAACACCTTTCTGCAAAATATGCCGTTTACCGACCGGCTCGACTACTTTTGCAGCCTGTCGAACAACCTGGGCTACGCGATCGCGGTCGAGCAGCTCATGAGCCTGGGGGCGCGCTACCAGCCGCCGACCTACCGCGCCGAGGTGCTGCGCGTCCTGATGGCCGAGCTGACCCGTATCGTGAACCACATGGTCGCGATCGGCTTCCTGCTCAACGACCTGGGCGCGTTCTTCACGCCGATGATGTATGCCATGATCGAGCGCGAGCTGATCCTCGACTTCTTCGAGGCGGTCACGGGCAGCCGCATGATGTGCAACTATATGCGTTTCGGCGGCACGGCGATGGACCTGCCAGAGCGGATTCGCGGCGAGGCCAATCTCGTCAACGACCGTGTGCGCGACTTCAACACGATGGAGTTCCTGCGCGAACTGATCCTGGAGCGTCTGCCGCGCGCGGTCGATCAGATCAACGAGTATCTGACCACGAGCGAGATCGTCACCAATCGCTGTATCGGCGTGGGCGTGCTGCCGCGTGCCGACGCGATCGCGCTGAGCACGGCGGGGCCGGTGCTGCGCGCCAGCGGCGTTGCCTACGATGTGCGCCGGGCCGAGCCGTACAGCATCTACCCGGAGCTGGAGTTCGATGTCGTGGTGCGCGATCACGGCGACATCTACGATCGCTACCTGGTGCGCATCGAGGAGATGATCGAGAGCCTGAAGATTCTGCGCCAGATTCTCCCCAAGCTGGAAGAAACGCAGGGTCAGCCGTTCTTTGCCGGGCGCGGCGGCATCTACAGCCCGCGCGTGCCGGCGGGCGAATCGTATGGGCGGGTCGAGAATCCGAAGGGCGAGCTGGGCTTCTACATCGTCTCGGATGGCGGGCAGAATCCCTGGCGCTATCACGTGCGCGCGCCCAGCTTCATCAATCTGACGGCCCTGGAGCGGATGTCGAAGGGCTACAAGATCGCCGACGCCGTCGGCATCCTGGGCAGCATCGACATCGTGCTGGGCGAGGTGGATCGCTAGCTGCCGGACGCGGTCAGACACAGGGCCGCGCCCGGTCTAACCCGGTGCGCAGGATCGCGCGCCCCCGGCAGGTTGAGCCAGGCGGCCAGCGGAGTTGTAGAAGGAGCAGGCGTTTTTATGTACGGATTGGGAATCTGGCGTGGCCTGCGGGTCACTTTAAAACACTTTGTCAACACTTACATCGAAGATGTGAAGTGGGGTTTCCGCCGCCATATCCCGGCTGAGGCGTTCCCGGCGCGGCAAGGGCTGGACGCGCGCGGCGTGTTCACGGTCGAGTATCCCGACGAAAAGCTGGCGGTGCCGGAGCGGTTCCGGTTCATCCCGTTCCTGGTGGTCGAAAACTACGATCACCCGGAGCGTCCGGGCCACGACTGGTGCACAAGCTGCGGCATCTGCGCCAAGGTCTGCCCGCCGCAGTGCATCTGGATCGTGCGCGGCGAGGACCCCGAAACCGGGCGGCCTGTGCCGGAGCCGGAAGAATTCTATATCGACATCGACATCTGCATGAACTGCGGGCTGTGCGCCGAGTTCTGCCCGTTCGACGCGATCAAGATGGATCACGATTACGAGCTGGCGAGCTACGACCGCACAACGGCACATATCTTCGACAAAGCCCGCCTCTCGAAAGAGTTCCGCTACTGGCAGGCCATCGCCCCGACGCGCGCGGCAGAAGAAGCCGAGGCGCGCGGCGGCTGGGAGCACAAGGATGTGCTCAAGGCCAAAGCTAAGGCGGCCAAGGCCAGCGAATAGCGGCGGCACGGCGAATCCGCGACGCGCAGAAGGGAAAAAGCCGTGTTGTATCAGCGAGATGCAGAGATTCTGTTTCCGGCGCGGGTGGTCGTCGCTCTGCGCGGGCTGCGCGGCGAAAAGTGGCGCGCCCTGGTCGAGCATGTCCTGGCGCGCCCGGAGCACGATCCGGATGTGCTGGCGTTCAGCCTGCTGATGATCCGGCTGGACGGCTGCTTGACGTGCCACGCCGACAGCTACCGCGCGATGCGCGGCTGCACGATGTGTGCGCGGCAGACGGTCAGCCGCTTCAAGGGCACCGACGAGGACCTGATCGCGCAGTGGGAAGCGGCGCGCGTGGAGATCGTGCGCTGGATCCAGACCGGCGAAGTGCCGGTGGTGGACTGAGACACACGGCAGCTCACGCGGCTTGCCGGGCCACTGCTCACAAGTTAGATGAACATACACGACACGGGCTGCGGCGGATGAGGCTGGCAGCCCGTGCGCTTGTTGTCAGGAGAGGTGCGATGCGCATATGGATAGGCCATCTTGTTCTGATCGCCGGGCTGGTGGGCGGCGCACTGCTGCCCGGTGTGGATACGGCTCCGGCACGGGCGCAGTCCGGCGAGGCGTATGCACTGATCGAGGCCGTGAACCAGTATCGCGCCGGGCATGGCCTGGGCGCGCTTGCGATTCACCCCTCATTGATGACGGCAGCCCAGCTTCATGTCGAGTGGATGGCGGCCAGCTTCACCTATTCCCACACCGGGGCGGGGGGATCGCGCCCGCCCGACCGCGCGATGGCCGCCGGGTATCCGTCGGCGTCGGTGCTCGAAAACGTCGCGGGCGGGACCACGCTCTCCGCATCCGAGGCGGTTGGGTGGTGGTCGCGCAGCGGGGTACACAATGACGCCATGCTCAGCGCCCATGCCTCGCACGTCGGGGCGGGGTTCGCCGCCAACAACGATCAGCAGTTGTTCGTGCTGCTGGTTGGGGACCCGGATGGGTGGGGACCGTCGCGCCCGGCGGATGCGGCTGGGGGCGGCAATTCCGCGGGTGACAGCGCGGGCGAGGACGAAGAAGACGCCGGGCCGGTGGCCGCGCCGCTGATCAGGAACACGCCCGCCGCCGATGGCTCGATCGTGCACGAGGTCGGCTATGGACAGTCAGCCTGGACGCTCGCCGCGATCTACGGCGTCGATCTGATGGAGATCGTACACCTGAACAATCTCGGCCCGCGCGGGATCGTGCATCCCGGCGACCGGATCATCATCCGGCTGGCCGAGGGACAGGCTCCACCCCCCACGCCCACGCCGCCGCTCACGCATATCCTGCGCGAGGGCGAAACGGCCTGGACCGTCGCGGCGCTGTATGGCCTGACACTGGATGAGCTGCTCGATCTCAATGGAATCACGCGCGGGACGGTGCTCTATCCCGGCGACGAGCTGCAAATCCGCCAGATCGATCCGGCTGAGGCCCTGGCCGCCGCAACCGACAGCACGCCCCCGCCGGAAGTCGCCGCCGCGGTCATCACGCCCACGCTCAGCCCGGCACCGACTCTCACGGCGACCGTTGAGCCTGCTTCCCCCACGCCGCTTGCCACCGTGACGCCCGCGCCGACCGTGACTCCGCTCCCATCTGCCACGCCGACCTTCGCGCCGCTGGGGCTGGTCAGTGCGCCGGACGATGGCGACGCCGGGGACGACGATTCGATGGTGCTGGAAGGCGCGCTGGCAGTTGGGGCGCTGGGAGCGCTGCTGCTGGCGGGTGGGGCGCTGATCGCTCTGCGGCGCGGACGGGAATAGCTCCGGCGCGGCAAAAACCAGAAGCGTATCACAAAAATGATCCGGCTGCCATGACGATGCGCATGGAGAGGGGCCGGGGTTTGCGCTATAATGGCCGGGATTGACCCAATGACGATCCGCATCACCCCGCGTGATGTGTGCTATGGGAGCGAGGTGTTTTGGTGAGCAAGCAGAATCTGCACGATCAGGTGATGGCGGCGCTGGGTACGGTCATCGAGCCGGAGCTGCACCGCGACCTGGTGACGCTCAATATGGTGCGCGATCTGGAGATCGGCGATGACGGCGTGGCGCGCTTCACGATCATGCTGACGACTCCGGCCTGCCCGCTCAAGGACGTGATTTACCAGACGGCGAAGGCCGCTGTCGTGCGCGTGCCGGGCATTCAGGATGTCGAGATCAAGTGGAGTTCGAACGTGCCCACCGACAGCCGTATCTTTGGGCGGCTCGAAATGCCGGTGCGCAGCGTGATCGCGATCAGCAGCGGCAAGGGCGGCGTGGGCAAGAGCACGGTCGCTGTGAACCTGGCGGTGGCGCTTGCGCGCAGCGGCGCGCGTGTGGGCCTGATGGACGCCGATATCCTGGGGCCGAACATCCCTAAGATGATCGGGCTGGGCTTCGAGCAGCCGCGTATCGGCCCCAACGAGAAGCTGATCCCGTTCGAGGTGTTTGGCCTCAAGGTGATGAGCATGGGCTTTCTGGCCGACCCCAACACGCCGATGATCTGGCGCGGTCCGATGCTGCACAGCGCGATCCGCCAGTTCTTCACCGATGTGGAGTGGGGCGAGCTGGATTATATGGTGGTGGACCTGCCGCCGGGGACGGGCGACGCGCAGCTCAGCCTGGCGCAGTCGGTGCCGCTGACCGGCGCGATCATCGTGACACAGCCGCAGAGCGTGGCGGTAGACGATGCGCGGCGCGGGCTGGCAATGTTCGAGAAACTGAACGTCCCGATCCTGGGCGTGATCGAGAACATGTCCGGTGAGCTGTTTGGCGAAGGCGGCGGCGAAACGTTTGCCGAGGAGCGCGGCGTGCCCTTCCTGGGGCGGGTCCCGCTGGCGGCGAACGTGCGTCAGGGCGGCGATAACGGCCAGCCGGTCGTGGTCGAGCAGCCGGACACCCCCGCCGGGCGCGCCTTCCAGGACGTGGCGCAGCGGGTAGCGGCGCGGGTCAGCGTGCAGCTTCTGTCATCACAGCAGGGTATTCCGCTGAACATCATCAACAAATAGTCGTGGCCGGGCTTCCGCCTGCCGATGAAAACCGGCCCCGGTCGTGTACAATAAAGCGCCGGGGCTTTTTGTTTCTCGCCTTGCCAGGAGAGTCTGCTGTGAAGCTCGAAGGCTTGCTGGTCGATCTGGTGCCGTTCAATGAGGATTTTCTCAAGCTGGAACGGAAGTGGCTAAATGGCCCGATGCGAGAGTGGTGGGGCCAGGACGGGCTGCTCTCTGAAGCGGGACTCGAAGTCCGCCGCGAGGCGCGCCGCGCTCGGCTGGACACGGGGACGCACATCCGGTTTGGAATCCGCACCAAAGCCGGGCAGCCGATCGGCAGCTTTGTTCTGGCCGATATCGATTTTCACAGCCGCACGGCGGAAGTCGGCGCGGGCATCGGTGAGCCGGAGTTCTGGGGCGGCGGGTTTGGTTCCGACGCGATGCTGCTGATCGTCGAATACGGCTATCGCTGGCTGGACCTGCGGCGGCTGTGGCTGACGACGCTCGGCACGAACTACCGCGCCCAGCGGCAGGTCGAGAAGTGCGGCTTCCGGGCAGAGGGGGCGCAGCGCCAGAAAATTTTCAAGACCGATGCGTGGCTGGATTTTCTGTTCTACGGGATGCTGCGCGAGGAGTGGCCGGGCCGCGACGCGATGGTCGAGCGGTTGGGGCTGCGCGAGAAAGCCGAAGCACGCGGCTACCTGAGTCAATAAACGGCAGGCAGCGGCGTTTTGCCTGCTGCGCGGTAAAAAGAGGGATGGATGGCGCATGAATATGAACCAGAACGGCATCGCCGGGCTGCTCGAGGCGCACCTGGCGCGCTACCCGGCCAGCGAGATCACGGACGTGTACAAGCTGCTGCACCAGGCTTCGTTTGGGCCGGGGCACGCCATCGCCGACCGTAAGGCGGCGCGCGAGTGGCTGGAGCACGATCTGGAGCAGGCCCACCCGGAGCCGGGTGAGGCGCTGATCGAGAGCGTGCACCCGCTGAACGCAATGGTGCGGCTGCACCTGCGGCCCTATGTGGCATCTGGCGGAGCGGTCAAGCTGCTGCTCGATGCGATGGTGCGCGCCGGGCGCGAGGTGCGCGGCGATCCGCAGTTGATCGCCGAGGGCTGGCTTACCTTTCTGGCGTTGTGCCAGGCGGGCAGCGCCTACGCTGAGCGCTTCGAAGCGCGCGAGGTGCTGCTGTTTGGCCGGGTCTATGGCGCGGCGCAAGGCTGGCCGGCCATCCACCACTCGCCGGCATTTCACGCGGCCTACCAGCCGAGCTACCGCGTGCTGACGCTGGGCGAAGCCGAGGCGCTGTGCCGGAAGCTGGGCGTGATGTTCGAAATGATCTGAGGTGGGGCCGAAGCATGGTTTATGACAGGGGCGTACAAATACAGTACGCCCCTTTTGTATACCGCGCCGGGCTTACTGCTCGGTTGGGGCGACAGGCAGCGGCACGTGGCGGTGGCCGTTGATTACCTGCCGGATGGCGTAGGGGCCCTTGCCCTGCGACTCGTAGTAGGTGCGCATCAGCATCTCCATCATCAGGCCGAGCAGCACCGACTGAATCGCCAGCACGCCAAACAGCGCGGCCAGCACCGGCCAGGGCGAGCG
>JAAYCM010000140.1 GCA_012729765.1 Chloroflexota bacterium | reverse complement strand
CAATACTGTTCGGCACGGCAGTTTCGAGCGTGGTTGTCGCTGGGCGGAGTGGGCGTGGCGGGCGGCGCGGGGCGGGGGTCTCGGCCCGGGCGTGCCGGGACGGGGGAGGCGAGAGGCCAGGCGCGGCGCAGCGTGAAGCGGCTCGCGGCGCAGGTCAGCACGCGACCGAGCGGTGCAGCGTCATTGTTTTGTCGGGGCTGCGTCGTGCGCCTTCAGCCTGGCCAGATGCGCCAGCACCTCCTCCTCGCTGGCCAGGCCCGTGAAGTAGTGGCAGATCATCTCGTAGGTCCGCAGCGTCGGCTTGCGGCCCGTCCAGAGGCTGATCAGCAGGCAGGCGATGATCGCGCAGTAGATCTGGATTTCGATGCCGCGCTGGCTGTGACTCAACAGGTGCCGGCAGCCCAGCACGTGCTTCAGCCAGCGGAAGAAGATTTCAATCGTCCAGCGATACAGGAAAATCAGCGCGATGATCTCGGCCGGCACGTCCAGCAGATTGGTGGCGATGCGGAGAATCCCGTCGCTGCCGGGCCCCGTGGACCCGCCCCGGTACTTGCCGCGGCTCGTGTGCGGCGAGGTCTGCACCGTGATCAGGCGGAGGGCGTGATCGGGCCGGGCCCCGGCCTTGCTCGTCTGGCCCAGCACCACGATCTGGTCGCTCTGGACATTCAGCGCCCGGTCGGCGTCGGTCAGCGGACGCGATTCGATCACCTCATAGACGCTGTTGTCGCGCAACCGGCAGACGTAACTGCTGCCGGCCGCCACGATCCTGTTGAACAGGGCGAACTTGGCATAGCCGCGGTCCATGACGTAGGTGCGGTCGGCTTCGATGGTCCGTTCCAGCACGGCGCGTTCATCGTGCTCGCCGCCGCCGTTGGGAGTCACGTCGATCCGCGTGGGGACGTAGCGGTCGACCTCGAAATGGGCGTGCAGCCGCCATTTGATCAGGCCGCTGCCCGTCGCCTGCTTCAGGCAGGACGCCTGCATCAGCCGCGGCAACGCCGAGAGCAACGTGCCGTCCACGGCGGTCAGCGCGCCGGGGACGTCGCGCAGCCGGGGATCCCGTGCCAGCGGCTGCAACTGGCCCCCCAGTTCGGCAATGATTTCCTTGAGCCGCTCCGGATCGAAGACCGTGGCGGCCTCGGAGAGCGATCCCAGCGAGACCCGCGGACAGCCCAGCTTTTTCTGGACTTTCTCCAGTTCGCCGGCCTGCTGCAGGCCCCGCAGCGAGGTGATGACCGGGTTGAACAGAGACAGCAGGATCAGCAGGCAGTACTGGTCGTAGTGCAGCTGGCGATTGCCGGCGCGGTCGCGCTGGCAACCCTCCTCGCGCAGCCGCTTCAGCAGCGGCGCGAGCTTGTCAAAATACTTCAGCCCCGTGACGTCCCGGTCGTCGATCTTTTCGCGTCGCTTGCCCGCCACAACGGCCTCCTGCCAGACTGACAGAAACAATCAGCTGACGAAAGCCGGGCGCAAAAACCGTGCCAGACCAGCGCGGCTCGCAATGCGCAAAATGCGTGCCGAACAGTATTG
>JAAYCM010000139.1 GCA_012729765.1 Chloroflexota bacterium | reverse complement strand
TGGCGAGGAAGGGCTGGCCGACGGCGACTACGCGACCGCGCGCTTCTTCCGCCCGCAAGGGCTGGCGCTGGGTGGGAACCTGCTGTATGTGGCCGACACCGAAAATCACGCGCTGCGGGCGGTCGATCTCGACGCGCAGACCGTGACGACCGTCGCCGGGACCGGCACGCAGGGCTTCAATTATGACCGCAGCGGGCCGGGGACCGACATCGACTTAAGCTCGCCCTGGGACGTGACGTTCCACGAGGGGAACGTGTATATTGCGATGGCCGGGCCGCACCAGTTGTGGGTCTACGACAGCGCGACCGAGATCGTCGGGCCGTATGCCGGCAGCGGGCGCGAGGCGCTGGTCGATGGGCCGCTGCGCGAAGCCGCGATGAACCAGCCGAGCGGCATCGATACTGACGGCGAACTGCTCTACTTCGCCGATCCCGAAGCCAGCGCGATCCGCACCGCGTCGCTCCACCCTGAGGGCGAGGTGAGCACCATCGTCGGCACGGGCCTGTTCGACTTTGGCGATGTGGACGGCACCGGCGACGAGGTGCTGCTCCAGCACCCGCTGGGCGTGACGGTGGCCGATGACGGCAAGCTCTACGTCGCGGACACCTACAACAACAAGATCAAGCAGATCGATCCGGCAGAACGCACCAGCACGACCTTCCTGGGCACAGGTGAGGAAGGCTACCAGGACGGCGCGGCGGCTGAGGCACTGTTCTACGAGCCGGGCGGGATCGATTACGCCGCTGGCAAGCTCTACATCGCAGACACGAACAATCACGCGATCCGTGTGGCGGACGTGGCAACCGGCACAGTGAGCACCATCGAGTTCCCGAACGTCGGGCGGCTGAGTGCCGAATCCGAGCCGCCAGTCAGCAGCGGCTTCCAGAGCGGCTTTGGCGGCCCGGCGAGTGACAATATCGTGTCGCTGCCGCCGCAGACCGTTGCCGCCGGGGAAGGCACGCTGCAATTCAACGTCACTATGCCGGAAGGCTACAAGCTCAACGCGCTCGCGCCCTTCACCGCCATCCTGCCGGAAGACGCGGTCGTCCAGGTGCCCGCCGACCAGCGCGATATCCGGATCGTGCTGCCAGAGCTGCCGCTCGAAGTGCCGGTGACATTCGAGGAAGGGCAGACCGAGCTAGCAGTCGATCTGACCGTGTACTGGTGTGAGGCGGTCAACGAGACGCTGTGCTTCGTGGACCGCGCGCAGATCGTCGCGCCGGTGACGGTCGTGGCCGAAACCGAGTCGCATACGCTCGTGCTGGACCGCGCACTGGTCCCGCCGACGATCAACGACAGTTTCTAGTACTACAGCCGCACCTGACGTTTTGTTGCCCCCCATCCCCCAGCCCCTTCCCCCACGTTTCACGGAGGGAAGGGGAGCAGGATTTGAAGTCCTTCCCTCATTTTGGGGGAAGGATTTAGGATGGGGGGCGATCTGCGGCTGTAATACTAGCCCGTGCCAGTTGGCCGATCCTCACGGGGTGCCGGTTGCCCGGTGCCCCGTTTTGATTCGTGCCCGTTGGTGATGTCGAGCAGAGCCGCATAGAGCGGCTGGAGCCGGTCGTACATCCGGCGGTAGACACGGTGATAGAGGTCATCGTAGATCGCCTGGGCCGCCGGGTCCGGCTCGAACACGCGCCCGACGCGCGTCATCTCGCGGATCGCGGTGGCGAAATCGCGGTGCAGGCCGAGGCCGACCGCCGCATCCATCGCCGCACCGAGGCCGGATGTCTCGTAGGTGTGCGGGCGCGCGGTCGGCAGTCCGAAGATGTCGGCGGTAAGCTGGAGCGCGGCGTCACTCTGCGAGCCGCCGCCCGAAACGCGCAGTTCCGTCACCGGCACGCCGCTGCGTTTGTCGCTGCGCTGCTTGGCCTCGCGCAGGGCATAGGCCAGCCCTTCGAGGATCGCGCGGTAGAGGTGGGCGCGCGTGTGCGAGTCGTTGAAACCGATCACCGCGCCGCGCGCTTCCGGCCCTGGGATACGCACCCCCGGCGACCAGAACGGCTGCAAGATCAGCCCATCCGAGCCGGGCGGGACCTGCCCCACCAGCTCGTCAAGCAGCGTTTCCGGCTCGACGCCCTGCTCGTCGGCCAGCAGCGTCTCGCGGTAGCCGAACTCGTTCTTGAACCAGTTGACCAGCCAGAAGCCGCGATAGTTCTGAATCTCAAGATTGTAGGCGTTAGGCACGGCGGCAGGATAGGGCGGGATAAGCGGGATCACCTCGATATAACGGTAATGGGTCGAATTGATCGTAGCGGTCGTGCCGTAGCTCAGCGCGCCGATGTGCGACTCCAGGCAGCCCGATCCGAGCACCTCGCACGCTTTGTCGGCGGCAGCGGCCAGCAGCGGCAGCCCGGTGGGAATTCCGGTCGCTTCGGCGGCTTCGGGCGTGATCGGCCCCAGCGGGCGCGTCGGCGGAAACAGCTCCGGGAGTTGGTCGGGGCGCACCGGGATCGCCTGCCACTTCCAGTCCCATTTCGAACCCCAGCGCAGGTGCTTATAGTCGAACGGGATATAGCCCACCTGGCAGCCAACCGAATCGACATAGTGCCCCGTCAGGCGGTAGGTCAGGTAGCCGGAGAGCAGCAGATATTTGTGCGTCTGTTCCCAGATTTCCGGCTGGTGGGCGCGAATCCAGTTGGCTTCGGCTTCGGCCTGCAAATAGGCGACCGTCTCACGGGCGCGGGCCAGCCGGAAGACCAGCCCCCACAGCCCTTTGACCGGCGGCAGACCGGACGTGCGGCGCTGGTCGAGCCAGACCATCGCCGGGCGCAGCGGCTTGCCGTCGCGGTCCAGGTTGACGACCGTCGCGCGCTGCGTGGTAAGCGCGACACCGGCCAGCGCGTCTTTGGGCGGGGCGTCCGGCTGCTGCCAGAGCTGCTGGCAGGCGCGGCACAGCGACTCCCAGAAATATTCGGGGTGCTGCTCGGCCCAGCCCGGCTGCTGTGAAAAATAGGGTTCGATGAGGACGCGCGACTTGGCGACGAGGTTCCCCCTCGGATCGAAGACCAGCGCCCGCACGCTTTGCGTCCCGTTGTCAATGGCGAGGATCAGCTCACGCGACATCCTTGTTTTCCCGATTGCGCGCCGCGCCACTCCGCCGGGTGCGGCCATCATGAAGGATAACACACCTGGCGCGAATCGTTGCGCAGAGCAGGAACCGGCGCGCACGGGAGCCGGGCAAACAAAAGCCTCGCCCGGCACGCTGTTCAGCGCCAGGCGAGGCGGACAAACCAGCAGATTCAGTGTGGCTTAGTGGGTTGCGACCAGGTAATCGATCACAGCCTGGCGCTCGGCGCTGTCGAGATCGGCCCCGTAGCTGATCATGCGATCTACGGTGGCGGTCCAGCCGGCCTCGTCCTTATCCTGCGCGTCGATGCGCTCGCGCGTGTGGCAGACGGTGCAGCGCTCGTTCACCAGGGCATCTCCATCGAGCGTGGTGGGATCAACCTCGCTCTCCTCGACTTCAGGCTCAGGCAGCGCCAGATCGTCCGCCGTGCCGGTGAACTGGATCGACTGGGCAACCTGGATGGTGGTGTCGATCAGGTCCTGGGTCAGCTCGCCGGGTGCGGCGTAAACATTCACGACAGAGTAGATACCGTCGCCGACTTCGAAGACCAGATAGGCATCCGACGAGGCGTTAGGATACTCGACCGGAGCCCAGGCCGCCACGCGCCCATCCTCAAACTCGACCGTCTGGATTTCGCCCACGACCGGCGCTTCCATACCCATATCCATACCGGCCTCTTCGGTGGCTGCCATCTCGCCCTCGCCCATATCCATACCGGCTTCTTCGGTGGCCGCCATCTCGCCCTCACCCATATCTTCACCTTCGGCCCCGCCCATCATATCTTCGGGCGGCGTGCTGATGAAAGTCAGGAAGGTATCGAGCACCTCTTCCACAGACATTCCGGCTTCCACTTCCATCCCAAACGACTGGAAGGTATCCACCGACGCCAGGGTGATATCGACAATCACACCGCCACTCGGAACAGCCACCATTTCTTCCTCGGTGGCCGCTTCCATGGTGTCGAAAACTTCCTGAGAATTGGCGAGCACCGCCCCATAGAGGAACTCATTCTCCTGTGCGACCCACTCAGCCGGGAACGACAGGGTCAGGAAGCTGTCGGGCGACGTGTAGGTCTGCGGTTCGCCTTCGCCATCCTGCGCCAGCGCGACCAAAGGAACAACCAATACAGCAACCAACGCCACCACAATCAGCAAGCGCATACGAGCCATACTTTGGATCTCCTTGTGTTTTCATTATCGTTGGGGATACTTAAAAAATGTATATCTAATATCAATATAAATCAAGAGGGTAGTTTTCAGCGTTGAAAAGCAGGCGGGCTTTGGCGCCGTCCCATACCCCAAATTTGATAGGGCGCGAGCGTGCGGGAATTGTTATAATGCAACCACCTGCTTGATACACTGTGCCGACAGCCATGCCCCTACAACTAGACCACATCATCATTGGCGTCCACGATCTGGATGCTGCCACACAGGACTATCGCGCCCTCGGCTTTACGGTCGTGCCGGGTGGTATGCACGCCAGCCGGGCCACGCATAACGCGCTGATCACCTTCGCCGACGAGACGTATCTGGAACTGATGGCACCAACCGGCGAGGCGCCTGTCCCTGGCGTGGCGGACTACAGCGAAATTCTGGCAGGGGGTGAGGGGCTGGTTGGATTCGCGCTGCGCTCGGATGATCTCGACGCGGACGCGGCGCGGCTCCCGGCTCATGGCTGGCGTGTGGACGGGATTGTGTCGGGTGAGCGCCAACGCAGTGATGGTGTCAGCGTGCAGTGGCGCATGACGCTGCTCAATGGCTGGTATGCCCCGTTTCTGATTCAGGACGTTACTCCGCGTGAGCGGCGCATTTCCCGCGATCCGGCCAGTACGACCCACCCCAACGGCGCGCGGGGACTGCACGGCATCGAGATCGCGGCGCGCGATCTGCCGGGGGCATGGGCGCGCTACAGCCGCCTGTTCGGCCTGCCGCAGTCGCCAATGCCCGATGAGCCGGTAGTGGGCAGCGTGACTCTGCGCCCCGCCGACTCGCGTCAGGGGGAGCGCGCTGAGAGGCTGGCAGCCGTACAAATTGTCGGACCGGATCGCACAGATGACAACCTTACCCTCGAACGTACCCACGGCATCGTGTTTCGCTGGCTGGCGCTGCCCGACTAACGGACCGGGACGTGATTGAGACTCGAATATCTGCCCGGCTGACGGGCTGTTGTGATTCCAGGCCATCCTGTGAGGAGAACCCTAGTTGACTGCTTTAACCGTTGAACAGTGGTTGATTATCGCCGGTGCACTGCTGGTGGTCAGTGTGCTGGCAAGCAAGCTCGGAGCGCGGCTGGGGGTTCCGGCGCTCCTGCTCTTCCTGGGGATCGGGATGCTGACCGGCTCCGAGGGGATTGGGGGCGTTGAATTCGATGATCCCTGGCTGGCGCAATTCCTGGCCGTCGTTGCCTTCGCGTTTATCCTCTATTCGGGTGGGTTGGACACCGATATTAGCGAGATTCGCCCTATCATCACCCCCGGACTGGTACTAGCCACGCTGGGAGACCTGATGACCGCGCTCGTCGTGGGCACCGCCGCAACCTACCTGCTGGATTTTACCTTTTTGGAAGGGCTGCTGCTCGGCGCGATCGTGTCGTCCACCGATGCGGCGGCTGTATTCGCCGTGCTGCGGGGCAAGAATGTACGGCTGAAAGGCGATCTCAAGCCAGCCCTGGAGTTTGAATCGGGCAGCAACGATCCGATGGCGATCTTCCTGACCATCGGCCTGATCGAGCTGATTCAGGAGCCTGACGCCACCGTTATCGGCCTGATCCCCATGTTCATCCAGCAGATGGCGATCGGCGCGATTGTGGGCTATCTTGTCGGACGCGGGATGGTGGCGTTTATCAACCGGCTCAACCTGGATTATGATGGGCTGTATTCGGTCATTACCATTTCGACCGTCATGCTCACCTATGGGCTGACGACGGTGCTGGGTGGCAACGGGTTTCTGGCCGTCTACCTGGCCGGGCTGGTCAGCGGTAACCTGGCGTTCATACACCGCCACAGCCTCAAGAGCTTCCATGATGGGATCGCGTGGCTGATGCAGATCATCATGTTCATGACGCTGGGGCTGCTGGTGTTCCCGTCGCAGGTGATCGAGGTCGCGCCTGAGGGCCTGCTGCTGTCGGCGCTCCTGATCCTGCTGGCGCGGCCCATCATGGTTTTCATCACGCTCTCGTGGACCAAATTTAACCTGCGTGAGAAGGTGCTGATCGCGTGGGTCGGGCTGCGCGGGGCCGCGCCGGTCGTCCTGGCGACGTTCCCGCTGCTGGCCGGCCTGGAGAACGCGAACACAATCTTCAACATCGTGTTCTTTATCGTGCTGACATCGGTGCTGGTCCAGGGGACGACCATCGTCCCCATCGCGCGGTGGCTGGGTGTCGAGGATACCTCACCCGTCCGGCCCGCCTACCCGTTCGAGTATATCCCGTCCGACGACAGCCCCAGCGATCTGGTCGAGCTGACCGTCTCGCCAGGCTCGCCCGTCGCCAACAAGCGGATTGTCGAGGCGAACCTGCCTGAGGCCAGTTTGATGGTCCTGGTCAGCCGCGACGAGCAATTCATCATCCCGAACGGAGCGACGATGCTCAGGCCGGGCGACAATGTACTGGTCCTGGCCGACAAGGCCGATCTGGCGACACTGCGCGCAGCCTTCGAGCCGCAACCGCTTTAACCTTCAGCACGTGGGAGACGGGCAGCCGTACTAGCGGTTGAACGTCTCCCACAACGCCTGCTGGACGGTATCCTGGGCGGCTTCGGTGGGCGGCTGGAGTGCCCAACTCTGGCTTTCTTCCAGCATGGCCCCGATCACAATATCGGCATAACTGGTCCCCTGCACGCACGCCCACGCGCAGACACGGTCGGGCGGGCAGTTCTCACAGCGACATTCACTGCTGCGCGCCAATAGGCGGGCGCGGGGTGGACGGTCGGTGGGCATGATCTGGCCTTTCGCTCGTGCGGCCTGGGGAGCGCGCTCCGGGCCGCGCCGTCGTTATGCTCATCATGACGCCTGCGGCCCAGCATCACAAGTGCCGTTCGTCACGCTTTCATACTCTGCGCCGCAACATCGAACCTTTGCCACTTGCAAAATGAAATGATTGTTCATATAATATGAACGGTAGGTTCACACTATGCTGGTTTACGATCCTGAACAGCTTCAAACTCATATCCTGCAAATGGAACAGGCGGGACTGGTCACGCGCACCTTCCGCCGGCTCGATGCAGCCCGCCAACTCGCCATCATCCAGGCGACACTCGAAGAAGCGGTCGCCAGCGGGCCGAGCCAGCTCAACATCAAGCAGGTGGCCGAGCGTGCCGGCGTCGCGGTCGGATCGCTCTACCAATACTTCGAAAACCGCGACGGGCTGCTGGCCTTCATCTCCGATCTGTGCGTGCGGCTGATGACCGATATGTTCGCGCTGGCCCGCCCCTATCTACTGGCGATGCCGCTGCGCGATGCCCTGCAAGCCTATGTCGGCGGCGGTCTGGAATGGGGCGAGGCGCAGGCCGAGCTGCTGCGTTTCTTCGCGCGCGCTGCCTACCACAGCGACTCCGAGTTATCCGAACAGGTTGTGCGCCCCATCGCCGACACCATGCGCCAGTTGGCACACGATCTGCTGGCTCAGGCTGTAGAGCGCGGCGAAGTGCGGCCCGACATCGATCTGGATTCGACCGCGCGCCTGATCCACGCCTGGAGCATCGCCGCCGGTGACAGCCAACTGCTGCCCTATCTGAACACGTATTTTCAGGTGACGGGCGATGGTGTGACGCCTGAACGCAGCTTCGACGCCTTCATCGCGCTTATCCTGCAAGGGATCGGCCCCCCGACTCCGTGAGCGCCGGTCCCGCTGCCTCGTCCTCAGCGTATCACGTGCACGAAATGAGGTTCGACATGATCCCCTCACCCACGTCCGAATTACGCCGTGTGGAGCGTCCCGCGCTGCCGGTTGCGCTCCAAACCACCGGCCTGACCAAACGCTTCGGCGCTCTGGTCGCGGTCCACGACCTGAGCCTGACCGTTTACGAAGGCGAGGTCTTCGGCTTTCTGGGGCCAAACGGCGCCGGAAAAACGACCGCAATCAACCTGATGTGCGGGCTGCTCAAGCCCAACGCCGGGCAGATCATGATTCACGGCCAGCCGGTGCGCAGCGGCGAGCGCGCCATTGCCGCGCGCGTGGGCATCTGCCCGCAGGACATCGTCCTGTGGCCCGATTTAACCTGCCTGGAACAGCTTGTCTTTATCGGGCAGATGTACGGGTTGCGGGCATCCGAGGCCCGGCAGCGCGGCGAAAAGTTGCTGGATGAAATGGGGCTTGGCGACCGGCGGAACGCCCTGGCCCGAACGCTCTCCGGCGGCATGCAGCGGCGGCTGAACCTGATCCTGGCCCTGGTGCACGATCCTGATCTGATCGTGCTGGACGAGCCGGAAGCCGGGCTGGACCCGCAGAGCCGGGTGCTGGTCCGCGATTACATCCGCTCGCTGGCGCGCCACAAAACCGTGATCCTGACCACCCACAACATGGATGAGGCTGAGCGCGTGGCCGATCGTGTGGCGATTATCGATCACGGTCGCCTGCTGACACTGGATACCCCCCAGGCGCTCAAGCAGTGCTATGGGGAAGGCGGTGCGCTGGAGATTGATCTCGCGCCGGGCAGCAGCGACGCCGACCGGGGGCGCGCCCTGGACACTGTGCGCAGCATCGCGCCGAAAACCGCCGCGCCCAACGGCACACTGATCGTGCGCGAGCACCGCCTGATCGAGCTGCTGCCGAAAGTGCTCGATGGCTTGAAAACAGCCGGGGTTCAGGTAGCTGAAGTGCGGCTGCGCGAGAGCACACTCGAAGACGTGTTTATCGCGCTGACGGGCAGGAGATTACGAGTATGAAAACCTGGAGCGTGCTGGTCAAGAGTCTGCGTGAGCAGCGCCGCGATCTGTGGGTGCTGATCCTGCTGCTGACGCTCGCACCGTTCTTTGTGTTCCTCTACTGGCTGTTCTTCGGCGGCGGATCGACCACCTATGCCGTGCTGGCGATGAACCAGGATCGCGGCGCACGGCTGGCGGATGGCACGCTGCACAACAGCGGCGCGGATGTGCTGGTTGCGCTCGACGGCATCCGCTATGCCAGCGGCGAGCCGATGCTGCGCGTGGAGCAGACCGCCGATCGGGCCGAGGCCGAACAGCGGCTTACCGACCGGGATGCCGAGATGCTGCTGATCATCCCGCCCGACTTCTCGCAGACCGTCCTGGCAGACCAGGCTTCCGGTGAGGCGCTGATTGTGGTGGGCGATCTCACGAACCCATATTACGCGGTCGCCTCGCTGCTGGTGGATGCCGCCCTCGAAGGCTATCTTCAGGCCGCGCGCGGCGAGCCGGAGCCGGTGCGCGTGGTCGAAGAGGCGTTGGGCGATTCCGGCGCGCGCACCGAGTTTGAGGTATATGTGCCGGGGCTGCTGGTCTTTGCAGTCATCATGCTGCTTTTCCCGTGCGCGATGAGCGTGACCCGCGAGATCGAGCATGGCACGCTGCGCCGCCTGCAGCTTACCCGGATGACCGCGTTCGATCTGCTGGCCGGGATCAGCATCACCCAGGTTTTGATCGGCATGGTGGCCGTGCTGCTGGCGTTTGGCACGGCGGTCGCGCTGGGATTCGAGAGCCAGGGGCCGCTCTGGGTAGCGATATTGGTCAGCGCCGTAACCAGCCTGTCGACGGTGGGCATCGGGCTGCTGGTCGCCTGTTTTTCGCGCTCGGCTACCCAGGCCTCGATCATCGCCAACTTCCCGCTGATGCTGCTGATGTTCTTCTCCGGCTCGATCTTCCCCATCCCGCGCGTGCCGCTCTTTAACCTGGGTGCGCATACCGTCGGCCTGTACGACATCCTGCCCCCGACTCACGCGGTCGTCGCGCTCAACAAGGTGCTGACACTGGGGGCCGGGCTGGGCGAGATCGCCTACGAGTTAACGGCGGTGCTGCTGCTGTCGGTGCTCTACTTCGCGGGCGGTGTGTGGCTGTTCCGGCGCAAGCACCTGCGGCGGCAAGCATAAGCCCATGCCGTTCAAAACGCTTCTCCAGTGGGGCCGGGTTGCACCGGCCCACTCCCTCTACCTGCTCACCCCGCGCACGCTTTAAAGAAGTTTAAAGCGAAATACCGTTTAAAAAACGGCAAAACACGTTAAGATAAAAGCGGCGCGTTTCAGTCAAAGGCAAAGGCTGTTATGAAGAAAATCCTGCTGGTAGAAGACGACGATACGCTGCGCACGACGCTGGCCTATAACCTTCAGAAAGAGGACTACACCGTCGTTCAGACCGGGGACGGGGCCGATGCGCTCTCCCTGGCACGCGAAGAGGACCCCGATCTGATCGTGCTGGACGTGATGCTGCCCAGCCTGGACGGCCTCTCGGTCTGCCGGATCGTCCGCAACGAGTCCGACGTTCCGATCATCATGCTGACGGCGCGCGGCAGTGAGGTTGATCGGATCGTGGGGCTGGAGATCGGCGCGGATGACTACATCGTCAAACCGTTCAGCCTGGGCGAGTTTCTGGCCCGCGTGCGGGCGATCCTGCGCCGCAAACCCAGCAGCGCGCATACCGTTGTAGACCGCCTGGAGTCGGGCGATCTCACGCTGGACCTGATCGCGCGACGGGCCACGCGCGGCGGTGAAGAGCTGCGCATGACGCACAAGGAATTCGACCTGCTGGCAACCCTGATGCGCAATCGGGGCGCGGTGCTCTCACGCGATCTGCTGCTGGAGCGCGTGTGGGGCTACGATTACAGCGGGCAGACCAAGACGGTTGATGTGCATGTCCGCTGGCTGCGCGAAAAGATCGAGCAGGACCCCTCGAACCCGACCCGGATCGTGACGGTGCGCGGCGTGGGCTACCGCTTCGAGGGTTAAAGCTCCATGTCGGATATGATTCCCTGGCTAATCGCTATGCTGGCGCTGGGCGCAACCGGCCTGCTGTGGCAGCAGCTTCGCCGGACCGAAGCCGATCTGCACACCAGCCGCCAGGAAGTCGGCGCACGCTGCGACGCCGAGATTCAGTATCGTGAAGCGCTGCTGAACCTGGTCGATGACGCCTATCTCGTGCTCGATTCCGATCAGCGCATCCTCTACGCCAACCCTGCCGCCGAAATGCTGCTGGGGCAGACCAGCCTGGCCGGGCAGAAGCTTAACACCGTATTCTCCCATAATGAGCTGGACCTGCTGCTGCAAGATGCGCGCATGGTCGGTGGCGAAGGCGTTGAACGGCGGATCGAGCACGGCCTCAAGATCGTGCACGCCCACGCGATCCTGCTCACCAGGCCGGATGGCGACGTGGTCGAAGTGCTGATGCTGCGCGATGTGACGCAGATTCAACGGCTGGAGCGCGCCCGGCGCGAGATGGTATCCAACGTCTCGCACGAACTGAGCACGCCGATCACGACGATTGGACTGCTGGCCGACACACTGCTGAACGGGATCATCAAAGAGAAGCCGAAGAAATCGCGCAAGATGGTTGCCGATATCCGGCGCGAGGTCGAGACACTGACCCAGCTTGTGCAGGAGATGCGCGACCTGTCGCTGATCGAGTCTGGGCAGATGCCGGTTCGCCTGATGCCAACCGACCTGAGCGAGATTGTTAATGCCAGTGTCGAGCCGCTGCTGGCCCTGGCCGAAAACAAGCAGCAGGCGGTCACCATCGACCTGGCGCCCGGCGTCAGTGTGCTGGCCGACGGCGCGCAGATTCAGCGCGCGATCAAGAATATCGTGCACAACGCGATCAAATATACGCCCAACGCCGGCGCGATCCAGGTCAGCACATCGACCACCGGCGAAGAAGCGATCATCGCCGTCCAGGACACCGGCCCCGGTATCCCCGCCGAAGACCTGCCGCGCGTGTTCGAGCGCTTCTTCCAGGTCGATCGTGCGCGCAGCAACGGGACGGGCCTGGGGCTGGCCATCGTGCGGCATATCACGCTGGCGCACGGCGGGCGCGCCTGGGCCGAAAGCGCGGCAGGCCAGGGCGCGACGTTCTTTGTCGCCCTGCCCCTCTCCGACACGCCCCCAGCCGCACATAGCTAAATAACTTTAAAGCCCCGACAACCCTCATTTAAACAGACTTTTCTTGGGCCTTTATCTCCCCGGCCTATCATGACGCATGGTTCAAGCAAATATCCTGGTCAAAGACACTGACACTGAGGAGAAACCATGCTTCACAATCGTTCCGTCTGGATGAAAGCTCTCGGTCTGGCCGTGATGCTCGCGCTCGTGCTGCCGACCGCTGGCGTGCTGGCGCAGGATGGCGGTGAGGTCGAGCCGATCGAACTGCCCATCGTCGATCCCCTGAGCGTGAGCGGCGATATCGCGATTGCCGGCAGCTCAACGGTCGAGCCGGTCACGGTCGCGATGGCCGCGCGCTTCAACGATGACGGTTTCATGGGCAATATCGCTATCGCGGAAACCGGCACCTCTGCCGGCTTCGAGCGCTTCTGCGTGGAAGGCTCAACTGACATCAGCAACGCCAGCCGCCCGATCCGTCAGGCCGAGGTCGAGGACTGCGCCGCGATTGGCCGCGAGGTGCTGGAATTTCTGGTCGGCATCGACGCGCTGACCGTCGCTGTAAGTCAGGACTCGCCTGTGGACCAGCTCACACGCAGCCAACTGATCGCCATCTTCACCGGCGCGGTCACGCAGTGGAACGAAGTGAATGCCGACTGGCCTGCCGAGCCGATCCAGCTTTTCACGCCTGGCACCGACAGCGGCACCTTCGACTTCTTCGGTGAGGCGGTGCTCGGCACACGCGGCCAGTATGAAGAGCGCGAAGCCCGTTTCGACGCGCTGCTGGTCCCCAACCCCACCACCAGCGAGAACGACAATACCCTGGTCGAGGGCATCCTGGGCAGCCCGAACGCGATTGGCTATTTCGGCTTCGCCTACTACGTCGAGAACCAGGACACGCTGAAGGCAGTCGAGATCGCCAACGACGTGACCTTCGACGAGAACGACGCGCCGGTTGCCGTCCCGCAGGAAGAATGGGAAGCACAGGGGATCGCGTTTGTCTCGCCCAGCGCCGAAACGGCTGAGAGCGGCGAGTACATGCTGAGCCGCCCGCTGTTCATCTACTCGGCAGTGAGCGTGCTGCAAGAGAAGCCGCAGGTCGCCGCCTTCATCAACTACTACCTGACCAACGCGAACGAAATCGTAGGTGAAACCGGCTACTTCCCGGTGAGCACCGAGGCGCTGAACAACTCGAAGGCGAGCTGGCTGAACGCGCTGGGCCTGGAAGTGCCGGAAGGCACGATGATGGAAGCCGCAGCAACCGAAGCGGCGGAGTAATCCCGACTGCATCCCCGGTGCGAGGGCGGGCTGTACGCCACCCGCGCTCGCCCGGACTGAACACAACACGGCGGCGCGGTCTGGGTGCTGCCTGAAGGACGCTAAACAAGGGGAGAAGTATGGATAACCAGGTAATGATTACGCGCTCACAGCAGGCCATTCTCGGCCTGACGCGCGACGACGCCCGGCTGGGGCTGGGTAAAAAACTGCGTCTGAACGAGAGCCTGATTCAAGGATTCCTGTTTTTGTGCGGCTTCCTGACCATCTTCACGACCGTCGCCATCGTGATCGTGCTGGGGCGGGAGTCGCTGCTGCTGTTCAGCACCGAATATATCGACAGCGCGGGCCGCGTCCACTCCATTGAGATTATCGACTTCTTCAACACGACGCAGTGGCAGCCGCACCGCTACCTGGTCGGGATCGCACCGCTGGCCGCCGCCACGCTGCTCAGCTCGTTTATCGCGATGGTGGTCGCGCTGCCGCTCGGTCTCGGCGCGGCCATCTACCTGAGCGAATATGCCAGCCCATCCGTCCGCAACACGATCAAGCCGATCCTCGAAGTGCTGGCCGGCATCCCGACGGTGGTCTATGGCTTCTTCGCGCTCCAGTTCATGACACCGCTGTTGAAAAGCGCGTTTGGCGGGGGCACGGTCGAGACGTTCAATATCGCCTCGGCGGGCGCGGTGATGGGCATCATGATCCTGCCGCTGGTCGTGTCGATGAGTGAGGACGCGCTGAGCGCCGTGCCGCGCTCGCTGCGCCAGGCGTCCTACGGCCTGGGATCGACCCGGCTCGAAACCACGATCCGCGTCGTGCTGCCGGCGGCAGTGTCGGGCATCATCGCGGCGGTGATCATCGCCATCTCGCGCGCCATCGGCGAGACGATGATCATGGCGATTGCCGCCGGGGCGCGGCCCAACCTGACGCTCGACCCGTTCGAGTCGGCCTGGACGATGACCGGCTACATCGCCAGCATCAGCGGTGGCGACCTGGGCTACGACACGCTCGACTATAACAGCATCTTCGTCGTCGGGCTGTTCCTGTTCCTGATGACGCTCGGCCTGAACATCGTCAGCCGCGCGTTCGTCGCCCGCTTCCGCGAAGTGTACGAGTAGGCAGGGGGCACGATGGACCGCATGGCATTGATGGGGGCGAGCTTCTTCAGCCTGCTGCTGGCGCTCAACGGCAGCCTGACCACGCCGCAAATCCTGGCGCGCAAAGGTTATCATCCCCGGCTGGGCGTACTGCTGGGCGCATTCGCCGGGCTGGGCGGTGGGCTGCTGGCCGCGGTCGTGCTGCTGGCGATCTTCCCCGATCGCGGCGGGCTGGCCGTGCTGGGCAGCCTGCTGGGCGGGATCGCGGCGCTGGTCGCGCTGTGGCGGACCTTCCCTACCCGCACCGTACAGACGGGCGCGCTGCCCGAAGGTCGGGCGCTGAAGCTCAACATCGCGGCGCGCAACATCCGGGGCGCGATCATACGCGGGCTGCTGCTGTTCGCGGTGGTGGCGGCGCTGCTCTCGCTGGCCACCCTGATCTGGACCATCTTCGACCGCACGATTGGCCTGACGGCGGTGCAGTACGAAGTCGCGCCGGAAGCCCTGCTGCTCAACGGCGCACCGTCCGGCGTCGGGCTGGACGATCTCTCGGAGACGGAACTGGGCCAGGTCTTGGCCGAAAACGCGCGTGTCAACCGGCTGCGCGTCTTCATCCTGCAAAACGTCGTCCAGGCCCCGGACAGCCGTTGGGCAGCGATCAGCACGCAGCCGGTGAGCGAAGTCCTGCGGAGGCACGAGTACCCGGCGGAACTGGCGGAAATGGCCTTCAACCAACTAGACGCGGCCCAGGCAGCCGGCATCCTGGCGGCAAACCTGGAGCGCGACACCCTGCACGACCTGGTTTTCACCGAGATCGTCAGGCCGCAGGTGGTGCAAAGCTGGCCGCTGTGGGAATCGCTGACCCGGCGCGACGCCATCGAAGCGCGGGTAACGGAAAAGTATCCCACCGCCGAATTACAGTGGCACTCGTGGCTGAGCTGGGATTTCATCACCCGCCAGCTCGACCCGCGCCAGGCCGACGCAACCGGCCTGCGCCCGGCGATCTACGGCTCGCTGATGATCATCGTGCTGACCATCGTCTTTGCCTTCCCGATTGGGGTGGGCGCGGCGATCTATCTCGAAGAATACGCGGGCGACACGCGCCTGAATCGCATCATCCAGACCAATATCGCCAACCTGGCCGGGGTGCCGTCGATCATCTACGGTATGCTGGGGCTGGCGATCTTCGTGCGCGCGCTCGAAGCGCTGACCAGCGGGCGCGTCTTTGGCTTGGACACGGCCAACGGGCGCACGGTCCTCTCGGCGGGTTTCACCCTGGCGCTGCTGATCCTGCCGCTGATCATCATCAACGCGCAGGAAGCGATCCGCGCCGTACCCGGCTCACTGCGCCAGGCCAGCTATGGGCTGGGCGCGACACAGTGGCAGACGATCTGGAATCACGTGTTGCCCTACGCCATGCCCGGCATCCTGACCGGAACGATCCTGGCGATCTCGCGCGCCATCGGCGAAACGGCGCCGCTGATCCTGGTCGGTGGGGCGACCTATCTCACTCGCGACCCAGAAGGCCCGTTCTCGATCTTCACCGCCATCCCGCTGCTGATCTACCGCTGGACGATGCTGCCCCAGGCGGAATTCCGCAACGCCGCCGCCGCCGCGATCGTCGTGCTGCTGATCTTGCTGTTGAGCCTCAACTCGCTGGCGATTATTCTACGCAACCGTTTTAGCAGGAGCCTGTCATGAGCGCAGCCGGTGTAACCACCAAATCCGCTATCGAAACCCGTGATCTCAGCCTCTACTACGGCGATTTTCGCGCCGTGCAATGCGTGAATATGCAGATCGAGCGCGGCAAGATCACGGCACTGATCGGACCGTCGGGCTGCGGCAAAAGCACGCTGCTGCGCTCGCTCAACCGCATGAACGAGCTGGTGCCCGGCGCGCGCATCGAAGGCGAAGTGCTGTTTCGCGGCCAGAATCTCTACGCGCCGGGGGTGGACCCGGTCGAGGTGCGCCGCCGGATCGGGATGGTGTTCCAGAAGGCGAACCCGTTCCCCAAGTCGATCTTCGACAACGTGGCCTATGGGCCGCGCGTGCTCGGCCTGCGCGACAAACACCTGCTGGCCGAGATCGTCGAGCGCAGCCTGAAGCAGGCCGCGCTGTGGGACGAGGTGAAGGGCGATCTGAAAAAATCGGGGCTGGCGCTCTCCGGTGGGCAGCAGCAGCGGTTGTGCATCGCGCGGGCGCTGGCCGTCGAGCCGGAGATCATCCTGATGGACGAGCCGTGCTCCGCGCTGGACCCGATCGCGACACTGCGGATCGAAGAATTGATGCGCGAGCTGAAGCAGAACTATACGATCGTGATCGTGACGCACAATATGCAGCAGGCGGCGCGCGTCTCCGACTACACGGCCTTCATGCTGATGAACGGCAGCCGTTCCGGCGAGCTGATCGAGTTCGACCGCACCGAGAAAGTTTTCAACCGCCCCGCCGACCAGCGCACCGAAGACTATATCGCCGGGCGCTTCGGATAACTCACGCCAGGGGCGGCTCCCCTGCCCTTGCTGTGGCCGGGAACCAGACTCCCGGCAAACGAAAACGGCTGCGGAGACATTCAGACATCTCCGCAGCCGTGCGTCATACACCCTCTAGCGCAGGGCGTCCAGCCAGGGGAGCAGCTCGCGCTCATTGTCGGGGCGCTCGCCGGGCGCAAATTCCCCGACCATCGACAGCGTGCCGCGCGAGCCTTCCCAGCCCACCAGCCCATACTGCCGCGCATATAGATAACGCGCGTCCGGCTCGGCGGCAGGCTGGCCGTTGGCATCGGCATAAACCGCCACGCTCGCCACGTCCGCCAGCGCGATCCCGCCAGGGAACTGGTAGCGCGGGTGGACCGCCTCAAGCTGCACCCATTTCACCTGCGGCATGTGCCGGACCCGCTGGCCGCTGTCCTTGCGGTAAAAGACCGTTATCGGCACGTGGCGGAACGGGATACCGGGCGTCATACGGCGCGGCAGCCATGCGCTGCCGTACTGCCCCATCTCGGTCAGGACGCGCACCACGCCATCCTCGGCGGTCGTATCGACGCCGCGATAGATGAAGTGATCGTCGGCCCAAAACTCTTCCCATTCGCTGTCCTTGACGTGATAGATGCGCCCGCCCTGCGTCTGCGTCTGGGCCAGCACACGCCCACCGCCATCCCAATCATAAGCCAGCTCGACCAGCCGGCCATCGCCTTGCAGATAGTCGAGCATCTCGACCGTCTGGCCGGGCGTCACAACGTCGATCAGCGCGAACAGGTCATACTCGAAGAATTTGCCGCGCAGATCGCGCCCCTTCCAGGTGCTCTTGTGCTGACCGGGCGTTGTGGGCGCGGTCAACTCAATCGAGATATCGGCCATCTCACCCGGCTTGAGCGGCGGCAGCGGCACACTGTCTGGCCCGCCCATGCGGTCATCGCCAAAGAACGCCAGCGTATAGCCGCTGCTCCAGGCGGTCGTGCCGGTGTTGCGCATCCGCCACGTCTTGACGAACCGCTCGCCGGGGAGCAGATCGGTCCCGTCCGGCACGGTCACATCCGCCACCCAGCTCAGCTCGTTAAGCTGGCGCGTGGCTTGCAGCGGGTCCACCACTTCGATCAGGGCGAACAGATCGAATTCGAAGAAGCGGCCCTGCGGATCGCGCGGTTTCCACGTGCTGCGGTGCATCCCTGGGTGGCCCGGTGCGACCAGTGGGATCGACACCTCAACCGTCTCGCCGGGGCGCGCCGGCGGCAGCGGCACATTGTCCGGCCCGTCCATCCGATCATCGCCAAAGAAAGCGAGAGTATAGCCTGCATCCCAGGTGGTTGTGCCGCTGTTGCGCACCCGCCACGTTTTGATGAAGCGCTCGCCGGGCTGCATCTGCATCCCGTCGGGCACAGTTACATCCGCCACCCAGCGCGCCTCGTTGAGTCCTTCGGTGGGCGTGGCCTTGACCGGCACCTGGATTTCGGCATAGAGATCGTACTCAAAGATGTGGCCCTGGCCGTTCGCCAGCTTCCACGTGCTGCGATGCCGGCCCGGCGACGCGGGCGCGACCAGCGGCACAGAAACTTCGACCGTCTCACCGGGGGCGGCGGCGTGCGGCAGCGTGACGCTCTCCGGCCCACCCATGCGATCGTCACTGCAAAAGCGCAGGCCGTAGCTCTCGTCCCAGGTGGTCGTGCCGCTGTTGCGCACGCGCCATGTCTTGACGAAGCGCTCGCCGGGCTGGATGACCGTCCCATCCTCAATGGTAATGTCGGCCACATACGACGCCTCATCATACGGCACCGTGATCTTGATCTCGATCTCGACCGAGATCGGGCCTTCGCAGAGCTGCCCGGCAGGGTTGCACAGCCGCCACTCGCTACGATAGCGCCCGGCCACCGTCGGGGCGATCAGGCGCGCGCCAAGATCGATCACCTGCCCCGGCTCGACCGGCACGCGAGGCAGCGGAATATGATCCGGTCCGCCGAGCTTGTTCCCATCCGCGAAGACCAGCCGGTACCCGGCGTCCCAGATGGTCGTGCCGGTGTTGCGCACCCGCCAGATTTTCTCGAACACCTGGCCGGGCTGCATCAGCATCCCATCGGCGACAGTGAGATCGGCCACATACATCGCCTCGTCAAATTCTACCGGGGCATCGAGCCGGAAATACGGCGCGGGATCGACCACCTCGTCCACCGTATAGTTGTCCAGCCCGCGCCCGATGCGCTGCAAGGTCAGATGCAGGTGGACACCCGATGAAAAGCCGGTGGTCCCCGCGATGCCGAGCTTCTGACCGGCGCGCACGAACTGGCCCGCCTTCACCGTCACTTGCGAGAGATGCCCGTACCACGTCACCCAGCGGCCATCGTGCCAGTCGTGGACGACGCGCACATAGTTGCCATAGCCGCTGGCGCTGAAACCGATCTTATCCACGATCCCGCGCTGGGCCGCCAGCACGGCGACGGGCCGGCCCTGTGCATCCAGCGCCGCGATATCGACGCCTTCGTGAAGCTGGAGCTTGTCGGGTGCAAAGGTATAGTTGCGCGGCGCATTGAAGCGGCTGGTAAGCAGAAAACTGCGGCTGACCGGGTTGATCAGAAAGAAGTCTGGGGCTGAGCTGGACATGGTGGACTCCTTCTCACAGGGGCAGATTGTTTTCATTGTAGTCCTGGTTTGGTGCCGCGCAAACAAGGTGGGCCTGCCGGGCAGGGCGTGGTACAGTTGGCGGCTGTGGGTCTACCAGCATGTGAGAGGAACCAGGATGCTCTACGAATTGAGCCAGGCCGATTATCACCGGGTAGAGGCGCTGTACCACCCGCTCGACTTTCATCTGAACAGCCGCGCCGTGCTGGATCGCCTCAGTCCGGGCCGGGTGTTTGTGGACGATCCCGATCAGCCCCGCGCCTCATTCATGTTGGCGCCGGAAGCGTGCTATCTGGCGGGCGACGCCGATCGCGCGGACTTCAATGCCGGGATAAACGAGGCAATCCGTGCCGGTGAGGTGGTCTACGACGCGCCGGTACTGGGCTGGGTGGTCGCTTCGGAAGCCTGGGCCGAGCGGCTGACCCACATCCTCACGCCCTATCTGGTCCAGGCTGCGATGCGCCATCACTACATCTGCCGCGCGCGGGCGTGGGACTGGCGCGAGCGCGTGCCGGAAGGCTACGAGGTCCGGCCCATCGACGCGGCGCTGCTCAACGATCCGGCCCTGCAGGTGCCGGAGCATCTGCGCCACTGGACGCGTTACAACTGGGGCACGACCGGGACGTATCTGGAGCGCGGGTTTGGCCGGGCGACGCTGGATGGCAGCACGGTTGTCGCGTGGTCGGTGGCGGACTGCGTGACCGCCGATGGCCGCTGCGAGATCGGCATCCAGACTGCCCCAGCGTACCGGCGGCGTGGCCTGGCGACCCTGACCGCCGCCGCGGCCATCGATCATGCCCTGAGCAGCGGCCTGCGCGAGGTCGGCTGGCACTGCGACGTGGACAACGCCGGATCGATCGGCACGGCGGAGCGGGCCGGCTTCGAGCTGGAGCGGCATTACACGATGTATCTTATCCATCGCCGCTGATCCCTGGTTCACCATCGCGCCCGCGTCCTGCTACAATCTGAGCGGTAAGTATTCGAGACAGATAGGGACGAGGACGTAAACGCGATGCAAAATCTGAACCGGCGCGAGTTGGAAGCACGCTTCGACCAGATCGACCGCGCGATTACCCGTTGGATGGCGCGCTATGGCCTGCTGCTGCTCCGGCTGGGGCTGGGCGTGATCTTCTTCTGGTTTGGGGCGCTCAAGCTGTTCCCCGATCTCAGCCCGGCTGAAGACCTGGTGCGCCAATCGACCGATTTCGTCGATCCCGACTGGTTTATCCCGGTGCTGGCGCTGTGGGAGATGGCGATCGGCCTGGGGCTGATCATCGGTAAGGGGATGCGCGTCACGCTGCTGCTGCTGTTCCTGCAGATGCCGGGCACGGCCCTGCCGCTGGTGACGCTGCCAGATGCTGTCTGGACCGATTTCCCTTTTGCGCTGACGCTCGAAGGCCAGTATATCGTCAAGAATCTGGTGCTGATCAGCGCCGGGATCGTCCTGGGCGCGACCGTGCGCGGCGGCGGCCTGACCTCCGAGCCAATGCCCGACTCGCCCGACGAGATCCACCACCCTTGACCCGTAGTGCCTACACATTCGGGGCAGGCTACCCTGCCCTTTTTTTGCGCCTGTGTTGCCCCGCTTGAAATTCGATTTGCCGATCCAGTATACTAAGGCGTATATTGTTATATAGCCCCTGCGCTTACCAGGAACTCGTCCAGATGACCCATTTGCTCTACCAGACCAACAGCTACCTGAAAGAATTCGACGCGACGTTGACCGCCGTTGATGTCGAGCAGCACGGTGTCGTGCTCGACCGGACAGCCTTCTATCCGGGCGGCGGCGGCCAGCCTGCCGATCGCGGGACGCTGCTCGCCAACGGAGTCAGCTACCCGGTGGTGCGGGCGCGCAAAAATGGCGACCAGGTGATCCACATCATCGAAGGCGGCGGCCCACTGCCCGAAGCCGGGGCGGCGGTGCACGGCGCGATCGATTGGGCGCGGCGCTATGACCTGATGCGCACCCATACGGCCATGCATATCCTGTGCGGCGTCGTCTTCCGGGATTACGGGGCGTCTGTCACCGGCGGCGATATGGACCCCCTGGCCGGACGGATGGATTTCGAGTTCGAGACGATGCAGCGCGAGCTGGTAAACGCTATCGAGCAGGCGGTGAACCACGAAGCCGCCCAGGGGCACCCGGTGCGGGTTGCGATCCTGCCGCGCGCCGAGGCGTTCCAGATTCCCGACCTGATCCGCACCAAGATCAATCTGCTGCCCGAAGGCATCCAGGAGGTGCGCGTGGTCGAGATCGTGGGGCTGGACCTGCAAGCCGACGGCGGGACGCATGTCCGCAGCACGGCGGAAGTCGGGCCGATCCGCGTCGTGGACTACAAGAGCAAGGGCAAGATCAACAAGCGCATTTATATCCAGCTTGAGCCGGCAGATTCAGATACGCATGCCTGAGCAGGCCGGGGCAGCGGCGTGATAGTCAATTTACACAAAGATTTTGATCGCCGATTTAAGACGACTTAAGATTTTGGAGCCGTTATCACATGCCATCATCCTGACCGGCGCACTGAGAGGAGGTCCGCCCCGTCATTACGCGCAGCGACAGTCACCCCTGTACTATAGTTACGCTCTGTCCGTCACTCGCACATGCTTGATATTCAGACACAGGTGAGGAAGACACTATGAAGAGAAACACCCGTTCGCTCGCATTGGCCGGTTTCGCCTTTGTCCTGGTCGTCGTTTTGAGTCTGTCCGCCGTTGTCCCCAGCACGCGGGCGCAAGAAGGCAGCATTCTCGAGCAAGTTCGTTCGCGCGGCGTGCTCAACTGCGGTGTGAACGGCGAGCTCCCCGGTTTTGGCGCGCTGGACCCTGACACCCAACAGATGCTGGGCTTCGACGCCGACTTCTGCCGCGCCCTGGCCGCCGCAATCTTCGGTGAAGTCACCGACTCCAACATCAACTTCGTGCAGCTGACCGCCCAGGAACGCTTCACCGCCGTGCAGACCCGCCAGGTAGACGTGCTGTTCCGCAACGCGACCTGGTCTTTGCAGCGCGATACCGAGCTGGGCCTGGACTTCGGCCCGACCACGTTCTATGACGGGCAGGCGCTCATGGTCTCTGCCGACCTGGGAGTCGCCTCGATTGATGATCTCGACGGTGCATCGATCTGCGTCCTGCGCGGCACGACCACCGAGCTGAATATCACCGAGGCGATGCGCAGCCGGGGCCTGACCTTTGAGCCGGTGTACTTCGACCAGCCGAGCGAAACGATTGGCGCACTGGAAGGTGGCCGCTGCGACGCGCTCACCTCGGACCGCAGCCAGCTTGCCGGTCTGCGCACCTCGACCGCCGATCCCGGCGCGTATGTGATCCTCGAAGACACCATCTCCAAAGAGCCGCTGACCCCGGCCTATATCCAGGGTGACGCGCAGTGGGCCGACGTGGTGAACTGGACCGTCTACGCGACGATCCAGGCCGAAGAGTTCGGCATCACCTCAGAGAATATCGACGACTTCCTGACCTCGGAAGATGAAAGCATCCAGCGCTTCCTGGGCCAGGGCGAAAACCCCAGCGGCACGCTGCTCGGCCTGGAGAATGACTTCGTGGTAGACGTGATCCGTGCGGTCGGCAACTACGGGGAGATCTTCGCCCGCAACCTGGGTCCCGACACGCCGCTGGCGCTCGATCGTGGTCTGAACGAGCTGTGGACCAATGGCGGCCTGATCTACGCCCCAGCCTGGCGTTAAGCACGCGGCGTCTGGCCTCAACTTAAAAAACGAAAATATGTCCCTGGGGAGTGCAGCCCGCTGTATCCCCCAGGGCAGCTTTTGAGTAAGAAGCAGGGAATCCCTGTTCACACTGGAGTTATCGGTGGCCCAACCTCAGTCTACAGGCTTGAAGCAGTCTGCCCCGGCATCTGTGCCCTTCTGGCGCGATATCCGCTTTATCCAGATCTTCTTACAGGTGGCCTTTCTGATTAGCGTGATCGGCCTGGGCTACCTGCTGATCCACAACCTGCTGGTCAACCTGGAACGAAGCGGGCTGATGATCAACTTCAGCGTCCTCAACCGTCCTTTCGGCGCAGAAATCGCGGAAGGGCAAGCAGACTTTGACCCTGCCAGTACATCCAACCTGCGTGCGCTGCTGGTCGGGCTGCAAAATACCCTGCGTGTAGTGGGCATTGGGCTGGTCGGTGCAACCGTGCTGGGCGTGCTGGCCGGCATTGGGCAGCTTTCGACCAACTGGCTGCTGCGCACTACCACCAACGCCTATACCGAGCTTTTCCGCAACACGCCGCTGCTGGTCCAGCTATATTTCATCTATCGCGGCTTGCGCGGCACGATGCCGGATCGTATCGCGGACTCCTACCAGCTCCCCGGCCCGATCTACATCAACCGGCGTGCGGTCAACTTTCCGCTGATCCAGACTACCGATACGGCCTGGATTTTCTTCGGGCTGGCGGCGCTCGGCCTGGTGCTGGGGATCGGCCTGTGGATCTGGCGGCTGCGCGTCCAGGAGCGAACCGGCCAGCCGGCAAACACGCTGCGCTGGTTCACCCCCGCGTTCCTGCTGCTGGCGGCGCTGGGCTGGATTGCAGCTGGTGGGCCGTTCACGGTTGAGAATCCGCAGTTGGAGCGCTTCAACTTTGTCGGGGGCGACCGGCTCTCGGCGGAATATATCACACTGACGATTGGGCTGATCCTCTACACCGCCGCCTTCATTGCCGACATCGTGCGCGCCGGTATCCAGGCGGTGCCGCACGGGCAGATCGAAGCGGCCCGCGCGCAGGGCTTCACCAGCAGCCAGACTTTACGCCTGATCGTGCTGCCGCAGGCGCTGCGCCTGATTATCCCGCCGCTGGGCAACCAATACTTAAACCTGGCGAAAAACTCCAGTCTGGGCATCGCAATCGGCTTCTTCGATATCTACAGTGTCGCCAACGTGATCTCGAACCAGACCGGGCAGTCGGTTGCCGTTTTTGTCGTCATGATGGGGATTTATCTCAGTATGAGCCTGGTGATCTCGGCGGTTATGAACCTGGTCAATTATTCTATGCGGCTGAGGAGTCGCTGAGATGCGCGGCGAGTATCACTCTTCCGATCATTATGTAGCGCCACCCGAACCGCCCACCAGCCGCCGCCCGCCGGTGGCTACGGTGGGGCCGCTGGGCTGGGTGCGGGCCAACCTGTTCAGCAGCCCGATCAATTCCATCGCCACGATCGTGATGGCGATCATTCTCGGCGGCCTGCTGTGGCTCGCGCTGGACTGGTCGATCCGCTCGGCGCAGTGGGGCGTGGTCTTTAACAACCTGCGACTGATCACCAGCGGCCTGTACACCCGCAGCGAGATCTGGCGCGTCGAGCTGATCGGCGCGCTGCTGGTCATGCTCACCGGGCTGAGCCTGGGCATCTGGGGCTATGTGTCGCGCGGCGTATTCCTGACGGTCGCCGTGTCGCTGGCCGTGATCCTGGGCGTGCTGCTGATCGGGGCGCGCATCGGCGAGCCGACCCTGTATATGCTGGCCGAGCCGGAGCGCACGCCGGCCAGCCTGGTGTTTCTTGGCACACAGGGCGACGAAGTCTCGTTCGAGATCGAGCCGCTGACCGATCTTGAGGCGATCAACGCGCGCCCGCTGGGCTATATCGAAAACCAGTCGCGGACCGACTGGTCCACACGGGCGCGCGAGGCGCGGGATGGCACCCTGGACCTGGGCGCCTATAACCTGCACCTGACCGCGGCCCTGTTCCGTCCCGACGGATCGCCGGTTACGCGCGACGGAGCGCCGGTGCGGATCGCCGCCACGCCGGACGACGCCGGCAGCACACAAACGGTCGAGCTGCCGCGCACCGGCTGGTACAAGCTCGAAGTCGTGCGCGACGACGAGGCCAACGACGAGAACGCCGGTTATGCGTGGGTCAAGGTGCGCGGGGTCGAGCTGCTGCCCAGCCAGAGCGAGCTGCTGGCCGCGCGTGAGGTCGAATATGGCCCGCGACCCACCGCCGCACGCGCGCTGCTGGCCGAGGAAGCCGCCTACCGTTATGAGGGCACGCGCACCTTCGCCGAATTCATCAGCCTGCAAGTCGCCCCGTTCCTCAGCACGATCGCGCTCGAAGCGGTGGTCGGCACGGCCCTGTTCCTCAACGGCTGGGTGATCGGCATCCTGGGTCGCCGCGAGCGGCGTGTGCGGCGGACCACGCTGGCGGCGTGGGTGCTGTCGGTGCCGGTGATCCTGCTGCTGCTGGGCGGCATCGAAGGCTCGCGCGCCCTGCCCGCCGTGCCCAGCATCCAGTGGGGCGGCCTGCTGCTGACGATGCTGCTGACCGTCGTCGGGATCGCGGCCTCGTTCCCGCTCGGTGTGGCGCTGGCGTTGGGCCGCCGCAGCGATCTGCCGGTGATCAAGCTGGTGTGCACGCTGTTTATCGAGACGATTCGCGGCGTGCCGCTGATCACGATCCTGTTCATGGCGAAATTGATCGTGCCGTTCTTCTGGGTGGGCCTGTCCGACCTGGACATGACGGTTCGCATGATGATCGGCGTGACGCTGTTTAGCGCGGCTTATCTGGCCGAGAACGTGCGCGGCGGCTTGCAGATCATCCCGCACGGACAGATCGAAGCGGCCCGTGCGCTGGGGATGAACCCCCTGCTGATGACCACGCTGATCGTGCTGCCCCAGGCGCTCCGCGCGGTGATCCCGGCGATTGTCGGGCAGTTCATCAGCCTGTTCAAAGATACGTCGCTGGTAGCGGTGGTCGGCCTGTTTGAATTGGTCGGGATCGTGGATATCATTGTGAGCGGGCAGCCGATCTACCGGCCCTACCAGCGCGAAGCCTATATCTTTATCGCGCTCATTTATTTCGTGATCAGCTATGCCATGTCGGACGTCAGCCGCCGCCTGGAAGCCAGCGGGGCCGGCAGCGTCCACGCGCGGCGCTGAGCGGGACGGCATCAGGAAAGACGGAATCTCAAGATGGCGCAGTCCAACTCGAACGAACCGATCATTGTCTGCCGGGACGTCAACAAGTGGTTCGGCAATTTTCATGTCCTGAAAGACATCAACGTCGAGATTTACCCGCAGGAAGTCGTCGTGATCATCGGCCCGTCGGGGTCGGGCAAATCGACGTTCATCCGCTGCATCAACCGGCTGGAAGAGCACCAGGAAGGCCAGATCATCGTCGATGGCATCGAGCTGAGCCATGACGTGCGCAATATTGCCGCGATCCGCAGCGAGATCGGCATGGTCTTTCAGCAGTTCAACCTGTTCCCGCATCTGACCGTGCTGCACAATATCTCGCTGGCCCCGCGCTATGTGCGCCGCCAGCCGCGCCGCGACGCCGAGCAGTACGCGCTCCAACTGCTCGACCGGGTGGGTATTCCCGAACAGGCGCGCAAATATCCCGGCCAGCTTTCGGGCGGGCAGCAGCAGCGCGTCGCAATTGCGCGGGCGCTGGCGATGCAGCCCAAGATCATGCTCTTCGACGAGCCGACTTCGGCCCTGGACCCGGAAATGATCAAGGAAGTGCTGGACGTGATGAAAGAACTGGCGCAGAGCGGCATGACGATGCTCGTCGTCACACACGAGATGGGCTTCGCGCGCGAGGTCGCGGACCGGATCGTATTCTTCGACGAAGGGCGCATCGTCGAGGTGGGCACGCCGGAGCACTTCTTCACCGCACCGCAGCACGACCGTACCAAGCTGTTCCTCTCGCAGATTTTGTAGGCCGGGAGACTGCCACGATGATTGTCCCCGCGCTCGCCTATCAACGGGTCCTGGTGCCGCTCGACGGCTCCGACGCAGCCGAGTTCGCCATCCCGTATGCCGTCGATCTGGCGCGCAAGCACAGCGCCGAATTGGTGCTGCTGCACCTGGAGCTGATCCCGCTGGTGGTGGGCAACGGCGGCGCAGAGCCGGACGACGGCCCGACTCAGGAGCAGAGCCGGGCGCAACTCACGGCACTGCGCGAGCGGCTTCAGAACGAAGGGCTGCGCGTGCGTGAGCACATGGTCGAGAGCCGCGATATTCCCAACGCATTCGCCCGCTTCATCGAGTCGGAGCGCGTGAGTGTGATCGTCAGCTCGGTGCAGGGCCGCACCGCGATGCTGCGCTGGCTGTTTGGTCCCAATCTCGAAAAAGGGCTGGGAAATCTGCCGGTGCCGCTGCTGCTGGTACGCCCGGTCTATCATAAGATCGTGGTGCCGCTCGACGGCTCACCCTGGTCTGAAAGTGCGATCCCGCAGGCAGTCGAGATCGCGCGCGCGCACAATGCCGAGCTGGTGCTGCTGCACGTTTACCAGTCGCCGGTCAGCAGCTATACCGATCAGCTCGCGCTGGCCGGGCAGCGCCAGATGGCCGAGCAAACGTATGATCAGATGTATGAGCAGTTGGTGTCGCTGCGCAACCGGCTGCGCCACGAAGGCGTCAACGCACGGGTCGAGATCATCCGCAGCCCCAACCCGGCGCAGGCGATTATCGACTATGTGGGCGACGAACAGGGCGTCAGCATGGTGGTGATGTCCACCCACGGGCGGACCGGCCTATCGCGCTGGCTGTTCGGCAGCGTGGCCCAAAAAGTGATCAAGAACCTGCGCTGCCCGGTTACGCTCGTGCGGCCCGACGAGATATAACCGTACTGATTTGCCTGTGAACTGAACATGCCATGCCGGGACACGCTTCCGGCATGTTTCATTCTCAGAGTGGGCGGCGTGTGGCATGTCAGCCGATCTGCGATAATTGGCTGAAACTCTATTGGCATCATTGGCATCCAAAAAATAGTAGTTTATAATCTAACTACTATCGCACAAAAGTGTGAGGACAATTATGGATCTGCTGACCGACCTGGGCGCAATCGGTTTTACCGAGTATGAGGCGAAGGTCTATCTGGCTCTGCTGCGCGATCATCCTGCCACCGGCTATCAACTCAGCAAGCAGGCCGGCATCCCGCGCTCGATGGTCTATGAGGCGCTGGGGCGGCTGGATGCGCGCGGCGCCGTCATGAAAACGGAAGACCCCAAAGCCACGCTCTACCGGCCCATCCCGCCGCAAGCCCTGCTCGACCGGCTGGCGAATGAGCACCGGGCGCGGCTGGAGACGCTGTACCAGGGGTTGGAAGCGATCTATACCGAGCGTGACGAGGGCCACCTGTGGACCTTCAGCGGTGAAGGCCCGGTGCTGACTTATGCCCGCAACATGCTCGCGAACGCCCGGCACGAGGCGATGCTGGTGCTGACCGATGAAAATATGCGCGCGCTGTACGACGTCATCGAGGCAGCCCACCAGCGCGGTGTCGCCATCGGGGCGCTGATGACCGGCGAAGAAGATTTGCAGATCGGCCAGGTCGCCTACCATCCACCGCACGAAAGCGAGCTGCACAAGCTGGGCGAGAGCCTGGTGGTTGTGGTCGATGAGCAGGAAGTGTTGATTGCGGGCGAGCGCCCGACTTTTACCGCGACCGTGACGACCGACAGCAATATGGTCCAGATCGGGCGGCAGTTCGTCTGGATGGAGCTTTTTGCCCACCGGATTTTCGCCCAGCTTGGCCCCGATCTGCTCAGCCGGCTGGACCCCGCCGATCAGGTCATCTTCAAGATGATGGCGCGCGGGCTGACGGGCAAGAGTCGCGATTGAGTGCCCAATCTCGACGCCATTCCCGATGAAACGATTCCCCTGATGAGGAAACCATGTCTGATCTCACGACTTCGCTGCAATCCACCAAACGCCTGAAACAGTTCGAGTGGCCGCGCTGGCTGAGTCGCAGCCGGCTGGAACCGATCTTCGTCGTGATCACGCTGCTCGCGGTGGTCCTGAGCCTGATCATCGAGTGGGCCGATCTGCCGCGCGATCTGGTGCCGGTGCTGGGCGTGGTCGCCTATGTCGCCGGGGGTTTCTACGGCTTTCAGGAAAGCCTGAAGAGCCTGCGCCGCCTGGAGCTGGACATCGACTTTCTGATGATCGCGGCGGCAATTGGGGCGGCGCTGGTGGGCGAGTGGCGCGACGGCGCGATTCTGCTGTTCCTGTTCTCGCTCAGCAACGTCCTGCAAGACTACGCGATCGGGCGCAGCCGCCAGGCGATCCGCTCGCTGTTCGCGCTCTACCCCGAAGAGGCGCACGTGCACCAGGGCGACCAGCTCAAGACGGTGCCGATCAGCGAAATCGAGCTGAGCGACGTCGTGCTGATCCGGCCCGGTGAGCGCGTCCCGGTCGATGGCGAGGTGATCAGCGGGCAGTCGAGCGTGGACCAGTCTACGATCACGGGCGAGTCGATGCCGGTCGAAAAGCAGGTGGGCGACAAGGTCTTTGCCGGCACGCTCAACCAGAACGGCTCGATCGACGTGCGCGCGACACAGGTCGCCGCGCAGTCTACGCTGTCGCGCATCATCCAGATGGTGGAAGAGGCGCAGAGCCGCAAAGCGCCGACCCAGCGCTTTCTGGACGACTTCGAGCAGTATTACGCGCTGGGCGTGATCCTGGCCTCGGCGCTGGTGATGCTGGTGCCCTGGCTGCTGCTGGGCTGGGACTTCGACGACAGCTTCTACCGCGCGATGGTGCTGCTGGTGGTGGCGTCACCCTGCGCGCTGGTGATCTCGGTTCCGGCGGCGTTCCTGTCGGCGATTGCGGCGGGCGCGCGCCGGGGTGTGATCTTCAAAGGCGGCGCGCACCTGGAGCAGATGGCGGCAATCAAAGTGGTCGCGTTCGACAAAACCGGCACGCTGACCGTCGGACACCCTGCGGTGACGGATGTCGTGCCGTTCGGCATCTGGTCCGCCGACGATCTGCTGCGCATCGCGGGCGCGGTCGAGGCGCGCTCGGAGCACCCGCTCTCGCGGGCGGTGCGCCAGGCGGCTGAGGCACGCGGCATCCCGGTCGGCGCAGTGGATGAATTCACGGCGGCAACAGGCGAAGGCGTCGAAGGTGTGTTCGAGGGCCTGGAAGTCCGCGTGGGCCGTATGCGCTACATCGCCGAATGCGCCGGTCAGCCGCCCGATCATGTCGTGGCCGAATACGAGCGGCTGCATGCTGAGGGCAAGACCGTGCTGCTGGCCTGTTTTGGCGGCGACTGGGCCGGGGTGCTGGGTGTGGCGGACCAGCTTCGCCCGGAGTCGAGGCAGATCGTCGCGGCACTGCACCAGGCCGGAGTCGAGCATGTGGTGATGCTCACCGGCGACAATGCGGGCGTCGGCCAGCGGATCGCGTCTCAGGCCGGGATCACGGACGTGCGCGCCGAGCTGATGCCCGACCAAAAGGCATCGATCATGGAGACGCTACACGAGGAATACGGCCCGGTGGCGATGGTGGGCGACGGCGTCAACGATGCGCCCGCGCTGGCCGCCGCGACGGTCGGGATTGCGATGGGCGCGGCGGGGACCGATGTCGCGCTCGAAACCGCCGACGTGGTGCTGATGGGCGACCAGCTTGAGACGATCCCCTACGCGATCCGCCTCAGCCACCGGGCGCGGCGCGTGGTGTGGCAGAATATCATCTTCGCGCTGGGGGTGATCGCCGTGCTGGTGTTCAGCACATTCCTATTCGAGCTGCCGCTGCCGCTGGGCGTGGTCGGGCACGAGGGCAGCACGGTGATCGTGGTGCTCAACGGCCTGCGCCTGCTGACCGGACGGGCCAGCTAGCGGGTAGTACCGATCACTTATCGATCTCCAACGCGTATCCTGGGTATAGTAGGGGCCGGGGTACGCGTTGTCTTTTCACCCCGTCGCGCCTACAATTCTGACCACCGAGTGGACCACGCTGAAAGAGCAGAGTGTGATGAGCGTTTTCTTCTCTTCTGAGCCTGCCCCGCGCGACGCCCGCCTGAACGAGCTGTGGGGACTGCTGGCGGCTGAGCAGTTTGACGATGCCATGACACTGGCCGAAGACGTCTGCCAGGACCGCAACGCGCCAATCGAGTTCTTCTGTGGGCTGTCGCTGGCCTACGGCGAAAGCGGCTACTATGCCGAGGCGGAGCAGGTGGCCCGCACGGCGGTTAGCTTCGGGGAGGCGCACTGGCGCGCCCGGCACGCGCTCGCCGTCGCGCAGATGCACCAGGGGCGCTTTCTGGCGGCGCTCGATACGCTCGGCTTTTACCGCACCCCGCCGGAGATTTATGTCGTGCGCGCCCAGGTCGAGCACATGGGCGGCTATACCGACAGCCTGGCGATCACGCTTGAGGACGCGCTGCAACAGGACGTGCCGCCCGCCATGCACCTCTACCTGGCCTATCTGTATGGGGCAGCCGCCCGCACGATTCCCGGCTGGCCGGCACCGGCAGGGGCCTTCCGCGAGGTGGCTCGCTATCGCGCACATCTCGATGTGTGGGAGCGCGACGCCGCCCGCCACCGCGACACACCCTACGGCCAGCAGCTCAGCCAGCATATCGCGCATATTCGCCAGATCAGCGGCCAGTGATTGCCGTTTTCCAATTTAAGGCAATCGACGTACAATCCAGCCTGGATCACAAACAGAGCCATAGCGTGTGGCTCAAGCTGCAGTTGGAGAACGTGCATGTCCACTTGGATGGTTGTCGAGGACGAGCCTGATCTGTATGATACCTTGCTGGCGATGTTTGACATCTGGAGCGTGGATGGCGTCGCCTTCACCAATGGGTTAGACGCGATCCGGTGGATTGACGATGTCGATGCCGATCCCAACGGCATCAGTCTGCCGGAGCTGGCCGTGCTGGATATTCGCCTGCCCGGCGCGAGCGGCCCGGAGATCGGGCACCGGCTGCGAAAAAGCCCCCTGCTGCGCAATATTGCCATCGTGCTGATGACGGCCTACCGGCTGACCCCGCACCAGGAGCGCGAGGTGATCGCGATGGCGCAGGCCGACGCCCTGCTCTACAAGCCGCTGCCGGCACCGAAAGAGTTCCACGCCCGCCTGACCAATGCCGTGCGCAACCGCCAATCGGGAGTCTGATCTGCCGGGCGGAACGGCGGCATACATTCTAAGCAGCGCGCGTATACTTTGACCTGCCACACCAACGGAGAAGCGAACACCCGTGGAGATGCAACTGATCGACAGCCTGCACGCTTTCATCCTGCGCGCCAAAACCGCGACGTATGTCGGCGGGGGCGCGAAGCTGCTCCCCTACCGGCTGGGATCGAAAGATTTGCAGTTCAGGGATGGCGACTGGGCCTACCACGACAGCTACGTGGGCGAGAGTGACTTTATGGGCGAGGAGCTGGTCTATTATCAGGACCAGGTGGTATGGGGTATGAACTATTTTGGCCGCATCCTGCGCCCTGACCTCACCACCGCCGCCGAGATGGGTCAGATGATCATGCAAAGCCTGTCGCGGATGTATGCCGAGGGGCGCTTTTTGGGGGCGTTCGAGCACAGCGCCGGATCCCTGCGCTACGTGGACAGCAACAGCGGTGACGTGACATTCTTCACCGGCCTGGAGACTATTTACCGCGATGACGAGCCGGTTTACGAGCTGGTCTATCACGGCGGCCTGATCAAGAACTAACCGCCGCCAGAAACAAACTCGCCGGGCCAAACCGCACCCGGCGTTTTTTGTGTCCCGCAAACGAGCGATCAGCGCGCCGGCTCAACCATCGACCGGACGGCTGCGTCGAACTCCGCGATCGCCTGCCGCGAAAATTCGTGCTCGCCCATCGCCACGATCAGATCGAGCGGCACGGTGATATGCTGCGCCCCGGCCAGCAGCGCGGCTTCCGCTTCCGAAACCGATTTGAGGCTGGCCGCCAGGATTTCGGTCTGCGTCCCACGCAGGATCGCCGCCATATCGCGCACGACCGCCACCCCGTCGCCAAGCTGGCGCGTCAGGCGGTTGACATAGGGCGCAACATAGCGCGCCTGGACCTGCGCCGCGAGATAGGCCTGGGCCGCACTGCATACCGCCGTGACACAGGTCATCATACCGGCAGCGGCCAGTTCCTTCGCCAGCGGTAGATTTTCGGTGGCTGCCGGAATCTTTACCACGACGCGCTGCGGTGCAACGCGGTACGCTTCCCACGCCTGGTCGGCGCGCCCGGCGAGCGTCTCCGCCGTCACCTGGTAGAACACCGGCCCGTCGAAAATCTCCAACAGCTCGTGCAGCAGTTCCAGCGCCGGACGCCCGACCTTCGCCACCAGGGACGGGTTGGTCGTGACCGCGCCCACGAATCCCAACGCCTGCGCACGCCGCGCGTCGTCGGGATCAGCCGAATCGACAAAAATCGCCATAAATGCCCTGTCCTCTAAACAGCCTGCCAACAGGGATCAGCCGCAGCTATCCCGCGCAGATTATAACGCGAACCCGCTGTGGCGCGCCTAGCCCTTGAGTGCGCCCGCCACCAGCCCGCGCGTGAGAAACCGCTCCAACATCAGCCCAATCAGCACCACCGGAACAATCGCCGTCAGGGCCAGCGCCGAGATATACCACCACTCGACGCCGCGCTGTGTGTTCTGCCCGGCGATGAAAACCGGCATCGTGATCGCGTCGAAGTTGGTGAGCATCAGCGCGTAGAGATACTCGTTCCAGGCAAACACAAACGAGAAGATCGCCACCGAGGCCAGGCCGGGCGCGCTGAGCGGCAGCACAATCCGCACGAAGGCTTTCCAGCGGGTCGCACCATCCACGCGCGCGCTGTCCTCAAGATCGACCGGGATGCTGTCGAAGAAGTCGCGCATGATCCATACCGCAAACGGGATATTGAACATGGTGTAGGCGATGATCAGCCCGATGTGCGAGTCGATCAGGTCCAGATTGGCGTACAGAATCAGGAAGGGGACGATAAACAGCGCGGGCGGCAGAAAGCGCTGCGAGATGATCCAGAAGGCGATATTGTCGTTGCGCCAGTTCAGACCGCGCCAGTGATAGCGGAAACGCGAGAGGCCATAGCCGGCCATCGCGCCCAGCAGCACCGCCGCCGCCGTGCTGCCCCCCGCCGCGATCAGGCTGTTACGGAAGTGCCGCCAGAGTGTATCACCGCGCACTTCGAGCAGATATTCCCAGTGCTCGGTCGTCGGCTCGAAGTCGTAGTAGGGGATGTATTTGGGCAGCCGGGTCGCGTCGAGCGGCTTCTTGAATGAGGTCGTTCCCAGCCAGTAGAACGGGAACAACACGATGAAGCACCAGAACAGCACGACGGCATAGATCAGGATCGATTTCCACAAGGGCCGGCGTCGCATTGCATCCTCTCCTAGTACATCCCGCGCGGAGCAATACGCCGCGTAACGGTCAGGAACACGGTGGCAAACACGATCACCAGAATCAGCAGCACGAAGGAGATCGAGGCCGCATAGCCATAATTACCGAAGGTCAGCGCGGTTTTATAGATGTACATCGTCAGCGACTCAGTGGCCGAGCCGGGGCCGCCACCGGTCGTAACCACGATCACGTCGATGATCTTGAAAATCTCCAGGCCGCGAATCAGGACGACGGTCGCGGAGATGGGCAGCAGGAGCGGGAACGTGATCTTGCGCAGAATCTGGAACGACGACGCACCATCGACGCGCGCCGCCTCATACACGTCGTCGGGGATCGCCTGCATCCCGGCCAGCAGGATCAGCGTCACGAACGGAATCCACTGCCAGCTATCCATCAGCACGATCGTCCCGCGCGCCCAGGAGCCTTCGGTCAGCCAGGGCGCGGCCAATGACACATCCCCGCCGATCAGCGGAATCCCCGCGATCCAGTCCTCGGCGTGGCGCAGCAGGTCCGCGAGCGGCGAGCGGTAGGAGTCGAACATCATGCGCCCGGTGTAGGCCACCACCACCGGGGTGGTCATCATCGGCATCAGGAAGATCACGCGCACGAGGTTTCGCCCCCGAAACGACTCGTTGAGGACCAGCGCCAGGCCAAAGCCGATGATGTATTGCACGATGACGCCGATGAAGACGTAATAGAGCGTGTTGCGCGCGGCAGCTTGGAGCCGCTCGTCATTGAATATGCGCTCATAATTGCGCATCGTCAGGCTGAAATCCAGGCCCAGAAAGCCCTGCCCGGTTTCACCCGCCGCCTCGGCAATGCGCTCGGTGGTCGAGCCACCGCGCTGCATGTCGGTAAAGCTAAGCCCCAGCGCCCAGAACAGGGGGAAGATCGACAGCAGCAACAGCACGATTACAGCCGGAGACAGGAAGACGCGCTTCATGATGCGGTCTTCAGATGTTCCCTCGCTGGCCGGTGGTTTACCAGCAGCAGGCCCGGTTCTAGTGGTGGGGTTTGAGGCTTCCAAAGTAACCTCTCCTAAGCAATCTATCCAAACAAATAGAGCCAGCCGCTATGCAAGCTGGGATCGAAATTTTAGTTAAAAGCGCTACATCCCGTCACGCGATGTAGCGCTTTTACTTTACGCCAGAGTGGTTAACACTTCAAGCAAAATCAGCTACTCGGCGGTCCAGCCAACCGAGTTCCGGTACTGCTCAAGCTGGCTCTCGCGGCCCAGCCGGTCAGAGATTTCGTTCCAGGCCGCCGCCGCGTTGTCGAGCGCTTCCTGAGGCGAGATTTCGCCCGCGATGGCGCGCGTGATCTCCACGTCGAGCGTCTGCTGATACTCTGCCGTGCCGGTGATGCGCAGGTCGAGCACCGCGTTCGGGTGGTTGATCGTGGTCAGAATCGCGTCCAGATAGTCAGCGGCGCTTTCCTCGTCGAAGCCAGCGTCGATCCAGGGTCCAATGTCTTCAAGCTGGCTGAAGCGCGCCGGGTTGATGCCGGTACCGCCCGTCACCGCCAGGACCTTGACCAGCTCGGGCCGGGCCATGAAGGCCGCGAAGTCGAGCGCAGCTTCCTTGGCGTCGCTGTCCGCCGCCACGCCGATCACCCAGCCGCCGAAGGCGATGAAGGGTGCTTCGTTCACGCCACTCTCAGGCTGCACCCACTCGCCCGCTTCGTAATCCCAGTATTCCTCGGCACCGGGCAGCGGCGCGAAGCCGACCAGCCCCTTGACAACCGAGGCGTTCTCGTCAATCGAGATCGGGCCGACATCGCCCCAGTCGATATTCAACACGGACATCCCGGACGGGAAGTAGATACGGGTGTCGGCCACATCCCAGTTGACCATTTCGGGCGGGCCGAACTGCGTGATATCCACATAGGTTTCCAGCGCGCGCACCCAGCCGGGGTTGTTGACCTGGGGAGTCATGTCGTCGCAGCTAAAGAAGAAGCACGGATTGCCGGGCACCTTGCCGAAGCCCGCCGCGCGCGAGAAATAGACGTAAAACGCCTGAGTATTGCGCTTCTGCGCTTCCATCGCGCCGTAGATCGGGGCGGTTACGCCGGCGGTGTCCACTTCCTTGAGGTTGAAGAACTCGGCGATATCGCGATACTGCGCCCAGGTCTTCGGCTCAGCCAGCGGGTAGCCGTACTGCCCCTCGAAGTCCGCCGCGTAGTCGGGATTATCAACCAGGTCCTTACGGTAGAAGAGCATATGCGAGTCGCCGTCGTATGGCAGCGCATAGACGGTGCCGCCCCACGACACGATCAGGTCACGGTACAGAGGGATGACGTCGTCCCAGTCCACACTGGTCCGCAGCTCTTCCGGGATCGGCTCCAGGTAGCCGGGGGCCATATAGTCGCCCGACCATGAGGCGGGGAAGATCAGGACATCATACGCGCCGGAGCCGGTTTCGAGCGCGGTCACGGTCTTTTCGAAGAGGTCGCCCCAGGCAAACTGCTGAAGCTCAACCTCGCCGCCCGTCATTTCTTCCCATTCCGGGGCATAATCTTCAACCGGGCCGCCGATCGAGCGGCCTTCCTGGGTGACGACAACCACCTTCTGCCCTTCGAACGGCTTTTCGTCCTGTGCCTGCGTGACCTGGGAGAGTCCGCTGACCAGCAGCAGGGCCAGTAGAACAATGACCGTTACGGCCTTTTTCATTTTGACTTGCCTCCTGCCTATAAAGCACTTTAATTAGTAAGGGGGTAGTCTTACCTGCTTGCAGACGATTTGCAGACGGATAGTGTGATGAATACTCCTTTCTGCTGAGCTATATCTTGCTCACCCTGACGACAACGCTCCAGGATAAAAGCAGGCTTTTACGTCCTGGCAGTTGGTTTGTCCCTAAGCAATCAAATAGCGTGTATCGTGCTGCTCCTGGTGTAATTGTCGCCTGTGGGGAAGCCCTTGTAATCTTGTCATTACAAGTAATCTGATCTATTATAGGCCAGAATGTAAGAAGGTGTCAACCAGCCTGCCCGCCTGGTCTTTTGTGCGACAACGCGCCTTTTAAGGGGGTTGCTCTCATGAAACGTTTTGTGCTCGCGCACGATCTCGGCACCACCGGCAACAAGGCCACGCTCTACGATGAGCACGGTCACCTGATCGGCAGCAGCTTCAGCGGCTATGGCACCGACTACGCGCACACCGGCTGGGCCGAGCAGAACCCCGAAGACTGGTGGCGCGCGGTTTGTTTTTCGACCCAACACCTGCTGCACGAGTCCAGCGTCGGAGGGGGTGAAGTCGCCGCGATCACCTTCAGCGGGCAGATGATGGGCTGTGTCCTGCTGGACGAACAGGCGCGCCCGCTGCGCAGCGCGATCATCTGGGCCGACCAGCGCGCCGTTGAGCAGCAGGCGTGGCTCAGCGAACGGATCGCGCCGGACGAGGTGTACCGCATCACCGGACACCGGCTGAGCGTCTCCTATTCCCTCTGCAAAATGCTCTGGCTGCGCGATCACCAGCCCGATCTCTACCGCGCCACCCACAAATTTGTCCACGCCAAAGACGCAATCGTCGCGCGCCTGACCGGCAATTTTGTAACCGATCACTCCGACGCATCCGGCATGAACCTGTATGATCTGGAACAGGGCACGTGGTCGCCGCGCATTATCGACGCCGCCGATCTCAACCCGGATCAGCTGCCGGAACTGCGCCACTCGGTCGATGTGGTGGGCCACGTGCTGCCGGCTGTCGCCGCCGAAGTGGGTGTCGCGCCGGGAACGCCGGTCGTGATCGGCGCAGGGGATGGGATGTGCGCGGCAGCGGGCGCGGGCGTCGTGCGCGAGGGCGCGGCCTATAACTATGTCGGCTCGTCGTCGTGGATCGCGCTGGCGACCGACGCACCGATCTACGATCCCGATTACCGCACCTTCACCTGGGCGCACCTCGTGCCGGGGATGTTCAGCCCGTGCGGCACGATGCAGATGGCCGGCGGCTCGTACCAGTGGACGCGCGACCAGATCGGCGTGCTCGAAAAACAGGCAGCGGCGGCGCTCGGCGTCAGCCCCTACGAACTGATGAACCTCAACGCGGAACTGTCACCGCCCGGCGCGAACGGCCTGATCTACCTGCCCTATCTGCTGGGCGAGCGCAGCCCGCGCTGGAACCCGCGTGCGCGCGGCGCGTTCATCGGCCTGACGGTGCGCCACACCCGCGCCGACATGATCCGCGCCGTGCTGGAAGGCGTGACGATGAACCTGCGCGTGATCCTCGAAGCCTTCACCGCCCAGGGCGCGCAGATCGACGCGATGCGCGTGATCGGCGGCGGGGCGCGCGGGCGCTTCTGGAACCAGATCATGGCCGATGTCTACGGCGTGCCGGTGCACCGGCTGGCGATCCTCGAAGAAGCAACCTCGATGGGCGCGGCGCTCGCGGGCGGGATCGGCGTGGGGCTGTATCCCGACTGGTCGATGATCGAGACGATGAACCGCACCGCCGAGGTGATCGAGCCAAATCCCGCCGCGCAGGCAGTCTACGATCAGGTGTTCCCGATCTTCGAGGCGGCGTATCACGCCCTGCTGCCGGTCTATGATATGATCGCGGCGCTTGACTGACAGTCCCACCCTGCCGGCGTCCGCTTGATCGGGTAAAATTCTTGCGCTGTCCCGCACTGCATTCAGGAGATAACCAACATGGCTCGCTTTGATCGTCTCACGGTCTACAACACGATTCTGGCCGACGGCATGGTCCCGCTGTTTTACAATGGTGATTTGGAAACCGCCAAGCAGATCGCGGGGGCGCTGGCCAACGGCGGCGGCCACGTGCTGGAGTTCACCAACCGGGGCGATTTCGCCATTGAAGTCTTCAGCCCGCTGATCAAGCACTGCGCCCAGGCCCACCCCGATCTGATCGTGGGCGTCGGCTCGGTCGAAGATGCGCCGACCGCCGCGCTGTTTCTGGCGCACGGGGCCAACTTCATCGTCGGCCCGACCTTCAACGAGGAGATCGCGCGGCTGTGCAACCGGCGCAAGATCGCGTATATGCCCGGCTGCGGCAGCGTGAACGAGATCGCCACCGCTGAGGAATGGGGCGCGGAGATCGTCAAGGCGTTTCCCGGCAGCGCGGTCGGCGGCCCTGGCTTCGTCAAGGCGCTGCTCGGCCCGCGTCCCTGGTCGCGCATCATGCCGACCGGCGGCGTGACGCTCGAAGAATCCAACCTGCGCAGCTGGTTCGAGGCGGGGGTCGCGTGCGTGGGGATGGGCAGCAATCTGGTGCGCAAGGACTGGGTCAAGGCCGGAGATTTCCAGGCGATCCAGGACGCCGTCAGCTCGACACTGGCGCTGATCCGCACCATCCGGGGCTAAGGTACGCGCAGGATGATCGAGGCGCTGATCTTCGACTTCGACGGGCTGATCGTGGACACCGAAATGCCGGAGTTCATCGCGTGGCAGGAGATCTATCACGCACACGGGGCGGAGCTGATTTTGGCAGACTGGGCGGTGAGCATCGGCACTGCGCCGGAAGCCTTCGACGCCTGCGCCCACCTGGAAGCCCAGATCGGGCGGGCCGTCGATCACGCGCACCTGAACCGGGCGTGCAAGGCGCGACATATCGCGCTAGCCGCGCGTGAAGCGCCCCGGCCCGGCATAGCAGATTATCTGTCCGAAGCGCGGCGGCTGGGGCTGAAGGTCGGGCTGGCGTCCAGCTCGTCGCGGCGCTGGCTGGTCGATCACCTGGCGCGGCTCAGCCTGCTCGATGCCTTCGACTGCATAAGCTGTGCCGACGACGTGGCGCAGGTCAAGCCCGATCCGGCGGTCTACACCGGCGCGCTGGAAACGCTCGGCGTTGCGGCGCACAGCGCGCTCGCGTTCGAGGATTCGCCTAACGGGATCCACGCGGCGCAAGCGGCGGGCATCTTCTGTGTGGCCGTACCCAACGATCTCACGCGCCACCTGGACCTGTCACACGCCGATCTGCAGCTGGACTCGCTGGCCGGTTGGCCGCTGGTGGAGCTGCTGGCCGAAGTCGAGCGGCGGCGGATGTAGGGGATACGGCAGAGGCGCATCATTCACGCCCCTGCACCATGGACGAAATCAGATGCGCGGGCGCGTGTAGCGCTGGATGAAGCTGTAGGGCGAGGGCAGCGGGATCGCGCTGGCTTGATCCAGGCGCGCGACCTCGTCCGGGGCCAGGCTCCAGCCCACACTGCCGAGATTCTGCTCCAACTGCTGCGGCGTGCGCGCCCCGAAGATCGGCGCGGTGACGCCCGGCTTGTGCAGCACCCAGTTGAGCGCGACCTGGGCCGGAGTCTTGCCGCGCTGCTCCGCGATCTCGACCAGGGCATCAATGATCTGCCAGGTTCTCTCCGTCTCGCGCTGTTCGGGCAGGTCATCCCACCGATCCCCACGCCCCACCCGGCTGTCGGGCGGCGGCGGCTGGTTGCGGCGGTACTTGCCGGTCAGCCAGCCCCCGGCCAGCGGCGACCACGCGATCACCCCGATGCCGTACTCGCGGCAAAGCGGCAGCAGCTCCCATTCCGTGCTGCGCACCAGCAGGCTGTATTCCGGCTGGAGGCAGTCGAAGCGCGGCCAACCGTGCTGCTCGCTGAGCATGATCGCGCGCATGAGCTGCGCGGGCGTGTAATTCGACGCGCCGATATAGCGCACCTTGCCCGCCCGCACCACGTCATCGAGCGCGCGCAGCGTCTCTTCGAGCGGCGTCGAGGCGTCCCAGCAGTGCATCTGGTAGAGGTCCACATAGTCGGTTTGCAGGCGGCGCAGGCTGCGGTCGATCTGGTCGAGAATGTGCTTGCGCGATAGGCCGGCATCGTTGGGACCGGAGCCAGCCGGGAAAAAGACTTTGGTCGCGATCACCAACTGCGCCCGGTCGGAGCGATCTTTCAGCCAGCGCCCCAGGATCGTCTCGGACTGGCCCTCGTTGTAAATATTGGACGTGTCAAAGAAGTTGCCGCCGGCTTCGACAAACTGGTTCGCCATCTGCCCGGCAGCGGCCTGATCGGCCCCCCAGCCGAAAGTCTGGGTGCCGAAGCATAACTCGGAAACTTTGAGGCCGGTTCGCCCCATAAAACGGTAGTCCATTTTTTAAAGCGGGCAGAGCGCCCTGACTCCTTTCCGGGTACGCGGACGGCGAGCCGTCCAGATTCCAAACTCTATTGCCCTGCATTATAGCGCACATCCGGCACGCCACAGAACCCGATCGCGCGCGAACTTAGCCCTTGACAGTGAGCCGAATCAGGCTAAAATGAACGCATATTCAACGCCGAAGTGGCGGAATTGGCAGACGCGCTACGTTCAGGGCGTAGTCCCCGTACGGGGGTGTGGGTTCGACTCCCACCTTCGGCATACAGCAGGCCCAGGTCCTTAAAACGACCTGGGCTTTTTGTTTTGTTTTCGCGCGCGAGTCCCGTACAATCTTTTGGGCTGTTGGGCGCAACCGGTTATCGCGCAACCCCGCCAGGGGCGGTAGAATACAAGATCGGACTCACACGCGGGAGGAGACAGCCGATGCGAACCTCATTCGACGCTTTGCTGGCCGATGGACAGCCGATCGTAGCCGATGGCGGGATGGGCACGATGCTGTTTGCCCAGGGATTGGAGCGCGGCGATTCGCCGGAGCGCTGGAATGTCGAACGGCCCGACGCGATCCGCGCCGTGCAGCGAGCCTATATCGAAGCCGGGGCACAGATCATCCTGACCAACACCTTCGGGGGCAACCGCTACCGGCTGCATGAGGACCTGCGCGAGCGCGCGACGGAATTGAATCGCGCCGCTGCCGAGCTGGCCCGCGCCGAAGCCGACGCCGCCGCTTACCCGGTCCTGGTCGCGGGGGATATCGGGCCGACCGGCAGGCTGCTGGAGCCGCTGGGCGATCTCGCCTTCGAGGACGCGGTCGCGGCGTTCAAAGAGCAGGCGCTTGGGCTGGTCGAGGGCGGGGTGGACGTGCTGTGGATCGAGACGATGTCGGATCTGGAAGAGGTGCGCGCGGCGGTGGAAGCCTGCCGCGAAGTCGCGCCGGCGCTGCCGGTGATCGCCACGATGACGTTCGACACCAAAGGCCGCACGATGATGGGCGTCACGCCGGAAAAAGCGCTGGCGACGCTGAGCGAGCTTGATGTCGTGGCGCTGGGCGCGAACTGCGGCAACGGCCCCGACGAGATCGAAGGCGTGATCGCCAAAATGCATGACGCCGGGACGAGCCTGCCGCTGATCGCCAAGGCCAACGCCGGGCTGCCTCGCCTGGAAGCGGGCGTCGCAGTCTATCATGCCACGCCGGATGTGATGGGCGAGTACGCGGGCCGGGTGTATGATCTCGGTGCGCGGATCGTGGGCGCGTGCTGCGGCAGCACACCGGAGCATATCCGCGCCATCGCGCAGCGTTTGCGCTCGAATTAAGCGCACGCGTTCAGCGCTCTGAGACGGTGATAGGATAACGATGGAACTTGCCGAATCGGCCCTGATCGTGATCGCACTGGTGCTGATGGGCCTCAGCCTGCTGCTGTCGGTAATCCCGCTGCTACCCGGCCCGGTGCTGATGTGGGCTATCGCGCTTGGTTTCGCCTTCCTGACCGATTTCGAGCGCACGCCGCTGCTGGTGATCGCGCTCATGACACTGCTGATGGTGGCCGGGGCAACCTCGGATATCTGGATGCAGGCGATGGGCGTGAAAACCCAGGGCGGATCGTGTCTGACGACCCTCGGCAGCCTGGCCGGGGCGGTGGTCGGTTCGTTCGTCATCCCGATTCCGCTCCTCGGCACGGTGATCGGGCTGGTCGTCGGGGCGCTGCTGGTCGAGTTCATGCGCCTGGGCCAGATCCGCGAGGCGATGACCGCCGGGCGCGTGGCGCTCAAACTCTACCTGTTGAGCACGGTGGTCGAGTTTGCCACCAGCGCCGCGATCATGGTGCTGTTCGTCATCAGCCTGTGGGCTACGGACTGATCGCCGGCTGGCAAATGCACACGGTCCGACAACCTGCGATGACCAGAGGGGGAGTGCTCGTTAGCGTTCCTGGGAGAAGCTGCCATGATGACTAACCTGCTGGATAACCCACTGGTGCTGTCTGCACTGTTCTATCCCCGCGCGGCCATCCGCAACGAGAAGCCGCGCGACAACCTCTATGACGGCGCGATCCCGGTTGCGGATGGAGTCGAGCTGGGCTACCGCCTGCACGCGGTCCCTGACGCCAAAGCGGTCGTGCTCTACTTTCACGGCAACGGCGAGAACGCTGCCGATTATGACTGCTTCGCACCGGATTACCGCCAGTCGGGCGCGTCGCTGCTGGTGGTGGATTATCGCGGCTATGGCTGGAGCACCGGCGAGCCAAGTGTCAGCGCCCTGCTGGCCGACGTGGGGCCGGTGGTCGAAGCGCTGCCGGGTATCCTGGAGCACGCGGGTATCGTGCACCAGGCCCCGATTGTCATGGGACGCTCGCTGGGCAGCGCGTGCGCGATCGAGGCCGCCGACCGCTACCCGGACCAGTTCCACGGCCTGATCCTGGAAAGTGCCTTCGCCCACGCGATCCCGCTGCTGGTGCGGCTGGGTTTGCCGGCGCGCGTGCTGGAAGGGCTGCCCGATCCGATCCAAAACCTGAGCAAGATTGCCCGTATCCGGCTGCCGCTGCTGGTCATTCACGGCATGCGCGACAGCGTGATCCCGGTAGACAACGGACAACTGCTCTACAACGCCTCACCTGCCGCCCTCAAGTTCCTGGAGTTGATCCCCGCTGCCGGGCACAACGACCTGCTGCTCTATGGCATCGACCGCTATTTCTCGGCCATCGCGCGGCTAATCGCCGCCGTGTAATCCGCTCACATCATTGAGGTCGCGCCACGCTGCGCGGATAAAGGAGTTCGATCGGATGTCTCAAGACGAGACGGCGACGACTGTAGTGATCTTTGGCGCTTCGGGCGACCTGACCGAGCGCAAGCTGATCCCGGCTCTCTATAATCTGTTCCGCAAGGGGCGGCTCCCCGAACGGTTGAACATCGTTGGGCTGTCGCGCAGCCCCTTTTCGCACGACGAATTCCGCCAGCACCTCTACGCCGGCCTGCAGGAGTATACGCCCGGCGAGGTCAGCCCCGGTTGGCAGAAGTGCGCCCAGCATATCTGGTACCGTCCCTTCAATGCGGCGGAAGACGCCAGCTATGAGGACCTGAGCGACTTTTTGGAAGAGCTGGAGCAGGGACCGGCCAACCGCATCTACTATCTGGCCGTCGCGCCGACGCTGTATGTGCCGATTGTCGAGCGGTTGGGGCGGCACGGTATGGCGCGCGAGAACGGCGGCTGGCGGCATGTCGTGGTCGAGAAGCCGTTCGGGCACGATCTGACCTCGGCACGCGAGCTGAACCGGATCATCCATGAGACATTTGACGAGCGCCAGGTCTACCGGATCGATCACTACCTCGGCAAAGAGACGGCTCAGAATATCCTGTTCTTCCGCTTCGCCAACACGATCTTCGAGCCGGTGTGGAACCGTAACTACGTCGATCACGTGCAGATCACGGTAGCCGAGTCGGTGACGATCGGGCACCGCGCGGGCTATTACGATCATGCCGGGGTGCTGCGCGATATGTTCCAAAACCACCTGCTGCAACTGCTCGCGCTGGTGGCGATGGAGCCGCCGGCCTCGTTCAACGCCGACGCGCTGCGCAACGAGAAGGTGAAGGTCTTCCAGTCGATCCGCCCCATCGAGCCTGAGAACACGATCCGCGCGCAGTATGAGGGCTATCTGAACGAGCCGGGCGTGACAATGGGATCGCAAACGGCGACTTATGCCGCGCTCAAGCTGCACATCGACAACTGGCGCTGGCAGGGCGTGCCGTTCTACCTGCGCTCTGGCAAGGGGCTGGCGCTCAAGGCGAGCGAGATCGTGGTCGTGTTCAAATGCCCGCCCCACCTCATGTTCGGCGGTCTGGAAGAGGAGTGTTTTTCGCCCAACGCGCTCTCGCTGTGCATCCAGCCCGACGAGGGGATACATCTCAAGTTCGAGGCCAAGGTGCCCGGTTCGACGCGCGAAACGCAGTCGGTCGATATGGAGTTTCATTACCGCTCGTCGTTCGGCGATGGCGCGCTGCCGGATGCGTATGAGCGGCTGCTGCTCGACGCGCTGAATGGCGACGCGTCGCTCTTCACGCGCAGCGACGAGATCGAGGCGGCATGGCAGCTTATCGATCCGATCCTGGAAAGCTGGGAAGCGCCCGCCGCCCCGCCGCTGGTGACGTATCCGACCGGCAGCATGGGGCCGCACGAGGCCGATCAATTCCTGATGCGCGACGAGCGCTGGTGGTGGACGGGCTGTATGGATCACGGAGAACGCCATGCAGGATAGCATTGACATTTACCCGGATGTGCCAGAGCTGGTGCGAGCCGTCGCCGGGCAGATCGTGGCGGCAGCCGCCGGGGCGATCGCGCAGCACGGACGCTTCAGCATTGGGCTGTGCGGCAGCACGACGCCACGCCCGCTGTTTGAACTGCTCGCCGGGGACGAGTTCGCCCCGCAGATCGCGTGGGGGCAGGTGCACGTCTTTTTTGGCGACGAGCGCAGCGTCCCGCCTGATCACGCCGACAGCAACTACCGCCAGGCGCGCGTGCTGCTGCTCGATCAGGTGCCCATCCCGCCCGGCCAGGTGCACCGCATGCGCGGCGAGGCGGAGCCGGTCGAGGCGGCGGCAGAGTATGAGGCGGTGCTGCGGCGCTACTTCGGGCCGGACGCCACCCTGCCCCGCTTCGACGTGCTGCTGCAAGGCATGGGGCCAGACGGGCATACCGCCTCACTCTTCCCACACTCGGCAGCGCTGCACGAGGATCAGCGCTGGGTGGTCGCGCACTACGTCGAGAAGCTGGACACGTGGCGGATCACGCTTACCCCGCCGGCGATCAACGCGGCGGCGCAGGTGATCTTCATGGTTTCGGGGGAAGCAAAGGCGGAGATGCTGGACCGCGTGATCAGCGGCCCCTACCAGCCCGACGAACTGCCGTCACAATTAATCCAGCCGCGTGACGGCGTGCTGCGCTGGATGGTAGACGAGGCAGCGGCCTCACGGCTCCGGGGAGATTAGCACCTCGACCAGCCCAGCGACCACGGCATCGACCGCCTGCTGCACGACCGGCGACAGCGGCGCGTCGATCTGGTTGCCGAGCGGCTGGATGCCCAGCAGGGCGACCACGCAGCCGAACTCGGCCACGAGAAACCGGGCGAGCATATAGGGGGGCAGCGTGTGGGTGGACGCGCTGATCCCGGTCGTGTCTTGCCAGTCGATCCAGCGGACGGAACCGGGCGCTTCGTTCATCTGCGCCGCATCGACCAACAGCACGAGGTCGGGGCGAAAGGCGCGCAGCACGCCGGTTTGATTTTCGGGCGCGGGTCCGGCGTCGATCACCAGCAGCCGGTCGGATGTGCCCCCCTGCGCCAGCAGCGCGCGGGCAGCTATCAGGCCGGCTGCATCATCACCGTTCAGTTCGTGGCCGATGCCGACGATGGCGACACGCGGGCCGGACTCAGTCGCCGGGAGCTGGCTCAGCGTCCGGTTCAGGTGCTCCCGCCAGGACGGTCTCGACATCCGCGTCTTCTCCGTAGTAGACTCGCAATGGCTCTTTGGTGAGCGAGGCCAGCTCCCACTCGTCGTTGGACATCTTCAGGCAGCCCTGACGGCAGCTTACCACGCACTGCGCACAGAAGGTGCAGCGGTCGATGGCGTAGTGGAACACAAAGCGCTTGGCTTTGCGATCCAGCGTGATGATCTCAATCGCGTCAGCCGGGCAGTCTTTGGCGCACAGGCCGCAGCCGGTGCACGCTTCAAGGTCCCAGTGAAGCTGGCTGCGCAGTTGTTCTGGCGCGCGCAGGCGAACAAACGGGTACTTCTCGGTGGCCGGACGCCGCAACAACGATCCCAGAGCATCTTTCCACATCGTACTGAGCTTCATGCTACCCATCCTTCCCATACAATCAAGGCCAGGAATTGAACCAGCACCAACAGCGCACCATAGCGCCACCACAGTCCAACGGTTTGTTCGATCCGCAGCCGTGTAAACAGCGCTTGCAGACCGGCCAGGCCCAGCAGGATCACCAGCGTCTTCACGAAGAATGCGAGCGGGTTGGCGACGCCGCCCAGGTAGAAGGCCGCGACCAGCGTCAGGCCGACGACCAGCTCGACGCCCTTCCCCAGGTGGAACAGAGCCAGGCCGCGCCCGCTGTATTCGGTCAGCGCGCCGGCCACGATCTCCGTCTCGGCTTCCGGCGCGTCGAAGGGCGGCAGCTCCAGCTTGCCCATCAGGCCGATCAGCGCCACGATGAAGCCGACCGGCTGGGTCAGAACCAGCCAGTGACTCTCGGCATAGCCCGCGATCTCGCTGATCTTCCAGCTTCCCGCCACGATTGCCGGGCCGAACAGCGCCAGCAGGAACGGCGCTTCGTAGGAGAAAAGCTGCGTCAGGGTGCGGGTGGCCCCGATCAGCGAGAAACGGTTGTAGGTATTGGCCCCGGCCAGCCCGGTGCACAGCGTGAGCAGGCTCAGCAGGTAGATCGCCACGATCAGGTCCCCTTCGAAGCTGTATGCCGGTTTCAGCCCGAACAGCGGCACATACAGCGCCGAGGTCAGGGCGCCGGCCAGCGCGATCACCGGTAGCACGGTAAAGAGGCGCGCCTGCACGTTTTCCGGCACGACCTCTTCTTTCGCCAGCAGCTTGATCGTGTCGGCCAGCGGCTGGAACCAGCGCGGCCCCACCCGGTTTTGCAGCCGGGCAACCAGCTTGCGATCCACCCACTCATACGCCAGACCCAGCAGCAGCAGGCACAGCCCGCCGGGGAAGATCAGCAGTGTGATGATCGTCGTCAGCGTGTTCATCGATAGTACTCAATCCCATACTGGCGCAGCGCTTCCCAGGTCATCGCCCGGTTGTCGCCGCCGCTATCCTTGACCACCACCATCCGATCATTGCACGAGAAGCACGGGTCGATGCCCGTCAGGATCATCGGGATGTCGGCCAGTTGGTGGCCGATCGCCAGGACCAACACCGACGCCATGTTGGGCAGCGTGGGGGTGCGGACCTTGATCCGTTCCGGTGTGTCGGTGCCGTTACTCTTGATGAAGTAGAACAGCTCACCGCGCGGCGCTTCGACCCGGCTCACCGTCTCGCCTTCCTTGATGCGGCGCGGCATGCGGACCGTTAGCTCGCCTTCCGGCAGCGTATCCAAAATCTGGCGGATCACACGGTAGGACTCGAACAGCTCGTTGATGCGCACGATAAAGCGCGCTTCGAGGTCGCCCGCCGTCGCCGTGATCAGCTTGACCGGATAGATATCATAGGCCGCGTAAGGTGCATCGACGCGAACATCGTGCGAAATGCCCGACGCGCGCCCCGTTGGCCCGATCAGCCCCAGTTCCCTGGCCTGTGCTTTGGGCGTGGTCGCAACCCCGCGCGTGCGGCGCAGGAACATCATGTCGCTCGTCACAACCTCAAGATAATGGCGCGTGCGCTCTTCCAGAAAGTCCACACCCTGGCGGATCGCCTCGTCCTGCTCGGCGCTGATGTCACACTTTACGCCGCCCAGCACGTTGGCCGAATAGTTGACGCGGTTGCCGGTGATGCCTTCCAGCAGGTTCATGACCGTCTCGCGGTCGCGCCAGCTATACATGAACAGCGTATCGAAGCCGGCTTCGTGCGCGGCCACACCCAGCCACAACATATGGCTGTGGACACGCTCCAGCTCGGCCACCAGCACGCGGATCGCCTGGGCGCGCGGGGGCACTTCGACGCCCGCCAGCTTCTCGACGCCGAGGCAGTAGGCCGTCGCGTGGACGTGCGAGCAGATGCCGCAGATGCGCTCCAGCAGGTAGAGCGACTGGACCCAGTTGCGGCCCTCGGTCCCTTTTTCGATCCCACGATGGACATACCCCAGGCGCACCGAGGCATCCGTCACGATCTCGCCGTCCACCGAAAACTCGAAGTGGCCCGGCTCCTTCAGCGCGGGATGCTGCGGCCCGATGGGGATAGTAAACTTGTCGATTTTGCTTTGCACGCCTGTGCTCCTTTAGGCCTCGCGGGCGGCGTCCGCTATGTCGAAATCCTTGCGCAGCGGGTACACGCCCTCTGGCCAGTCATCCGGCAGAAAGAGGCGGCTGGGGTCCGGCGTGTCGGTGACTTCGACGCCGAACATCTCGATCAACTCGCGCTCGTAGACCGTTACCATGGGAATGATCGGGTACAGGCTGGGCACCGACGGATCGGTTCGCGGCGTGCGCACCCGCAAGGTGACGACTGCCGCCCCCTCGCAAAAGTGATAGAGCACTTCCAGCTCGCCCGCCTCGGCGCCCAGGTCCAACCCGGTAATTGCCGAAAGATAGCCCCAGTGAGCATCGTGCAGGGTTTTCACCGCCGCCAGCAGATCCGCCACGTCGATCCGCACATCGAGCCGTTCCGGCTCCGGAGTCGTGGCTTCCTGGGTCCATACATGCAGCAGATTGGCTGCCGTATTCAGATCGTTCTCAACGCTCATGCCGGGTTTCCGCTCTTGCTTGGCACGGCCACGCCCGGCTTGAGGGTGATCGGCTCCGGCATCGTGCCGTTATCCAACGCTTGCAACAGTTTGACCAGCCCATCGATGATCGCTTCGGGGCGCGGCGGGCAGCCGGGCACATACGCGTTCACCGGCAAAACCTGGTCGATCCCGCCTTCGACGTTGTAGCAGCCCTGGAACGCGCCGCCCGACAGGGCACACGACCCAACCGCCACCACAAACTTCGGCTCTGGCATCTGCTCGTAAATGCGGATCAGGCGCTCGCGGGCCTGACGTGTCACCGGCCCGGTGCAGATCAGGATATCGGCGTGGCGCGGGCTGCCCTGAAGCTTGACACCAAAGCGCTCCATGTCATAGCGCGGGGTGAGCGTCGCCAGAATCTCGATATCGCAGCCGTTGCATGAGCCGCTGTTGAAGTGAATCGCCCAGGGCGAGTTGACGCGCGCCCATGTTTTGACCTGGTCCATCACGTTCTGCCAGAGATTGCCCTGATTGTTTTGCATGTCATTCTCCTACTACCGACTCGTTCGATTCCCGCCAAGGGTACGCTTCCGCCGTCAGCCCAGGATCAGGGCTACCAGCGCTAGAATCAAGCCGACCAGGTAGATACCCATCGTACCGGACAGATCGCCGCTGCCGAGCATCAGCACGCCCAGGTGCAGAATCGCGAAGAAAAGCGCGATCAGGAAGAAGGGCCGGTAGCCGGGCACCGCGGGCCGCTGCGGTGACGCTTCACCGCTGGCATACGTGCTCGATTTAGCGGCTGACTGCTCACCACTGGCGGCCAGCATCTTCCCCAGGCCGGACAGCAGCCCGACCAACCCCAGATACGCGACAAATGCCAGCGGCGGCGCGAGTAGAATTTCCATCGTTTACGTTACCTCATCCTCTTCCCCGAACGCCGGGCTAGAAGCCGAACGCCGCGAGCAGCGCTTCACCTGCCGGACCGGTCAGCCAGCGCAGCAGGGCCGGCCATACGCCAACCGCCACGACCGCGACCGCCAGCAGCACCACCGGCACATTCATCAGCGCGGGCATCGGCTGCCCCTTCTGGACGGCTTCGGATGGCTTCTGCCGGTACACGGCATTGACCAGCGGCGCGTAGTAACCGAGCGAGAGCACGCTGTTGAGCGCGGCAAACACGACCAGCGCCTCGATCCAGCCTTCGCGCGTCTCGAACCCGGCGACGAAAATCTGCCACTTGGACATAAACCCGGCCAGCGGCGGCAAACCGCCCAGGCCCAGCACGGCGATGCTCAAGCCGAGCGCGGCCAGCGGATAGCGCTGCGCGGCCCCGGCCAGATCCCCGATGGTCAGCGGGCTGTGATCGCCCATCGACGTGTGCAGCGCGTAGAGCAAACCGCCCGCCGCCAGGAACGCCAGCCCCTTCATCAGGCCGTGATTGAGCATATGGAACAGGCTGCCCTGCGCCCCGGCCAGTTCCTTCGAATAAAGCGCGATGCCCAGGCCGAGCAGCATATAACCGATATGGCTCAGGCTCGAATAGGCCAGCAGGCGTTTGACCTGCGTCTGGCGCAGCGCCATCAGGTTGCCGACCAGCATATTGATCGCGCCGAAGGCCATCAGCAGCTCGCCCCACGACGCCTCGACGCGCGCCAGGGCCGAGAGCGCGCGCAGCAGCGCGATCAGCCCGGCCTCGATCACCACGCCGGACAGCATGGCGCTGATCCCGCTTGGGGCCTGCGAGTGGGCGTCGGGCAGCCAGGTGTGCATCGGCACCAGCGCCACCTTGACGCCGAAACCGATGGTGAACAGCGCGCCCGCCGCCAGCAGGATCGCCGAGTCAGCCCCGGCGGCCTCGCGGATTTCGACCAGGTTGAGCGTGCCCGTCTGGCCCAGCACCAGCGCGATGCCAAGCAGCACCAGCGCCGATCCAACCGCGCTCTGCACCAGGTATTTGATGCCCGCTTCGAGCGAGGTCGGCTGCTCGTGATAGAACGCGACCAGCAGGTAGGTCGAGACGGCCAGCGCTTCGAACCAGACCCACAGGTTAAAGAGGTCGGTCGCGCAGCCCAGGCCGATCACCACACCGATGTTGGCGACCAGCGTCGCGTAATACTTCTCCTGGCCGCTCTCCGCCGCCATATATGGGCCGGAATAGAGCACGACCAGCGTGCCCAACCCCAGCGAGAGCGCGGCCAGCAGCAGCCCCAGATCGTCCAGACGCAGCGCCACCTGGCCGAGCGTATAGGTCTGCGGGCCGTCGGCGCTCAGGTCGGATGCGGCCAGCGCGAAGGGGATCCAGGTCAGCACCAGGGCCAGCAGGGCCACCCAGCGCGCGACACCGGCCTGTTCCTTCGTCAGCCGGCCCGACAGGTAGATCACGGGCGCGGCCAGCAGGGGCAGCAGGATCATCCAGGTAAAGGCTGTCAGGTCATTCATCGTCAGTTATGCCCCCAGCGCCAGGAAGACGAGCACGATCAGCAGCCCGCCGATAATCCCGGCGACGTTCCAGTTCAGCCAGCCGGTTTGCGTGGTGCGCAGTGCCCCGGCAGCGGCGCGGGTCCCGGCCACGATACGCGCGTTCAGCCACTCGAAGCCGAAATCGTGCGTCGCGGCCTCGCCCAGCGGCCACAGCCCGGCGCTGATCATCGCCAGCGGATCGCGCCACGCCCACAGCAGCAGGCCGACCGCCACGACACCCAGCGCGAGATAAGTCGCCGGGGCCGTGACTACTTCTTCCAGCAGGGTAGCCATGCTCTCCACATGCAGGTGGTGGAACGGCAGATTTTCTTCCAGCATCTCGCCGAAGCCGCCGATCAGCAGCCAGCTCGTCAGCGTGCCAACGGCCAGCACGCCCAGCGCCACGCGCATCGCGGGACCGGCGTCGTGCAGGTGCCCGCGCTTCTGCGACCGCCCGAAGAACACCATCCACACCATGCGGACGGTGTACAGTGCGGTCAGGCCAGCCCCGATCAGCATCCCGACATAGGCCCACAGCGGGCCGTGCTTGTAGCCGTATTCCAGGACCAGCTCTTTGCTCCAGAAGCCGTTGACGAACGGCAGCCCGGCCAGTGCCAGCGCGCCGATAATGAATACGTTGCGCACGAACGGCAGTTGCTTGCCGAGGCCGCCCATCTGCCGCATATCGCGCGTGCCGACGGTGTGGATCACCGCGCCCGCCGCCAGGAAGAGCAGCGCCTTGAAAACGGCGTGGCTCAGCAGGTGGAACTGGCTGGCGAAGATCGCGCCTGTGCCGACCGCGTAGACCATGTAGCCGAGCTGGCTGATGGTCGAATAGGCCAGCGCACGCTTGAGATCGTTGGCGTAGATCGCCATGAACGCCGCCAGCAGCGCCGACACCATCCCGACCAGGATCACGGCGGTTGTCCAGCCGCTCACACCCTCGAACGCCGGGTAGAAGCGCGCCAGCAGATAGACGCCCGCGTTAACCATCGTCGCGGCGTGGATCAGGGCGCTGACCGGCGTCGGGGCTTCCATCGCGCCCGGCAGCCAGGTATGGAACGGCACCTGCGCCGACTTGGCCGCGGCTGCCGCCAGAAAACCGAAGGCCATCACGGCCAGCACATCCGAAGGCAGCGTGTCCGCTTCGGCCAGGAAGGTGCTGATCTGGTAGTCGCCCAGGTAGCTGTAGGCGATCAGCGCCCCGACCAGCATCCCCAGACCGCCAAACTGTGTGATCACCAGTGCCTTGATGCCGCCCGCGACCGCCTTCGGATCGTCGTTGTAGAACGAGATCAGCGCGTAGGAACACAGCGCCGTGATCTCCCAGAAGATGAACAGCAGCAGCATACTGCCGCTGAGCACCAGGCCCACCATCGCGCCGATGAACAGCAGCACCAGCGTATAGTAGCGGCCAAGCTGCGCCTCGCCGTGCATGTAATCGACCGAGAAGATCACGGCCAGGCTGCCAACGACGCTCGCCACGACCGCCAGGAACACGCCCAGGCCGTCCGGCACGAAGGTGAAATCGCCGAAGATACTGCCCACTTCGATCCGCAGCGCGACTTCGCTGCTGGTCGAAGGCAGCAGCGCGACCGCCGCCGCCCCAGCCGCGACCGCGAAGATCACGGCCAGCCGGTGCTGAAGCTGGGGCCGCGCGTCGCCGGTCAGCCAGACCGCCAGCGCACCCAGCCAGGGAATACCGATTGTCAGAACAATTAGCCAGTCCGTCATTGCCGTTACCTAGCCTCGCAAGTTCGAGAGCGCCTTGAGGTCCAGCGTCCCCAGCAGCCGCCGAGCCTGGATCGCCAGCGCCAGCCCGACCACCGCCACAACGGTATCGGCCACGATCACCGTCATTGCGAGGCTCTGGCCGAGATTCGTCTGGCCGCTGGCTTCACCGGCGGCGACGAGGGCCAGCAGTCCACCCTTGACCAGGATTTGCAGCGCGATCACGACCTTGATGAGATTACGCGTGATGAGCAGGCCGTACAGCCCTGCGCCGAGCAGCGCCAGTACGCCTACCAGCACAATTTCGCTTGTCGTCATGCATGTACCTCTTCTGGCACCGTTTCAACAGGGGGGGTATCGGTCAGAGGTTCCGGGCTGTGATGCCCGTTGCCGGAGAAGCGCTCGTCCGGCACAGCCGCTTCTAACGTCTCCTGCCGGGCAGAAATGTGGGTATCTTGCAGGATGCCCAGCATCGACAGCACACCGCAGAAGATCAGGACAAGCTGCACCAGCACATCCAGCGCGCGGTCTTCCCACAGGAGGGTGGAAAACGTCGCCTCGGCAGCCGTCGCCGATTCAGGAGCATCGAGCGGGAGCACCATCCAGCCAAGCAGGGCCGCGAACAGCCCGATCAGGCTGACGGCCAGTCGCCGCGAGATAGGCGAGCGCGCCGTCATGGCGTCGTCGCCCGCGATACTGATCGCGAACACAAACAGCACCGTCACCAGCCCGGCGCCGACACTCAGCTCAATCACTGCTACCTGCTGCGCGCCCAGCTCATACAGGGCGATTGCCACCAGCGCGCTAACGCCGGCCAGCCACAACGCAGCGGACAATAGGCGTGTCGCCCGGATGGCGAGGACTGCGCAGATAGCAGCGCCCACCACAAGACACGCAATGATCATTTGTGACCTCCTTCACAATAGGGTCCTACATAATAATATTTCTTCGCCCTCATTGTCCACAGTGCCGTAAGTCAACTTACAGGGGTGACGTTTATCCCTAGCATTTTGGTCGCTCAGGCGGCTCTAAAACAGGGTTAATTGGTTGCCAAATGACGCTTTCGAAACTAAACTAAACGCGCACCGGATCATTTGTTAATGACGCTTTAACAGGAGATGCACGTCATGTTAAACAAGCGCTTCTGGATTGCTCTGCTCCTGATGGCCGCTCTGGCTGTCGGGCTGTTGCCAGCATCCGCTGCTGGTCCCATCTACCCGGAGCTGCCCGATCTTGAGGGGCAGGAGATCGTGATTGCGGTCGAGAACCTCTATACACCCTTCCAGTTCGAGAATCCGAACACCGGCGAAATCATAGGTTTCGAGTACGACATGGTGGCCGAGCTGTGCGCGCGGATCAACTGCACGCTGGTCTACGAGAACACCAGTTGGGATGTAATGATCTCGTCGGTCAGTGAAGACCAGTTCGACATGGGTATGACCGGGATCAGCATCTACCCGGAGCGGCTGGAAGTGGTCGATTTCAGCGTGCCGTACATCAACCTCGACCAATACCTGCTGGTGCGCGCCGATGAAGACCGCTTCGCCAGCGTTGAGGAGTTCG
>JAAYCM010000138.1 GCA_012729765.1 Chloroflexota bacterium | reverse complement strand
TGGCACGCCACTGGAGCTTATTTCGGGAAGGCTGGACCTGGTATCTCAAGTCCAGCCCTCCTCTCCGAATTTAGTGTCGCCCCCTCAGCTCCGTGAAACGTGGGGGAAGGGGCCGGGGGATGGGGGGATAAAAGCGCATCACAGCCTCCACAGGCGTTTCGGGCTAGGGCCAGGCTGCCAACAGCGCCGCCGCTTCGTCAAGCTGATCCCCGGCGGCCAGGGCGGTCGCCCGGCCCTCGCGCGCCAGTTCCAGCGGGATCACCGGGTGCTCGTCGGCACACGCGATATTCCACAGGTCCGACGAATCGCGCAGCAGTTTGATCGCTGCGTTCAGCCCGGCCTGGATCGCGTCCGCCTGGGGAGTGCGCGCCAGCTCGGCAGCGGGGATCGCCAGCGGGGCCGGGACGGTGATCGCTTCCTGGCACGAGACGCTTTCGCCGAAGATGATCCGGTCCCACAGATCGAGCACTACCGCGTGCGCGTCCTGGGCCGCTGCCAGCCGCGCGCTCAGATCGGCATAGACATCGACAGACGCGCCCGGCTCACCGGGGCCGCTTTGCAGCGTGCAGCCCGCCAGCAGAAGCAGCGCCAGCACCGCCAGCCCGCGTAAATATGCCGCCCTCATCTATCCTGCCACCATCCTCTGTCAGCCTGCGCGTGTATTTTAGGGTCTATCACGGTACAATGCGAACGCTCGCCGGGCAGGTCCCGCGAGCCGTCCGCATCTTCAGGCACAATCAGGATCATCCGGCATGACCGTTTGGCGCTGGCTGGCACTCATTCTGCTCGCGGCACTGCTGGCGCGTGTCGCGTTTCTGGTGCTGTTTGGCGACACACTATCGCTCGGCGCGTCGGGCTATGACGCCTACGCCGCCAATCTGATCGAGGGCCAGGGCTATACGCGCTTCGAGGACCGCAACGGCGATTCCGACCTGCCGCCGCTGTACCCGTTCTTCCTGGCGGGTGTGTATACCGTCCTGGGGCGCGATCCGCTGGCGGTGGCGGCGGTCCAGGCCGTGCTCGATCTGGTCGTCGTGGGGCTGGTGCTCATCATCGGGCGGCGCGTGGCGGGCGAAACGGTCGGGCTGCTGGCGGCGACCTTCTACGGGCTGTATCCCTACCTGCTGTTCCAAAACCTGAGCGTCAACGACACCGGGCTGTTCATCCTGCTACTGGCGGCAGGCATCGCGCTGACGTATACCGCGCGTGATTCGCAGCATTGGGCAGCAGCGGCGGGCGTGGGAGTCGCGCTGGGGTTGGCCGCGCTGACCAAGACGCTGGTCCTGCTGCTGGTGCCGCTGCTGGCGCTGTGGTGGGAGCGGCAGATCGGGTGGCGGGCCGCGCTCCGGCTGGGGCTGGCGTTGGGGATCGCGCTGCTGGCGGTCGTCGCGCCCTGGATCGTGCGCAATACGCGGCTGCATGGCGAGTTCGTCGCAATCAGCACCAACGGCGGCAGCAACCTGTACCAGGGCAACAACCCGTGCGTGGCCGATTATCTGGCACGCGGCTGGGACGCGCAGTGGGTGGACTGTCTCAACCCGCGCCCGGCGGGCCAGAGCGAGGTCGAGGCAGACCGCTGGTACCGCGCCCAGGCGCTCGACTACCTGCGCGAACATCCCGGCGAGTGGCCGCGCTTATTGGGGACCAAACTCTTCGTGCTGTGGAATCCGCGCATCATGCCCTATGGCGTGCCGCCCGATGCCAGGCTGGACGATGACGAGGTGCTCGAATACAACACGCGCGCGTTTCAGGCGGCACGGATCGTGCACCTGCTGACCTTCGGGCCGCTGCTGGTGCTGGGCGTGATCGGGCTGGGGCTGGCGTGGCGTAACCGGCTCCCGATCGGGCCGCTGGTGGCGGTCTTCGGCGTGATCACCGCCGCCTATCTGGTCTTCCATCCCTCGACGCGCTACCGCGCCCCGGCGGACCCGTTCCTGTTCATTCTCTCGGCCTATGCGCTGGCGCGGCTGTGGGGCCGGGCGCGGGCGCGATAAACTGCGAAAGGGCTGCTATGGACAACCCAACCTACCAGCAAAAGCTAGACCAGGAAGGCGAATTATGGGGACGAGTAGCCGAAGAGAGCGCACGGTCGGTTCCGCCCGACTGGCGTTCTCACCGCGTGCTGCGTCACAACGCGATCATGCATACCCGGCACATCGACGCGCTGCTGAGTCAGGTCCGGCCAGGGATGCACACGCTGGAACTGGGCTGCGGCGCGGGCTGGCTGACGCTGGCGCTCGCCCAACAGGGAGCCATCGCGCGCGGGCTGGACATCAGCGCCCCGGCGGTTGCAATCGCGGAGCAGTATTATGCCTCAATCAAACCGGCAGTGAGCGGCAGAGTGTTATACGAAGTGGCCGATCTGAACGCCGTCGAGCTGCCGGCCAACACCTACGACATCATTGCCGCGAAGGGTGTACTGCATCACCTGTACGCCGTGGACAGGCTGATCGAGCAGGTCCACGCGGCGCTGAAGCCGGGGGGGCTGTTCTGGGTGTCCGACACGCACGGCAGCGAAGCCACTTCGACCGCGCTGATCGCCGGAGCACTGATGCTGGTGCTGCCCACCCAGACATCCTATCGCCAGAAGCTCGGCGGGCTGCTGCGCTTTCGGGCCGGCGCGCCAGCGCGGATTAAGGCCAGCATCCAGGCGGACAATCTGTCGCCCTTTGAAGGGGCCGGGCGCGAGCACGACTGGCTGGCGATGATCGCCGAACGCTTCGAAATCGAACGTCACAGCGAGCACCCGGCGGTGACCGGCTACCTGACGGCCCAGCTCCGGCTGCCGGATCGCATGGCCCTGCCGCTGCTGCGCGGCCTGTACCGGCTTGATCATGCGCTGGTGCGGCGGGGCGTGCTGAAAAATACTGGCAAGGTGCTCTACGCCCGCAAGAGGGCCGTGTGAACCTGCTGCACGTCATCCCCTACTATGCCCCGGCGTGGGCCTACGGCGGCTCGGTCCGTGCTGCAACCGATCTCACCCGCGCGCTGGCCGCTGCCGGGCACCGTGTCTATGTGCTCACCACCGACACGCTCGATCCGGCTGAACGGCTGGCGGTGCATGACGAGACGCTGGACGGCGTGCACGTAACCCGCGTGCGCAACCTCAGCAACACGTTACGCGGGCGGCTCAACCTCTCGACGCCGGTCGGGTTGGGGCGCGCAGCCCGCCGCCTGATCGCGCAGCACGCCATCGACGCGATCCACTGCCACGAACTGCGCACCGTCGAGAATCTCCAGGTGACGGCGGCGGCGCGGGCATTGGGCGTGCCGGTCCTGCTCTCGCCGCATGGCACGCTGCCGCTCGAAACCGGGCGACCCCTGGTCAAGCGCCTTTGGGATCACACCTGGGCGGCGCGGCTGCTGCCCGGCTTCGACCAGGTGATCGCGCTGACCGCCACCGAGGCCGCCGAGAGCCGGGATTTGTGGGCGCGCTGGCACGTGCCCCTGTCGGATGAGCGGATCAGCATCGTGCCCAACGGCGTGCACCTTGAGGATTACGCGCATCTGCCGCCCGGTGAGCCGTTCCGCCAGCGTTGGAAGCTGGGCAGCGGGCCGGTTGTGCTGTTCCTGGGGCGGCTGCACGCGCGCAAAGGCGTACAATTTCTGATTCCGGCCTTTGCCCAGGCCGCCGATCACGCGCCGGACGCGCGCCTGCTGGTGGTCGGGCCGGACGAGGGGATGCTGGTCGACCTGCGCGCCCTGGCCCACGCGCACGGGATCAGCGAGCGAGTTGTGTTCACCGGCCTGCTGACCGGCGCGGACAAGCTCGCGGCGCTGGCGGCGGCGGACCTGTTCGCGCTGCCGGCGGTCGGTGAGGGCTTCTCGATGGCCGTGCTTGAGGCGATGGCGTGCGGGCTGCCGGTGCTGCTGACGCCCGGCTGCAACTTCCCCGAAGCGGCCCAGGCCGGGGCCGGTGTGATCGTGGCGCGCGCGGTCGAGCCGCTGGCCGGGGCGCTGCAAGCCCTGTTGACCGATGCCGAGCGCCGCGCTAGTATGGGACGTCGCGCGCGGGAACTGGTGCAGGCGCGCTACACGTGGCCGCAGGTCGTCGCGCAGATGGAGCAGGTTTACGCAATGGTGATCGCCCGCCGGAGCCGGGATTAGCCGCCGTATATGGAACTGAACACGCCCCTCAAAACGCCCGCCGAGGCGCTCAACGATCCGGCGGTAGACAGTCTGCGGCAGGACGATGCCCGGCGCGCGGCCCGCAATGCCGCCGCGCTGGCGCTCTCGAACGTCTCGGCCAAGGGGCTGCTGTTCGTCTGGCAGCTTTTGCTGGCGCGGCTGCTCGGCGCGGAAGGCTACGGCGTCTACGGCACGATCGGCGCGCTGCTGGCGGTCGGCGCGGCGATCCCCGATTTCGGCATGGGGCTGATCGTGATCCGCGACGTGGCGCGCCGCCCCCAGGACGGCGGACGCTACCTGGGCGCGACGCTGGCGCTCCAACCGCTGCTGGCCGTGCTGGGCTACGGCGTACTGATCATCGCCGCGCTGCTGCTCGGCTACGATTCCACCTTGCGGGCGCTGCTGGCCCTGGCCGCGCTCAATCTGCTGGTCGATGCGCTGGGCAATATGTGCCACAACCAGCTTCTGGCGCTGGAGCGCATGGTCATCCCGGCGATCATCTCGACCGGGCACATCGCGCTGCTGATCGCGCTGGCCGGGATCGCGCTGGCGACGGACGGTGGGCTGTGGGGGCTGTACATCGCAACGCTGATCGCGGGCGTGGTGCGATCCGGCGTCTACTGGCTGGCGCTGCTGCGGACCGGCACGCGCCCGGTTTTCCCAGTGGATCGGATCGTGGCGCGCGGGCTGCTGACGAACGGCCTGCCGATCGCGCTCGCATCGTTTCTGGCGCTGGCCTACACTCACGCCGATAAGATGCTGACGACCGCGCTGCTCGGCACGGAAGACACCGGCCAGCTTACGGCGGGCTTCGTGGTCGTCTACGGCGTGATCGAGCTGCTGAGCACAACGATCCTGGTCGCCGTCTTTCCGTTGATGTCACGCACCTACGCCAGCGGGCGGCAGGCGATGTTCGATTTTATGCTCGAAAAGCTCGCGTTCTTCAACCTGACACTGAGCCTGCCGATCGGCATCTATACCACGCTGCTGGCCGTGCCGCTGGCCGCGCTGATCTTTGGGCCGGAATACACCCGCACGGCGGACGTGCTGCAAGTGCTAATCTGGTACACCGTCGTGGCGATGGTTTTCAACGTGTTCGCCAAGGCCCTGCTGATCCAGAACCGGCAGAAGCGCCTGCTGCTCATTCGTGTGGGCGGGCTGGCGCTGAATATCGCGCTCAACCTGGTCCTGCTGCCCCGAATGCGCGTCACCGGCGCGGCAGTCGCAACCCTGATCGCGGAGAGCGTGATCCTGGTGATGGTCCTGCGCTCGTTCGATCTGCCCGCCGACTGGTGGCAGCGCACCGTCAATCATCTCTGGCGGCTGGGGCTGGCGGCGGCTGGGCTGGTGCTCGTGGTGCTGGTGCTGCGGCCCGTCCACCCGCTGCTGGCGGCTGTGATCGGCCTGCCGATCTATGCCGGGCTGGTGCTGATTAGCGGCGCGCTGGCCCGCGACGACTGGGACCTGATCTACCGGCTGGCGCTGGCGATGCCCGGCGGCACAGTGATCGGGCGCTACTGGAAGCGACAGCTTACATGAGAGTCCTGTTCATCGCCGCGCTGCACCATCCCGCCGAGCTGGAAAAGGCCCAACGCGCCGCGCCGCCCGGCCAGGAACCGCTTTTTCCGCCGTCGCAGGGGCAGCATTTCTGGGTGCGGGCGCTGCGCAAGGCGGGCCACGAGTGCGCCGTGTTCTGGCGCAGCCAGAGCGCGCTGCCCTGGGCGCGATCGGACCAGCTCCGCATGACGCAGCGGCTCACACCGGGGCGGGCGGCGGCGGCGCTGCTGGCGCGTGTACCGGCACTGAACCCCGATTTCCGCGCGCGCAACCGGCGGCTGATCGACTTCGCGGCGCAGTTCCGGCCCGATATACTGATCCTGACCGGCGACAACAGCGTGATCTACCCGGAGACGCTGGACGCGCTCAGGCAGGCGCACGGCGCGCCGCTGGTCTACGGCTGCGGCACCTCACCGATCGTGTTTTCGCGCCCGGTCGAGCGGGCCGCCGCGCCGCTCTACGATCTGGTGATCGCCAACGACTATTATCACGCGATCCAGTGGCGCGAGCTGGGCGCACGGCGCGTCGAGGCGCTGCCCATGTCGGCCATCGATCCGGGCTTCCATCACCCGTTCGATCTCACGGAACAGGAGCGCCAGCAGTACGCCTGTGATGTCGGCTTCGTGGGGACGCTGGTGCCCAACAAGCTCTACGGCGAACGGATCGCGGCGTTGGAAGCGCTGCGCGATTTCGACCTGGGCATCTGGAGCGTGCACGAGGTCCCGGCCTCGCTGCGCCAGTTCTATCGCGGCCCGGCGCTGGGCGAGCAGATGCTACGCGCCACCTGCGCCGCCCGGATCGCGCTCAACCCGCACGGCGACTTCATGCGCTATGGCGGCAATATGCGCCTCTTCGAAGTATGCGGCGTGGGCGCATTCCAGATCGTGGACGACCGGCCCGGCGTGCAGACGTGGTTTAACGTGGGCGAGCATCTCGTCACCTACCGCGACCCCGACCATCTGCGCGAGCAGGTGGCCTACTATCTGGCGCACGACGACGAGCGCCAGCGCATCGCCGCCGCCGGGCTGGCACATGTGCGCGCCCACCACACCTACGATCACCGCATGGCGCGGCTGGTCGAGCTGATTGAGGAGAGTCGAGCCGGATGACCCCACCGGAGAATCTATACGATAAAACGCGCCAGTCCTGGGAAGAAATCTGGGCGCAGGCCGACATCGAGCAGGAGCTGCAAACGCTGAAGGAGAAGCGGGCGCATGACCAGTTCGATGTGTTCCCACGCTATCTTTCCAAAGAGGGTTATATCCTCGAAGCGGGCAGCGGCCTGGGGATCGTGCTGCTGCACCTGCGCAGCCGGGGCTATAAGATGATCGGCCTCGACTATGCCGAAAACGCCCTGCGCGCCGTCCAGCGCTACGCCCCAGACCTGATCCAGCAGGTGGGCGATGTGCACGCGCTGCCCTACCGAGACAATTCGCTGCACGGCTACCTGTCGTTCGGCGTGCTGGAACACTTCCCGGATGGAATGGGTCCGGCCCTGCGCGAGGCGAATCGCGTGCTGGTGCCGGACGGCGTGATCGTGCTGACGATCCCCTATCCGAACGTGGTGCACCGGCTGGTGCACTGGAAGCGGCGTGTGCTGCGCCAGAGCGTCCTCACCGACGACGATTTCTACGAAAGCACCTACACCCAGCACGATCTGCGGCGCGAGCTGGAAGCCGCCGGGTTCGAGGTGCTGCTCGCGCGGCCCACCAGCCACGCCTTTACGCTGTGGGGGCTGGGCTGGCCGTTTCGCGCCAAAGGCTATTACCGCACGACCCGGCTGGCCGATGCGTTGGTCCCGATCCTGCGCCGGGTCGCGCCCTGGGCCTTCAACTTCACCACGATGATGATCGCACGCAAAGCACGCCACCTCACGGGATAGGCTCAGCCCGGCACCGGGCGCGCTCGCCTTAACACCCCGCCGCTTTTGCGCTATACTCGCGCTCGTTGACCCGTGCTCACCCTGGCGTTAATCAATGCAGTTGACCACCGTGATCTGCAATTACAACACGCGCGATAAGCTGGCCCACGCCCTGGAGTCCCTTCAGCATACGGCGGGCGATCTGGCGCACGAGATCATTGTGGTCGATAACGCCTCGACGGATGGCAGCGCGGCGCTGGTGCGCGATCGCTTTCCGGGCGTGCGGCTGATCGAGCCGGGCGCGAACCGCTGGTTCAGCGGCGGCAACAATCTCGGCCTGCGCGCCGCCCAGGGTACTTACGCGCTGATCCTCAACCCGGACACGGTGATTCTGCCCGGCGCGCTGCAAACCCTGGTCGCCTATCTGGACGCGCATCCCGGTGTGGGCGCGGTCACGGCGCGGATGATCTTTGAGGATGGCACGCTTCAGCGTAACTGCTCGCGCTTTCCCGGCTATCTCGACCTGTTGCTGGGCTATACCGTGCTCGGCCTGCTGCTCAGGCCCTGGCGCGAACGGCGGCGGCGGCGCATGTGGTATGCTGGCTGGGATCGTGAATCGACGCGCCCGGTCGAGGTTGCGCCGGGATCGTGCATCCTGGCGCGGCGTGCGGTGCTGGCCCAGATCGACTACTTCGACGAGCGGCTCAAGCTGTTTTTCACCGACGACGATCTGTGCCGCCAGATCGTCGCCACCGGGGCCGAGATTCACTATGTGGCCGGGGCGACGATCATCCACGACGAGCACGCCAGCCTCGATCAGGTCCCGCGCCTGACGCGCCACGTCTACTTCGAGGACCTGCTGGCCTACACACGTAAGTACAATGGACGGCTGGCGGCGGCAGTGCTGGCGGTCCTGCTGCTGCCCATGCGGCTCATGAATCTGAAGCACCGGCACAGCCGGTAATGCATCCCATACGGCAAAGGAATTCCAGATGATGGCAGGCAAACACGCGCTGGTCACAGGCGCGGCTGGATTTATCGGCAGCCACCTGGTCGAGATGCTGGTCCGCGAGGGAGTACAGGTGCGCGCCTTCGTGCGCTACAACTCCGGTCGCCGGACCGGGACGCTCGATCTGCTGCCCGCCGACGTGCGCCAGAACGTCGAGGTCTATTACGGCGATCTGCGCGACCGCGAAGCCGTCCAGCAGGCGGCGCAGGGCGTAGACCAGATTTACCACCTCGGCGCGGTGATCACGATCCCCTATTCCTACCAGCACCCGCGCGAAGTGGTGGATGTCAACGTGACCGGCACACTCAATGTGCTGCTGGCCGCGCGCGATCTCGGCACGCCGCAGGTGATGCTCACCTCGACCAGCGAGGTCTACGGCACGGCGCAGGTTGAGCCGATCGACGAGCAGCACCCGCTGCACCCCCAGTCGCCCTATGCCGCCAGCAAGGTCGCGCAGGACGCGCTGGCGATCAGCTTCCACGCCGCCTACGATCTGCCGGTGCGGATCGTGCGCCCGTTCAATACCTTCGGCCCGCGCCAGAGCGCCCGCGCGGTGATCCCGACCATCATCAGCCAGGCGCTCACCCGCGACGAAGTGCGGCTCGGCGCGCTGCATCCCACCCGCGATCTCACCTATGTGACCGACACCTGCCGGGGCTTTCTGCTGGCGGCGGAGAGCACGGCGGCGATTGGCCGGCCCGTGAATCTGGGCACGGGGCGCTCGATCACGATCGGGGAGCTGGCCGAGCTGGCGATCCGGCTGGTGGGCCGCGACGTCACCTTGACCACCGATGCGCAGCGCATCCGCCCCGAAAAGAGCGAGGTCGCGCGCCTGCGCTCGGATAACCGGCTGGCGAAGGAACTGATCGGCTGGGAGCCGCAGGTTTCGCTCGAAGCAGGCTTGCAGCGCACGATTGATTGGATCCGCGATCATCTGCATTTGTTTGACCCGGAGCGCTATGCCTATTAGGCTTTAAGTAGATAGAAATTGTTAGGTGGGTTTTTTGGGAGACATGATGAGTCACTCCAAGTACCGTTTCAGGCTCGTCCTGATGGCGATGCTGCTCGGCCTGGCGAGTCTGTCGCCGGGCCTGTCGGCAGCCCAAACGGGCGACACATGGTCCACCTGGCTGTACAACCTCGATACGGGCAGGCTGCTGCATATCGCGCAGTCGGGCGAGGTGCTGCAATCGCTCGACTTCCAGCCGGACGGCTTCATGTATGGCCGCCCGGTGTTCTCGACCCAGGGCGACCGCTTCGCCGTCTGTTGGTCCGATCCCGAAGGTAACGCGATCTTCAACGTCTATGACGCGGGGACCAACGAGGTGCTCGTCAATTACTATTTTGGGGCGGCGGTGGGCTGCGATGTCGGCTTTGGGACGTTCAACGCCGACGGAAGCCAGGTGGCGGTCGGCGTGCTCTATCACTTCCCCGATCCCGACGACCCCGCGCCCGATTGGGAAGTGATCGTGCTGGAAGTCGGCACCAGTAATGTGCTGGCCCGGCTGAACTCCAGGCAGCACGCCGTCACCAGCCTGGAGCGTGATTTCGGGGGCGTGCTGCCGCTGCCGCGCCTCTTCGAGGATGACACGATCGCGCTGGGGATGCAGTATATGTCCGGCGGCGGTGGGCTGCGCGGCGACAGCCTGATCTGGAACTGGCGCTCTGGCAGAACGTCGCTGGGGGTCTGGCAGGGTCAGGCCAGCGTCGATGTGCTGCCTGCTACCCAGGAAGTGATCTGGATCGACGAGAACCGCGCCTTTCCGCAGGCCGAAGCGGACGTAATGACGCCGTATAACGTCGTGACGCTGCTTTCCCCAGAAGGCGAGCCGTATCCGGTGTTCAATCTCGGCCCCGTGGCGCTGTGCCGCAGCGTGTTCATCAACGGCGGGCAGGCGATCGCGGTGTGTATCCAGGGTGCCGAGCGCCCGGTCTACTGGGTGTCGGTCAACCGGGCGGGCGTTGCCAACGCACTGCCGGAAGATGTCAACAGCTACTATCTCAGCGGCACGATGGACGGTTATATCTATCTCGCCAAGCGGGGCGGCGAAACGCGCCTGCGCTACCGGCGCGCGGGGGCTGAGGACCAGCCCGGCGAGACGGACACGGTCTGGCGGTCCGAAGGCAGCGAGGGCTTCTGGGTGATCGTCTGGACGACGCCCATGTCCGGCCTCGAAGACCTGCCGCCGTTTCCGGCCATCGCGCCGCATGTGGCTGCACCCGCGAGCAGCCCGCGCCTATGATGCATCGTCTGCTGTTCGTCTCCGCCTATTCGGGCCTGGGCGGGGGCGAATCGGTCCAACTCAACCTGATGGGGGCGCTGCCGCCCGATCGCTATCTGCTGCACCTGGTCTGCCCACAGGACGGCCAGCTTGCCCAGGCGGCGCGCGAGCACGGCGTGACGGTGCATATCATCCCCTATCGCGGCGTGACCACCGGCTTCGTGCCCGCGCTCTGGAAGCGCTTCCCGATCAGCCGCAGGCTCGCCCGGCTGGTGCGCGCGCAGCGGATTGAGGCGATCCACACCGACTATCACTCGCTGCCGTTCGCGGTCGCGGCAGGACAGCGCACCGGATCGGTGCCCGTGATCTGGAATGCGATGGGCTGGTGGTTCCCGGTCCACCCTTGGCAGCGCGCCTTCTTCCGCCACGAGATCACGCAGATTATCGCCATCACGCAGGCCGTGCGCGATCGCTGGCTGGCCGATCCGCCGCTGCTGCCACCCGACCGCGTGCGCGTACTGGTGCCGGGCGTCGATCCGGCCATCCATCATCCCAACGTGGACGGCGCGCCGGTGCGCGAGCGGCTGGGCATCGGGCCGGATGTGCCGCTCGTCGCCCTGATCGCGCGCTTCCAGCAGGTCAAGGGGCACGACATTTTTCAGGCGATGGCGCGGATGGTAGCGGACGAAATGCCGCACGCGCGCTTTGTGGTGGCGGGCGAGAACGTCTTTGGCGTCTCGAAGGACGAAGCCTATAAGCGCGCCATTCTCGACGCGGCCCAGAGCGATCCCGTGCTGCGTGAGCGCCTGACCTATCTCGGCTTTTGGGAAGACGCGCGCCAGGTGATCGCGGCGGCGGACGTGGTGGTGTGCCCGTCGCGCTTCGAGTCGCTGGGCATGGTCCATCTCGAAAGTATGGCGATGGCGCGCCCGGTGGTCAGCATGAACAACGGCGGCCCTGCCGAAACGGTGATCGACGGCGAGACAGGCTATCTTGTCCCGCCTGAAGCGCCGGACGCCCTGGCGCGCTGCGTGCTGGCGCTGCTGCGCGATCCGGCCCTGCGGGCACGGATGGGACAGGCCGGGGCCGCGCATGTGCGGGCGCATTTTACCGCCGCCGGTTATGCGGCACAGTTTTCGCAAGTGGTCGAAGATCTGATATAACAGGTGGTCGAGTACTGCTCTCGCCCATTGGAAAACACGCTATGGACCTGCTTTTGATTTCGCGCTGCCCGCCGTTCCCCCTCTATCGCGGCGACCGCTTGATCCCCTATTATATCGCCCGCGAGCTGGCGAATCGCCACTACCGGATCGATCTGCTGGCGTTCTACCAGCAGCCGGAAGACCTGGCCGAGGTGCCGCGCTATGCCCAGTTCTTCAACGAGGTGATCCTGGTGCGCGAGCCAAAGCGCTCGCTCAACAGCTATCACCAGCGCCACCGCGACCCGCAGAAGCGCTTCCCGCAGCAGGCCGAAGAAAGCTGGTCGCCGGAGATGTGGCAGCATGTCCGGCAGGCGATCCGCACCCGCCCCTACGAGTTGGTGCACCTCTTCGGCGGCATCCAGGTCTACGAATATCTCAACCTGATCCGCCAGATTCCGAAGGTGATTGTGCCATACGAGTCCTACAGCCTGTGGCTGGAGCGTGCTATCCACGAGGAAAGGCGGCTGATCCCGCGCTGGGCCAAGCAGATTCAGCACCGGATGGCGCGCGATTTCGAAAGCTGGATGTTCGAGCCATATGATCGCGTCGTGGTGCTGACCGAGCATGACGCCAATATGCTCACGGCGCTCAACCCCGAAACGCATGTGGCCGTGATCCCGAACGGGGTCGATGTGGATCGCTTCTCGCCCACCGGCTACGAGCCGGACGAGCCGACGCTGCTCTTCACCGGCAACTACGACTACGCGCCCAATCTGGACGCGGCGCTGCGGCTGGTGCGCGATATCTTCCCGCGCGTGAAAGAAGCTGTGCCGCGCGCCCGGCTGTGCATCGTCGGCGGCAATCCCCCGCCAGAGCTGCGCGCCTACGCCTCGCCCCACGTCGAGATCACGGGCCGGGTGTTGGACGTGCGGCCCTACTTTGAACAGGCGCTTGTATTCGTCAGCCCGCTGCGCCTGGGCGCGGGCATCAAAAACAAGGTGCTTGAGGCGATGGCGATGGCGACGCCGGTCGTGGCAACCCCGCTGAGCTGTGACGGGATTCCGGCCATGCCGGGCCAGCATGTGCTGCTCGGCACCACCGACGACGAGCTGATCGAGCAGATCTTCAACCTGTTCCGCACGCCCCAACTGCGCCGCAAACTGGCCCGCCAGGGCCGCCAACTGGTCGAGCAGCAGTTCACGTGGCAGCGTGTGACCGATCTCTACGAGGAACTGTATCTGGAGACGATCCGCGAACACACCGCGCGCCTGCGGGCCGGGCTGATCTGATCACGCCGTAAAATTACCCCGGTTTGGTTCCACTTGGTTCTATACGTGGTATCATGGTCCTGTTAGGATAAGAGCCATGAGAATCGTCATGGCCGAAATCGACCTCTACAAAGACTCGGTAGAGCCGATCTACCAGCAGCTCGCCCGCCACTTTCGAATGGCAATCGAGAGCGGCCACCTGCTGCCCGGCGACCGCCTGCCGCCCACGCGCGACCTGGCGCGGCAGTTGGGCGTGGGCCGGATCAGCGTCGTCAATGCCTACAGCCAGCTTCAGGCCGAGGGGCTGATCGCGGCGCATCCGGGCCGGGGGACGTATGTCACCGGCGCGCGCGGATCGACGGCGGTGAACGTCCAACCCTGGCCGCTGCCCGGCACGCTCAATATCAGTATGCGCGAGATGACGCGCCTGGCCCGCCAGCCGGGCGTGATCGCCTTCAGCGGGGGCACGCCGCCCGAAGAGTTCCTGCCGGTCGAGGCCCTGCGCAGCGCGATCAATACCGTGCTGGATCGTGACGGCGCGGCAGCGGTGACCTACGAGGAATCCGAAGGCTATCCGCCGCTGCGCCAGCAGGTGTCAGAACATGTGACCTCGCTCGGTATCCAGTGCCACGCCGACGAGGTGCTGATCACCGGTGGCGCGCAGCAGGCGCTCGATCTGGTCGTGCAGGCGCTGCTCAGCGAGGGCGATACGCTGGTGACGAGCAACCCGACTTACCTGGGGATGCTCGACATCGCGCATGTGCGGCGCGTGATCCCGGTCGGCGTGCCGATGGACGAGCATGGAATCCGGCTGGACGCGCTCGAAGCGGTATTTCAGGAGCGCCGCCCCGGCCTGATCTACGTCGCGCCGACCTATCACAACCCGACCGGGAAGATTATGCCGCTCCACCGCCGCCGCCAACTGCTGGCGCTGGCCCATCACTACGATGTCCCGGTGCTGGAAGATGCCGTGTATCACGAGTTGAGCTACAGCGGCAGCCCGCCCCCACCGCTCAAGGCATTGGACGAGTATGGGCAGGTGCTGCACGCCAGCGGCTACTCGAAGATTCTGCTGCCCGGCACGCGCATCGGCTATCTGATCGCGGGCGGGGCCTTGCGCGAGCGGCTGGCGCGCGTCAAACAGGCGGCTGATGTCTGCACGCCGGGCCTCAACCAGCGCGCGATGTACGTCTATCTCAGCAGTGGCGCACTGACCGGGCATCTGAATCGCGTGCGGTCCGAGCTGCGGGCGCGCTGCGAAGCGGCCTGCGCGGCGGCCCGGCGCTATCTGCCGGAAGGAGCACGCTGGGCGGAGCCGTCCGGCGGGCTGTATCTGTGGGTCGAGCTGCCGGAAGATGGCCCGACTGCTGCCGAGCTGTACGTCAGCGCGATCCAGCACGGTGTGGCCTACGCGATCGGCACGCTGTTTCACACCGACGGGAGCGGCGGACGGTTTATCCGGCTCAACTTTGGGTCGCAGCCGCCCGCTCGCATCGAAGAAGGCTTCCGGCGGCTGGGCGAAGCCTGGCAGGACTGGCAGACATCCTACCAGCCCGCCGTGCGACGCACCCCTATTCTATGAGTCTGATGGGCAGACTCGCCTACGAAGGAAAACGTTATGTCGTGCATGCTACGCTCACTCATTCCGCTCCTGGTCGTCGCGCTGGTCCTGCCCGGCGTGGTGCTGGCTCAGGACAGCACGCCCGAAATGCCTGATCCCGAAGCTATCGCCCAGGCATTGATCGATCACCTGCTGGCCGGGAATTTTGTCGCGGCCTCAGCCGACTTCAGCGACGAGGTCGCCGCCGCCCTGCCGCCCGAAAAATTCGAGCAGACCTGGGAGTCGATCATCCAACAGGTCGGCCCGTTCCAGGAACAGCTTGGCACCAGTCGCGAAGTGCTGGACGACGGCAGCACGCGCGTGATCGTGACGCTCCAGTTCGAGCGGCTGGCAGTCGATGCGCTGATCGTGATCGACGCACAGGGCCGGGTGACCGGCCTGTTCTTCGGCCAGAGCCAGTCCGTCCCCGCCCCGGAGCCGCCGCCCTATGAGGCTCCGGCCTATGTTGATCCGGCGGCGTTCGAGGAGCGGGACGTGACAATCACGACCGGCGATTGGGCGCTGCCCGGCACGCTTACTCTGCCCGCCGGTGAAGGCCCGTTCCCCGGTGTGGTGCTGGTGCACGGCTCCGGCCCCAACGACCGGGACGAAAGCAGCGGCCCGAACAAGCCGTTCCGCGATCTGGCCTGGGGGCTGGCCTCGCAGGGCATCGCCGTGCTGCGCTATGACAAGCGCACCCTGGTCTATGGAGCTGAGAGCGCCGCCGATCCCCAGCAGGCCACCGTGCGTGACGAGACAATCGACGATGCGCTGACCGCGTTGGAACTGCTGCGGCAGACTGAAGGTGTCGATCCTGACAGCGTCTTTTTGCTCGGCCACAGCCTGGGCGGCTACCTCGCACCCTGGATCGCCAGCGAAACCGACGATCTGGCCGGGATCATCATCGCCGCCGGGAACACACGCTCGCTCCAGGATTTGCTGGTGGAGCAGACCGAATATTTGCTGACGCTCGACGGGGAGCTGTCGGAATCGGATCAGGCCCAGCTCAATGAAGTGATCGCGCTGGTCGATACGATCAACGGCCTGCAACCCGGCGATCAACCAGGCGAGTCGCTCCTGGGCGCACCGGCGGCCTACTGGCTGGACCTGAGCAACTATCAGCCGGTCGAGACCGCGCAAGCTTTGACACTCCCGGTGCTGATCGTGCAGGGCGAGCGCGATTATCAGGTTACAATGCAAGACTTCGAGAACTGGCGCGCCGGGCTGGAAGATCACGAAAATGTGACGTTCATCAGCTATCCCAACCTGAACCACCTGCTTATGCCCGGTGAAGGCCCGGCTTCACCGGCAGAGTACAACTTACCGGAGCATGTGAGCGAAGAACTCGTCAACGATGTAGCGGCATGGATCAAAACCCATTCGCGCATCAGCTAGTTTATCAGGGCCGTCACATCGCCCGCTGACACACACAAAGTTGAAGGAGAAAACATCATGACCAACGGCAATCCTCAAACGTCGAGCAATGGAGCCGAAAAAGGCACCGAGACTCTCAAGCGCGGGCTGGCGCAAATGCTCAAGGGCGGCGTGATCATGGACGTGGTGACGCCGGAGCACGCCCGCATCGCCGAAGAAGCCGGCGCGGTCGCGGTGATGGCGCTGGAGCGCGTCCCCGCGGATATCCGCGTGCAGGGCGGCGTCGCGCGCATGAGCGATCCTGGCCTGATCCAGTCGATCATGGACGCGGTAACGATTCCGGTGATGGCGAAATGCCGCATCGGGCACTTTGTCGAGGCGCAGATTCTCGAAGCGATCGGGATTGACTATATCGACGAGAGCGAAGTGCTGACGCCCGCCGACGAGCAGTTCCACATCGACAAGCACGACTTCAAGGTCCCGTTCGTGTGCGGCTGCCGCAACCTGGGTGAGGCGCTGCGCCGGATCGGTGAAGGCGCGGCCATGATCCGTACCAAGGGCGAGGCCGGGACCGGCGACGTGGTCGAGGCGGTGCGTCACGCGCGCTCCGTTCTGGGCGAGATTCGCCGCCTGACAGCCATGCGCGCGGACGAGATGATGGCCTACGCCAAGGAGATCGGCGCACCCTACGAGCTGATCAAAGAGACCGCCGAACTCGGACGCCTGCCGGTGGTCAACTTCGCGGCAGGCGGCGTGGCGACTCCCGCTGACGCGGCGCTGATGATGCAGTTGGGCGTCGATGGCGTGTTCGTCGGCTCCGGCATCTTCAAGAGCGGCGATCCGGCCCGGCGTGCCAAGGCGATCGTCGAGGCGGTCACGCACTTCAATGACCCCAAGATTCTGGCCGAGGTCAGCCGCGATCTGGGCGAGCCAATGGTCGG
>JAAYCM010000137.1 GCA_012729765.1 Chloroflexota bacterium | reverse complement strand
TCGAGGCGGTGATCATCCCCTTGTGGCGGCTGATGGGTCAGCTCGGACTCCGCGACAGCTACTGGTCATTGATCCTGCCCCAGGTCGCGCTCAGCTTCTCGTTCGGCACCTTCTGGATGCGCGCGCATTTCAAGGGCGTCCCGGTTGAATTGATGGACGCCGCCGTCGTGGACGGCTGCAACACGTGGGATGTGCTGTGGCGGGTGCTGTTCCCGCTCTCGCGCCCGGCGCTGCTGTCGCTGGTGGTGCTGCTGTTTATGTGGACCTGGAACGAGTTCTTTTTGGTGCTGGTGATGGTCACGGGGGACCTGCGCACGCTGCCGGTCGGGCTGGCGCTGCTGCGCGGGCGCTATGCCTCGGACGTGCCGGTCATGGCGGCGGCCTCGCTGATCGTCTCGCTGCCCGTGCTGGTGGTCTACTTCCTGTTCCAGCGGCACTTCATCCGGGGCATGATCTCCGGGGCGATCAAGAGTTAACTATACGGGGCAGGCGCGACCCCTGCCCCTGGCGATGATCAGGATTGTGAGTGGACGTAGTCGAGGGCTTCATCCAGCGTCGAGAATGCTTTGGCTTTCACATTGCCGAAAGCGGCGGATTGGAGCCCCTGGGCGGCGTAGTGCAGGGCTGCATTGTTGGAGACGAGCAGGACTTCGCGAATATTCGGGTGGTGGAAGGTGCTGCCGGCTTCACGGCTGGTTTTGTTTGCGCCCTGGATCAGCATTTCGAGATCGATGGTTGCATCGGTCAGGTCCAGGATATAGGTGAGCGGGCCGCTGGCGTTGTCCAGCAGCGGCTTGACCGCGGCATGCGACTTGGGAAAATCGCGCTGCAGGTCATATTCGCTCGACAGTGTGAGTAGAATCGCTGGGGCATCAGCCAATTGTTGAAGTGAAAACGTCATGTTCGATCCTTTCCTTTACAGCTCTTCGCTTCCGTGCTCTGACTCAATACAGTGCTTCTCATCGATGCGCTGGCAGCGGCCAGGTGGTGAGCGGTAGGATTCCGATAAAAACAGCGTACCATACATCATGATGCCTGAGAATTAAAATACAATAAAGTTACAACAAGCATGTATGAATTCGTGAATGGGCGGGTGCGGGCTGCCGCGCCTTTTTTGGTAGAATCTCAGCATCAGACCGCCCAACCGGCCCAGCCGGGCCAGACCGGAACCGATTATGTCACCAACGCCATCCGGCCAGGGGTTCAGCCTGCTCTGGCCTACGCATGCAACCGCCGATCACGATGCCGCCGGGCCGCGCCTGGGGCCGGGTGCTGCCGCCGATCTCGACCTGGGCACGCTGGCCCGCGCGCTGTGCCCCGCGCCCCGCTACGCCGATGACGTGCAGCGCGTTCTGCTCCAGCTTTGTTCTGACCCAGACGTGATCGCTTTCCGGCAGGCGATTTTGCAAGACCTGCTCGATCACCCCGATCTGACTGCCCGGCTGGACGATCTGCTGCCCCAGATCGCGGCGGCGGACCGCGCGACATACTGGCCCAGCCCCGGCCAGACGCCGCTGCATGAGGTGGTCTGGCGCGTGGGCCAGCTTGAGGCGTATGTCGAATGTGTGCAGGGCCTCAGTGCCGCGTTTGGTGAGGCGGGGGGCATCGTGCAGTCCGAGGGGCTGCGCCGCCTGCGTGACGAGATCGCCCGGCTGGCGCGCGATCCGACCTTTCAGGCGTTGGTGGCCGAGCTGCCCGACCTGATCGCCCAGGTGCGCAGCATTTCGAGCGTGACGATCGGTGTGAATCTGGACGATCAGCTTCGCCCGGTCGAGGCGACGCTCGTCTCAATCAACCGCGAGCGCTACCGGGGCGCGTCGTCGTCGCTGCTGGGGATGCTGTTCGGGCGCGAGACGGCGGATCGCAAGCTGGAAGGCATCGCCCGGCTGCACTCCATCTCCCGGAATCCGGCCCAGGGCCAGGCGATCGGCGTCGATCTCGGCAACCCAATGATGTACCCGCTCTTCCGCGATCTGTCGGACGTGCTCAAGCAGGTCAGCCGCCCGGTCGCGTCGGTACTCCAGCGCTATACCAGCATTAATATCCAGTTCCTCAGCACGCTGCGGCGCGATCTCGCCTTCTACCTGGGCGCGGTGCGGCTGGTGCGGCGGATTCAGGCCAGCGGCCTGCCGATGTGCCGCCCGGCGATCGCGCCGCCTGACGAGCGTGTGACCGTCGTCGAGGCGGCCTACAATATCAACCTGGCGCTGCGGCTGCTGGCGCGCGGCGAGCCGGATTTGGGCCAGCAGGTCGTGGCGAACGATATCGCGTTCGGCCCGCAGGCGCGTATCTTTGTGCTGACCGGGCCGAACCAGGGGGGCAAGACGACCTTCACCCAGGCGATTGGGCTGGTGCACGTGCTGGCCCAGGCCGGGCTGTACGTGCCGGGCACGCGCGCGCAGATCAGCCCGGTCGATGGCATCTATACCCATTTCCCGGTCGAGGAGCGCCCCGAATCGGAAGCCGGGCGGCTGGGCGAAGAATCGAAGCGGCTGAGTGAAGTCTTTGCCCGCGCCACGCCCTACAGCCTGGTGCTGCTCAATGAATCGCTGGCGAGCACCAGCGCGGGCGAGAGCCTGTACCTGGCCTGGGACATCGTGCGCATCCTGCGGCTGATGGGCACGCGCGCGATCTATGCCACCCATCTGCACGAACTGGCGGCGCGTGTCGATGAGCTGAACGCCGAGACGCCCGGTGACAGCCGCGTGTGCAGCCTCGTCTCGCTGGTAGACGCCACCGCCAGCGAAAACGGCAGCGGGGGCGAGCTGCGCCAGACCTATCGCATCGTGGCCGGGCCGCCGCGTGGCCGCAGCTACGCGCGCGAGATCGCCGCCCGCTATGGCATCAGCTACGCGCAGTTGGTCGAGACGCTGCGCCAGCGCGGGATCGTCGGGGATGTGTCCGATCCGGGCGACGAACAGCCGTAGCCACCCGCACCGGGCTTGACGGATCGCCTGTTCGAATTCTATGCTAGAGCCACTATTGGCAGCCTGAAAGACCAGTCCAATCATGATTCTGACCCAACAATCTGTGCTCGAAAAACTGACCTTTCTGTATGGTGAGGAGCGGGGCGCGGCCTGCTACACGCGGCTGATGGCCCGTCTGGATGCCTTTCGCCAGGAAAATCCGGCGCTCGCCGCCCAGCCGCACGATCCGGCCCGGCGCGTGACCGAGCGCGACGCGATCCTGATCACCTACGGCGATTCGCTGCAAGAGGATGATCAGCCGCCGCTGCGCACGCTGCACCGCTTTTTGCGCGAGCACCTGCACGGCGTGCTCTCGACCGTGCATATCCTGCCGTTCTTCCCCTACTCGTCCGACGACGGCTTCTCGGTGATCGACTATCTGCGCGTTGATCCGGCGCTGGGCGACTGGGCCGATATTCAGCAGTTGGGGGCCGACTTCCGGCTGATGTTCGACGCGGTGATCAACCACATCTCGGCCCACAGCGCGTGGTTCCAGGCGTTCAAGGCGGGCGATCCGGCCTACCGCGAGTTCTTCATCACGGTTGATCCGGCGGCTGACCTGTCATGCGTGGTGCGCCCGCGCACCCTGCCGCTGCTCACGCCGGTCGAGACGCCCGCCGGGATCGAGCACGTCTGGACCACGTTCAGCGACGACCAGATCGATCTCAACTTCGCCAGCGAGGATGTGCTGCTGCGGATCATCGACGTGCTGCTGTTCTATGTGGCGCAGGGAGCGAGCTTCATCCGGCTCGACGCGATCGCCTACCTGTGGAAAGAGATCGGCTCATCCTGCATCCACCTGCCGCAGACTCACGCCGTCGTGCAGTTGTTCCGCGCCGTGCTGGACCTCGTCGCGCCGCAGGTGAGCATTATCTCTGAGACGAACGTGCCGCACGTCGAGAATATGTCCTACTTTGGCGACGGGGCGAACGAGGCGCAGATGATCTACCAGTTCACGCTGCCGCCGCTGACGCTGCACGCCTTCATCACCGGCGACGCCTCGCAGCTCAGCGCGTGGGCAGCGGGTATCGAGCCGGTATCCGCCAGCGCGACGTACTTCAACTTCACCGCCTCGCACGACGGGATCGGCGTGCGCCCGGTCGAGGGCATCCTGCCGCCCGGTGAGGTGCAGAAACTGATCGAGCGCGCCCAGGCGCACGGCGGGGCAGTGTCGTACAAACACAACAGCGACGGCACACAGAGTCCGTATGAGCTGAACATCAACTACTTCGACGCGCTCTCCGATCCGGCAGAGGATGAGCCGCGGGCGGTGCAGGTGCAGCGCTTCCTGGCGTCGCAGGCGATCATGCTGGCGTTTGTGGGCGTGCCGGGTATCTATATCCACAGCCTGCTTGGATCGCGCAACTGGAACGCGGGCGTCCAGCAGACCGGGCGGCTGCGCACCATCAACCGCGAGAAGCTGCACCGGGATGATGTGCAGGCCGCGCTGTCCGATCCCGACTCCCTGCGCAGCCGGGTATTCAACGCTTACCGCCATCTGCTGGCCGTGCGGACGCGCGAGCGGGCATTCCATCCCACCGCCGCCCAGACCGTGCTCGATCTCGATCCGGCGCTGCTCGCGCTGCGGCGGACCGCGCCCGATGGGTCCGAGCAGATCGTCGCGCTGCACAACGTCGCCAACCGGACCGTGACGCTTCCGCCGGGGGCACTGCCGGCGGAGCAGGGCGCGCTCTACCGCGACGTGATCTCCGGTGTGGCCCACGATCCGCGTCGGGCGCTGAGCGTGCCCCCCTATGGCGTGCTGTGGCTCAAAGCCGAGCAGCCCTGAGCCGCTTTCTATGTCTCCTGCTCTCCATCGCCCACGTGCCCGCCAGCACGTGGGTTTTTCATCTGGCTGCGGAATTGACTATATTCTGAAACAGGAAGAGTCATCCAATTCCAAGCAGACGGCTTGACTTCCAAAACGATTTGGATTATGGTAGATTCAGTTTCCAAAACGATTTGGATCAATTTATTCAGGCTCTTTACGGTGAAAATTACGCTGAAAACCATCGCCGATGAAGCAGGGCTGTCCGTGACGACGGTCTCGCGGGCGCTGGCCGGCTATGATGATGTCAACGAAGCGACGCGCCAGCGCGTGATGGAGATCGCGGAGCGACTTGGCTATCAGCCCAACCTCACGGCACGCCATCTGCGCAGCAAACAAACCAGCACCATCGGGATGGTTATCCCCCGCACCGCCTACTTTGCCGACTCGTTTTTCATGGAGCTACTGGCCGGGGTTGGCCGGCAGGCATCGGCGCACGGTTACGATCTGCTGTTGTCGGTCCAGCCGCCCGGTGACGAAGAGCTGGCCGCCTACCGCCGGATGGTGGCCGGCAGCCGTGTGGATGGCATCGTGCTGGCGCGGGTGCTGCGCCACGATCCGCGCATCGCCTATCTCCAACAGGCCAACCACCCCTTCGTATCCTTTGGCCGCTCCGAAACCAGTGACTATCCCTATATCGACGTGGACGGAGCCAGGGGGATGCGCCGCCTGGTGCAGCATCTGGCGGAAAACGGCCACCGCCGCATTGCAATCATCCTCTCGCCCTGGGAGCTGGCCTTCACCACGACCCGCTATGAGGGCTACCTGGAAGGGCTGGACGCCATCGGAGTCCAGCCCGATGAGGCTTACGTCGCCGAGGGCGATCTGACACAACAAGGCGGGCGTGACGCTGCCGCCCGGATGCTTGCCCTGCCCGAACCGCCCACTGCGATCATCGCCTGCAACGACCTGATGGCCTTCGGCGTGATGGAAGCGGTCGAACAGCGGGGCCTGCGCGTGGGGCATGCTGTGGCCGTCGCCGGGTTTGACGACGTGCCCGCCGCTGCCCACGCGATCCCACCTTTGACAACACTGCGGCAGCCGATCTACGCGATTGGCTGCCAGATGGTCGATATGCTGGTGCGCCTGCTGCGCGGCGAGACGCTTGAGCACGCGCATGTGCTGATCGAGCCGGAGTTGATGGTACGCGCCTCAAGCGGGCCGCAGCCCGCGCAGGCTTAGCCGAAAGGGGGTGACTGGCTGCCAGTTTTGTGTTTGCGATATGGGTAAACCCATGCCCTGTATACGCCAACGATCTTCAGGTAGACGTTTTAAGAGGAGACTAACCGATGTCACGCAAGAATCTTCGCGCTGTATTCGTTCTGCTGATCGGCGTCATGCTGACGGGGTCATTCGGTGTGCTGGCCCAGGACGACGACCTCGCCTTCATGTCAACCCAGTTCAATATTGTTGAAGAGAGTGAAAAAGCCCGCGCGATCCTGGCCGACTTTGGCGAGGTCGAGTTCATCCCGTCCGAAGAAGGCCCGATGATCGACCTGCTGAGCGCCGAGTCCGAAACCGGCTCCGGCACGGTGGACCTGATCGGCGCGCTACACGGCACGTATCCGGTGCTGGTGAATCAGGATGTGCTGTTTGACCTGACCGACCTGCTGGCCGAGATCGAAGCCGAGAACGACGTTGCCGATTCGTTCGTCGCGCTGGGCAAGATGGGCACGGCTGACTATCAGTACTACATCCCCTGGATGCAGGCCACCTACATCATGGCCGCGCACCAGGACGCGCTCCAATACCTGCCCGAAGGCGCGGACATCAACGCGCTGACCTGGGAACAGCTCGCGCAGTGGGCGCAGGCCATGTTCGAAGAAACCGGCGAGCCGCAGTTGGGCTTCCCGGTGGTCGGGCTGTTCCACCGCTTCCTGCAAGGCTACATCTATCCCTCGTACACGGGCGGCATGGTGACCGGCTTCAAATCCCCCGAAGCGGTCGCGATGTGGGAATTCGTGCGCGACGATCTGTGGCCCTATGTCCACCCGCAGTCGGTGACGGCCTACGAATTCATGCAGGAGCCGCTGCTGGCCGGTGAAGTGCTGGTCGCCTTCGACCACACCGCCCGCCTGATCAATGCCTTTAGCGAGCGGCCCGAAGAGTTCGTGGCGTTCCCGGCCCCGGCTGGCCCCGCCGGTCGCGGCTTTATGCCGGTCGTGGCGGGCCTGGCCGTTCCGTTTACCGCGCCCGATCCTGACGGCGCGGAAGACCTGATCCGCTACCTGCTGTCGCCGGAAGTCCAGGGCCGCGTGCTGCAAGAGCTGGCCTTCTTCCCGGTGGTGGGCGGCGTGGATACCTCGAACCTGCCGGCGGGCGTCGCGCTTGAAGCCGGTGCGGTCGAGGCCCAGGCCAACTCCCCAGACGCGCTCCCGGCGCTGCTGCCGGTGGGCCTGGGTGAGCGCGGCGGCGAGATCAACGAGATCTACCGCAACGCCTTCACCCGCATCGTGCTGAACGGCGAAGATATCCAGACCGTGATCGACGAAGAGGGCGCGAGCCTGCAGGCGCTGCTGGACGATACCGGCGCGGCGTGCTGGCCGCCCGACGAGCCGAGCGAAGGCGCGTGCCAGCTTCAGTAGCCGTGCAGCTTGACGGGTTCCTACTGATTTAACTATGATGAGGGGGAAGGGCAGCGCACGCAGGTTCTTCCCCCTCGTGCTAGGAGAAGGATAACAGCATGGGCAGACGACGAAGAAGGAATTTCGCCCCCTATCTGCTGATCCTGCCATCGTTCATCTATCTGGCGCTGTTCTTCGCCTGGCCCATGTTCCGATCGCTGCAACTGGCGTTCCGGCGCGAGAGCCAGATTTTGGCGGTCTACACCGAGATCGAAGGCGGCGATCTGGCCGGGCGGCTGGAACTGCAGACCGATGTCGCGGTGCTGAACCGCGAGCGGCGCGAGGAAACGCTGCCGAATGGCCGCACCCGCCCGATCTACTGGTTCCAGATCGTGGGCGAGAACTCAGTCGGTGAGACGGTCGAAGGGTGGGTGAACCAGCGCTACCTGTTCATCGAGTCGCGCACCGAGTCCGAGACGGCGCGTGTGGTCGGCGGCGAGGGTGCGCACGAGTGGACGCTGGACTATGTCCGGCGCATGTTCAACGACCATAATTTTTGGCGCGCACTGCGCACCACCCTGCTGCTGCTCGTGCTGATCCTGCCGCTCCAGTTCGTGCTGGCGATCATCATGGCGCTGGTGCTGCAATCGCAGCTTAAGGGCAGCTCGATCTTGTTGTATATCTACGCGATCCCGCTCGGCATTTCGGACCTGGCCGCCGGCCTGGTGTGGGTGTCGATCTTCCGGCAGAACGGTTTCCTGAATACATTTTTGACCGAGATCGGTGTATTGGATTCCCCTTATGTGTTTCTGTCGGCGAATAACCAGGAGTGGATGCTCGCCGCGATTGTGCTGGCCGAAGTCTGGCGCGCGACATCGATCGTGATGGTGATCGTCGTGTCGGGGCTGCAAGGCATCCCGCGTGACTATCTGGAAGCCGGCGAGATCTTCGGCGCGAGTTTGTGGCAGCGTCTGCGCCATATCATCCTGCCGCTGCTCAAGCCGAGCCTGCAGGTCGCGCTGATCCTGCGCACGATCCTGGCCTTCCAGGTGTTCGCCGTCGTGGTGGCGATCACCGGCGGGCGCGTGATCACCGTCCTGGCCTATGAAACTTACCGCTGGTACGATCCGGGCGACAGCGGCTTCAACAATCCCAACGTGGCCGCCGCGTATGCCGGCTTCATCATGCTGATCTCGCTCGTCATCGCCATCTTCTATCTGCGGACTGTGCGGACGCAGGAGGAGGCAGCCAGAGAATGACCACCGTCGAAGAAAGACAGGCTCTCCCACAGCCCACGCGCGCCCGTGTGCTCGATCCGGCCCAGCGGCGTGCCCTGCGCCAGATGAAGCTGCGCCGGGCCGGTACATATGCGCTCGCCATCGGCATCGCGATCTGGATTCTGCTGCCGATCTGGCTGATCGGCACGATGGCCTTCAGCCCCAGCGACCAGGTCTACGCCTATCCCAAGCCGGTGGTGCCGGTCCCCTTCTCGACGGAGACGATGCAGTTCTTCCTCGAATATGAAGGGATTATGGCCGCCACCCAAAACAGCATCGTCGTCGCGCTCGTTACGCTGGCCCTCTCGACCGTGATCGCAGTGCCGGCTGGCTACGCGATCTCGCGCTATATCTTTCCGGGGCGCGACGCCTTCCGGCTGGGGGTGCTGGCCGTGCGCGCCTTCCCGATCGTGATCCTGGCCGTGCCCCTGGCCGTGACATTCATCCAGTGGGGCATGTACGACGAGGTCTACACCGTCGCGCTGATGCACACGGCCCTGACGCTGCCTACCACGATTCTGGTCGTGTCGAGCGTGTTCGCCAGCGTCCCGCGCGAGTTTGAGGAAGCGGCGCGCATCTTTGGCTGCACGCCGGTGCAGGCGTTTATGCGCGTCGTGCTGCCGCTGGTGCTGCCGGGCATCGCCGCCGCCGCGATCTTCACCTTCGTGATGTCGTGGAACGAGGTGTTCGCCGCGACCCTGCTCACCATCCGCAACCGGACGCTGCCGGCGCTGATCCTCTACACGCTGAATAAATCGTCGATCCAGTTCCAGTATGCAGGCGGCTTCTTCATGTTGGTGCCGTCGCTGGTGTTCATCTTCTTCATCCGCCGCTACCTGTTCAATATGTGGGGCCAGATCACGAAATAAACGAGGGCACTTATGGCCGAAATACGAGTAGAAAATGCCGTTAAGACATTCGGGAAGGTCGTGGCGGTCGATGATGTCAGCCTGACGGTGCACGACCAGGAATTCGTGGTGCTGCTGGGGCCGAGCGGCTGCGGCAAGACAACTCTGCTGCGCGCCATCGCCGGGCTGGGGATGGTCGATTCGGGGCGGGTCATGATCGGCGACCGGGACGTGACTTATCTGCCGCCCAAGGACCGCAACATCTCGATGGTGTTCCAGAGTTACGCCATCTTCCCGCACATGAAGGTCTACGAGAATATCGCGTTTGGCCTGAAGATGAAGCGCGCATCCAAAGAGGAGATCACGCAGCGGGTCAAGGCGGCGTCGGAGCTGCTGCATATCGAGGACTTCCTTGATCGCTACCCGTCGCAGCTCAGCGGCGGCCAGCGCCAGCGGGTGGCGGTCGCCCGCGCGATCGCGGTCCGCTCGCAGGTGCTGCTGATGGACGAGCCGCTGAGCAATCTCGATGCGCTGCTGCGCCTGGAGATGCGCGCCGAATTGAAGCGCCTGCTGGCCGAGATCAACGCGACCACGATCTATGTCACGCACGATCAGATCGAGGCGCTGAGCATGGGCGACCGGATCGCGGTGATGAAGACCGGGCGCATCTTGCAGTTCGATTCGCCGACCAAAGTCTACGATATGCCCGCCGATCAGTTCGTGGGCGGCTTCATTGGCACGCCGCCGATGAACTTCTTACAGGGGCAGGTGCGGCGCGAGAACGGCGCGGTGCAGGTCTATATCGGGGACTTCGGCCTCAAGCCGATCCCGGAGATGGAGCCGCTGCTGCGCAGTTATGACGGCGAGGTGATCGTGGTCGGCATCCGTGCCGAGAATATGGAAGCCCTCAGCCAGCCCGCCGAGGACGCGCTGCCGGTGATGGTGCTGGTGGTCGAGCCGCTTGGCTCGCAAAACCTGCTGACGATCAAGATCGGGGACGACGTGATCAAGGTGTCCACGCACCCCGACTTTACCGTCGCGCCCGACCAGAACATCTGGATTCGCTTTCCCAGTGAGAAGATTCGCTGGATCGACCGGCGCTCTGGCAAGACGCTGATCCCGAATCTGGAAGAGTTGATGGCATGACCGCCGCCGATGCCGCGCATGTGCTCGATCCGTCGCGGCGGGTCAAGCCTCTCGACTTCGGCGGAGACGGGATTACCGGCAGCGTTGATCGAGATGGGCGGCTGATTGCGCTCAACACCTATCACAACCATTACGGCTACATCACCCTCACGACCGCGCCGCCCTTCCGCGAGGATGCACGCTACGATCCGGCGGCGGTGCGCGCCTACCGCGCCAGTCTTGCCGCGTTGGATGGCATGGGGCCGGTCTTTGCTCCGCCGGTGATCAAGCGCCAGGCGGCGCTGCTCGAAGGTGCGATCCCGCACGTGGCGCTGCGGTTCGAAGGCGGCGGATCGGCTGCGGTCACGACCTGGGCGCAGGGCGGCGGCGCGGTGCAGCTCTGGCGGTTCGAGGGAGTCCAGCCACGCTGGCAGGGCTGCATCTCGCTCCAACGCTGCGCCTATACGCAGCTTACCGAAGGTGGCCCGCTGCCGGTGCCGCCGCTGCAAACGCGCGTCATGTTTGCCGATGGCGTGCTGACTGTCAGCCATCCGGCGCTGGGCTGTGTGGCCGCGCTCGCGGGATTTCCCCCCGGCCCTGCCTGGGAGCAGACCGCCGAGGGGCGGGTCGAGGTCGATCTGGACTGCGGCACGGGCACGCTGGTGCTGGCCTGCGGCTTTGGGCCGGACGCCTTCACCGCGCGCGAGTATGCTTCCGCGCTGACCCACCAGCAGGACATCGGCTACAGCCTGGGCAAGCTGCGGCAGATGTGGCGATCCCGGCTGGTCGCGGCCCCCCGTCACCCGCTGGTCCGGCGAGGGCTGGTCTATGGCCTGGCGCTAACCGTGCCGGTTGGTATGGCCGACTGCATCCTGACCGATCATATGCTGCTGCCGCTTTCGTGGAACCGCGACGCCTATTACGTGGCGCGGATGCTGCTAAGCTGGCGGCCTGAATTCGCGGAACTGGTGCAGCGCCACCTGTTGTGGATGTTCGAGACGGCTGAGCGCGCAGACGGCGCGTGGGGCCGCTGTTACCTTGCCAATGGGCGGATCAAGGATCGGGCATTCCAGCTCGATCAGCAGTTATTCCCGCTGCTGGAACTGGCCGAGTACACGCTCGAAACCGGCAACTGGGAGACGTGGCAGCGCCTTCAGCCCCAGCTTGCCGCCCTGCGCGAGATGCTGCTGAGCCGCAAAGCGCCGGATGATTGGCTCTTCCCGACCGACGAGACGCCCGCCGACGATCCGCTGGCGTTCCCCTACCATTTTTCGAGCCACCTGCTGATGTGGCGCACCTTCGGCAGGCTGGCCGCAGTCGAGCGCGGGGCGGGTTGGGATGATCTGGCGGGGCAGATCCGCACGGCGATTCAGCGTCATTTCGTCGCGCCGCGTGATGGAACCGCGCTCTACGCCTACGCGACCGACGGGCATGGGCGCTATCATTTCTATCACGACGCTAACGACGTACCGCTAGCGCTGGCCCCGGCCTGGGGTTTTGTGGGCGCGGACGATCCGGTCTGGCGCGCGACGGTCGATTTCGCCTTCTCGGAGCAGAACGAGGGCGGCTACTACGGCGCGCACCGGCTCGGATCGGTGCATACGCGCGCGCCCTGGCCGCTTGGCGACGTGCAGGACGTGATCATCGCGCGGGCGCTGGGCGACTCAGATCGTGAGCGTGTAGCCTGGGTGCGGCTCGAAGCGGCGGCGCAGTGGGACGGTGCGCTGCCCGAAGCGTATCACCCCGAAACCGGCGAGGTCGCGTCGCGGCACTGGTTCGCGTGGCCCAACGCCCTGCTGGCCGGGGTGGCGCTCGGCGCGTTCGGTTGAGTTAACGGCAGCCCGCCAGCCATTCCACCGCCTGGACCCACAGGCGCGCGTAGCCCGGCCACGTTGCGAACGGCTCCGGGCACCAGTGCGGCCCGATGTCGGACGCCCAGGCCAGGGTCCGGCCCCGCGCCACGTCGCGCACCGCCAGCAGCGGATAGCCGTTGATCGTCGCCAGCAGGTGCGCCGCGTCTTTCAGTGTGAGCGTGTTGAAGCCCAGCAGGTGCGGCCAGTGCGCCGGGATGTCTGCCAGCATAGGATGGGCGGCGTCCTCAACCTGGGGCTGCGCGCCTTCGGGTGTTTCCAGGCGGTCATCGTAGGGCAGAATCTCGACCGGCAGCACGGCCTCGACCGGGGTACGGTGATATTTCGCCGCGCCGTAAATGCCCGCGAACGAATAGTAGCCGCCGCACATGCCCAGCCCGCCGCCCTGCTCGACCCATTCCTGAAGCAGGCGCAGGCGGTTGGGCGTCGGCTGGCCGCGTAGCCACGTATCGGGATGCAGCAGCAGCGTGTTGGCCCCGATATCGCTCAGCAGGATCACGTCGTAGGCTTCCAGCCCGGCCAGCGTGTTAGGGAACTGAGCATCAGCGAGATGGTTAGGCAGATGCTCCAGCTCGATCCCCGCGCCGCTGAGGGCCTGCTGGAGATAGGCGATCCCGGTGTCGTAGGCGGTGCTGGAGAAGAAGTCCCAGCCCTTGAAGTGCGTGCTGTTGGTGATCCACGATTCCCCGGCCAGCAAGACGCGCAAATTTGTCATCAGAAACAATCTCCTGTCTACAGCCTGAATCCTAATGCGCTTTGGGCGGAAAAGCTACCGGCGCTTCCTCCGGTCCCAAAATATGCCGCCTGCTTTTTCTTATGCTATTTTTACGGCGCGCTGAGGTGAATCTTACCTCGTCGTGCTACTTAAAAAGATCAGACTTTTTCATCATCCAACCCGACTGCGCGCCCTGTACTGCATGGGAGTATTCTCTATGGCCGATGCAAGCCACACCCCTACCGAAACATTTGCTTTTCAGGCGGAAATCCAACAACTGCTGCATATTCTGGTGCATTCACTCTATACCGAACAGGAGATTTTCCTGCGCGAGCTGATCTCGAACGCATCCGACGCGCTGCACCGCGTCCAGTTCGAGATGCTGACCAACGCCGACGTGGTTGATCCCGATGCCGAGCTGGCGATTCATATTTCCGCCGATGCCGACGCGGGCACGCTGACGATCACCGATACCGGCGTGGGGATGAACCGCGACGAGTTGATCGAGAACCTGGGCACGATTGCGCAGTCCGGCGCGGCGCGCTTCCTGAAGAAAATGCAGGAGCAGCCGGCGCAGAACGTGCCGCTCACCGACCTGATCGGGCAGTTCGGCGTCGGCTTCTACTCGGTGTTCATGGTGGCCGAGCGCGTGACCGTGACCTCGCGCTCGTTCCGCCCCGATGATCGGGCCTGGGCCTGGACCTCGGACGGCAGCACGACCTACACCATCGAGCCGGCAGAGCAGGAATCGCGTGGGACGACAATCACAATCTATCTCAACGACGAGGGCAAAGAGTTCGCGCAGACCCACCGCCTGCGCGGCATCATCAAGAAACACTCCGACTTCATCCCCTTCCCGATCTATCTCGGCGGCGAGGCGATCAACCAGCAGACCGCGATCTGGCGGCAAAGCCCGCGCGAGGTGCCGGACGAGGATTACCAGGCGTTCTACCGCCAGCTTACGCTCGACTTCCGCGATCCGCTGCTGCATTTGCACATCGTCTCCGATGCGCCGGTCCAGTTCTACAGCGTGCTGTTCATCCCCGAACAGGCCGAGCGCGGCATCCTGGCGGCGCGCACCGATCACGGCCTGAAGCTCTACACGCGCAAGGTGTTGATCCAGGAGTACAACAAGGACTTTCTGCCGAATTATCTGCGCTTTGTCGATGGCGTGGTCGATTCCGAAGACCTGCCGCTCAATGTCGCGCGCGAATCGATCCAGGCCAACCGCATGATCCGGCGCATCGGCCAGTCGATCAAGGGGAAGCTGCTGGCCGAGCTGGAACGGCTTGCCAGCGAGGAGCCGGAGCGTTACAGCGCGTTCTGGCAGGGCTTCGGATCGTTCCTCAAGGAAGGGATCGCGACCGAGCCGGGCGACGCCGAGCGGCTGGCGAAGCTGCTGCGCTTCCATTCCTCGGTCAGCGATGGCAAGACGCCGACCGTCACGCTCGATGATTACGCCGGGCGGATGCGCGACGATCAGGACGCGATCTATTACCTGCTGGCCGATGACGTGCAGTCGGCGGCGCGCAGCCCGCACCTGGACATCTTCCACCGGCGCGATATCGAAGTCCTCTACCTGATCGACACGGTGGACAGCTTCATGCTGATGAACCTGCACGAGTACGAGGGTAAGCCGCTGCGCAGCGTGGACGACGCCAGCCTGGAGCTGCCCGAAGAGGATCTGGACCAGGATTCGCCCGCGCAGGCGTTGGAGCCGGAGCGCTTCGAGCAGGTGCGCGCGCGGTTTGCCAGCACCCTCGGCGAGCGCGTGGTCGAGGTGCGCGAGTCCCGAATGCTGACCGGCAGCCCCGTCCGGCTGGCCGCGCCCGAAGGCCAGCCCGATCGCCACGTGCAGCGCGTCTACCGGATGCTCGATCAGGACTTCGAAATCCCGCCGCGCATCCTGGAACTGAACCGCCGCCACCCGTTGATCCACAATCTGGCGGCGTGGATCGCGCAGGACGACAGTGCGCCGGTGATCGACCAGGTGATCGAGCAGTTGTTGGAGAGCGCCCTGCTGATGGATGGGCTGCATCCCAACCCGGCGGATATGGTGGCGCGCATCGAGCGCCTGATGGAGTACGCTACGCGCCCGCCAGAGGCAGAGTAGGCGGCGGCCTGCTCCCCTCACCCTAAATCCCTCTCCCACGTTGGGGCGAGGGACTTCAAAAACCACCGCCCTATTCTCCCCTTCCCTCCGTGAAACGTGGGGAAGGGGCCGGGGGATGGGGGGAGAAAGTACACACTTCAGGGGCGTTCCGTGCTGTATCGCCGGGACGCCCCTGATTATTTCCTCACGCGTTGCCGTTCGCGCCCTGACCTGTCACAATCGGGCGTACCTAAATCTTTGAGCCAGGCCGCTAAAGGAGATTTCTGGATGACCGAAACCGCACTCCCGCTGCGCAGTGAGATCGCGCCCGAACACACCTGGAACGCGCCCAGCGTGTTCCCGTCGCAGGCCGACTGGGCCGCCGAAGTCGAGCACCTGCGCGCGCATATCCCCACCCTGCCGCAGCAGTATCAGGGCCACCTGGGCGACAGCCCCGCCGCGCTGGCCGACTACCTGGAAGCGTTCAGCGAGGCATATGGGCGCGTGGGCAAGGTCTATGTCTACGCCAGCATGTTCAGCAGCGTTGATACCGCCGATCAGGAAGCGGCGGCGATGGCCGGGCAGGCGATGGCGCTCTACAGCCGGCTGATGGCCGCGATCGCGTTCGCCAACCCGGAGATTCTGAGCATTGGGCAGGGGACGCTGGCGCAGTGGATGGCCGGCGAGCCGCGTCTGGCGGTCTACGCACATTTCTTCGATGACCTGTTCCGCCAGCAGGCACACGTGCGCTCGGCGGAAGTCGAAGAGGTGCTGGGCATGGTCGCCGATCCGTTCTCCGGCACATCCAACACCGCCGGGCGGCTGGCGAACGCCGATCTCGTGTTCCCGACCGCACGCACGGCCCAGGGCGAGACAGTTCCGGTCGAGCAGGGGAACATCCCATCGCACATGGGCAGCCCCGATCGTGAGCTGCGCCGCACCGCCTGGGAAAGCTACCAGGACGGCTATCTCGCCTTCAAAAATACCTTCGCCAGCACGCTCGCAACCGTCGTCAAGCAGGATGTATTCCTGGCGCGCGTGCGCCGCCACAATTCCGCGCTGGAAGCGGCCCTGTTCCCGACAAATATCCCGGTCGAGGTATTCCACAACTTGATCGACACCTACCGCCAACACCTGCCGACCTGGCACCGCTATTGGGCGCTGCGGCGGCGTGCGCTGGGCGTCGAGACGCTGCACCCTTACGATGTCTGGGCGCCGCTGACCGACGCCAGGCCGGAAGTGCCCTATTCACAGGCGGTGGCGTGGATCAGCGAGGGGCTGGCCCCGCTGGGCGAGGATTATGTAAGCGTGCTGCGGCGCGGCTGCCTGGAAGATCGCTGGGTGGACGTGTATCCCAACAAGGGCAAGCGCCAGGGCGCGTTTTCGAGCGGCTGGAAGGGCACGCATCCCTTCATCATGATGAGCTACAACAACACGCTCAACGCGCTGAGCACGCTCGCGCACGAGTTGGGCCACTCGATGCACTCCTACCTCACGTGGCAGCACCAGCCGATGATCTATTCGGATTACTCGCTGTTTGTGGCCGAGGTCGCGTCGAACTTCAACCAGGCGATGGTGCGCGGGCATCTGCTGGCCTCGAACCCCGATCCGGGCTTCCAGATCGCCGTGATCGAAGAGGCGATGTACAACTTCCACCGCTATTTCTTCGTCATGCCGACACTGGCGCGCTTCGAGCTGGAAGTCCACGAGCGTACCGAGCGCGGCGAGGCCCTGACCGCCGACAGTATGATCGCGCTGATGGCCGATCTGTTTGCCGAGGGCTACGGCGGCGAAGTAGCCGTCGATCGTGACCGGGTCGGCATCACCTGGGCGCAGTTCAACCACCTCTACGCCAATTTCTACGTGTTCCAGTATGCGACCGGCATCTCGGCGGCGCACGCGCTCTCACGCGCCATTCTGGACGGGCAGCCGGGCGCAGTTGATGCCTACCTCAGCTTCCTGCGGGCGGGCGGCTCGCTCTACCCACTGGACGCGCTCAATTTGGCCGGAGTCGATATGACCACCTCGGCGGCGGTCGAGACGACCTACGGCGTGCTGGCCGGTTACGTCGAGCGGCTGGAGCGGTTGATCGGATAGCCTTCTGGCGGCTGAACGTTTTCGGGGCGTATTGCAATACGCCCCTACAGAATTACACCTTAACGACCGTATAGTACTACAGCCGCAGATCGCCCCCCATCCTAAATCCTTCCCTCATTTTGGGGGAAGGACTTCAAATTCTGCTCCCCTTCCCTCCGCGCAGCAGTGGGGGAAGGGGCCGGGGGATGAGGGGCAACAAAACGTCAGGTGCGGCTGTAGTAATAGAAGAAAAAACCCGCGTGACCAAGACTGGTACGCGGGTTTTGTGTGGTTTGGTTACGCCGGGAAATTAGACCCGGATCAGGCTCGGCAGGATGACCGGGCGCGAGTTGGTTTCGCGGTAGAGGAAGTTTGACAGGGTGCGGCGCACGGTTTCGTGCGGGTTACGCCCGTCGTGCTTCAACTGGCGCTTGATCTCCTCGCGGGCCAGGTCCAGCAGGCCGCCCGATTCCTTGAGGTGGATGAAGCCCCGGCTGATGATCTGTGGCTCACCGACCAGCCGCCCGCGCGCGTCCATCGGGATCAGCGCGACGACAAAGCCGTCCTGCGAGAGCCGCTGCCGGTCGCGCATCACCATTTCGCCGACCTCGTCCACCAGCCGGCCATCGACCAGCACGTCCCCGGCATCGATCGGCTGATCGAGCCAGACGCGCTCGCCGTCCGTCACCCAGATCGCGCCGTTGTGCAGGACGAACACGTTTTCCGAGTCCATTCCGTTGGCGACAGCCATCCGGGCGTGCAGATACAGGTGGCGGCTCTCGCCATGCACCGGGATCAGATACTGTGGCTGGACTGCGTTGATCATGGCCTGCATTTCGTCGCGGCTGCCGTGACCTGACACGTGGACATGCGCCAGCTTGCCGTAGATCACGTTCGCGCCGCGCTCGAAGAGCCGGTTGAGCATCCGCCCGACTTCCTGCTCATTGCCGGGGATCGTGCCGCCGGAGATGATGATCGTGTCGCCGGGCTGGACGTTGATCGAGCGGTGCTCGCCCTGCGCCATGCGGTTGAGGGCCGAGCGCGGCTCGCCCTGCGACCCGGTCGAGAGGATCAGCAGCTCGCCATCGGGCACATCCGCGTCAATATCGACCAGCATCCCATGGGGGATTTTCATATAGCCCAGCGCGCGCGCCAGCCCGATATTTTCTTCCAGGCTGCGCCCGGTCAGCGCGACCTTGCGGCCATGCTTCTCGGCCAGGTAGATGATCTCCTGCAAGCGCGCCATCAGCGACGCGAACGTCGCAATGATGATGCGCCCGCCCGATGCCTGCGCGAAGAGCTGATCCAGCTCGTCGGCGACGGTCTGTTCGGTCGGGGTGTAGCCCGGCTTGTCGGCGTTGGTGCTGTCGGCCAGCAGGGCCAGCGTGCCATTGGGCGTCAGCTTGCGCAGCCGCTTGAGATCGGTCGTCCGGCCACCGGCGGGAGTTTCGTCCAGCTTATAGTCGCCGGTGTGCACGATCGCGCCCACCGGGGTATCGATCACCAGCCCGACCGAGTCGGGGATGGAGTGCGCCACCGGGAACAGGCTGATCTTGAACGGGCCAAGCTGCACGCTCTGGTTCTCGCGCACCACGTTGAGATCGGCCTGCTGGATCACGTGTGCTTCTTCCAACTGGCGCTTGACCATGCCGAGCGTCAGCGGCGTGCCGTAGATCGATGTTTTCACGTCGCGCAGCAGATAGGGCAGCGCGCCGATATGGTCCAGGTGTCCGTGCGTCAGCACGATGCCGCGCAGCCGATCCTGGTTCTTGACCACGTAATCAAAACGCGGCAGCACCAGGTCGATGCCGTACATATCGCTTTCGGGGAACATCACCCCGCAATCGATAACGATCATATTACGGCCATATTCGAGAACAGTCATGTTCTTGCCAATTTCCCCCAGGCCGCCCAGGGGAATGATTCGCAGTGTTTTTGCCATCTTTCCTTCGTTCACTTTGCGTATTTGCAGAGATTAAAAATTCGTACACATCGTGCTAACCCTGATCCGGTTAAAGTTGCCAGGGCAGCCGGTTCTCCAATAAGCAAAAAATAGACTCTGCTTTATTTGGCCCAGAAACGAGGCACTACGCGGGGGAAATTAGCAAGATGATTATATCAGAAATTGAGCCGGTGTCAATCACTTTCTGCTGCCGGGCGGCAAACCCGCCAGGGGATGTATCCGCAGCTAGGACAGGTGGCCGAAACAGATTGGGGGCAGTTGGCCCTGGCTGGCGGGTTTACGATCCGGTTTAATGCTGATACAAGGGCTGGTACAGTGCAGCTATCCGGGTAAGCATGTATTGGAAACGTGACAAAGGAGCAAAACATGGCAAGCGCTGAGAAATCGATTGACATCAATCTGCCGGTGCGGACCGTTTACAACCAGTGGACGCAGTTCGAGCAGTTCCCTCACTTTATGGAAGGCGTGGAAGAAGTGCGCCAGCTTGACGACAAGCGCCTGCAGTGGCGGGCCGAGATCATGGGCCGCGAGGAAACCTGGACGGCTGAGATCGACGAGCAGATCCCCGACAAGCGGATCGCGTGGCACAGCCTTTCCGGGGCGCATAACGCGGGCGTCGTGACCTTTCACTATCTCGATGAGCATACCACGCGCGTGATGCTGCAAATGGAGTACGAGCCGGAAGGCCCGATCGAGAAGGCCGGCGACCTGCTGGGCTTCGTTTCCCGCCGTGTAGAAGGCGACCTTAAGCGCTTCAAGGAGTTCATCGAGGAGCGCGGGGCCGAAACCGGCGCGTGGCGCGGCACAATCAAGCAATAGTAGCTGCCTCATTGCCGGGCTGATCGTGTGCCCGGCCTGAGGATAATGTTGCAACGAGCGGCAAGCCGTGCGCGTAGAGGTTATGCAGCGGCCTGTCGCTCGCTTCATATTCTGACCAGGGGGTGATCTTCGGCGGCTCCATCCCGGCCCACACTGCGCAGGGTGGGGAACTGAGTCAGGCAGGCCCAGGAGGCGAGATGGCGTATCAACCAATTGGATATCACGGTATTATCGGCAACATGCGCACTACGGCGCTTATCGGCATGAACGGCTCCATCGACTGGTTCTGCTATCCTCACCACGATTCCCCCAGCGTTTTCGGCTCGCTTCTCGATGATGAAAAAGGCGGCTACTTTCAGATCACGGCAGTGCCCGACAGCGTGAAGCACGATCAGCGCTACTGGCCGGATACGAATGTGCTCGTCACCCGCTTTCTCAGCCCGGATGGCCTGGGCGAGATCGTAGACTGGATGCCGGTCGGCGCAGCAGCGGAACAGGCATCCTTCCGTAGCCCGATCATCCGCCAGGTAAACGTGCGGCGCGGCTCGATGCGGTTTCGCCTCCACTGCCAGCCGGCTTTCAATTATGCCCGTGACGAGCACGAGACACAGGTCTACGAGTACGGCGCTGCGTTTCGCACCCCGGCGCTCAGCTTTGGCCTAGTGGCGGAGATCCCGCTGCGCCAGGCAGGATCGGCGGTCGAGGCCGAGTTCACCCTGTCGGAAGGCGAGACGGCGGCATTCGTGCTCTACGAGCTGGAACCGGGCGAGAACCCGGCCCGGAAGCTGTCTGGGGATGAGGCGCAGCGCCTGTTTGAGGAAACCGTCGATTTCTGGCATCGCTGGCTGAGCCAGTGTACCTATACCGGGCGCTGGCGCAGCGACATTTACCGTTCGGCATTGGTGCTCAAGCTGCTGACTTTCGAGCCGACCGGAGCGATCGTGGCCGCGCCGACGTGCAGCCTGCCGGAGTATATCGGCGGCTCGCGCAACTGGGACTACCGCTATACCTGGCTGCGCGACGCGGCGTTTACCGTCTATGCCCTGATGCGCATCGGCTTTACCGGCGAGGCCAACGCCTTTATGGACTGGCTGAACGCGCGCTGTCACGAGCTGGACGACGGTGCACCGCTCCAGCCCCTCTACGGCATCGATGGACGGCACGAACTACCCGAAGAAATACTCGATCACCTGGAAGGCTACCGGGGTTCGCGCCCGGTGCGGATCGGCAACGATGCCTATCAGCAGTTCCAGCTTGATATTTACGGCGAGGTGATGGATGCGGCCTACCTCTACAACAAGTACGCTCAGCTTATCTCCTACGATCTCTGGCAGGAACTGCGGCGGCTCAACGATTGGCTGTGCGATAACTGGCAGCGCGGGGATGTGGGCATCTGGGAAGTGCGCAGTCCCGATCAGCACTTTGTCACTTCTAAGGTGATGTGCTGGGTTGCGCTCGATCGCGGGCTGCGGCTGGCCAACAAACGCGCCTTTCCCGCCGACCGGGTGCGCTGGAACGCCACACGCGATCAGATTTACGAAGAGGTGATGCAGCGTGGCTGGAACGAGGAGCACCAGGCCTTCATGCAGGCTTATGACAGTGAGATCCTGGATGCCGCCAACCTGATCCTGCCGCTGGTATTTTTCGTCAGCGCGACCGACCCGATGATGCTAAAGACGCTGGAGGCGACCATGCGCTCGCCGGAACAGGACGGTCTGATGGCGGGCAGCATGGTCTACCGCTACGACACGAAGCGTGCCGAGGATGGCCTGAGCGAGCCGGAAGGAACCTTCAATCTGTGCACGTTCTGGCTGGTCGAGGCGCTCACCCGCGCCGGACAGGTCGATCGTGCGCGGCTGATCTTTGAAGACATGCTCGGCTATGCCAATCATCTCGGCCTCTATGCCGAGGAAACCGGGCTGAGCGGCGAGGCGCTGGGGAACTTCCCGCAAGGGCTGACTCACCTCTCGCTGATCAGCGCCGCGTTCAATCTGAACCGCGCCCTGGAAGAGCGCGGACGCGCGGTGTAAGCGTGGGGACAGGTAGCGGCGTGTACCTAGACGCACTCCCGCCACCTGACCTATTCTGAAATACGCCGATCTCCTCATGTTCAGATGGCGGATTGTTGATTAACCTCTACACACGCGCATGTGTATCAAGCGCGGGGCGGGGAGAGCTACAGCCGGACGTAGAGCTAGAGGCTTGAACTGCTATGAGCAAAGGGAAGCACGAGATGCCAGGCCAACTTATCACCCTCGAAGCCATGCAGGCCGCCAGCACCGCTTTGGAAATTGACTCCCTGCCTGATCTGCCCGACACCCACCCCGGCCACGAGCCGATTGTACTGGCCGTGCTCGTGCCCAATCGTCACGAACCTGTCGCAGTCGAGATGCCGCCGAAGCTGCGTGCCCTTGTCGAGCTGCTTCAACCCGCCGAGCAGGACGCCTGACCGCCGGAGAAACAATTAGCCGTATGCCGCTTGAGCTGATCAGCCCTGCGTTTCGATTGGACGCGATTCAGGGACACATCCTGGAGCGCACCGAGGCCATCGTGATGTACGGGCGCAGTCTGCCGGGCTGAGCCAGCGGTACACCTGACATATCCCAGGGGCGCAGCACGCGCCTCTGTTTGATTCTCTAGCCGATGGTATCGGCGTCCAGGATTTTCTCGACGCCTTCCGGCGCTTTTTCGTCCTCGTCGCGCTCCTCGCGGATCGCGGGCAGGGCGTCCGCCGAGATATAGCCGCGCTGAACGGCATGCACCGCCGCCGCGATGGTATCCGGCACGAGCAGCATCTCCGCGCCGAGCCGGTGCACTTCGTCCGCGATTGCGCCCACCACGTCGTTGCGCCCCTCACCGCTGACATCGCGGATATAGATCGTCGGGATGCGCCCCGGATGGTTGCGCACCGCTTCCAGGTAGATCTCCGGGTCCAGCTCGCCGCTGTCGCCGATCAGGATGAACGGCAGGTCGGGGTGCGTGTTGAGCAGATGCTCGATCGCGCCCAGCTTGTGATCCATGCCGCTGGGCCGGATCAGGTGCTCATCCGTCAGACCCAGGCTGACCAGGAACAGTGCGCCGAGCGGAATCTCGCGCACCTCGAAGAAATCCACCAGCAGATCGTACAGGTTCCAGGGCGCGTTGGAGACGTAGTAGATCGGGTTGAAGTTCTGGCGCGTTCCCTGCTGCAGGGCCTGATAAAACGCGGCCACGCCCGAAAACGGCAGGCGGGTGTGCGCGTTGTTGAGAAAGGTGTTGCGCGCCACCTTGAGCAGGTTGGCGACATCGGTCTTGAGCACGGTGTCATCCAGATCGCTGATCACGCCGAAGCGCGCCGACGTGGGCGGGATCATCACCTGGCCGGTGGCACGCGCCCCTTCATGGTCGGCATATTCCGGCAGCGCGATCTGCACCTCATGCCAGATCGCGTCCGTCGCCAGCGGCTCGTCGAGCTTGAAATTGGCCTCAAAAAAGCCTTCTTCGTCGGTGGTCGTTTCCACTTCCCAATCACGAAACCGCGCCCGCACGAGCGTCTGGGGGACCTCGTGGCTGTTGAAGCGCCGGTACATGTTCAGCATATTCTGCCAGATGGTGTCGTTGTCCATCGGCTCGGTGACGCTGTAATCGGCCAGGACGCGCCCGTGCAGGTAGAGCGCCGCGCGCGTGCCGTGCCCGATATAGGGCAATACCTGCACCGGGCCAATGCCGAGCTTGTGACGCAGGCGCAGCTTAAGGGCGTCGTAGTGGTCCTCGACGTTGCTGGCGATCAGCGCGACAACCTGTTTCCAGTCGGACATGCTCACACCTTTCACCGTGATCAGGGCTGGATCATGTAGATTGTAGCGCACTCGCGCATCTGCTGACCGCCGCACAGCCGGGCCGAGGAGCTTAATCTGCCCCACCCTTGCTACAATTGAATTATCCGAGAAGCATGTTCCCCCAAAAAGGAGTCGATATGCTATCACAGGAGATTCGATTTGTGCTCCGCAAGGTGCCCCAGCTTCAGACCGGCGGGCTGGCGGTCGCGCGCGGGCTGCATAATGCCGTGCTCAAGGGCGGAAGCGGGGTGCGCCGGGTGGCCGACTTTTTGCACGGGACCTGGCTGGGCCACCCGCTCCACCCGGTGCTGACCGATGCCACGCTGGGCGCGTGGTTCATGGCCGCGCCGTTCGATCTGCTGGGGCTGGTGTCGGGCAGCGCCCGGCGCGCCGCCGATCAGCTAACGATCCTGGGCGTGATCACCGCCGTGCCGACCGCGCTGGCCGGTATGTTGGACTTCTCGACCATCAAGCGAGGTGCCGCCGGACGCGGCGCGCTGCACGGCCTGCTTAATACCGTCGCATTGGTGCTCTATGCCAGCTCGGCCCGCGCCCGCCAGCAGGATCGGCGGTTCGTGGGCGTGATGTATTCGATGCTGGGTCTGGGCGTGGTGTCGGCCTCGGCCTGGCTGGGCGGTGAGCTGGTCTACCGGCTGCGGATCGGCGTGAACCACACGACCGCAGGCCGTGAGCCGCAGGACTGGGCGGCGGTTGGAGCCGATGCCGAGCTGGCCGAGGGACAGGCGCTCCGCGTCGAGGTAAACGGCGATCCCGTGCTGCTCTACCGGCACGCAGGCGCGATCTACGCGACGAGCGCGGTATGCAGCCATGCCGGCGGCCCGCTGGATGAAGGGATGTTCGACGGCACGTGTGTGCAGTGCCCCTGGCACGATTCTGTGTTTGACCTGCGCAGCGGCGAGGTGGTGCACGGCCCGGCCACCTACCATCTGCCCGCCTATGACGTGCGCACTACCGACGGCCAGATCGAGATTCGCGTCCGGCAGGAAACGGCGCAGTAGCGGTCGGGTGGCAGGATGCGCCAACTGATTATCCAGGTTCCACGCGGCGAGGGGCAGCGCGCGTTTGCGATCGTCCAGACGTGCCAGGGTGCTAATCTGATGCAGTTTCAGGCTGAGGACGAGGACGGGCCGACCGATGTCGTGCTCGCTCATGTCTCCAACCGCCAGCTTGACGATGTTCTCAAGGCGCTCGAAGACATCCCCGAAGCCAGAGTAGCGACCATTCCCCAGGATGTCTTCATCTTTCGCCCGGCCACGACCGAAATGCCACAGCAGGCCAGGGAGGTCGAAGAGCGCAGCGTCGTCGAAATCTACCTGGAAGGGCTGCAAAGCATCAGCTCATGGCGCGGCTTCTTAGGCTACACAGTTGCGGCGGCGCTGCTCGTCTGGATCGGGCTGTTCACCAATTCAATCATCCTGCTGATCGGGGCGATGCTGATCGCACCCTATGCCGGTCCGGCGATGAACGTCGCGATTGCCAGCGCGCGCGGCGACAGTATGCTGCTGCGTCACGCGGTGCTGCGCTACTTTGTGGCACTGGTGATAACCATCGTTATTGCTGGGGCAGCCACCCTGCTCTTGCAGCAGGAGATTATCACGCCCCAGATGATCAATACCAGCCAGGTATCCGCTGTGGCCGCGCTGCAACCACTCATTGCCGGGGCGGGCGGCGCGCTGACCCTGGTTCAGTCGTCGCGCAGCAGCCTGGTTTCCGGAACGGCGACGGGGGTTCTGGTCGCGGCTTCACTGGCCCCGCCTGCCGGGATGATCGGAATGGCGAGCGTGTTGGGAGAATGGGGGATGGTTCGTGCGGGCGTATTCCTGGTGCTGCTCCAACTGGTCGGCATCAACCTGGCCGGTATGATCGTTTTCCGGCTCTATAAGCTCAGCCCGCAGCGTTCGCGCTACGATCGCGGCAGACGATGGCTGTTCCCGGTTTCGCTGGGCGTATCGATTGTGCTGATGGCCGGGCTGTTGGTATGGCAGTTTGTCAATGCGCCCGACTTGCAGCGCAGCTCGCGCTCGCAGCAGGCCAGCGCCGAAATTCGTGAGGTGATAGACGACAGCCCACTCGTCGATCTGGTCGAGGTTGCGGCCCGCTTCACACGCGCTGAGGAAGGCCAGAATACGCTGCTGGGCGTGGTCTACGTCCAGCGCCGCGCACATGTTACAACCAGCGCCGAAGACATCCGCGCTCAACTCACGCGCGCGATCCAGGGCCGCCTGCTTGAGGCTGGCTTCAATGTCACGCCGCTGATCGATGTCAGCGTACTGGACCCGCCGCCCGCAGCCGGCAGCGAGTAGCAGCAGCCCCTCATAAAAAATCGGCGCCCGCTTCTCCTGGCCGGAGAAATGGGCGCCTTGCGCGTGCTTTACCGTCTGTTCTGCCGCTCAATCTGCTACAGGAAAAGCAGCAGGAGCAGGATAATCAACAGAATTCCCAGGGTGCCGCTGGGGAAGTATCCCCACCTGCGGCTGTGTGGCCAGGCTGGCAGCGCGCCGATCAGCAGCACGAGCAGCACCAGCAGCAGCAAAAGCTCCATCACACCTTCTCCTTACCGGACAGTAACCGGGTTAACTGATCACGCGCCGGCCAAGCAGCAGCGCGACAACAAACAGAATCAGGAACAGCACGAACAGAATCTGCGCGATTGACGCGGCGGCCCCGGCGATTCCGCCAAAGCCGAACAGTGCCGCAATAATCGCCACGATCAGGAAGAACAGCGCCCAACTGAGCATCGAGTTATCTCCTTAGTCCAACGTTGAGTTCACCCGGCCCCCCATGTCTACCCTGTGTTTACTCCTGGAGCCGAAGCTTACTCTAATTTAAAGCCGAAGCAGCTAAAGCACATGAGGTAGGTGGGGGAAATAGCGTTAGGTCATGGGTGGGAATCTTGCATAGGCCACTTGGCCCGTTTGTTCCAGTCTTTCGTTAGATTTTCGTTAAGAGCGTGCCTGAATTTGCCCCTGGTAGCCACGTGACCTATCAGAAAACCGCCCAGGTGGGCCAGGGCAGAAGTGGTGATTTGCCTCATGCCTGTGCCGGAGTTCCGCACTAAGATCAAATAGTAAAGGCTGCGATAGCCTACACGGTTCAATTTCAATTCGACCAGCAACGATTGTCGGTAAACGAGACGAGGAGTAAAAATCATGTCAGGTGGTACATGGGACGTGCTGAAGGGTAACTGGAAGCAGCTTAAGGGCGAGGCCAAGAAGCAGTGGGGCAAGCTGACCGACGACGAGATCGATCAGATCGACGGTGAGCGCGACAAGCTTATCGGCAAGATTCAGGAACGCTATGGTGTGGCCCGCAACGAAGCCGAACGCCAGATCGATGATTGGCAGCAGATGATGGAAGACTAGGACAGGGATGCTCCAGGCTGCTTGCGACATGGCAGCCGGAGTGCCCCAGGCAGGCCGCCAGCATCAGCGGCATGTCTGCCGGACCGGGCGGTTTCGAGATATCACTCTCAGAACCGCCCGGTTTTGCATCTGGCGGCGGCAAATGCCGTCAGTCTTTCTTGACCCACTTTCCGCTTGCTTCCTCTTTCTCATAGCTGCGCTTGACCGCACCCCAGGCGACCTTGTGCGCCGTTTCCTCGCGTGAAGCGTCATCGCGCCGATCATCGGGGTCGCTGTACTCTTCCCAGGCGCTGTTAAACGCTTTCCTGTAAATCTCCTGGGCGTGTTTGGGCAGGTTGTCGCGCACACTTTCCGGTAAATCGCTCACTTTGTCGTAGGGCATCGCAGTACACCTCTTTCTTCTGCTTCCGTCGAGATGATAATCCGGTCTGTAATCCTACTGTAGCCGGTTATAGGCGCGTTGAAATCCACCAGTTGGGCGATTTTGCACCAGGAGAGTTGGGGGACTAGGAGTAGGATGGCGCGCGGGTCTGAAACTGGCTGGGCCATCCGACCTGAACGGACAGCGACGTGACAAAGCTCGTCAGCGCGGGCGGATCGCTGAGCACCAGGCTGTGGCGCAGCATCACTGTGTTTTCGCGCACAACAACTTCGGCGGAGCGGAGCGGGACGATCGGGCAGTGGACGGCAGCCCGGTAAAGTCGCTGCTGATGATCCTGGACATAGACCCAGCGGCGCGCGAGCAGCCAGTGCTCCAGGCTGTTGGGCCAGGGAGCCGCTGCCGGGCCGGTGGGATAGTAGGCGGCGGAAAAGGCTGCCGGGGCCGCGCGATCGACACGCCGGCTGGAAAACTCGATAATGTGTGCCTCGTCGGTCGTGCAGCGCATCTCGGCCTGCGAGTAGGGCAGCCGGTAGAACAGCCGCCCGCTGACGGTTGCCGTCAGGCTGTTCGTGTCGGCGCTGAACAGGTAGAACGCGGGCTGCTCGTTCCAGGTGACGTAGGTATAGGCATTAAGCTGTAGGAAGGGGGCCACCTTGGGCAGCGACGGCAGCCAGCGCAGCCGCAAGCGCGTGACGGTGAGGGCCGCCAGGCTGAACCACGCCTGCCCGTCGCGGATATCCAGCGCCAGATCGGGCGGGATCAGGGTGTACAGTAGTTCCGGAGCGATCGGCCAGTGGGCGAGCAGCATCGAGCGCCAGTGCTGGGCCATAACCCAGCCGATGCCCGGCGCGCGTGGGGTGCGTCGTGAAATGCCATCAGGCGCGTTCGAATGGTTCATTGCGGTTCCGGCCCGACAGGCAGCCGGGCCGGTATCGTTCCGCGTTCCGGACGCCGACGCGCTTACAGGTGTAAAGCTGCGCTTCAGGGCGAGAGTACGACCTTGATGCAGTTGTCCTTCTTGTCTCGGAAGATTTTATAGGCCTTTGGCGCATCTTCCAACTTCAGGCGGTGCGTGATCACGAAGGACGGATCGATATCGCCGCGCTGGACGCGCTCCAGGAGTGGCCGCAGGTAGCGATGGACGTGTGTCTGGCCCATTTTGAGCTTCAGCCCCTTGCTGAAGGCGATGCCCAGCGGGAACTTATCGACGAAGCCGCCAAACACGCCGGGAATCGACACCACGCCGCCCTTACGACAGGCCTGGATCGCCTGGCGCGTCGCGTGAGGGCGGCCTGTTTCCATGCGCGTCGCCTGCTTGACACGATCGTAGAGGCCGGGCAGACCCCCGGCGTGGGCTTCCAACCCTACCGCGTCGATGCAGGCATCCGGCCCGCGCCCGCCGGTCATATCCTTGAGCGTCTGGATCAGGTCGTCCTCGTGCTCATAGTTGACCGCTTCTGCGCCGCCGTCCTCGGCCATCCGCAGCCGCTCCGGGACGCGATCGATCGCGATCACGCGCTCCGCACCGAGCATGAAGGCGCTGCGGATGGTGAACTGACCCACTGGCCCGCAGCCCCAGACCGCCACGACATCGCCCGGCCTGATCTCGGCATTCTCGGCGGCCATATAGCCGGTGGGGAAGATGTCGGTCAGGAACAATACCTGATCGTCGCGCAGCTCCGGCGGGATTTTGAGCGCGCCGACATCGGCGAACGGCACCCGCACATATTCAGCCTGCCCGCCGGCGAATCCGCCGAAGAGGTGCGAGTAGCCGAAAAAGCCGGACGATGACTGGCCGTACATCGCCTCGGCCATCCCGGCGTTGGGATTGCTGTTATCGCACAGCGACCACAGCTCGTGCTCGCAGAAATAACAGCTCCCGCAGGCGATATTGAACGGAATGGCGACCCGGTCGCCGATCTCCAGATTCCTGACGCCGGGGCCTTTCTCGACCACGATGCCCATGAACTCGTGGCCGAGAATGTCGCCTGCCTGCATCGTCGGGATATAGCCATTATACAGGTGCAGGTCCGAGCCGCAGATCGCGGTCGAGGTTACCTGCAAAATCACGTCACCATCATTGAGGATGGTCGGGTCTGGCACGCGCTCCACGCGCACATCGCCAGTGCCATGCCAACATACGGCTTTCATGCTTGTCGTCGCTCCTAGTAGTAGGCGGGCGGATCGCTGGCCGGGAAGGACTCTTCGGATGCCTGCTGCACCACGTCCTTGGGCGCTTCTTCCGCGCGAACATAGCTCGGCGTCGGGTGATCTTCGGGCTTGGCGCGGCCAGAGGGCTGCCCCTCGACCGTGATCGGATCGCCGGTTTCGAGAATCTGCTTGAGGCGGCGCAGGTCTTCGTCCACCTGCTGCTCCGGCGCGGTGCCAAACAGGCGCGCGACCAGGCTGCCGGCTGCGCCACCCAGCGGCGCGTATTCCATCACGACCCGAACCTCGGTGCCGCGCCCGCCAGGGGCCGATTTGAACTGGACCGAGCCAGCATGTTCGACCAGCTTGCTGTTGAGAGTACGCCAGCCGATCACCTCATTTTCGATCTCGTTGACGATCTCGGCGTCCCATTCGACGGTCTGGTTGGCGGGCGCTTTGGCGACCCAGTGCGAGCGCCGCTGATCGATCATGTCCACGCGTTCCAGGTTGTTCATGAAGCGCGGCAGGTTGCCGAAGTTGCGCCAGAAGGCATAAACCTCGGATACCGGGCGATTGATCGTGGTGACCTTCTCGACGCGGATACCCTGTCCGTGCGGCACGCTGACAGCCGCCGTGTCGCTGACCACGGCCCGGTTTTTGCCCAGCCGCTTGTAGAGATAGGAGCGCCCCGTGATGCCGCGCAGGAGCATCGGCGCGCCGACCAGGAGCAGACCGGCGCCTGCCCAGCCGCGCTTCGCCACCCCACCCACCGCCATAGCTGCGCCCGTTGCCAGCGAGAGCAGACGCTCGTTCCGGGCGACATTGATCGAGCCTGACGATTCCTGTTGCTGCCGGTTTTCATGCTGCATGATGCTCGTTCCTTTCTGGCTAGGCTCGTCCGGCACGGCTGCCGGACAAAACACCTGCGATGCTTATATCCTGGACGGACCAGATAACAGTTACAGCTTCTTCCACAACACGCCGGCCACGGCTGCGACAGCAGGCACCACGAGCTGCCATCCTGGACGCAGCGTGACCAGCCGGGTATACAGCGACGGTTTCGATGAGAAATCGCCCTGCACGCGGCCCTGCCCCTGGAACGGCGCATAGAGGTTGTCCTGGCCGTCGTCGG
>JAAYCM010000136.1 GCA_012729765.1 Chloroflexota bacterium | reverse complement strand
GGGGGCGGCTAAGCAGTCTCAGACTGGCAGGTGACTTTTGGATACCGAACTCGTTTCGAGCAAGCTGCTGGGCCACTACGACACGATCCGCCGCGCCGAGAATGAGCAGATCACCGGGCTGCTCGACGTGTTGGAACGCGTGGACAGCCTGCCCGACCCCCAGATGGAGCAGGTGCGCGACGCCCTGTTCCACACTAATCATCCCTTCCTGATGGTGATGGTCGGGCCGTTTAGCTCCGGCAAGTCGAGCATCATCAACGCGCTACTCGGCGAGCGCGTGATGGAAGTGGGGCCGATCCCGACCACCGATCATATTACCATCCTGCGGCATGGGCCAGACATCCAGCGCACGCGTACCGGCGAAGGCGAAACCGTCTTTCACCCCAGCCCGCTGCTGCGCAACCTGAGCCTGGTCGATACGCCGGGGCTGGAATCGGTGTTCCGCACGCACGAGGAGCTGACCCGGCGCTTTCTGCACCGCGCCGACCTGGTGATGCTGGTCATGCTGGCAACGCAGGTGCTCACCGCCCGCAATCTGGAGTATCTGCAAGAACTCAAAGGCTATGGCAAGCGCGTGATCATCGTGGTCAATCAGGTGGATGTGCTGGAGCCGGAAGACCGCGAGAAGGTGCGCGATTTCGTGCTGGAACAGAGCCGCCAGCAGCTCGGCACCGATCCGCGCGTGTGGCTCGTCTCGGCCAAACAGGCGATGGCTGCCCAGCAGGAAACACCGCGTGACGAGATCGCGTGGGACGAGAGCGGCTTTGCCGAGATCGAGGAATATATACTGGATCGTCTGGGCGATGTCGAGCGTGTCCGCCAGAAGCTGGAAACGCCCGCGCAGATCAGCCAGAACGTGATCCGCGCCGCGCTCGATCTGGTCCAGGATCAGCAGGCAGCGCTGGACGAGCACCGCAAGACGACCGAGAATATCGAGGCGCAGATCGAGCAGTCGCGCCGCGAGCAGCAGAAGACGGTCGAGGATGCGCTGGACACCCTGCGCGGCCACTGGAACGAGGCCATCGATCAGGGCCAGGCGGCCATCGGCGATCTGTTTCAGTTCTCGCGCGGGCTGTCGCTGTTTTTCAGCGGCCTGGGCGAGCTGCTCGGCATCGCGCGCCTGCTGCGCCGTTTTGGGGGCCAGACCCGCGCCGAAAACGCCTTCGAGGAATATAAGGTCCGCGAAACGCTGGACCGTATCCCGCAGGCGGTAGACCGGCTGGGGCCGCGCCTGGAAGGCCGCGATCTGCAAGACATCGACGATCTGGTAGACTATACGCGCGGCGCAGTCAAAGAGCTGCCGGAAAGCCTCTCCGGCAAGGTAATCGGCAAAATCCAGACGCCGCTCAGCTACGATCGCAGCTTTCTGCGCAACGTGCGCGGCGACCTGGACGATCTCGTCCGGCAGGCGCAGCGTTTCGAGACGAGCCGGCTGGATCGCACCCTGCGCAACACCCTGATTGTGCTGGCGCTGTGGGAAATCCTCACGATCGCGCTGGTCGCGGTGGTGGCTGTCAGCGTCTTCTCCGGCGCGACGCCTGATGCGGGCACGATCATCCTGGTATTCGGCGTCGGCGTGCTGTTCGTGGTGCTGGGAATGGCGCTCGTGCCGCTGCAAGGCATGTTCCTGCGCCGCGCCTATGCTAACCGGCTGGGCGAATATCGGGACGAGTTTCTGGACAAGCTGCGCCGCGCCAGCGAGGAATTGATCGCGCACGGCGTCCAGCTTCGCCGCGACGCGACCGCCCCCTTTACCCGCCTGATCGAGTCGCAGAGCGAGCTGTTGGACGGGCTGCGCGGCGAATTACAGGCCCAGCAGCAAGCGTTTGTAGGGATTCAAGGAGATCTGGCCGCCCTGAGCAGACCGAAATCGGGCCATGAAACCGAAGGACTGGAAAACGCATGACAAGTATTGTGCTGGAAGGTCCGATTGCTGATGTGCGCGAGCGGGAGATCCGCCTGCTGCACAACCTGGCCGACATCGTTGGGCAGATCGGCGTCGAGAGCAGCGAACAGGATCGCAAGCGGCTGCAACAGAACGCGGCTGATTTGCAGGATATGTTCTTTCTGGTGGTGGTCGTCGGGGAGTTCAACGCCGGGAAGTCGAGCTTCGTCAACGCCCTGCTCAACGACGATCTGCTGCCGATGGGCATCACCCCCACGACGGACGCCATCGAACTGATCCGCTGGTCGAACCGGCGCAGCAAAGAGCCGACCTGGCGCGAAGCGGGCATCGTGCGCGAGTGGTCGCATCCCAACACCGGCGGCCCCGGCGTGGTGATCGTCGATACACCGGGCACCGGCTCGGTCTTTCGCAAGCATGAGCAGATCGCCAAAGGCTTCCTCAGCCGCAGCGACCTGGTGATCTTCCTGCTCTCGGCCAAGCGCGCCCTGGCCGAAACCGAACGGCTCTACCTGGAGCTGGCGCGCGATTATGGCAAGAAGATCGTGGTGATCATCAACCAGGCCGACCTGCTGGAAGAGCGCGAGCGGAAAGAGGTGCAAGGCTTCGTGCAGCAGCAGTTGAGCGAGCTGCTCGACCTGCGCCCGGATATTTTCATGGTGTCGGCCAAGCAGGCGCTCAAGCAAAAGGATACCTCGCGCGGGCTGTTTACGGCGGCGGCGGGCAACCCCGGCAATATGAACGCCGTGCGCGACTATCTGCGCACCACCTTCAAGCGCGTGCCGCCCGCCAAGCAAAAGCTCTACGCCCAGCTTGACTTCGTGGACAGCCTGATTCGCAAGTACAACGAGCAGCTCGACCGGCAGCTTGGGCTGGTGACGGGCGATACGGCGCTGGCCGAGGGCCTGCGCCAGGAGCTTGAGCAGCAGGCCGGATCGCTCAACCAGCAGCTTGAGACGGCCAAGCGCGAGCTTGATCGCGTCTTTGTCGATCTGCGGCAGCGCGGGCAGACCTTTATTCAGGAGAATCTCACCCTGCAGCGCGTCACCCGCACGCTCGACCGCGAGGCCATGCGCGAGGAGTTCGAGGAGCAGGTCGTCGGCAGCGCGCTAGACCAGATTACGCGTATCTCGGAGCAGTATGTGAACGCCGTCGTCGATCACAGCCGCCGCTACTGGCGCAGCATCCTTGACCGTCTGACGCAGCTTGAGTCGATGCTGGATCGCGATGTGAGCGCGGTGGACGCAACCGGCTACGCCGAGCAGCGCGCCGCCCTGCAAGACGCGATCGCCATCGCCGACGCCGAGCTAAAGTCCTACACCGATCAGAGCCTCTCGGAGAACCTGCGTCAGACCTTCCGCGGGAACCTGGTCGGGCTGGCGTCGGGCTTCACGGCCACGCTGGGCGGGATCATCGCGGTTGTGCTGGGGCTGGCCGCGCCAGGGGCGGTTACGGCGACGGCGGGCGCGGTCGTGGCGACGTTCGTGGTCGGGCCGGCGCTGCTGGTCGGCGGGGGCGCTGCCGCAATGCTCTACTGGCGCAAGATCAAGCGCGACGCGCGCACCGAGCTTGAGAACCGTCTGAACGCCTTGCAGCGCAGCTATCACGAGGCCATGCTCGATCTGACCAACCGCGAACGCAACCGGATGCTGCAATATGGGCAGCAGATTCTCTCACCGGTTTTCAGCCAGCTCAATGTGCTGAACGACCGCTACCGGGCGCAAAAAAATGCCCTGCAAGAGAAGGCAGAGCAGTCGCGTGAGCTGCGCCGTGAGATCGACGCCATCGAGATTCTGGACGAGGCCGAAGCCTGACGGCACGTAAGGCCGGACTATTTGAAGTGGATCACCTCGTAGGTGTAATCCTCGACTTCGACGTCCGGCCAATTCTGCTCAATCCAGCGCAGCACGTTTTCCAGCTTGGACTCGGCGTGACCGGCTTCGTTGCTGACAATCGCGATCCCCAGGGCTGCCGACTGCCACACATCGTTGAAATCCACCTCAGCCACCGCAATATCAAACGTCTTGTGCAGCCGCGCGATCAGCGGCTTGATCCGGCCCCGCTTCTCTTTGAGCGAAGCCGAGCCGGGCAGGTGCACGTCTAAAGTCGCCGCGACAATTACCATCGGAGCCGGTCCACGCTAGAGATACCCCTCATCCCCGGACGCCTTCAGCCGATCCACCGCCTCGCGCACTTCCTGCGAGCGATCGCGGCGGCATACCAGCAGCACATCGTCGGTATCCACGATCACCAGGTCCTCGACGCCGATTGTGACTACTAGCCGATTGCTGACCACCAGCGACGACTGCGTATCGATCAGCAGCGGCTCACGGCCCTCGCCGCGGCAGGCGTTGCCCTGCGGATCGGCATCGAGCACGTCCAACAGTGACGCCCAGCTCCCGACGTCGGTCCAGCCCATATCGACCGGGATCACCGCCATCTGCTGCGCGCCTTCCATCACGGCATAATCGATCGACAGCGCCTGAATCTCGCCCCACACGCGGTTTAGCGTGGCGTCATAATCCGGTGTCCCAATCGCCGCCGCGATGGTTTCAAGTTGCGCCGCCATCACCGGCTGCTGAAGCGCCAGCTCCCCAAACAACTGCTCGACGCGGCAGATGAACATCCCGCTGTTCCAGCTATACGTCCCCGCCGCCAGAAACTCGATTGCCGTTGCGAGATCGGGCTTCTCGGTGAACTGTCCGGCCTCGTACACCTCGAACTCGCCCACCCGCTCCAGCAGATCGCCGCGCCGGATATAGCCGAAGCCGGTCGATGGAAACGAGGCCGAGATGCCCAGCGTCACAATATAGTCACGGGCCGCAACCTGCCCGGCAGCCGCCAGCACGCGCTGGAACTGGGCCACATCGACAATATGGTGGTCAGACCCCAGCAGCGCGACAATGGCCTGCGGATCGCGCTGGCGGATGTGCAGCATCCCCAATCCGGCCCCCGGGCCGCTGTTGCGCCCAAACGGCTCGACGATAAAATTCTCGCGCGGCAGGTGGGGCACAGAGCGCTGCATCGTCTCGACGTAGTCTGGCCCGGTGACGACGAAAATACGCTCCGGCGGCAAAAACGGCTCCAGGCGGTCGATAGCCATCTGGAACATCGAGCGGTGATCGAGCAGCGGCAGCATTTGCTTGGGCCGGTCTTTACGGCTCAGCGGCCACAGGCGCGTCCCGCCGCCCCCGGCCAGAATCATCGCGTAAAAGTGGGTGGTGTCGTAGTCGGTCATGGGATCAGTCCAGTCGATAGGAATTGCCGCCGCTGCGCGCCAGGGTATAGTGCATCCCTTCCAGCCGGCGCACCATCCCTTTTAGCTCCATCAGGGCCAGCGCGCTGCTCACCTGCGTGATCGGCAGATCGGCCTGCTGGCACAGCTCGTCGATATGCAGCGGCTCGTCGGTTAACAAAGCCAGCAAGGCCGCTTCGGCGGCATCTGCTGGGGCGATCCGGCGCACCTGCGTGCGCGTCTCCACCGTCGAGCGAGTCAGGTTCAATTCGTCCAGAATATCATTGGCGTCGATCACCAGTTTCGCCCCGGCCTGGATCAGCCGGTTGACCCCCTGGCTGGTTTTGGCCGTCACGTTGCCTGGCACGGCGAAAACGTCGCGCCCCTGCTCGGCGGCAAGATCGGCGGTCAGCAGCGCGCCGCTCGACTGTGGCGCTTCGACCACCACCACGCCCAGCGACAGGCCGCTGATCGTCCGGTTGCGCACCGGGAAGTTACGGCCATCGGGCGGCGTGCCGGGCGGGAACTCGCTGATCAGCGCGCCCTGCTCCACGATCGCGGCGGCAAGCTGGCGATGTTCCGGGGGATAAACCTGATCGATGCCGCAGCCGAGCACGGCCAGCGTCCGCCCGCCCGCTTCCAGCGCCGCCTGGTGCGCCGCCGCGTCGATGCCGCGTGCCAGCCCGCTGACGATCGTGATCCCGGCCTGCACCAGCGGCATGACCAGATCATAGGTCATATCGCGCCCGTAGGTGCTGGCGCGGCGCGTGCCGACAAATGCCACCGCCCACTGGTCGGCATCGGCAAACGTGCCTTTGTAGTAAAGCACGGGGGGAGCGTCGGGAAGCTCGGCCAGCAGCGGCGGATAACCGGAATCGTCCAGGGTGACGAATTCGGCCCCGGCCTGCTCGACCTGTGTCACCAGCCGGTCGAGGTTGACGCTGTGGCGGGCCTGGAGCATATTTTGCAGCACGGAGCGGTTGAGGCCAGCCGTCAGGAGATCGGCTTCCGGGGCGTTCCAGGCGGCTTCCAGGCTGCCGAAATGCTGGCGCAGTGCCCGCAGGCGCACCGGCCCAATCCCTTTGATAACGTTAAATCCCAGCCAATACTTGCGCGCATTCATCGGAGATGCCCTGCCTCACCCACACCGCAGCACGGCCAGGGCGGTCGCCACCGGGCGAAGAGCGAAAGGGGAATACTACTCGCCTAACAAACCTTCCATCAGACGGACCGTCATCCTGCCGGCTTCGATATCTACGGTCAGCACGAACTCTTCCACGTCCGGAATCAGAATCTCGCCGCGCGGCCCGCGCACCACATAGACATCGTTCGCGCCCGTTTCGATCACATCCGCTACCGCGCCCAGGTGCTCCCCGTCCTCGGTGTACACCTCGACGCCGATCACCTGAAACAGGTAAAACTCGCCCGCTTCGAGCGGCACGGCATCGGCCAGCGGCACCAAGAGGAACTGATCGCGCAGCGGCTCGACGGCGTTCCGGTCGTCCAGCCCTTCCAGGCGCAGAATCAAATACTGCTGGTGGCGGCGTGCGCCGGTCACTTCATAGGTTTCGATGGTTGCCGGGTCGTCGGGGTCGGGGCCAATCTGCACGGATGAACCCGGCACAATCCGTTCCGGGTAGTCGGTGAGGATTTCGATTCGCAGCTCGCCGCGCACGCCGTGTGGTCGCAGCACGCGCCCCAGCAGCAGGTAGAGCGGCTCCTTGCTTGATGATCCAGAAGGCATCAGATCGTATCCGCTTCGCGCCAGGCGCTAGAGGATATCGAGGTTGGCACGCTGGCCCTGCTTGGCCGCCACCACCCGCACAAGGGTCCGGATCGCGTTGGCGACACGCCCATTCTTGCCAATCACGCGGCCCATATCTTCCGGCGCGACGATCAGTTCCAGCGTGGTCGAAGATCCTTCCGTGATCTCGGTCACTTTGACCTGCGACGGATCATCCACCAGGGACATGGCAATGTACTCAACCAGTTCTTTCATGGCCTTCTCTCGCTTGGGCCGGCTCAGCCGAACCGGGATTCACACAGGGCAGACAGGCTCAATGCGGACAGCAGCTCTAACCTGAACTGCTGCCCGCATGTTATGTGCTGTAGACCGGGCATCCCGCCGGGACTTACGCCTCTTCGGCTTCGGCAGGCTCTGCGGCGGGTGCTTCGGGCGCCGCAGCCGCGGGCTGGGGCCGGGACTTCGGCCTGACCGGGTACTGCGTCTTGGGGCTGATTGGCCCACGCGCGGCGACCTGCTCTTCGGCCTCGCGCACCAGCGCCTCGATCTCCTCGCCCTTCTGCAAACGCGCCAGGCGGGCCACCGTGCCGAGCTTATCCAGAATCCGGGCTACCGCTTCACTCGGCTGTGCACCGTTCTGAAGCCAGTAGAGCGCGCGCGCCTCGTTCACTTCCATCGTCGTGGGCTGCGTGCGCGGATTGTAGAAGCCGATCACCTCGATATAGCGGCCATCACGCGGGCTGCGCGAATCGGCCACGACAATACGATAGCTGGGCTGCTTTTTGCGCCCTACGCGGCGCAAACGAATACGAACCATACCTTGACCACCTGTCCTTACTATCAGATAGCGAATATCGTGTTTAGTCGTGTCGCACGCTGCCAGAGGATAGGGCAGGGAAGGACTGCCGGACAGGCTGCGACGGTCGGATGATTATACTCCGAAACTAGCGAAACATACCGGGGATTTTGGGCATCTGCCCCTTCCCCAGCATCTTCATCATGCGCTGCATCTCGCGGAACTGCTTGAGCAGCGCGTTGATATCTTCAACCGAGGTGCCGCTGCCGGCGGCCACGCGCCGTTTACGGCTGGCGTTCAACAGCTTGGGATTGCGCCGCTCCGACGGTGTCATCGAGTAGATGATCGCCTCGACCTTCTTGAGCTGACGCTGGGCGTCTTCGTCGTCGATGTTGATCTGCTGGCGCAGCCGTCCCATGCCGGGCACCATATTGAGAATCTGCCCGATCGACCCCATCTTCTTAACCTGCTGAAGCTGCTTGAGGAAATCTTCAAGCGTGAACTGGTTCTTCAGCATCTTGCGCTGCAAGATTTCGGCCTCGCGCTGATCGAAGGCCTGCTCGGCGCGCTCGATCAACGTCATCATGTCGCCCATCCCCAGGATGCGCGACGCCAGCCGGTCGGGGTGGAACGGCTCGAACCCGTCAATCTTCTCGCCCGTGCCCATAAACTTGATCGGGACACCGGTCACTTCGCGCATCGAGATCGCCGCACCGCCGCGCGCGTCGCCATCGACTTTGGTCAGGATCAGGCCGGTCAGCCCAACGCGCTCGTTAAAGCCCTCGGCAATGCGCACCGCTTCCTGTCCGGTCATGGCATCGGCCACCAGCAGGACTTCGGCGGGCTGGGTACGATCACGAATCGCTTCCAGCTCGCTCATCATCTGGTCGTCGATTTGCAGGCGGCCTGCTGTGTCAAGAATGACGACGCTCGCGCCGGCATCTTTAGCAGCCTGCACGCCGCGCACGCAGATATCCGGGGGGGCAGCGCGGGTACCCTCTTCATAATAAGGAATATCGAGCTGTTTCGCCAGGGTCACAAGCTGATCGACAGCCGCTGGGCGATAGGTGTCGCCCGCGACCATCCAGGGGCGGCGGCCATCGCGGCGCAGCATCAGGGCCAGCTTGGCGGCAGTCGTCGTCTTACCAGAGCCTTGCAGCCCCACGAGCATGATCACGCGCGGCGACGGGCCACCGAGATTCAGCCGTCCCGGCTGGCCGAGGGTCTGGATCAGCTCCTCGTGGACGATCTTGATCACCTGCTGCGACGGTTTGAGGCTCTTTTGGACCTCAGCGCCGATGGCACGTTCCTGCACGCGGCGGATGAAGTCCTTGGCGACCTTGAGGTTCACATCGGCTTCAAGCAGCGCCATACGAACTTCGCGCAGCGCCGTTGCGACGTCTTCCTCAGTTAGTTTGCCTTTGCGCCCCAGGTTATCAAAAACGTCCTGGAGACGGTCACTCAGGCTGTCAAACATACCTGCTCCATCCCTGTGTCTATGCCCCGGCCAGGAATTGTAAAGGATCGCCCCCTGCCCGTCAAGGCGAAGTCCGGCGGGCAGCAGGCGCGTGTTCAGAAAAAACGGCCCCACAGACGCCTGTGAGGCCGTTGCATGTTCGAGCTAACTCACCTGCCGGTCTAGTACTCCGGCATCGGGGGCGCACCCGGCCCCTTCTCTTCGGGCAGATCGGTGATCAGCGCTTCGGTGGTCAGGATCATGGCCGCGATACTGGCCGCATTTTCCAGCGCGCCGCGCGTCACCTTGGCCGGGTCGATGATCCCCGCCTTGATCATGTCCACGAAGTCACCGCTCATCACGTCATAGCCGATGTTGGTGTTCTTCTTGCTCTTCTGCTGGGTGCGGATCTGCTGCTGGATCACGCCGCCATCCAGGCCGGCGTTGGCCGCGATCTTGCGCATCGGGACTTCGAGCGCGCGGCGCACGATCATCACGCCGGTGTTCTCGTCGTCGCTGCCCAACTTCAGGCCGTCCAGTGCCGCCATCGCGTTCACCAGCGCCACGCCGCCGCCCGGCACGATCCCTTCCTCGACTGCCGCCCGCGTCGCGCTCAGCGCGTCCTCGACCCGGTGCTTCTTCTCGCGCAGCTCCGTCTCCGTCGCCGCACCCACACCGATTACCGCCACCCCGCCGC
>JAAYCM010000016.1 GCA_012729765.1 Chloroflexota bacterium | reverse complement strand
GCGAAAGACGGCGAGCGCCTGGTGCATCAGTTCCAGCGCGGCGTCGTACTGGCCGAGCGAGTGCAGCGCCAGCCCGCGATTGACGCGCATCTCGGCGGCCATCCCGGCGGCGTCCTGCGCTTCGTAAGCTTCGATGGCCTGCTGGAAGGTGGCGGCGGCGTCCTGGTATTTCTGCTGCATAAACTGCTTGATGCCCTGTTCTTTCAGTTCGTCAGCTTGCGGCATAGAACAACTCCTAAACTGTGTGGCCTGAGACGGCCCGCTGCCCACTGTTCTACTCGCATTCGGCGGGATGCGCCAGTTGTGCGCGGGCGATCAGCGGACGCGCACCGTGCCCACAACGGCGTAATCCTCGCCTTCGGCGGTGGGTAGGATCGCGCCGTCCCACCAGGTATAGAGCTTGACGCCAACCGCGTACTCGCCGGGGGGCAGATCGGCGGGCAGGGCGAGCGTATGCGCGTCGAACACGATCTGGCCGGGCGCCCAGGTGGTCATCGGGGCGGTGCCATCGGCGGGTGGGCCGTCGTGCTGGGCGCGCAGCACCCCGCCGGAATCGAGCAGGAACACTGACACGGTGTAATCGAGCGGCGGAGTCTCGGCGGCGGACCACCACAGCAGGGCGGGCAGGTCCGCGCCGGGCCGGATCGTCTCCGGCAGCGCGATCCGGCGCAGCGTGATCGCGTCTCCGAAGCGGGCGGCGGTATCGTCCAGCGCGGCGGCGCGGTCGTAGCGGTGGGCGTAGATCGGGCTGCCGTGATGGTAGTAGGTCAGCGTCCCGGTGCGCACGAAGCCTTCCTGCGCCAGCAGATCGATCACGTCGCGCTTCTTGGCCTCGTCGCCCCAATAGGCCATCCACAGGCCGGGCACACCGTCCAGGCGCGCCTGGAGCGTGGGCAGGAACAGCTCCCGGTAGGTTTTGCGGTACCAGTAGAGCGAGACGATGGTATCGTCGGGTGTTTCGGCGGGCAGGCGGTTGAGCGTGGCCTTGCGGTCATAGCCGGGCAGTTCCAGCGCGAGCTGATACCACAGCGCGGCGTGCGCGCCTTCCACGTCGAGCAGGACCGGCTCCCCGGCGGGATAGCGCGCGGCGATGTCGGCGGCCATCTGACGCCAGGGCGGCTTGACAAAAAACGAGCTGGTCGTAAACAGGCCGTTGACCAGCACCAGCCCGACCAGAAACACGCGCCCGAAGCGGTCGAAGGCGGTCAGGCCGTGCCCGACCAGCAGCGCGATCGCGGGCATGATCACCGAAATGTTGCGGTCGGTCAGCAGCGGGTAGCGGCTGTGCAGCGCGGCGGTGAGGATCAGCGGCAGGCCGAACCACAGCACGGCCAGCAGCGCGCCAGAGAGCCGCCGCGCCCGCGGGACGCGTGACATCGGGCCGGGGGTGCGGATCAGCGGGCCGAGCGCGCCCACGCCCAGCAGCAGCAGGTTCAGCGCCAGCGGCGTGCCGAGCGATTCCTTGCCGAGATACTCGACCGTCTCGCGGTTGAGCGGCATCCCGTGAATGGTCAGCACTTCGGTATCGACCGGGGTCAGCACGAACTGGTGGATCACGATCATGATCCAGGGCAGGAAGGCGAGCGCGGTCAGGGCGTTGAGCGCGGCGAAGTGCCGCCATGTGTCGCGCCCGCGCAGCGTCAGCAGGGCGTGCACGCCGATCGCCAGGTTGACCATATAGCAGTAGTAGTGCAGGTAGAGGCCGAGCACGCTGAACAGCACGAAGCCGAACGCGTTCCCGCCCTGGGGCTGCTGCCGCCAGCGGACGTAGAACCAGGCGATGCCGATCATCACCAGGAAGATCATCGGGTAGTCGCGCACTTCCTGGGTCAGGACGACGTGCTTGTCCATCAGCGTGAAGGCGAGCGCGGCCCACACCCCCGCCGCCGGGCTGAACAACGCGCGGCCCAGGCGATAGAGCAGGGCGACGCTGGCGATGGAGAAAAGGACGGTGATCATGCGCAGGGCCAGCACCGAGCCGCCCGCGACCAGCTCCCAGGCGCGTAGCAGGATCGAATAGACCGGGCCGTGATGGTCGGCGACCATTGTCATCGTCAGGTCGCGCACGGTGTCGCCGCGCGCCAGCCAGATCGACCAGCCTTCGTCGCCCCATAGCCCCTGCGCGTTCAGATCATGAATCCGCAGGTAGGCGGCGAGCAGCAGGATCGCCAGCATGGCATAGAAGGTCCAGCGCGGGTGGGAGCGGGTATCGAGTGTCATGGGCAGCGATTGTATCCTGATCGCGCGGCGGGGGGAAGGCATGAAAAAGCGCCTGGCCGGAACCGGCGCAGGCGCGGATAATTGCTGCGGAGAACGGCAGCCTATTGGCCTACGCGGACGACGTCGCTGGCCTGCGGACCCTTGGGCCCCTGCGTGATCGAGAACTCCACGCGATCGCCCTCATTCAACTCGCGGTAACCGGTCGAACGGATGGCCGAGAAGTGCACGAAGACATCGGGGCCGCCTTCGCGGGCGATGAAGCCATAGCCCTTCTGGGCGTTGAACCACTTCACTGTTCCGGTAACTCGGTCGGACATGGGGGGGAATGCTCCTTCCCAGCTAAAAGAGGATAAATGTCGTGGGGAGGAGTTGCCAAGCAAACGAAACCCCCGTGCGTGTGGACTTCATCGCGCCGGGGTCGTCACGTGCCGGTAATGCGAACAGCCTTCTCCACTACACCTTAATTGTAGGATGAAGCCCGCGCGGTGTCAACGGCTCACAGGCGGAAATATAGGCCGCCGCGGGAGCCGTTTCGGGCCAGGGTGTGCGCTGCGTTTTGGGCGAACGCCACAGACGCCGGGTTTCACGTAGGGGCGAGGCAAGCCCTACCCCTACGATGTGGCTGCCTGCTGCTGGCACATTCTCACCTGGCAGACGTGTCGCAGCCCCTAGAGCGTGATATGTATTTCGGAGCGCTAAACGAGGCGAACGACACTGCCCCCCATCCTAAATCCTTCCCCCAAAATGAGGGAAGGACTTGAAAAGCGCCACCGTGCTCCCCTTCCCTCCGCGCCAGCGTGGGGGAAGGGGCCGGGGGATG
>JAAYCM010000135.1 GCA_012729765.1 Chloroflexota bacterium | reverse complement strand
CGTGCGGTTGGCATAGCCGCGCTCCACCGGCTGCACGTCATAGCGGAACTCGGCCAGCACCGTGTGCTCCTGCCGCAGCTGTTCGGGCGTCAAAGTCGCCATAAGTGGTTCTCTCCCAAAAGTCTAGTCGCCTAAGTATGCTGCTGACTTCATCATACCCGATGTACCGGGGACTGTCAGGCGACTATAACGAAAGGCAGGTGAAAACGTATCATTCATCAGGTGATTCACGGTTGTCAGTCTTACCCGGCGCATCATGCTACAATACGGTGGCTGGCAGGACCCGTCATGAAGGATCACACATGTTGAGAGATACACTCACCTTTGTTTCGTCCAATGAAGAGAAATACCGCGAGATTCGTGGCGCGCTGGCCGGATGCGGCGTGCAGGTGGCGCGAGTCGTGCTCGACCTGCCCGAAATCCAGTCGCTCGATCCGGGCGAGGTGGCCGCGTACAAGGCGCGCAAAGCCTACGAGCATCTGCAGGCCGGCCCGGTGCTGGTCGAAGATACCGGCCTGGGGCTGGTGGCGTGGAGCGGCTATCCCGGCGCGCTGATCAAGTGGGTGCTGGGAGCAGTCGGTGAGGCGGGTCTGTGCCGCCAGCTTGACGCCTGGGACGACCGGCGGGCGACTGCGACAGTGGTGCTGTGCCTGTACGATGGGCGCGAGGTCCGGCAGTTCGTCGGGCAGACCGGGGGCACGATCACCGCTGCACCGCGCGGCGAGCACGGCTTCGGCTGGGACAGCATCTTCCAGCCGGACGGCTTCGCGCTGACCTATGGCGAGATGGCGCGCGAGGACAAGATGAAAATCTCGATGCGTGCCCGCGCCCTCGATGCGCTGAAAAATTATCTCCAGGACGGCTGACATCCGCTTCGCATGGAAGCGTACCTTCCTGTACAATAAAGGCGTCATCCTCAGCACGCGGCTGGAACGTGTGTGGCAGTTTGAGCAAGTGGAGTGACGGTGGCAGAATCGCACATCTTTCACCTGGAACGGTTGTATTTCGGCAGCCTGGTCAGGCAGGCAGGCGGCGTGCCCGTCACGCCGGGCGTGATCGCGTCTACGCCCAATCTCACGCCTCAGGACGCGACCGAATGCCTGCAGGCGGCCCCGCTCATGCCGCCGCGCCCTGCCGAAGCAGCTCCAGAGATGCCCGGCGCGCTCGGCCTATTCCGGGGCCGCAAGTCCGACTTCATCCTGGCGAAAGCCCAGCTTAACGACGCCGGCCAGCCGCAGATTCTCTATCTCCGTGTGCCGCTGGCCGCACTGCGCCTGCTCAAAGGGAACGTGCTGGCCTTGCAGCCGCTCGGCATGATGGAGATGCCATCCTTCACGGCGATCAAGCCGCAGCTCTCGGCCTACGAGCTGCGTATTCCGCCGCTGCCCGGCTCACAGGCCCAATCCGACGCGCTGCTGGCCTTACTCGTAGCCTGTGGCGACTCCTTCAAGGTAGTCGAGGGCGTGCTGGCCGGGTTGGTCCAGGGAATGCCGATCGCGGTACTCAACGCCCCGGCCTCGCTGGAGCGCCGCCTGACATTCGTGCAAGGGCTGCTCAACCTGCTGCCGATCCCGGCCCGCATCGGGATCACCTTTGCGACCTATCTGGCCGATCCGCTGCGCAGCGCCGTGCAGATCAAATTCCTGGGCCAGGGAGTCGCCGCGCCGGAGCGCCACCTGGTCTTTGACTGGGGCGCCGGTGAGCTGCGCACAATCCCGCCCGACGACCCTTACAGCCGCTACATTCTGACCCAATTCAAGCTCGACCCGTCGCTGGTCTGTGAAGAAACCACCCGGCTGACGCAAACCACCGTCTGGCGCGCGTCGCAGGCCGATAACCTGGCGAGTATGTTGTCGTGGGTGGCCCGCCGGGCTGCCGTAGACCGCACCGTGAGCGAAGGTCTACCCGCCGATCATGAGACGGTCGCCGCGATCCTGCGCGAAGACCCGACTCTGACCGACGATCTGCGCCAGACCTACACCCGCCACCTGCTCGCGTTCGTGCTGGCCCTGAGCGATCCGGCTGCTGCCGACGTGATTCCGGCCATTGCGCTGGACAACGAGGCCACCGCCCGCACCGTGACCCATCACCTGCAAGGCGTGATTCAGGGCGGGCAGGCGCACGCCGTCTACCAACTGGTGGAGCGCTGGCTGGTGCGTGTTCCTGAAACCGCGCGTCTGCGCTGGCCCAACCTGCTGCACGAAGCGGCCCGGCAGCACCTGTCCGACCTGCTAAAGACCCAGCAGTTCCAGGCCGCAATCGACTTCATCACACAGGTGAAACAGGTCAGCACGTCCGCCTCGACCGAAAGCACACTCTTCGAGCTGATCGAACTGGCGCGCCCGGCAGCGCAGGATCACGCGGGACTGGCCCAGGCGGTCTTCCTGATGGCGGCAGAAGCGCTGCCCGCCGGTCTCTTCAACGGCCTGCTGGGAGATGTCCGGCTGGTACGCCAGCTTCCGGGCGATACCCAGGCCGCGATCGCGTGGCTGCAGCCTACTACACCGGCAGGCACGCCCGCGCCACGCCTGCTCGACCGGGGCGCGCGTGCGTTTGGCGATCAGTACCAGCCGCTGATCCTGCTGCGTTTTGTCGAGACGGCGATGTACTTGCAGCGGACTGCCCTGCTCGACACGGCGGCGCTCAAGGCGCTGCTCGCGCTGGCACAGTCTTCGCGCGCCACCGATTATGAGACACTGATCCATCAGGTCGTCGAGGAGCTGAGCCAGCTTGCAACCATTCGCACGCTGGAGCCGCCCGGCCCCAGTATCCTGATCCAACTGCTGCTGCACATCAACCAGTTTGACTATGCAGTCGCCTTGCTGGAGTTCTACCAGACAACCGTGTTCGGCCCGGAACAGCTTGGCACGTTCACCAAACTGGCGGGTGACGTGTTCCGCACGGTGCGGCTCGCGCCGGAGCGCCTGTCCGAGGCCGCCGCGTGCCTGGAAGGCAGCCAGATTCGTCCGGAACCGCGCGCTGTAATTCTGGCGAACTGCCTCGCCAACCGCCAGTGGGCCGACGATCAGGACTATGCCGCCAGCCGCCTGACGACTATGCTCTTCAAAGATCACCAGTTGACCGGGGCGGTAGGCGACGAGTATACGCTCAAGCTGCTGGGCTTCCATGTGCGGCGGCACGATACCGCAAGCGCGCTGCATGTCGGTGCTGCCATCGTCGAGCACGCCGTCTCGCGCGGGAAGCCAGGGGCCGAACTGGTCACGCAGATGTGGCATGCTCTCGCCTGGGACATGTCGGTTGCCGAGTCGGCCTACGAGCTGCTGCGCCACTATCTGCGCCGGATTCCGATTGAGCAGGTGCCCGACACGCTGGCCGTCTTCGGCGGCAGCCTGAGCGAGCAGCTTGTCGAGCCGCTGTGGGCAACCTACCTGCTGCGCTGTGTCGTGGGCGACAACGGCATCCAGCAGTTCGCCGAGGACGTGCACCTGGCCGTGCAAATGCTGACCGATCTCGCCTGCACCTATTACAACACCAAAGATCTGCCGCCCACCCACCGCCTGCGCCAGGAACTGGACACGCTGACCGGCGGGCTGTCGGCAGAAGATCGCCAGCAGATCGCGCGGAATATCGCGCAGATCATGCATCTGGTCTACAAGCTGGGTCAGGGCCGCACCCGCCGAATTGATCGCCAGCCGGTCGAAGAGCGGCTGATCCGCACCGCCCTCGCGCCGCGCTGCGGCGTGGACCTGCTGCGCTTCATCGGGGGGCACTTCGCCGACGGGCGGATCATCGCACTCAACCTGCACCGCTCGTCGATTCCACACGTCTTTGGCACGCGCTCGGCAGCCATGATCCTGCGCGAGACGAACCAGATCGTGCCGTTTCTCAGCGATCTGCACACTGCCTTCGACGCCGAGCATACCCGGCAAGTCACGTCCCAGGCATTGGTCGAGGAACTGGTCAGCCTGTGGAACGGCGTTTCACTCTATGACAAGCAGTTTCTGCGCGAACAGGTGGCGCAGGACTGCCAGCATCTCGCCGATGTGGTCAGTATCATCGCCGACAACGCCAACGACCGCGTCTTTGCCGACAGCGGCCAGGGCCGCCAGCTCGAAACCGGCCAGCGCCAGCCCACGACCGCGATCGAGGCGCTGCGCTGGATCAATGGCTATTTTGCGCAGAAACACGCGCGCCCGCGCTCGTAACCGTCCCGGCACAGCCCGTTAGCCGACACATGAAGCGTCCGCTTACCCTCACACTCCTGAGCCTGATGCTGGCCGGCGTGCTGCTGGCCTGCTCGCCCCGCCGCGCCGATCCAACCGAACGCGCCGACGCGATCATGACGCCGACCTCCCCGCCCACACCCTCCGCCGAGGCGCTCCACATCAGCGGCAGCGCCCCGACCGGCGAGCGTTTGCAGGTCACGCTGCCTTCGATCAAGCTGCTGCGCGCCGACAATACGCAGCGTATCCAGCTTTTCGCGCTGCTGACCGGCGACCAGGGCAGCTACAGCTACCTGCTCTATCCCGCCAACCGATCCGGCATCGAAGACGAGCAGTTTGATCTGACGCGCTTCCCACTGGAAATCGGCCTGCGGCCCACTACCGACCGCGCGACCCTGTGGATCGTGATCGTGCGCAACCAGCGCTACCAGGCGGCTGAGGTGTTTGGGCTGGACGCGCTGGCGTCGAGCCTGGCAATCGGCTTCCGTAACTGGCAGGCCGAGGGGGATGCCGCAGACGATCCGCTGGCGGCGGTGGTCAGCGCGTCGGATGGGGCCTTGTACGAGTGGTTCGCCTCGGTCGAGGTGCTCGGTCAGGCCGCGCTGGAGTTTCACCCGGATGAAAACTGGAACGTGGGCCTCAATTCCGCGCGCTCAACTACCGGCAATGTGAGCCTTGTCTACACCGTGCAGCATACCGCGCTGGAAGAAGCGGAGCGCGTCCCCACCCCGGCCCTGCCCCAGACCGAATATCCCGGCTATACGCTGCGCGTGGACGAAACCTTTGAGGACGAGGATGCCCGGCTCACCTGGTACGAAGCCCAGGACGACACCTATGCCAACCGGATCGCGGATGGGGCCTATGAGATCGCGCTGATGCAGATCGAGCAGCGTAACTATGGGCTGTCGTGGGGATCGATCCAGGACGCGCGCTTTCAGGATTTCATCATCGAGGCTCAGGTCGCACTGGTGGAAGAGGATGTAACCGATGCCCGCTACGGCGTCTGGTTCAACTATCAGGACGACTACAACTTCATCTATGTCGGCCTCTCAAACGAGGGGCAGTACCGCGTGACGGTCAACCAGCGCGGCAGCCGCCCGCGTGAGGTCCAGAGCTGGACATCCAGCCCGGCGATCAATCGCGGCGCGGCGACCAACGTTCTGACCATCGCCGCCGGGAGCGACAGCACCTATGCCCTGGCCGTCAACGATCAACACCTGATGACCTTTCGCGAGGATGCCTTCAACGGCGGTTCGGTCGCGTTTTTCTGCTACGCGCGCAGCGTGCCCGCCACCTGCCGCCTGGAGCGGCTGCGCATCTGGGAGCGCACCGATTAAACGGCTCACAGCGTCAGCACACGCGGGACGAGCAGCAGCAGCGTCCCGGCGGTGACCTGGCAGAAAAAGCTCGACGCCAGCCCGTGCCGGAAATGCACGTAGCTGTAGAGGAAGTTAAGCAGCACCAGCGCCACGCCGATCACGACGCCCACCACCGGCGTATTGCCCAGTTCCAGGTTGGGGAAGAACATCAGAATCGACCACAGGCTCGCCAGCAGCGCCACGATCGGAATCGTGTGCACGCGCTGCATCGCCCCCCGGAAGAAGAGCGTCTCGGCAATTGGCATCACAAACACCATCGCCTGAAACACCCAGGTATCGAGGATGGCGCTTGAAGTCTGCCCGGCATCGAACAGGCGGCCCGACGCGACCGCCAGCGTATCCGAGCCGACCAGCAGCAGCGCCCCGCCGGTAAACACACCCAGCCCCACGCCCCACATCAGATCGCCGGGGTCTTTCGTTTTCAGGCTGATCCCACTGCCGAGCACAAACGCAATGCCGCCCATCGCCGCCAGGAAGGCCCACAGCAGCACGTAGCGCAGATTGGCGTGCAGCGGGGTCAGGCCGACGCTGAGCGCCATCGCCAGGATATAGCCCAGGACCGGATCGAGGTCCTGGCGGCTGGCGCGCGGCGGCTCTTCGCCCGGCTCGCCAGACCAGTCTCCGTCTGCGTCATCCGGCTCCGGCGGCTGGATCGGGGTTGCCTGCGGCAGGTGCCCGGCGCGCAGATGCCGCCGGTCCAGCGGGGTCATCGGGCGCGGAGGCGAACTCTCACCTTCCGGCCCATCATGCGGTTCGCTCACGCGAGTTCCTTCTCCAGCGCGGCCAGGGTCTGGATAATGTGCTCTGGCCGAATCCAGTAATGGGTGACGGCGCGGATCGTCCGCTCGTCGCGCGACATGATGAAAATGTTGTGCGCCTGGAGCCGTTCGGCCAGCTCATCAGCCGTCATACCGGCTTCTTCACGCAGGCCGAAGAATACCATGTTGGTCTGGACACGGGTCAGATCGACCTCGATCTGCGGCATCTCGGCCAGCCCCTCGGCCAGCAGGCGTGCGTTGGCGTGATCCTCGTCCAGCCGCTGCGTCATCTGCTCCAGTGCGATCAGCCCGGCAGCCGCCAGAATCCCGGCCTGGCGCATTCCGCCGCCGGCCAGCTTCCGCACGCGCCGCGCCCGTTCGATAAACGCCCGGCTGCCGACGACCACCGATCCGACCGGAGCGCACAGCCCCTTCGACAGGCAGAAGGTCACACTGTCGGCGGCGGCGACCAGTTCAGCCGGATCACAGTTCAGGGCGGTCGCCGCGTTGAAGATGCGTGCGCCGTCGATATGCAGCGCAACGCCGCGCTCGTGCGCCAGCGCGCCCACCTCGTCGATATACGCCTTGGGCAGCACCACGCCCCCGGCCATATTGTGCGTGTTTTCGAGCGCGATCAGGCGCGTGCGCGGGAAGTGCGCGTCGCTCGACCGGAACGCGCGCCGGATCGCGTCCAGCGCCAGCGTGCCATCCGGCTGCGTCGGCAGCGTGAAGGGATGCACGCCGCCCAGCGCAGCAATCCCGCCTGCCTCGAACAGGTAGGTGTGCGCCTTGTCGCCCAGGATCACCTCGTCGCCGCGCTCGCAGTGCGCCAGGATCGAGGTCAGGTTGCCCATCGTCCCGCTGGCGACGAACATCCCCGCTTCCTTACCCAGGCGGCGGGCGGCCTCGGCTTCGAGCCGGTTTACGGTCGGGTCTTCGCCGAACACGTCATCGCCTACATCGGCGGTCGCCATCGCTTCGCGCATCTCCGGCGTCGGCCAGGTAACGGTATCACTTCGCAAATCAATCCGATCCATCTCGCCTCATCCTTCTCATCAAAAAGTCGCCCGGCGTCAGTGTACGTCGGGCGGCATCATTTCTCAAATCTTGCGGCGTCTAGAGCGCGAATACCACCAGCGCCACACAGGCCAGGCAGACGAGCACGACGCCGATCAGCACCAGTTGGACCATCGACAGGGTTGCCAGCAGCGCCGGGACGGCGACGATCAGCTTCGCCAGCGTTGCGACCCAGTCCGGGACCTCTTCGGCATCGGCGAACTCGGTCGGCGCGCCCACATACTCGATCTCATCGTTTTTCGACGGCTGATTCCCGGTGCTCATCGCTGCCTGGACCTATCCCGACCCGGTTAGTACTTGCGCACGATGGTACGATAGACGGTCGGCTGGCGCGACTGGAGCGTCTGGTGCTCCTCGCGGCACTTGCGCACCTCGTCCAGATCCACACGCGCGACGGCGTAACCCTCACGCGGCTGCCCGCTTTCCTCGTCTTTTTCCTTGAGCGCTTCGTGCACCTTGCCGCGCGGCCCGACGATCATGCTCTCGCCGCCGAAGCTCAGCGTCACGTCCTCACCGACGCGGTTGGCCGCCGCCACGTAGATCGCGTTCTCATAGGCGCGCGCCCGCACATAGGTCGCCCATTCCTCGGTCTGGCCCGCTTCCCAGTTCGCCAGCACACACAGCAGCTCGGCACCATCCAGCGCCAGCGAGCGCGCGACCTCCGGAAAGGCCACATCCCAGCCCAGCATCAGGCCAATCTGCCCGATCTCCGTTTCGAACACCGGCAGGCGGAAGCCCTCACGAAACGCCATACGCTCCTCGCCGCGCAGATGGACCTTGTTGTACTGGCCGACCAGTTCGCCTTCTGGCCCGACCAGCACGGCGGAATTGAACAGGATGCTTTCGACCCGTTCCTTGGTGACCATGCCGAAGGCGATATGCACGCCAAACTCAGCCGCCCGCTGCGCCATCAGGTTCACGGTTGGACCCGGCACGCGCTGCGCAAGCTCGGTAAACCGGACGCCCAGCTCATACCCGCTCGTCACCAATTCGGGGAAAACAATCAGGTCTACCCGCTGTTGGGACGCGATCTTGGACACAAAGTCCGACATTTTGACGAGATTATCTTCCATCTCGCCCAGCGCGGGTTTCATTTGAACAGTCGCGATCGTGATCTCACGCATGGATGCTCCTCATTCCGGGGATATTCACCAGGATCGTCGTGATCTTAATTCATGATGGCTGGGGCTTAACAAACAGTTGTTTAGCGCTTTAATGTAGCGCCAAACCGGCCCGCTTGTCAAATGGGGTCAGCCGTAGAACATACGGTCTAATTTTCTCTCAGTTTACTCGTTTACGCAAAAAAGCTTCCCTGCCGGGGGCAAGGAAGCTTCAAATCAGTGCTCAGCTAGAGCAGACAGGTTACTCGGCGGCAGGCGGGAGCAGCACCCCGTCGATGACGTGGATCACGCCGTTCGAGGCTTCCAGGTCCGTCTCAATCACCTGAATGCTGTCGTTGAGTGAGACACCCATCTCGCTCGCGCTCACGGTGATGTCTGCGCCCTGCAGCGACGTGATCGTCTCCAGACCGATCACGTCAGCCGCCAGCAGCTTGCCCTCGGCAACATGGTAGAGCAGGATATTCGTCAGGGTTTCGGTGTCGGCCAACAGATCCTCGGCGCTGATGCCCAGGCTCTCCAGCGCGGCGGCAAAGGCATCGTTGGTCGGCGCGAAGATGGTGTACGGGCCTTCACCGCTCAGCGTCTCGGCCAGGCCAGCCACCTGTACCGCCGCCACGAGGGTGCTGAACCGCTCATCCGAGACAGCCAGATCGACCAGCGTGCCCTGGAACGTCGCCTTGACCACGACCTGCGGCTCAGCCAGCGAGCCAACCGCCGCGACAAAGTAGTTGGTGTTCGCCATCAGCTCCGTGCCCGCCAGATCGAGCACTACCGGCTCCATCTCGCCCGTGGGCACGACGGCCAGATCGTAGGCGCCCGCCGGCACATCAATCATCGCCGATGCGTTGAAGGCCAGATTCGAGACTACCGCCGACTCCCCGGCCAGCACGTCCACTGCGGGAGCATCCTCAATAGCGTGGAACACGGTCACACGCGCGTTACCCTCAGCGATGTCGGCATAGTCCTCGCTGATGATCGTAGGCGCAAGACTGCCAGCTTCCAGCGAGCCGGTCGCCGCAATCGTCAGATAAGCGCCTGCCGGCAGCTCAAAGTCGGCGGGGCCGATGGCCGCTTCTTCCAGCGCAGTACCGGCTGGCGCGACCGCCAGGTTATAGGTGCCCGCCGGCAGCGCGATCCAGCTCGTCACTTGCGGGAAGGCCAGCTCGGTGATGGCGGCCTCGCCGTTCACATAGACATCTACAGCGGGCGTATCGGGCGAGAAGTGCGCCACACGGATACGAACCATTTCCTCTTCCATATCCTGGGCGAATGTGGGCACCGCCGCAATCAGCAGCGCCAGAACCGTGATCAAGATAACCAGCTTACGCATCGACTTCATCTCCTCGTTCGAAACGTCATACCACATACCGATCGAAGCTTACGGAGATGAATATAGGGGATAAAGATGAGTGCAAAGCGAAGCGGAGCTAAATGTTATATAAGTGTTTATCGCTCTAAAATAAGGTTAAACATAGATAAATAAAGAAGAGCTACCTCCTTCGCTATGGATAAGGTGGAATTCTGGGTATAGACCGGGATTCAGATTTCAAGCGGTAGGGATCGCCATTGGGTCACGGCGGAAGATTCACACTGCCACAGAAATCATACGCAAACAGCAACCTCGGCAGCAAGCCGCGCGAAGTAACTCTAAGCAGCTTCTTAACAGTCTGTGCCTGCAACGTGAGCGGCAGCTTAACGCGGCAGCTTGTCCAGGACGTTTTGCAGGCCGGTGGGCAGCGCTGCCTCGACCGTCAGCAGCTCGCCGCTCTCAGGCCGGGGAAACGTGATCGACGCCGCGTGCAGGAAGTGACGCTTCATCCTGATCGCCTGCTTGCGCCGCCCGTAGACGGTATCGCCCACGACTGGAGTCCCGATAAACGCCAGGTGCACACGAATCTGGTGAGTACGCCCGGTCTGCGGGAAGACTTCGAGCAGGGTGTGATCGGCGTAGGTTTCCAGCACGTGATACTCGGTGACGGCTTCGCGCCCGTCGCGCACAACCGCCATCCGCTTGCGCTGGGCGGGATCACGGCCAATGGGCGCGTCGATGATCCCGCTCGGTGTGTCCGGCATCCCCTCCACCAGGGCCAGATAGCGCTTGTGGACCTCGCGCTCCTTGAACAGACGCCGCAGGTATTCGAGCGTCTCGCGCGTTTTCGCCACGACGATCACCCCGGACGTTTCCTTGTCCAGCCGGTGCACGATCCCGGCGCGCGACGGCTCGCTGAAATCCGCGATCTGGGGCCAGCGCGCCAGCACGGCATTGACCAGCGTCCCCGATGTGTGCCCGAAGGCCGGATGCACCACCATCCCCGCCGGCTTGTCGATCACGGCCAGTTGGTCGTCTTCGTAGAGCACGGCCAGCGGGATCGCTTCCGGCTGCGTCTCCGGCTCCTCGCCCTGAATCGGCACACGCACCCGGATATGTTCGCCGCCGGTGGTGCGGTACGACGCCTTGACCGCCCTGCCATCGACCGTTACCTGCCCGTCGCGGATCAGGTTTTGAATCTGCGTGCGCGAAAGCTGCTCGAAGCGTGCCGCGATCAGCCTGTCCAGCCGCTCGCCCGCCGTCTCAGCCGTTAGGTCAAATTCCTGGTACGCGTCACTCATAGTCGTCTCTCCGTCCGGTTGGGATCGCGCGGCGGGAGTGTTGCGCCCTGGGCGGGCAGCGGCTAGAATGCAGCCGGTTTGCCTGCCATCTCAAGGAGCGCGCTTGTGGCCCCAACCGATCGCTATATCTCAGAAAACACGTTTTTCGTGCGCTATGCCGAAACCGACGCGATGGGCATCGTCCACCACTCGGTTTACATTATCTACTTCGAAGAGGCGCGCAGCCACTATTCGCGTGTGCGCGGGGCGGACTATGCCGATTTCGAGCGCAGCGGCTACTGGCTGACGGTGGCCGAGGTCCACGCGCGCTATCATGCCCCCACCCGCTACGCCCAGCAGATCACGGCACGCTGTTGGGTCGAGGAGCTGAAAAGCCGGGGCGTGACCTTCGGCTATGAGATCGTCGATACGGCCAGCGGCAAAGTGCACGTCACCGGCCAGTCGAAACACGTCTGTATCGACCACCAGGGCCGCGTCAGCCGCATCCCCGACTGGTGGGCATCGGTGCTGGCCGCCGACATCCCGAAGCCGCCCCAGGGCTGAGCCGCCCGGCGTCTACAGCGGCACGACCTGCCCCATCGCGCTCACATCATACCCCGGTTGGGCCGCCACCGCCGCCCGGAACTCGTCATCGGCCAGCAGCGCCAGCACGTGCTGGATCATCGGCAGGTCGAGAAAGGCCGTCGGGATCACTAAATCGTAGCGCTCGTGGGCAACCGGAATGAAGTCCAGACCGAGCGCCAACGCCGCGCTGCGGATGCCCATCCCGCAGTCGGCACTGCCCGACGCGACCGCCGCGGCAACGCCCAGGTGTGTATATTCCTCGCGCTCGTAGCCGTCCACCGCCGCAGGGTCGATCCCACGCCGGGCCAGCTCGTAATCGAGCAGGACGCGCGTACCTGCCCCGCGCTGGCGATTCACGTACCGGACGCGCCGCAGATCATCGAGCGACTCGATCTTCTGCGGATTGCCCGCCGCGATCATCAGGCCCTGCTCGCGGTGCGCGAACGTGATCACCTGCACCGGCAGAGCGCCCAGTGTGCGCCAGATGTACGACAGGTTGTACTCGCCGGTGTCGGGATCGAGCAGGTGCGTGCCGGAGAGATGCGCCTCGCCGCGCTGCTGCGCGACCAGCCCGCCCAGGCTGCCCACATTGGCCGACGCCAGCCGGAAGCCGGGAAAACGCACGGCGAGGAACTGGCCCAGCAGGTCGAGCATCGGATCGTGGCTGCCGACCACGACGACCGTCTGCGCGATCGCTTCGGGCGGACGGAACAGCATCACCTCGACCTCGGTCCCCGCGTTCAGCCCTTCGCTGAAGCGTGGCACATGCAGCAGGCCATCGGCGCGCACCAGCGAGGTGATCACCCCCGCCCCGCGCGCCAGCGGCGTAACCAGCGTGCGCGCGCCTACCTGCCCCACCGCCACACGCACGAAGTCATCGTCGCCGATCGGTGACGTCAGCTTGCGCGTCAGCGTCGCCCGGATGCGGTTGTAGGTTGGCGCGGGCAGCCCGGCCCAGCGATGCAGCAGTGGGCGGATGAACAATTCGCCGGTCAGCGCTGCCGAAACCGGGTAGCCGGGCACGCCGATCACCGGCACGTCGCGCACGATGCCCATGATCACGGGATGGCCGGGCCGCACCGCGACGCCGTGCACCAGCAGTTTACCCGCCTCGCGCACTGCCCGCGCCGTGAAGTCACGCGAGCCAGCCGACGATCCCGCCAGCACCAGCACCAGATCGTGATCGGCGGCGGCATCGAGAATCGCGTCCTGGATCACGTCGGCGTCATCGGGCAGGCGCTCCCAGCGCGTGAACTCACCCCCGGCCTCGCGCACCTGCGCGCCCAGCACCAGGCTGTTATACTCGATCACCTGCCCCGGCCCTGGCATGGAATCGGGCGGAGCCAGCTCGGAGCCGGTGGGCAGAATCGCCACACGCGCCCGGCGGCGCACCAGCAGATCGGTGTGCCCACAGCCCGCCACCGCGCCCAAGTCCTGCGGGCGCAGGCGGTGATTGGCGGGCAACACCAGCTCGGTTGCGACCATGTCCTCGCCCATCATGCGCACATGCTGCCAGGGCACGACCGGCGCGCGGATCTCGATTGCGTCCACGCCGACCGGCTGCGTGTGCTCGATCATGATCACGGCGTTATACGGCTCTGGCAGCGGTGCGCCTGTATTGATCGGCGCGGCCTGCTCCGGTACGCTCAGCCGCAGCGGGCGCGTTTCGGTCGCACCAAGCGTATCCGCCGCCCACACTGCGTAGCCATCCATCGCGGCAGCGTGATAGTGCGGCGCGCTGATTTTGGCCCACACGGGTTCCGCCGTGATGCGCCCCAGGGCGTCGTCCAGCCCCACGCGCTCGCCCGGCAGCGGCTCCCACTTGCCGCGCGCGTCGAGCGCCGCTTGCAGCCGGGCCTGCGCCTCGTCCATCGGGATATCTTCCAGGTAGATATTGCGCTCGTCGAGTGGATTGGTCGTGTCAGTCATCAGAACAAAATCACCTCGCCCCAGGCTCCCGCACGCAGGCCGGTTAGGTTGAGCGGCACTTTCAGCAGGCCGCTCGCCCCGACCAGCGTGAAGATCAGGTTGCTTTTACCAAAGACCGGCTCGGCCCACTGCTCGCCGTCGCGCTCCACCAGCCGCACCGGGACGTAGTCCTCACGCCCGGCGGCAGAGGGCACATTCGCCGCCACGCGCGCCGCTACGCGCACCTGGAGCGGCATTCCGGCGTCCAGCAGGTGCGCGATGGCCGGGACACCGAACAGGCTGAACATCACCATCGCCGAAACCGGGTTACCGGGCAGGCCGATCACCGGCTTACCGTCCACCACCGCCAGGATCGTCGGCTTGCCGGGCCGCGCCGCCACACCATGCACCAGCACACCGGGCGCGCCCAGGCGGTTGATCGCCTCGGCGGTCATGTCGCGTGCGCTGACGCTGCTGCCCGCCGTGATCACCAGCAGATCGGCATCGGGCAGCGCGCCGGCCAGCGCCGTATACAGCGCGTCCGCGTCGTCGGGCACAATCTCCAGGCTGCGCGCCTCGGCCCCGGCCCGCAGGCACAGCGCGCGAATCGTGCCGCTGTTGATGTCACGAATCTGCCCTGGCTTCAAATCGCGCGCGGCGGGCGGGACCAGCTCGTCGCCGGTCGAGAAGATGCGCATGCGCGGCAGGCTCCGCACCGCGAGATCGTCCACCAGTCCCAACGCCAGCAGCGCGCCGATATCCTGCGGCTGGATACGGTGTCCTGCCGGCAGCACCACCGACCCTGCGACCACATCTTCGCCCACTTGCAGCACGTTCTCGCCGGGCGCGACCGCGCGCAGGATTTCGATCTCGCCAAGCCCGAACGGCTGCGTGTGTTCGACCATCACAACCGCGTCCGCGCCGGACGGCAGCATCCCCCCGGTGTGGATCAGCAGCGCTGCGCCCGGTCCGACCGCGACCGGGGCCGCCTGCCCCATACGGACCTCACCCGCCACGCGCAGATAGGCAGGCAGCGAGTCCGACGCGCCGAAGGTATCCGCCGCACGCACCGCGTAGCCGTCGACCGTCGAGCGCGGGAAAGCGGGCAGCGCTTCCGGGCTGTAGATCGCTTGCGCCGTTACGCGTCCCAGCGCCTCGACCGCCGCAACCGTCTCGACCGGAGCCCGTTGGCTCACCTGAGCCAGCCACACTGCGCGCGCCTCATTCGGCGGCAGCACCTCGAAAAATTCAGGCATGATCCGATCCTAGCATGAGCTTAAATAAATATGGCGCTGCCGGAACAACGCCACATTGCTACTGACCAAGAAAAGCCGCAGCCTAGCCGAGCAGATTCGCTACCAGCAGCCCCAGCGACACCAGGTTAAGCAGCACCAGCCCCACCACCGACGCCAGCAACAGCACGCCGGACCGATCAAGGCCGCTGCTGGCCGGTTCGATGTCGGGCGGGATGTAACGGAAATAGTCCTCAGCACGCGCCTGAGTCGGCTGAGACGCAGCGAACACCGGAGCCGATGGGCTGCGGGCAGGTGCTGGACTGACCGGCGATGGGCTGGTAGGCGACATCCGTGGCGAAGCGGGCGCAGCCGGGGGTGCACTGCTGGCCCCCAGTCGCCCGGCCCAATCGAAATCCCCGCTCTCGTCGTCCTCGTCATCACCAAAGCTGAAAGACTGCTCACTGGCGGCATCTAGCTCGCTGCCGAAGACCGGATCGAAAGCGGACTCTGTCTCGGCCCCAAACACGGTACCAAAGCCGCCGGTATCACCCGGCGCGCCGAAGGCCGGATCATTTGCATCCCAGGCGCTCGGCCCGGCAGGCGCGCCGGCAGCAGGCTCGCTCGCGTCCCAAGCGCTCGATGCGGCGAAGGGATTCTGATCGAAGGCGCTGCCGCTGCCAAAATCGGCGCTGCCCGCGTCCGTGCCCGGATCGGAGTCGAACGAGAACGCCTCAAGGCCAGAGAGATCATCCCCAAAGAAGGGCGCGACACTGCCCGAAGACTCTTGTGGCTCAGGGGATGACGCCCCGCCGAGATTGAGTTGGCTCATCCAGGCATCGTACTCGTCGGCGGTCGGCTGCTCGACCGCCTGCCCGCTGCCATAGACCGCCGGGCCTTCGCTGTGCCAGTCCACACTGGATTCCTGCACACCGGGATCGGGCGGTGCGGGCGAGAAAGCGGGCCAGCCGTCGTCACTCAGGCCGCTGCCGCCCATCGATTCGCTTGGCGGCGGGCTGGCAGGTGGAGACTGCCCCAGCTTACGCAGCACCGCGTCAAGCTGCTGGCGGGCATGGCTGTTGTTCGGGTTGAGCGTCAGCACATTTTCCAGGCAGATCTGTTGTTCTTCCAGGTTCTCGGCGACCGCGCTCATCCACAGCCAGGCCTGCTCATTCGATTCGTCCAGGCCAACCGCCTGCTCCAACAACGTGCGTGCTTCGCCTTTGCGCCCGGCCTTGTAGGCCGCCTTGGCCCGCTGTACCAGCCCATCCACTTGAGACATCGTCGCTGCCCTTTGTACGCCTTACCGTCCGCTCGCCATCATATTATTAAACCGTGCACCGGGCGAACACGACACCCGGTGCACGTATCATACCACAAGCCCTATGCTTCAGAACAATCCGGCGCAGCGCCGCTAGAACAGGCCGTGAATCTTGCCGTTCTCGTCAACGTCCACGTTCATGAAAGCCGGACGCGACGGCAGGCCGGGCATCGTGCTCATCTCACCCAGCAGCGGATAGACGAACCCCGCGCCCACACTCGCCCGCACCTCGCGCACCGGGATCGTGAAGCCGGTCGGCACGCCCTTCAGGGCCGGATCATGGCTCAGGCTGAGGTGCGTTTTCGCCATGCAGATCGGCAGCTTGCCGAAGCCGGCCTGCTCGTACTGCTTGATCTGGCGCTCGGCCAGCGCTTCATACTCGACGCCATCCGCGCCATAGACTTCGCGCGCGATGATCTCGATCTTGTCCTTCAGCGGCAGATCGAGCGGGTAGAGGAAGCGGAAATCGGACGGCTGCTCGCAGGCCGCAACGACCGCTTCGGCCAGTTCGACCGCGCCCTTGCCGCCCTGGGTAAAGTGATCGGTCCGCACGGCGGCCAGCGCCCCGGCCTGCTCGGCGATGCGCTCGACCAGCTTCACCTCGGCGGGGCTGTCGGTTTCGAAGCAGTTGACCGCTACTACCACCGGCACGCCAAACTTGCGCGCGATCTCGATGTGCTTTGCCAGGTTCGCGCCCCCGGCTTCCAGCAGTTCCAGGTTTTCGCTGGTATAGGCTTCGTGCAGCGGCTTGCCGGGCACGACACGCGGCCCGCCGCCGTGCATCTTCAGCGCGCGGATAGTTGCCACGAGCACAACCGCATTGGGTACCAGGCCAGAATAGCGGCACTTGATATTGAAGAACTTCTCCATGCCGATATCCGCGCCGAAGCCGCTCTCGGTGATCACATAGTCGCCGAGGCGCAGCGCGATCTGGTCGGCCAGGATGCTGCTGTTGCCGTGCGCGATATTGGCGAACGGCCCGGCGTGGACAAATGCCGGCTGGCCTTCGAGTGTCTGCATCAGGTTGGGCATGAGTGCGTCCTTGAGCAGGACGGTCACCGCCCCGGCCACGCCGAGCATCTCCAGCGTGATCGGCTTGCCGCGCTTGCTGGTGCCGACCACTACCCGGCTCACTCGCTGACGCAGGTCTTGCAGGCCGGTCGTCAGGGCCAGGATCGCCATCAACTCGCTGGCGACGGTTATGTCGTAGCCGGTCTGGCGCTCCAGGCCGTCCCACTTGTCGCCCAGGCCGATCACGATATGGCGCAGCGCGCGGTCGTTCACATCAACCGCGCGGTTCCAGGTCAGCGCATAGGGATCGATGTCGATCCGCTCCAGATCACACTCAGCCAGCTCGGCGTCGGTCATGCGATATTCGTGGAAGTAACGCGCGTCGATGGCCGCCGCCACCAGGTTGTGCGCCGCCGTGATAGCATGGATATCGCCGGTCAGGTGCAGGTTGAAATCTTCCATCGGGATGATCTGGCTGTAGCCGCCGCCGGCGGCACCACCTTTGATCCCGAAGGTCGGCCCCATGCTCGGCTGGCGAATACAGGTCACGGCGTTGTGCCCCAGCAGGCCGAGCGCCTGCGTCAGCCCCACCGTCGTGGTGGTCTTGCCCTCGCCCAGCGGCGTTGGCGTGATGGCCGTCACATCGACATATTTGCCCAAAGGCCGGTCGGCAAACTTCTCCAAAACATCCAGGTGGACCTTCGCTTTAAATTTGCCGTATAAATCTAAATCATCCTCGCACAGCCCAAGTTTAGCGGCGATCTCTAGTATCGGGCGAACCGTTGCTGCTTGAGCGATCTCAAGATCACTAGGTACTGTCATTCGTTAATGTCTCCATCCATTCGTACGGTAGTCAGGACAGCCGCCGCGCAGGCGCGCATCTGGCCATACAATCGCCCTCAACTGTAAACGGCAGCATGGCCGCTGGCAAGTGTGCAATCAAACCTTTGAGCCGGATAAACATCACGCCCGCCGGGCTGCGGCGGGCATGAGGGAGCTTCATCAGGTGTGGAACCGTGCAGCCTGTGACCTACTCATCCAGAATCCCCATATTAATCGCGTCGTCGTAATCCACGTGCAGTCCGGCTTCCTCGCTGAGCGAGCGCGCCAGCGCGCTGAGCCGGTCGGGATCGAACATGCTGTCGGCCACATTCTCATCAATTGGCTGTGCGAAAAGCGCGTCGGGATCGAAGTTAGGGATCGTGTTGGATTCCGCCGGGGCGGGCTTCGGCTCAGGGCGCGCAGCCGGCGCTTTGGCTTTCTCGGTATGAGGAGCCGGGGCTGTTTTGGCCGGGGTTTCGGGGGCCTTGGGCGCGGGCAGCGGTTGTGATTCCAGCCGCTGGTATGCCGCCTCGCCGATCATACCGATCATCTTGTCGGCGGCGCGCCGCCCAAAGCGTGTGACCCCGCCAAACGCGCCCCGATTCGAGCCGTCGAACAGCAGGCACATAAAATAGTGCACACCCAATGACAGGCCAAACAGGTCGAGCCGCTCGCCGTCATAGTAGTGCATCGCCCAGGTGTCGCCGCCCATCAGCGTCCCGATATCGACGGTCCGCGCAAAAGTCGGGCCGAGAATCGCGGCCAGTTTCTCGCGGTCGATGTAGCCGGTCGCGCCTTCATCAATCAGCACGCGCCCGGTCCGGTCGGCCACAATGATGCCCATCGCCGCGACATCACGCATCAGGGACATCACTTCGTTGCGCAGCGCGTTCAGGTCAACCTTCGGGAGCGGGCCGAGATCAAGTTCGGTCGAGGGAGCGGCTTCGGCCTCGATCGCCGCTTCGCCATCGAGCGCAATCCGCATCCCGCGCAGAAACGGCTCGGCCACCGGGCGCAGGAAGTATTGGAACGGGGCTTCCTTGAGCGTATCCTTGTCGAAATTCGGATCGCCTTCCTCGCCCAGCACAATCACGGGCGTGCCGAGCGTCTCGTGACGAATACTCGTCGCCAGCTCAACACCGTTCATCTGGCCGGGAACACGATAGGCGCTCACCAGCAAGTCAATCTGCGACTTCAGGACTTCTTCGAGCGCGTCGTCCGAGGTCGGCACCTCGATCAGGATATACTGCCGGTTGAGCAGCGCCAGCGCGCCGTGCACAATACGACTCACGTCATGGGAAGGATCGACAACAACAATCCGCGGAACCGAAGGCATGGTTTTTCTACCTGCTTGAACTCATGAAGACTGGATTAAGGCACAATCAATTATATAGGCTTTGGGCCAAAATGAGAAACTGGCATCGGTCCCACAGCCCCCTGCCTCTATCCTAACGGATTTGGAACCTTTTGCAAATCGGCAGCCACGCCTGGTGCGCAGCCCGGCTAAAAATCACGAAAAATTCACGCGCCAGGGCGGGATTTAGCCGAAGCTGAGGCCGATGCTTTGTTGACTCGTTGGGGGGCTTATGCTATCATGCAGGCGACTTAGAGGGTAATGGGGTCACGTAAGGAATCTTCAGCGCGACGCGGCCTCTGGCACCACGCCTGGAAACCTGCCTTCACGGTGTGAACTCCGGCTCAAACCCGCAAAAAGGAGCACTATCGATGGCGAAATCGCGGACGGAACTGATGGTGGATCGCTTGCGCGATTTGCAGTCCGGTACGCCTGATATCGAAGCTTCGGCTGTTGTAAGCGTCGATGGCCTGATCATGGCTTCGTCGCTGCCGGCGAACGTCGAAGAGGATCGCGTCTCGGCCATGTCGGCGGCAATGCTCTCGCTCGGCGAGCGTATCGCGGGGGAACTGGGCCGGGGCCTGCTCGATCAGGTTTATATCCGGGGCAACAGCGGTTTTGTGATTCTCATGTCCGTTGGTGAAGAAGCCGTGCTGACCGCCCTCGTGCGCGAGAGCGCCAAACTCGGCCTGGTGTTCCTGGATATGCGGCGTGCCGCCGATGATCTCGAAAATCTCGTTTAACCTGTGCCGGCGCGAAATGCGCCGCGCACCTGACGCATAACCCCGACGCAACCGCCGACGGGGAGCCAGGCAGCCAACGCCTTAAGCTCCCCGTCGCTCTGTTTTGTGTATGATCTACTATCGACCGGCAGCCTTACAATCTTGTAGGAAAGTGTATCATGCCGAAGTACATCTTCTGCACGGGCGGTGTGGTAAGCTCGGTGGGCAAAGGCGTCACCGCAGCGGCGATCGGACGGCTGCTCAAGGCGCGCGGCCTGAAGGTGGCGATCCAGAAGCTCGATCCCTATCTCAACGTCGATCCGGGGACGATGAGTCCCTACCAGCACGGTGAAGTGTTCGTGACGGTAGACGGCGCGGAAACCGACCTGGACCTGGGCCACTACGAGCGCTTCACCGACGAGAATCTGGACCGCACATGCAACGTGACCACCGGCCAGATTTACGCCGAGGTCATCAGTAAAGAGCGCCGGGGCGACTATCTCGGCGGAACGATCCAGGTGATCCCGCACATCACCAATGAAATCAAGCGGCGGATCGCCCTGGTCGGCAAGCAGGATGAGCCGGACGTGGTGATCGTCGAGGTCGGCGGCACGGTCGGCGACATCGAGGGGCAGCCCTTCCTCGAAGCGATCCGCCAGATGCGCACCGACGTAGGCCGCGACAACACGCTCTACGTGCACGTGACCTTCCTGCCCTACATCGGCGCGACGGGCGAGCTGAAGACCAAGCCCACCCAGCACAGCGTCCGTGAGCTGCGGGGCATCGGTATCCAGCCGCAGGTAATCATCGCGCGCACCGATCACCCGGTCAGCCGCGACATCACCAACAAAATCGCGCTGTTCTGCGATGTCGAGCCGCAGGCCGTGATCCCGCTCAAGACCACCGATAACATCTACCAGGTGCCGCTGGAGCTGGAAGACGCCGGTCTGGGAAATTTCATCGTCCGGCAGCTTGGGCTAAACGCCAGCGAGCCTGATCTGAACGAGTGGCGCGATCTCGTCCGGCAGATGCGCCAGATCGAGCGTCCGCTGCGTGTTGCACTCATCGGCAAGTACGTCGAGCTGCGCGACGCCTATATCAGCGTCAAAGAAGCCCTCTCCCATGCCGCCGTCGCCCAGGATCGCAGGCTGGAGATCGAATGGGTCTACTCCGGCGATCTTGAAAAGGGCAAGGGCTGGGATATGCTCGACACGGTCGATGGGATCGTCGTGCCGGGCGGCTTCGGCTATCGCGGCATCGAAGGCAAGGTGCTGGCGGCGCGCTATGCCCGCACACACGATGTGCCTTACCTCGGCCTGTGCCTGGGGATGCAGGTGATGTGCATCGAGTTCGCGCGCCATATACTCGGTCTGGAAGATGCCAACAGCACCGAGTTTGACACCGCGACCGCGCACCCCGTGATCGACCTGATGCCCGACCAGCACAACGTCGCCGATCTGGGCGGCACGATGCGCCTGGGCCTCTATACCTGCGTGCTCCAACCGGGCACCCACGCCGCCGAAGCTTACGGCATCCCGTCCGTGGACGAGCGCCACCGCCACCGCTTCGAGTTCAACAACGCCTACCGCGCCAGCTTCGAGCAGCACGGCGCGCGCTTCAGCGGCCTCAGCCCCGATGGACGGCTGGTTGAGATTATGGAAGTGAGCGACCACCCGTTTATGGTCGGTAGCCAGTTCCATCCGGAGTTTCAGAGCCGCCCCAACCGCCCGCACCCGCTCTTCAGCGCCTTTATCCAGGCAGCGATCGCGCGGCAGGCCGGGCGGCAGCAGGCAGGCGTTCCCGTCGATGAAGCCCAGGAAGTGGACGCCTAACCATGTCCCTCGACAGCTATCTCCAGACCATGCCCAAAGTCGAGCTGCACGTCCACCTCGAAGGGACGGTGCGGCCCACTACCCTGCTCGAGCTTGCGTGCCGGAATGGGATTGACCTGCCGGTGAGCAGCGCCGAAGCCGTGCACGACTGGTATGTCTTCCGCGACTTCGATCACTTCATCGAGATCTTCATAGCGATCTGCGCCTGCCTACAAACGCCAGAGGACTTCACACGCGTCACCTACGAGTATGGGCAGGAGATGGCGCGCCAGAACATCCGCTATGCCGAAGTGACGTGGACGCCACACACCCACATCTCCGAGCGCCTGACGTGGGACGATCTGTTGGCCGCTGTCAATGCCGGGCGCGCACTGGCCCGCGAGCATTTCGGCGTCGAGATGCGCTGGATTCCCGATATCGTGCGCTGCAACGTGGACACAGGGCCAACCGTCGTCGAGTGGGTCACATCACCCGGCGCGCAGGCTGGCGGAGTCGTGGCGCTCGGCCTGGGCGGGCCGGAAGTCGGCTGGCCGCCGGAGCCGTTCGAGCAGGTATTCCGGGTGGCGCTGGGGCGTGGGCTGCACAGCAATCCGCACGCGGGCGAAACCGTCGGGCCGGAGAGCGTCTGGGGCGCAATCCACGCGCTGCACGCTGAGCGTATTGGGCACGGCGTCCGCGCGATTGAAGATGATGCGCTGGTGGCGTATCTGATCGAGCACCAGATTCCGCTGGAAGTCAACCCGACCAGCAATCTGTGCCTGGGCGTCTACCCGACCTACGCGGCTCACCCGCTGCGCGCCCTGCTCGAAGCCGGGGTATGCGTGACGATCAATTCCGACGATCCGGCCCTCTTTAACACCACGCTCAACGCCGAGTATCTGCACGCCGTACACGACTGCGGCCTGAGCCTCGATCAGGTGGAGCAGGCGGCCCTCAACGCGGTCCGGGCCAGCTATCTGCCCGCCGACCGGAAGGCCCTGCTGCACGACACCTTTCGCGCCGAATACGCCCGCCTGCGCGCGGCACACGGCGTGGACGAGGAGCAGTCGCGATGACCGACGATCTGGAGCAGTTCTGGTCGATTATGCTGGGGCGCGATCCGGAGAGCATCCGCGAACTGTGGGCGACACTTGCTGCCGAAGAACAAACCGCCCTCTACGCGCATTTGCAGCGCATGACGACGGAAGAAGGCTGGCTCGAAGCCCAGCGCATCTCGGCCCAGGCGGCGCTCGACGCGCTGGCAGACCTGAACGACCTGCCCGGCAAAGACGAGTAGCCGGATCGACGCGGCTAGCCACCCCGCCGGCGGTCGATCAGGTCGATGATTTGCAGGAGCACCTGCCGGACGCTTGTCTTTTGCGTGGCGACGCACGGCATCACCGTCACGTCGCCGGGGTTAATGCGCCGCCGCAGCTCGGCCAGGCTCACCGCGCCGGGCAGGTCGGTCTTGGTCGCAGCGACGAGGTAGGGCACGGCGTGGAAGCCCGAAAACAGCCGGATCAGGTCGGCGGCGTCGGGAAAAGAAACCGGATCGGTGCTGTCCACCAGCACGATGAAGCCGTTCATCTCGCGCGCCAGAATCTCCCACATGAAATCGAAGCGCGCCTGGCCGGGCGTTCCATTGAGGTGCAGGATCTTGCCATCCAGCTCCACCCGGCCATAATCCATTGCAACCGTCGTCTCGGCTTTGATACCGCGATCCTCGGTCGTGATCTTGCGCTCGGTGGTCACCACGGCGATATCTGAGATGGCGCCGATAAACGCCGTTTTCCCGGAGTTAAACGGGCCTGTCACGATCACCTTGTAGAGAGTCGACATCCGCGTCTCTCCTCACCCGCACACGTCGCGGTAGGGCTGTGCGCCCCGCTCAGACTTCCTGATTCTTGAAATCGACAAAACGATAGCCGACGCCGCGCTCGGTCAGGATGTATTTGGGATTAGACGGGTCTTCCTCGATCTTCTCGCGCAGATAGTTCACATACAGCCGGACATAATGCGTCTCGTCGCGGTACTCATAGCCCCACACTTTGGCGAGCAGCTGCTCGTGTGGGACGGTCCAGCCGGCGTTCTCGATCAGGTGGTAGAGCAGCCGGTACTCGGTCGGGCGCAGCTTGATATGCTCACCGCTGACGATCACCTCGCGGCGGTTGAAGTCCACGCTCAGCCGGTCGTCGATGCGCAGTACGGCCTGATCGGGCGAGGCGCTCGGCATCTCGGCGCGGCGCAGCACGGCCCGCACCCGGCTCGACAGCTCGCGCGAGCCGAAGGGCTTGGTCACATAGTCGTCGGCCCCCAGTTCCAGCCCATAGACCTTGTCGTCTTCCTCGCCTTTAGCCGTCAGCATGATCACCGGGATGCTCGAAAACTCGCGCAGCATCCGCAGCGTCTCGAAGCCGTCAAGCTGCGGCATCATCACGTCCAGCAGCACCAGGTCTGGCAGTTGGGTTCGGATCATCTCCAGCGCTTCCAGCCCGGTATGGGCCTCAAGCACCTGGTAGCCTTCCAGTTCCAGGTTCATGCGGATAAAGCCGATCATGCGCGGCTCGTCATCCACCACCAGAATCCGCTTGGCATCCCGTGGCATGGGACGCGGAGGTTTGCCACTCATACAGGGAATCTCCCCACTCGGTATGACTCTCGGCAGATCAGTCTCGGTAGAACGCGACGATCTCTTCCTCTTCGCCGGTCGGCATCACTTCGACAAAGTTGATGCGCCACCAGGGCAGAATGATCGTCTGCACTTCGGGTAAAACATAGTGCAGGTCTTTTCCGTCGCGGCGGCGTGGGTTCATGCAGTAAAGCAGTTGATCATTTACTCCGGGCAGTTGTTCGACTTCCGCCAGGATCGGTTCCTCATTGGCCATGTGAATCAGTACGGTCTGCATCAAATCTCACCTGTTTGTCGAAAGGATCTCACTTGAAGAAGATATGAAAGACCAGCCGGCCCGCTCGCACCTCGTCGCCATCTCGCAGCACGCGCGACTGGTTGGGAAGCAGCCGCTGTCCGTTGAGGTAGGTGCCGTTCGTGCTGCCGAGATCGGTCAGGGTCAGCGTATCCTCGCCCCGGCGGATGACGGCATGGCGGCGCGACACGCCTTGATCCGCCCCTCCGTATTGATCAAGGTCCAGATCGGGGGCAAAGTTGGATTGTGTGTCGGCACGCCCAACCATCAGCTCTTCTTTGGACCCCAGGATTACCGGCTCGGAATAATCGCGGACCTGGACCACGATCGAAGAGTTCCCGCTAAAGCGCGCCGTGCCCCAGGTAATCCGACCCTGGGCCTGGACCTGCTCGCTGGTGATGACACGGGTGCTCAAATGCTGGGTACTACCCGTAAACGGGTGCCCGCACTCCTCACAAAACAAGACCCCCTCGCGGTTGGGGTATGCACAGAATGGACAGGATTTCATGCGTCGTCTTCCTGCTGATCCGTCTGCTCAGGAGCAGCTAACAGCATCCGGGTTCCAAATTTCAAGTTCTTGCGTCCCTCTTCCGATAACGCGCTGGTATGGGCGATGCGGCGCGCCTCGATGATCGCTTGCTGCGCCAGCTCCGTTTGTCCCGAAGCTAGCAGGCGCGTCGCCAGATTCTCAAGATGACGTGTCGCTTCCGCAGGCTGGCCCGACGCCAAAGCCTCTTCGGCCTTCTGCTGCATCCGATAGAGTGTCAGCTTGCCCAGCGCGTCCAGGATCGCCAGCGGCGGCTCCTCAACCGGCGGATTGTCGCTGATTTCAACGGCGATATCGGAGAGCACCCGGTAGGCCTGCCGGTTGGCGGCCAGCACATCACCGGCAGCGTCCAGGCGTGCTACCGTCCGGAAGCCCGGCTTAGGGCTGGGCGGCATCTGCAACTGGATCAGAAACGACATCGGGCGGTTGTTTTCGAGCACGCCGATCGGGATCGGCTGCGGCGCAACCTCGGTCGGCTGGGGCGTGGGTTGAAGCTTAAAGAGCGATTCCAGATCGATATCCGCATCCGGCGCGACAGCAAACTGAAGGCGCTCGGCAAAGGCATTCCCCAGGCTGCGGACACGCTCGTTCAGGAAGCGCACCACGGCAGTCGGGGAGTTGATGTAGGCTGAGGTTCCGCCCGTGCGCGAGGCAAGCGCGTCGAGGAACTTATCGTTCCACTCGTCGCCAATGCCCATCGCGCTGATGCTGATTCCCTTAGCGGCGGCTTTTTCAGCCAGCTCCAGGCATTGTGACTCGTCGCCAAAGGTCCGGCCATCGGTAATCAGAATGATGTGGTTGACCAGACGCGGGCCAAAGTGCCGCTTGTTCTGCTCAAAGCCCGCTTGCAGCCCATGAAAGACCTCGGTCCCGCCGTCGGCGCGCATGATACTGATCATCGAGCGCATGGCGACCTTGTCGGATGCAGTCGAGGCCGGAATCAGAACGTCGGCGCGGTCGCTGAAGGTAATCACCGACAGAATGTCTTCCGGTGAAAGCTGATCGATGATCTGGTTGGCCGCGATCTTGACTTTGTCGAGCCGGATGCCGCGCATCGACTTGCTACGGTCCAGAACCAGCGTCAGGTTGAGGCGTGCGTCCTGCTTCTTTTGTGCGGGCTGACGGCGCGGGGTAATCTCCGCCAACAGGTAGAGTACCTGCGGCTCGCTCATCACGCTGATCACCCGCTTGCTTGGCGTTACGCGCAGCGAGAAGTAGCCCGGATCGTCCTTGAAATGCTCGCGTGCGGAGTCGTAGGCTGCGCGCTGCGACGAGTTGCCGAGCACCGCATAGGCCGCCGCAATATCGCGAAAGAGGTAGTCTGCGCCCTCATTTCGATTGGCATCCGGATGCAGGCGGCGTGCCGCCACCCGGTAAGCCTCGCGGATATCTTCCTGAGTGGCTCCCGGTGCAACCCCCAGAACCGCGTACCAGTTACGCGATACGTCCATGAGCAGTTCCTTTTGCGCGCGCCACCGACTCAGCCGGGAACCTGTACCAGGATGACAGTCACATTATCTGGCCCGCCCCGCTCGTTCGCCAGATCGACCAGCCGCTTGCACGCCTCTTGCGGATCCAGACACTCCTGCACCACCGTGCGGATCGTCTCCTCGGTAACCAGGTTCCACAGCCCGTCGCTGCACAGCAGCAGGCGCGCATGCGGTCCCAGCCGGCGCGTGATCGCGTCCACATCCAGGTTCTCGCTCTGACCCAACGCGCGATACAGCACATTCCGCTGTGGGTGTTCTGCTGCCTCTTCTGGCGTCAGTTGGTCCAATTCGATCAGCCGCTGCACCAGGGAATGATCGCGCGTGAGCTGCTCGATGCCTTCTGGCGTTACGAGATAGGCGCGACTGTCTCCCACGTGCACAACGTAAGCCAGATCGCCCAGAATCACCGCCGAGGTGACGGTCGTCCCGCCATCCGGCACGCGGTCGCTGACGATATCGTTGGCATGCTGCACGGCCTCACGCAGCACGTCGGTGATGGTTGGGCGGTCGGGATCGTTCATGCGCTGCGTCAGCATCGCCATGAAAATCTGCTCGATCACGTGCTCCGACACGATGCGCGTCGCCAGCGCCGAGGCCTTTTCGCCATCGTGATGCCCACCCATCCCGTCGGCCACAACAAACAGGCCGAAGTCCGGCAGATCGTCGTTGCTGCTGCTGGATGCGACGATACTCAGCACCGCGTCCTGGTTGTTCGTGCGCGCCATACCCACATCGCTAAGCTGCCCAAAATGCAGTCGTTGGCCCGGCCCTGGCACCATCGGCTCGATTGGCGGCAGCGGGCGTGTGCCGGCCATTTCGACCTTCTTAGGGGGTGGTACATCGGCGACGACGGTCGGGGCGGCTTCGTTGGCAGCTACGGCTCCATTCACCGGCGGCTCGATCACCGGCTCCGGCGGGCGGGCTGGCTCAGCGCTGTCTTGCGTGATCTGAATTCCGTCATTGGAAGGCCCAACAGCCGTCGAGTTGTCGGGTCGCCCGAGGATACGGCGCAAAAAATCCATGGTGTTTTTCCCTGGCCCACTACGCGTTGAGCGCGTAAATATGGTGATCCATCGAACCGATATACACAACATCGCCCTGCACGGTGGGAGACGAGGGCACCGGCCCTTTCGTCTCAAAGCTCCACCGCAGTTGCCCGTTCTTGCCGTCCAGGCTGTAGACTTTCCCGTCGATCCCGCCGAAATACACGGCCCCGTTGGCATAGATGGGCGAAGACGTGATCTGTCCCCCGGTGGTGAAATGCCAGCGTTCCCTGCCGCTCGCAATGTCGATGGCATACAGGTTGCCATCGACCGAGCCGACAAAGACCTTGCCATCACCGACCGCCGGCGACGAAATAACCGGCTTGTTGGTGCGGAAGGCCCACACCTTCCAGCCGCGCGTGATATCAAGCGCATAGAGATGCCAGTCCAGCGAGCCGAAGAACACCAGCCCATCGTGCTCGACCGGGCTTGAGGTCACAGCCCGTTTGGCCTTGAAACGCCACGCCACCTGCCCCGACAGATCGACGCAGGCAACCTCACCTGACTCCAGCCCGACCACAATCGAGTCCCCAGCGATGCAGGGCCGCGAGCGGATCGGCACCCCGCCGCTCCACTTCCACTGAATCCGCCCCATCGCCAGCCGCGCCGCGTAGAGGTTGCCGTCGTCGCTGCCGAAAAAGACATGACCATGGGCCACTGCCGGCGATGACTGGACCGGCCCCTTGGTGGGCACGGTCCACGCCAGGTGTCCGACGCGTGTATCGACGGCATAGAGCAGCTGGTCAATCGATCCGAACAGCACCAGATTCTCGGTCTCGGCAATCGCGGGTGAGGATGAGATGCCCTCTTCGGTCGCGTACTTCCAGCGGAAGCTGCCATCGTTGGTATTGACGGCATAGAGGTTGTTGTCGTAGGCTCCCACGTACAGCACGCCGCGATGGACGACTGGCGAGGAACGCACCTCGTCCTCGCACTGGAAGCTCCACAGCATCCGCACATCATCCTCGACCTGTCCCCACTCGCCGTCTTCGGCCTGGTCTTCGAGGCCGCGATTCAGGGTGAAGACGCTGGGCTTGCTCAAAGCGTCAAGCGCTTCTTTCATGGCGACCGCACTCGGATAGCGCTCGGTGGGGTTGAAGGCCAGCGCCTTCATGATGATCTCTTCCAAGGCGGGCGGCACATCGCTGTTGGAGTCACGAATGGGGCGATCGGCAAACGTGAATGGCGGCTCCAGACGCGGATCGCGCCCCGTCAGGATATGGTGCAGCGTCGCGCCCACGCCGTAAACATCGCTGGCCGGGCTGGCCTCGCCCCGGTACTGCTCCGGCGCGGAATAGCCCTCAGTCCCGATCATCGTCCCCTTTTGCCCCACCTGGAAGGTCTTCGCAATCCCGAAGTCCACCAGCCGCAGCCGCCCGTGCTCGTCGATCATGATGTTCGACGGCTTGACATCGCGGAAGATGATCGGCTCTGGCTCGTGCTGGTGCAGATAGCCCAGCACATCGCACATTTCGCGCGCCCATTGCAGCACCGTTTCCACCGATGGACGCTCTCCCCCGGTGCCGATCATTGCTTCCAGGTCGCGCCCGTTGATAAACTCCATCACCAGGTAGGCACGGTCTTTGCTGGAAAAGTAATCGTAAATTTCCGGCACGGCAGGATGACTGAGCGACGCCAGCATGTCGGACTCGCGCTCGAAGGTCCGCAGCATTGTCTCGCGCACCGACTGGTCCGCCGTCAGGTTCAGCATTTCCTTGACGGCAACGTAGCGCGTCACATTCGGAAACCGCAGGTCGCGCGCCTGGTAGACCGATCCCATCCCGCCCACGCCGATGACGCCGCTGATACGATAACGTCCTTGCAGCACCGAGCCGGGCTGCAGTGCGCCGTCGCCCAGAGGCTTATCCGGTAGGTTTCTGCCGAATTTCTGCGTATCAACCATTAAGCGCAACCTTTTCTAGAGCGGGCGGAGAGGGACCAATCATCGATTCTGCTCAATTTTGCCGCTATTATAGTGTCGCGATAACGTTCACGCAATTGTGCTGATAAAGAGTGGCTCATCATGCCTCAACGACCCTACGCCCCTGGCAGTGTTACATCGGGTGTGCATTTGCCCGAATCACCTCTGGCTCTCTATTATCATATTCCGTTCTGCCAGATTCGCTGCACCTACTGCGCCTTTAATACCTATACCCGCCTTGAGAGCCTGATCCCGGGCTATGCCGAGGCCTTGATTCGTGAGACGCGGCTGGTGGCGGGCAGCGCGCGCCGCCCGGCAGTAACGATCTATTTCGGCGGCGGGACGCCCAGCCTGATCCCGCCCAGGCTGATTGCGCCCCTGCTCGATGCCTGTGCCGAAGTCTTTGATCTCGCGCCTGATGTCGAAATCACGTTGGAAGCCAACCCCGGCACGACCGACCGTGCCTATCTACAGGAGCTGCGCGCCATCGGCGTCAACCGGCTGAGCGTGGGGATGCAGTCGGCGCACGCCCGCGAGCTGCATCTCTTCGCGCGCGGGCATGGCGTGGACGAGGTGCGCGAGACAGTTACTCTGGCCCGCGCCGCCGGGTTCGAGAATATCAGCCTCGACCTGATCTACGGCGTGCCGCAGCAAACGCTCGATATGTGGCAGACCAGCCTGGAAACGGCGCTCGATATCGGCCCCGATCATCTTTCGATGTACAGCCTGGGCCTCGAAGATGGCACACCCATGCAGCGCTGGGTCGAGCGGGGGCACCTGCCCGCGCCCGATTCCGATCTGGCCGCCGACATGTACGAGTGGGCCGACGAGCGGCTGGCGCGTGCCGGTTTCGAGCAGTACGAGATCAGCAATTGGGCGCGGCCTGGGCTGGCCTGCCGCCACAATCTGCACTACTGGCGCAGCCTGCCCTATCTCGGCCTGGGTGCGGGCGCGCACGGCTACGCGGGCGGCAAGCGCACAGTTACCGTGCTGCACCCGGCGCACTATATCGAGCGCATTCAGCAGCAGCCCGCGCCGCTGCCCTACCCGGCTTCCGCCGCGACTGACACCATCGAGCCGATTGACGCCCGGCAGGCAATGGTCGAAACGATGATGATGGGGCTGCGCCTGGTGCAGGAAGGCGTCGCGCTCAGCACGTTTCGCGCCTGGTTCGGGCGCGACCTGTGGGAGGTCTATGGGGCTGAGCTGGACCGCCTGATCGCGTTCGGGCTGGTCGAGCTGCCCACCGCCGATCAGGTTCGCCTGACTCCGCGCGGGCGGCTGCTGGGCAATCACGTTTTCGCCGAATTCATCCAGGAGTAATCCTATGCTGCGGCTGCAATGGCTCGGACTCGTACTCGTGTTGGGAATGGCGCTCGTTCTGGCGGCGTGCGGCGGTGATGATGAGCCGTCGCCCACCCCCACCAATACCGAATCCCCGCCGGAGAACAGCACACTCGCCCCGGCCCGGCTCGACTTGCAGCGCGACTACGAGCGGCTGCGCGCGGCGCATACCGCCCTGGCCGCCGTGTGGGAAGGGCTGGCCGCCGGGGAGCAGGTTCAGTGTGGGGACGATCTCACCCCGCCCGGCCCGGAAAACATCGCCGGTGGCGATCCCGACCAGGCGGAACTGGCCGGTCTGCTGCGCCGGGCCGCGATCGATCTGGATGAAGCAGCGCGGCTGTGGCAGTCGGAATGCCGCAACCCGCGCCAAAACATCGATCCGCAGACCATCAATCGGGGCCTGCTGGCTGTACGGTCCGCCGGGGATGCGCTGGCCGAAGCCGAGACGCTGCTCGCGGATTAATCGTCGCGCAGCAGGGGCATGTTTTGCAGCGCAGCAATATCGGCGGCCCCGCTGGCAAACATCGCGATCCGGATCTGCGTCGAAAGCTCCCAGATCAGCTTGCGCGCCGCATCCAGACCGCTGTCGGCGGCTTTGAGGAACGGCCCGGCGATCCCGCCCAGGGTCGCCCCCAGCGCGACGCACTTGGCGATATCGATTCCATCGCGCAGGCCGCCGCTGGCGATTACGGGCAGATCGGGCGCCGCCTCACGCGCATAGCGGATCGCGTCGGCAGTCGGGATACCCCAGTCGGCGAAGGCGCGCGCGACATTGGCATGTTGGGCGTTCGGCGCGCGGTAGTATTCGACCTCGCTCCACGATGTTCCGCCCGCTCCGGCGACATCGATCGCGGCCACACCGGCATCGGCCAGCCGGCGCACCGCATCCGGCGAGAAGCCCCACCCGACCTCTTTGGCAATTACCGGCACCTCAAGCTGGCGGCAGATCGCTTCGACCTTGCCCAGCAGGCCGCGAAAATTGCCGTCGCCTTCGGGCTGGACCGCCTCTTGCAGCACGTTGAAATGCAGAATCAGCGCGTCGGCCTCGATCATCTCGACCGCGCGGCGGCACTGGTCGATCCCATAGCCGTAGTTGAGCTGCACCGCGCCCAGGTTGGCAAACAGCGGAATATCGGGCGCGACCGCCCGCACGTCATAGGTCGCCGCCAGCCCGGCATCTTCGATAGCCGCCCGCTGCGATCCCAACCCCATCGCGATCCGCGCTTCCTGGGCAGCCTCGGCCAGCACGCGGTTGATATTCTGCGCGCGCTCGGTCCCGCCGGTCATAGACGAGATCAGGATCGGGCTGTTCAGCCGCTTGCCAAAGATCACCGTCCCGCTGTCGATCTCGGCCAGATCAAGCTCCGGCACGGCCTGATGCATGAACCGGTAGTGTTCCAGGCCGGTCGTCAGCCGCGGGAACTGCACCTGCTCTTCCAGGTTGATCCGGATATGTTCATCCTTGCGGCGCTCGGTTATCGAACCATCCGTAACTTTTGACATTGGGTTGTGTTGTTCCTTGAGATGTACACGGTCTGGACAGCATCGCGCAGAGCATGTAGACTCCGCAATCGCACAGAGTATAGCAAGCTTTGGCTGTTCTGTGCGGTAGACCTGCTGTAAAATTGACCAGCGTTTACTCAGGCGTTACGCTAGAGTTGAGCCATCTTACCGAATGGAGGAAGATTAACATGGCAACGACGCAGGAGCGCGTGACTGAGATCATCGTTGAGCTGCTGGGCGTAGAGGCGGAGAAAGTCAAGCCGGAAGCCCGTTTTCGTGAGGATCTGGAAGCCGACTCGCTGGACCTGGTCGAGCTGATCATGGCCTTCGAAGACGAGTTCGGCGGCGAGATTTCCGACGACGAAGCGCAGCGCATCACGACGGTCGGCGACGCCATCACCTACATCGACACCCAGATGAAATAACCGGCTTCGCCGCGCAGGGCCGCAAGACGCGTGGATTATCTCAGCCGGCTCTGCCTGGGCCGGTTTCTGACGATCGGAAATAGAAAGGCGGTTGGCAGTGTCAATCGCCTTTTGATTTGATCGCGCCGGGCGGCCTGCCCCACAGCACCGCTGCCACCGCCAGTGCCGCCGCGATCACGCTCAGGCCCACCGGCCCCGCCCCGGTCGCAACCTCGATCTCGAAGTTGTCGAGCAGCACCCCCGCCCGCGCGAGGCCCATCCAGCCCGCCACCACCGCCACCACCAGCCCCACGATCAGCAGCGCCGCCTGCGCGCGCCATGCAAGCCGCACCGCCGCGATCGCGCCCAGGGCCAGCCCCAGCCCGGCGGCGGTCAGCAGGGCAAGCTGGCGATAGTTGCCGTCATCGGTCGCGCCGCTGAAAAAATCGGTTGGCGGCACCATCCGCAGCGCCAGCAGCAGCGCCAGCCCGCGCACAATCCAGCGGGCGCGCACATCCGGCAGGCCGTTGGCCGCCAGCGCCAGTGCCGCCACCAGCAGCACATGTGGCAGCCGCAGCAGCAGGCTGGTCAGCATTGGCGGGGAGCTGCTGCGCACGGCGGGATGCAGGCTCGACCACTCGGCCAGATCGAACGCGTTCATCGTGAAGGCGGCGGTTGGATGCGTGAACCAGGGCGCGTAGTAGAACCCCAGCGCTACCAGTACGCCGATCACAGCCCACCACGCTCGCCTGCCGCTCATTGAGGGTCTTCCCAGCCGTATTGGTCCACCAGCGCATCGATCTGCTGCTGGATCGCCTCGTCCTCAGCGATCTGCCGCGCGAAGTAATCCGCCATGAACGGGCTGCGACGCTGGCGCAGCGCCATCGGGGCCACCGCCCGGATGTCGCGCAGATCGGCCCGGTCGCGCCCGTCGGCGGCGGCATGCGCGCGGGCCGCCTCGAACATGGCATATTCCGCGCGGTGCGAATCGATGCCCAACTGCTGCACGAGCGTCAGCCCGACCTCGACCGCCTCATCGTCCAGCACGGTCTGGCGCAGCAGCTCGCGCGCCAGGGCCAGCTCTTCCTGGGCTGCCAGCGTGAGCGAAGCCCACTCGGCCAGAAAACGCCGCCGGTTGGTCTGGTAGCGCCGCACGCGCTGGTAAACCTCGAAGCGCTCCTCGCGGCTGACAAGCCCCTGCACCGGCACGCGCAGCCCGAAGCGGTCCATGATCTGCGGGCGCAGCCGGCCTTCTTCGGGATTCATCGAGCCGATCAGCACGAAGCGCGAGCGGTAGGTGCCCACCATCGCCCCGCGCCGGACGGTATAGCTGCCCTGCGCCGCCGCATCCAGGATCGCATCGACGAGCACGTCATCGAGCAGGTTCACCTCGTCGATATACAGCAGATTTTGATCGGCGCGCGCCAGGATGCCCTGCTCCAGCCGGACACGCCCCTGCTGCACGGCGACCCGCTCGTTGATCCCGCCGACCACGTCTTCCAGCCGGGCATTGAGCGGCAGCTCCACCAGCTTGACCGCATCCAGCCGCGTGATCGGCTCGCCCGCCGCCAGCTTGCGCCGGCATTCGGCGCACACATCGGGATTGCCGTCCTCGTCCAGATCGCCCGGCAGGCAGCCTTCCGGGCAGGTGCTCACCTCGATATACGGCAGCAGATCGGTCAGGCTGCGGACACAGGTCGTCTTGCCCGTACCGCGCGGCCCGATCAACAGCACGCCGCCCACCGCCGGGTTGATCACCGACAGCAGCAGGGCCGTGCGCATCTCAAGCTGGCCGACCATCGCAAAAAAGGGAAATGGCAGATGCTCCGCCAGGCCGAGGTCCGGCGGCGGGGTACGCAGCACGCGCCGCGCCCCGCTCTCGTTGAGCATTTCCAACAGGCGCGACTGCTCGGCCCCCGCACCGAGATCGGGCAGCAGATCACTCATCCTGCTGGCCTCGCTCGGTGGCGGCATGCTGCTCGCGGAAGGCCTGCTCGCGCTCGTGACGGCGCTTGCGCTCCTGCTGGCGTTCGCGGGCCTGCTCAAACATCAACTGCTCTTCCGGCGTTTCAGCCAGCAGCGCCGGAACAGGGCGGGGCCGCCCCTGCCGGTCGATGGCGACATACACGAGATAGGCCATGTTGGTAAAGGTGATGATGCCGCTCAGCGGGTCTTCAGCCTCGACTCGCACGCGCACTTCCATCGACGTTCGCCCGGTGTAGGTCAGTTCGGCGGTCAGCGTGATCACGTTGCCGACATAGATCGGCTCCTCAAACGTCATCGAGTCGATGGCGACGGTCACCGCCGGGGAGCGCGAATGACGCATCGCCGCCAGGCCGCCGGCCTCGTCCACCAGCCGCATCACCACGCCGCCATGCACGTTCCCCAACGGGTTGGCATGTTCGGGATTCATCAGGGTGCTCAGCACGACGCGCGAGTCCGCGACGCGCTTGGGGGGATGTTCGGTTTCAGCCATGCTCAGTCCAGGTCGGGTTTCAGGTCGGAGATATGCTTGAAGATGTCCGGGTCTTCGTCCAACACATCGACGATGCTGTACGTGATCTCGGCCATCATCGGCGGCAGGGGCGCACGCGCCGGAAGATTGGCAGGCCGGGGCGGCGCGGGCGGAATCTGCGCGTGCAGATAGTCGTGGCGCTCGGTGCGCTTGCGCAGGATACGCCCATCCTTGCTCAGGCGGCCCAGCCACTCGCCGTCGCGTCGGTAGACGTCTTCGCCTTCAATAAAACCGACATAATCGCCCCGCGAGCTAAACAGAAAAGCGCCGAGCTTGGTGGCGTGCCAGTCGCCGCGCGTATCGAAAATAAAGACAGGTTTCTCAGCCGGTTTGTCGCCCATCGGGTGCTTCCTCAAGATAAATGATGATGGTTGGTGTATGGTACCGCTATGCTTCCAGTATACGCTCGTAAACCGCGCGCAGATCGGCTGCCGCCCGCGCCCAGGTGAAGCGGCTCGCCTGCCCGAAGCCGCGCGCCACCAGATCGGCCCGCAGCGCCTCATCACTCAGCAGCCGGCGCAGCGCCCCGGCCAGCGCCTCGACATCATAGGGATCGACCAGCAGCGCCGCCTCACCCGCGACTTCCGGGATGGATGACACGTTCGACGTCACGACCGGCGTCCCACAGGCCATCGCCTCCAGCACCGGGAAGCCGAAGCCCTCATACAGCGACGGATAGGCCAGGCACGCCGCCGCCGAATAGAGCGCCGGCAGGTCCGCGTCGCGCGCAAAGCCGATGAAATGCACGCGCTCTGCCATGCCCAGATCGGCCACCGCCTGATAGATCGGGCTGTCCAGCCAGCCGCGCCCACCCGCGATCACAAGCTGCACGTCCTGGCACTCCCGTCCCAACGCCGCCAGCGCCGCGACCAGGCGGGCATAGTTCTTGCGCGGCTGCACGGTGCCGATCGACAGGATGTAGGGCGCTTCAGGTATATTATAGCGTTGGCGCACGGCTTTGAGCGCGGCGGGATCGTGCACCGGCTGAAACTCCGCGTTGACCCCGCTCAGCAGCACGCTAATCTTTTCCGGCGGTGTGCCGTAGAACTCGATCAGGTCGTCTTTGGTCGCCAGTGAGTCGGCCAGCACATGATCGGCGCGCCGGACCGAGCGCGGCACGACGCGATCCAGGTAGGCTTTGAGGACGGGAGTCGCCGTTTCGGGGGCGCGCACGAACGACAGATCGTGCACAGTGAGCAGCGTGCGGCAGCCGGGCAGCGTCGGCGGCAGGGTGAAGTCGGTGGCGTGGTAAAGCTGCACGCGCCCGACAAACGTCTCGACCGGCAGCGGCGCTTGCAGGCGGTGCCACAGGCGCGCAAACCACAGCGGCGTGATGCGTGTCGCGCGCCAGGAAAAATTCGGGCCGGGCAGCGGGGGCAGATCGCGGCCAGAAGCGCCCGCGACGAACAGGCGGTAGGGGGTTTGCGCGTCTTCGGCGGCCAGCGCCCGGATCAATTCGCGCACATAGCGCCCGATGCCCGCACCCTGCTCGTAGGCCGCCGTGTAGTCGATCCCGATCGTCGCCATGCCGGAAAGCTATTTCCGCGCAGCCAGCACCGCCTGCACCCGTTCCAGCAGCGCTTCCGGCGAGATCGGCTTGGTCAGATACTCCACCGCGCCGATATCCAGCCCCGTCTTCTGGCTGATCGCGTCTACGCGCGCGGTCAGAAACACAACCGGGATTGTGTTCAGCGCCGGATTCTCGCGCAGGCGGCGCAGCACGTCGAAACCGTTGAGATCGGCCATCATGACATCGAGCAGGATCAGATCGACCGGGGTTGACTCCACATACTCCAGCGCATCCTTGCCCGAATAGGCAACCTGCGTCTCGTAGTCCTTGCGGCGCAGCGTGATCTCGAACAGGTTGCACAACAGCGGATCGTCGTCCACGATCAGAATATGTTCAGCCATAGGGTTGCCCTACTCAACGTCGCTATAGGTCCAATAGCGGTTGACAAAGAAATTCCAGACCATCACGATCCACACGGCGAAGAACTGCGCGATATTCGTGCCCAACTGGCGGGTGGCAGCGGTGCCCAATTCATGCCCCCCCAGCGAATGAAGCATGTCGGCTCCAAAATCGCCAAATGGGATGAAAAGCGTCTTCACGAACCACAGCCGGAAGATCAGCCCCAACGTGTTAACGATGAAGAACTGCACGAGCTGCCAGCGAATCGAGCGCGAGCGCGAGTCGGGATAGGTCCAGTAGCGATTCCAGATGAAGTTGCTGGTCACGGCTGAGGTAAAGGCGATGCCGGTCGCCAGCGCGACCTTAAGCTGCACGTCTGGATCGTGCGGGCGCAGAACCGTACTTTGCAGCAGGTTCAATACGCCGAAGTCCACGATCGCGCCGACGATGCCGACCACCGCGAACTTGAGGAAGCGCTCCAGCTCTTTGGGCTTGCTGCCGCCGAAACGCAGACTGAGACGCAGGATGAACTGGTTGAGCAGGCCAAACGGGGCCATGATCCGGCTGCCAAGCGGCTGACTGATGGTTTTAGATGAGTCCGATGCCATGCGTTTCACACACGATGTCCACTGCGGCGCTGCCGGCAGGCGATTGCCAGCAAACCCAGCATCACGCCGATATGCAAGAACAGGTTATTGACATAAAGCTTGTCGAACAGGCTGTGCACGGCCAGGTGCGTCCACGCCCCCAGCAGGCCGAGCGCCAGCCCATTCAAAACCGGATCGGTCTGGTGGAGCGCGCGCAGCGTCCAGAACACAATCAGGCTCCATCCGGCCAGATAACCCGCCAGCCCAATCACGCCTGTTTCGGCCAGCAGGTTGAGATAGTCGTTGTGGGCGTGGCCCAACGCGCGCGGCCAGCTTGGCACGCGGTACGCCGGGTACGCTGCTTCGTAGTTGCCCAGCCCGACTCCGATCACCGGATGAGCATTCGCCATGTTGATCGCCGCCTGCCAGTGTGCCAGCCGCTCGATGACCGCGAAGTTCTCGTCATTGACCGGCACGCCGCGCACATCCTGAAAACCGCCGAATTCGCTCGCGGTGTTCACGATACGCTGCTCGATGCTGGCGGGCAGCAGTCCGGCCAGGGCCAGCATCGCCCCCAGTGTACCAGAAACCGCCAGCAGCAGGAAGCCCTGCCAGCGGCGGCGCGGGGAAAAGAATACCATCACCACCCCGGCTGCGCCAAATCCCAACCACGCCCCCCGCCCCCACGAGGCCAGCAGCCCGCCCAGCAGCAGCCCGCTCGCCCCGCCATAGAACAGCACCGGCAGCGCCAGCGCGAGTCGCCCGCCCTCTGCGCGCCACTGCTGCCCCGCGCGCCGGATATAGCCCCACGCCATACCGAGCGCCAGCGGCAACGTCAGCCCCATGAAGGCGCTGAACGGGTTGGGCTGGCCGAACGTCCCGAAGGCGCGGAAGTAGCGGTAATCTGCGATCCACAGGTGCGGCGCACCCGACCCGCCCAGGAACTCGTACAGCCCCAGCGCGGCTTGCAGCGCCGCCGCCAGCACAATCCCAAACGAGATCCACGCCCAGCGCTGCCGCTCGCGCCCCAGGTCGAGCACAATCAGCACCAGCAGCAGCATCTCGATCCATTTCAGGAATTCGGACAGCCACGCACCGGGCACGCTCGCTGCCCACAGCGAGGGTGCAAACCCGGCCATGATCAGCAGCAGGGCGAGATAGAGGCGCGTGCGCGGCAGCGGATCGGCGCGCCGCAGGGCCGCCCGCGTGACCGCCCAGGCGCCCACGACCAGCGCCAGCGCGATTTGTCCCACGTCGGCGGGCAGCGCCAGCCCGGCCTCAGTCTCGATCAGGGTCTTCAGCGGGGCGACGGCCAGCATCAGCACCAGCGCCAGCACCGGCTCGATCAGGGCCGCCGCCGCCAGCACCGCCAGCGCCAGCCCGCCCCCGGACGCCGTCACGGGCAGGCGCGCGGCAGCCAGGCCGATTAGCGCGGCCAGGGCGATCCAGATCGGCCCCCTGGCCCGCTCCGTGCGGCGCGCCGCCCATCCCTGCATCAGACGCGTTCCTGAAAATAGCGAATCGTGTGGTGCAGCCCGGTCGTCAGATCGATGGTCGGCTCCCAGCCGAGCAGCGTGCGTGCGCGGGTGATATCGGGCTGGCGCGTCTGCGGGTCGCCCTTGATGCGCGACGCTTCCTGGAACACGATCCCGCCAGGGTTATCGGTCAGGGTGTTGATCAACTGTGCGAATTCCAGGATGCTGATCTCGTTCGGGTTGCCGATGTTGACCGGCTCGTTGAAATCGCTGAGCAGCAGGCGGTAGATGCCTTCGATCAGGTCGTGCGCATAGCAAAAGCTGCGGGTCTGCGATCCGTCGCCGTAGACGGTCAGCGGCTCGCCGCGCAGCGCCTGCCCGACGAAGTTCGGCACGACGCGCCCATCGTCCAGGCGCATCCGGGGGCCATAGGTGTTGAAGATGCGCACGATGCGCGTCTCGACCCCGTGCGCGCGGTGGTAGGCCATTGTCAGCGCCTCGGCAAAACGCTTGGCCTCGTCATACACCCCGCGCGGCCCGATGGTATCGACGTTGCCGGCATAATCCTCGGTCTGCGGGTGCACCAGCGGATCGCCGTAAATCTCGGAGGTGGAAGCCAGCAGAAAGCGTGCTTGTTTGGCGAGCGCCACGCCCAGCGCGTTATGCGTGCCCAGCGACCCGACCTTGAGCGTCTGGATCGGATAGGTCAGGTAGTCGATCGGGCTGGCTGGGGAAGCGAAGTGCAGCACCGCGTCCAGCGGCCCGTCGATGTAGATGTAGCTGGTGACGTTGTACTTGATGAAGGTGAAGTTTTCGTGGCCGGCCAGGTGGGCAATATTCTCGATCTTGCCGGTCAGAAGGTTGTCCATGCCGACGACTTCATGTCCCTCGGCCAGAAACCGGTCGCACAGATGGGACCCCAGGAAACCGGCGGCACCCGTGATCAAAATCCTCATAGCCTGCTCGCTTTCACGCGTTTGACGATTCGAAATCCAGATTTAAGCGACGCCAAAGTGTACCACACTTCCGCAGCACGCTCACCGGCCAGCTACAGCCCGGCCCGCTTCTTCTCGAATTCCGCCGCGAAGACGTTGAAGGCCGTTTCATCATAGAGGCAGACGATCACATGCTGTAAGCTTTCGAGGTCCTCGAAGGTATAGTCGATGATCACGCGCAGCATCACATCGGCGTAGGCTTCGAGCGGATAGCCAAACACGCCGGTCGAGATCGCGGGCAGCGCGATACTGTGCAGGCTGTGCTGCTCGGCCAGGTTCAGGCTGGCGCGCACCGCATTCGCCAGCTTGCCGGACTCGCTGCCCTCGCCCATGCGCGGCCCGACGGCGTGAATCACATGCCGCGCGGGGAGATTGCCGGCGCCGGTGATCACGGCGCTGCCCACCTCGCAGTAGCCAATCGCGAGGCACTCGTCCTGAATGCTCGGCCCCCCTTTGCGGCGGATCGCCCCGGCCACCCCGGCCCCCAGGATCAACTGCGAATTGGCCGCGTTCACGATTGCGTCTACGTCCAGGTCCGTAATATCGCCCTGGATCAGCTCTACCACCACGTTATTAATCTCGGCTCGCATGGTGCTCCCCTCCAGATGGCTGTCTCTGGACTGGATTACAGCATCACTCGCCTGTTTGGTCAAGCGCAGCAGCAGCGCCAGCGACAGGAAGAACACAAACGCGAGGTTGATCGAGAAGTAGGCCACGTCTACCAGGCCGTGAGCCAGAAAATCGGCCATGCTCCCGGCCAGTCCGAGCACCAGCGCCAGCGCCAGCGGATCGCGCATCTCCTGCACGCGGCGGTAAGTCTGCCACAACGTCCGCCAGAACACGATCTGGAACGCCGCGCCGATCACCACGCCGAAGATGCCCAGGTTGACCCAGTGATTGAGCAGGATATTATGCGGGATCGAGAGGTTCGGCTCGGCCCAGGCTTCGGGCAGCAGGTAGCGGCTGCGATAGAGGTAAAGGAACTGATCCAGCCCGGCCCCGGTGATCGGGTGCTCACGGATCAGGCTGATCGAGCTGCGCCACAGGTGCGCGCGGAATAACGCCGTGTTCCCGGCCAGATCGGCCAGGCGCGGCAGCACCAGCGAGAGCAGCGCCAGCGCCACAACGCCGATCACCGCCAGCCCGATCAGTGGCAGCAGCGCGCGCCGCCCGCGCCACAGGCCGATCACGACCGCCAGCGCCGCCGGCAGCCCCAGCAGGATCGCGCCCCGGCTCTGGCTGAGCAATACGGCCAGCAGCATCACCGCCCCCACCACTACGCCATAACCGCGCCGCCAGGGGCCGGTCGGCAGCAGGACGTACGCCAGCGCGAACGGCAGGCACCGCCCCAGGTACAGCCCTACCCCGTTGGGCGAGCCATAAAGTCCGATCAGGCGCGGGGTGCCGCCTTCCGCCTCAACCACCGCCTCGCCCGTCACAAACAGGTACAGGCCCACAATGGCAATCGCCGCCCCGGTAAACAGCAGCGCATCGGCCAGCCAGACCGTGTCGCGCCGGTCGAGCCGTGTCAGGCGCAGCAGGGCATAAAACACGACAGGGCCGAGCATGATGACGCGCAGCTCGTGAAGCGCAAAGCCGCGATACGTCGCCCAGCTCAGCGAGATCACGCCCAGCGCCAGCCACGCCAGCGCCAGCCCGTCGAGCGGGTGCAGCCGGGGGCGCGGGCTATCCCGCACGTAGCCGATCCGCCGCATGCGCGCCCATTCGACCAGCGCGCGCAGGACGACCGCCACCAGTGCCAGGCTCAGGTAGACCTCGACCGCCGCAAACAGCCGGATCAGCAGATCAAGTGTGGAGAGGAAAAACGCCGACCAGAAGATGACCAGCATCAGCCCTAGCACGGGACGGTTGTAGACCAGCACGAACAGCACCGCCAGCGCGGCCAGCGTGACCACAAACGCGGGCGAGAGCGCGGCGATCCCGGCGGTGAGGATCGTGAGCGCCAGCGCGGGCGGGTCACGGCGCAGCAGCGACGGCATGGCATCGCCCCACGTCAGCAGCATCCCAACCAGCACCAGCGCCGATACTAGCAGGCTGACCAGCCATTCCATCGAGCGGCGCACGGTATCCAGCGGCAGCACGGGGATGCGCGGCCATCCGGTGCGCCACAACGTCACGCCCGCGCCGATCAGCGCCAGCCCGCCGATGAACGCGCAGGCGAGCAGCGCGCGTTGGTAGGGAGCGCTATCCGGCTCCCAGCCGACCCCGAATCCGGCAATCGGCCAGCGATCATCGCCCTGGATCGGGCGGTGCACGATCTCGACGGTATGCAGGCCCGGCGCTAACCCTTCCGCCACGTCGATCAGGTCCAGGGCTGGCTCGCGCCGGGGCGCGGTCAGCAGAATGAACGCCTCGCCCTGGCGGTTGCGCGGCAGCGCGTTGGCCGGCTCGCCATCTACCGTGACATAGAGGTAAGCCATATAGTCATCGCGCCGCGTCGGGAGCGCGAAGCCGGTCCCCTCGAACCGGACCGTGATCCGGTTCTCCATCTCATCCGTGACCGCGCCGGGATCAACAATCACCGTGTCCGCGCCGAGCGCGCCGAACTGCCATTCGCCACGGTAGTCGGCATAAGCGTTCTGCGCGGGATGCAGGCCGGGCAGCAAACCGTCCGCTTCGAGCAGCGGCCCGCGTTCCAGCCAGCGATCGATCACCGGCGCGAGGGCGAACCCCTGGATCGGATCGTCGGCGGGCGCGTCCGGCTGCCAGTGCTGCACGATCAGCCCGCCGAGCCAGGGCCACTCCTGCGCCGCGCGCTGGAAGGCCTCGCGTGTGTACTGCTCCTGCTGTTCCGGCGAGACGCTGCCCCAGATCGAGGGCGGCCCGGCCCAGTCGTCCGGCAGCGCGTTCCAGCCGAAATAGCTGCCCCACAGCGGCTTAGTCGCGTCGCCCTGCCGCACCATCTCTTCGCGCAGCAGAATCAGCCGCGAGAAATTGAGCACATCCGCATCCACGCGCCGATCATAGGGTCCGGTGTCGAAGCCGTAGGGTTTGCCCGCCGCCGCGTCGAAGGCGTCGCGCCCGCCCTGCTCGTATATAGCGCGCAGAAACAGCACGTCGCTCAGGTTATCCGGCCCGGTTTCGGTCGTGGGGGCCAGCGCTGCCAGGATCACACTTGCCTCGCCGTCGGCGGCATGGATCGCGTCATAGGCGGCGCGCAGCATGGCGCTGTAGTGCGCCGGGCGCGGGTCGAGGCCGCCCCAGTGTGATTTGAGGTTCGGCTCGTCCCAGACCTGGTAGTAGGCCAGCGAACCGGCATAACGGGCGGCAACCGCCCCGGCGAACTGGCCAAAATCCGCCACGCTGGCGGGCGGCGCGAAGGGGTGATCTGGGGCGAGGGTGTGGCGCGCCCAGGCGGGGGTACCATCCAGCACGACGACCAGTTGCAGCCCGTCATGCGCTGCGACCGCCGCCACGACGCGATCGGTGGCCGCCCAGTCATATTCCCCCGGCTCCGGCTCAATCGCCTGCCAGAGGAAGCTCTGGCGCACCCAGGTAAAGCCCGCCGCCGCGATCCGGTCCAGCTCGGCGTCGAGCGCGTCCGGCGCAAGCTGCGCCAGATCAACGTTGACCCCGGCCAGCGGCAGCCGTTCGGGCAGCGCCAGTGTCTCGGTCGCGTCTTCCCAACCGCGCAGCCGCTCGGCCCGCTGATCGAGTGTGACCAACGCACCGACCATGCTCCCCGCCAGCAGAATCGCGCAGCCGATCAGGATGGTCCAGCGAGCGCTCATGATGTGCGGGACCAGCGGGGGCGCTGCGCCTGGTTATCGCTGGTGATCTGGGTGGCGCGCCCGGTTTCGACATCGATCAGCCACAGGTTCTTCTGGTAGACCAGCGCGATCTGCCGGGCGGACGGACTCCAGGCGATGCCGTCCTCAGGGTCGGGCGAGCGCAGACCAGGGCGATCCGGGCCGGGGAACAAGCGCCGGGCGTTGCTGCCGTCGCTGTCAGCCACCCACAGATCGTATTCCGAGCCGGGGCTGTTGAGCGGCTCACGCGCCTGGAAGTAGGCGATGTAAGCCGTCGGACTGCCACCCGGCCCCTCGAACGTCGGGGAATAGGTCGGGCTGGCCCAGATGCCGCTGCGCGACACGAACTGCGGAATCTGCAGATCGCGTTCCGGATCGAGCACGGCCAGATCGAAGATGATGCTGTCTTCCGGCGCTTCGGAGCCGTAGGGCGCGCCGTGCACGGTCGTGATCAGGTACCCGTCATCGGACCACGACAGGCGCGGCACCCATACCCAGAAATTGACCAGGGCTGTCGCATATTCGGGGAAGTTGAGCAGTGCGCGAAACTCGCCCGTTTCGAGATCGACCAGTCCCACGCTGTCGGCCAGCGCCCAGGCAAGCTGTGTCCCATCTGGCGACCACGAAAACCGCCGCCCCCAGTAGGCATAGATGCCGAGCAGGTTGGGCGCGACGACCTCGTCGAACCCGCCGAGTGCCTGACCGGTCTGCGGATCGAGCTGCATCAGGTACAGGTCGTTATACGCCTGCCAGTTGGGAACGTCGTTGCGCGGCGCGGCGGTCGAGTAGCTGATCGTCGGTGTGGACTGACCCGGCACCCACTGCGCCGAGAGCACATCACTGGGCACCAACTGGACCGGCTCTGGCGTGGCGGCGCTGGTATCGAGCACAACCCACAGCTCGTTGGAAAACTCCGGGTCGTTGGGGTCTTCGGTGCTGCGCGTGTAGAGCAGGTGCCGGCCATCCGGCGACAGTTCGAAAACGCGCCCGTCCAGCCGCCCGTGCGTCGTCAGCGGGCGCAGCCTGGCCGTGTTGCCCTCGATGATGAACGCCTGCCCCCCCGCGAGATAGGCCAGCACGCCGTCAATTGGGATCAGGGTGTTGGGCTGCTCTGCGCCGACATAAATGATCTCGTCGCGCGGCGGTTTGATCGGCACGCGGCTGATCTCGGAGCGCCCGATCTCGACGCCGTCCTGGGACGTGACGCGGTAGCACACCTCGACCGTGCCGTTCTCGCCAAACTGCGCGACCTGACGCGCGCCCGGCTGGAGCAGCGGCGTGATCTGCTCGTCCGAGTCGAACGGCAGAATCTCCTGCTCGCACTCGGTCCGCTCGCTCACGCGTGTGATCGTGATCCGCATCCCGTTGGTAAGCTGGGTGAAGGTCGAGGGATTGACCTGGTCCAGCTCGCCTAGTGTCACGCCGATTGATTCGAGAAACTGACCGACCGAAACGGTGCGGTCGTAGCGGTATACCCGGCTGCTGCCGTCGGCAATAACGGTCACGGCCAGCTCGCTCCGGCCTTCGGGCGTCTGCTGGCAGGCGGACAGCAGCAGGGCCAGCAGCGCGGCCACCAAAAGTATTGTACGCTTAGACATAGGGCATCACAGGCTGGTATCTGAACGAGAATCGCGCGGGAGCATACTTCCCGTTGATTATCCGTACTATAACCGCAACGAAACAGTGCTAAAACTGTTGTAGCATCAGAGAACACATTGTGTATTGATGGTATACGACACCGGACAATTTGATCAAAAAGAGGGCGGGCATGGTGTTTGATCAAACGACCCTGGATTATATCAATTCTCTGCCAGAAGTCAGCACGGCGCGCCTGCCCATGGGCGCATTATTCTTCGCCCAGGAGCGCATTTACCAGGTTATCGAAACGGGCGCGGGCGGGTTTCATAAGGCGCGCGAGTGGCGGCAAGCCGAGGCGACCGACGTCGCGTTGATCGCCGGCTCGTTCCCTAGCAAATATCTTCCCCTGGTCAAGACAGGCCGCCTGCTGCCGGTCTATCGCACGCGCAGCGAACTGGCGCAGAATGATCAGGCCGCGTGCTATGTCTTTCCGACCGAGGCGCTGGCGCTCGACGCGGCCTATCTCGACGTGGCGCTCATTCAAAGCCCTGGAGCCTATGTGCGCAACCAGGGGCACGATCCGGCCTTTGCCGCGACCGACGGCGTGCACGTCTTCCGCCTCTACTACTACCGGCAGTCTGTGCATGGCCGCCCCACTGATCTCTCTGGGCTGGCGGTGCGCCCACTGCCCTTCACGCCCCAGCCGCACACCGCCGGGCCGGGCTACTGGCGGCTGCTGCGCTCCTGGACCGAGATCATCCCCTCAGCGGAGATGACGCAGCAGATGAACGCGATCCGGCTGGACGACACCGTCCCTAATACGCCGATCAACCCGTCCGAGAGCTAACGCCTGTTCAGGTCGAAAAAACACCCCTGGCCGGCGTTCGACCAGGGGTTGGAGTGCATTCAAGCGCAGCGGCGCGTTACTGGATGCCGACGGCCTGCCGTACTGCCTGGAGCGTCTGGAGCGCCGTCAGGTTGCGGACGTTGACGCCGTAGCTCAGCGCCGCGTCGGTGAGGTTAGCCGGGCCTTCCGGCGCGACACCGGTCGGATCGCCGATCCCGCGCTCCTGCATGGCGCGCCACAGGTTCCACAGCGGCACGCCCGACGCCTGCGCTACCTCGACGATCGCGCGGTTGTACTCGGCCAACTGTTCGGTCGTGTAGCCGCCGCCCGCCGGGATGGTCGCCAGCACCGGGATCACGCCGTAGGTGCTCTGTGCCTCGCGCACCAGCGTTTGAAGCTCACTGCGGAACTGCTCGGCGGGCATGAACACCACGTTCGGCGCGCTGAAGCTGATCAGGGCGATGCTGGGTCGTGTAAGCTGGAACTCGCATGCCAGATTCGTCCCGCCGCCGAGCGCATCGCAGGCCGAGCCGCCCGGCGCGGCGGTGAAGAGCGTGTCAATCGAGAACTGCGCGCCCGCCGCCAGGCTTTCCACCGTCAGGCTGTTCGCCGGGGTATCGCCTTCGCGCACGGTTGTCGCGCTGTAGGCATCGAGCACGCTTTGGAGCGCGCCGTAGTTCCCCAGGTCGTAGAGGCCGGTGGCAAACGGAACCAGGAAGTTCTGGCTGGCAACCGCTTCATCGCCCACCTTCGAGAAGGCGTTCGGACGGTTGCCAAGGCTCAGCCCGCCCTGATACACCAGGTTCAGGCTGGCCGCCATCTCCTGCGGAATCTCCGGCACGACCGGGTACGCCATCAGATCGAAGGCCGTTTCGCCAGGGACGACTGTCACCTGGAAGCCGGACATGACGACTCCACCCTGGTTGTCGTCGGCGGTCAGATCGACTGTCGTCGTGCCCTCGGCCACGCCGCGCAGCACGACAGTATCACTGCCGACCGCTTCCGCTGTAGCCACCGCCTGATCCTGGGCGATCGCCGTTAGCACGATCGGATCCCCGTTCCCATCACTGATCGTGAGCGTCAGGCTGATCTCCTCGCCGACCATCAGCGTTTGATCGGGCACCTGCTCGATCACCGGCGGCTGGTTGGCGCTGGTCACGGAGACGGCAAAGCTGGTCGTCGCCACCCCACCCCGGCCATCTTCTGCATCAACGCGGATCGTGGCCGACCCGGCCATCACGCCGGTGATAGTCACGTCCACCCCTGCGGCGGAGGGAGCCGCCGACGCGGTCGCCACCGCCGGATTGTCCGACACGGCGGTAAAGGTCAGCGGATCGCCATCGGGATCGGATGCGCTGAGTGAGACGATGATGTTGGCTCCAGCCGATACGGTCTGGCTGTCCGCGCTGCCAAGCTGCGGCTGCCCGTTGGCGGCACCCACCGTGACGTTGAACGACACGCTGACCGGATCGTTCACGCCATCTCCGACCGTCAGCGTGATCTGCGCGGTACCGGCCCCGTTGGCCGTCAGGCGGATCGTACCGGGCGCGATCACGCTGGCCGACACGATACCGTCATCGGAGGATGCGGCCACTGCTGTGAGCTCGTCACCGTTCGGATCATTCGCGGTATAGGGCACGTCGAGCACGTCACCGGCGGTCAGGTTGGCATCGGCAATCGGAACGATGGTGGGCGGGGCATTGGCCGCGATCACCGTTACAGGGAAGGTCTGCTCGACCGGAGCGTTGTTCCCATCGTCGACGCGCAGCGTTACCACCGCGTCACCCGCCGCGACTCCGGTGAGCCGCAGCACGCCCTGCTGGAGCACCTGCCCGGTCACGATACCTTCATTGTTCGAGATCACCGTCGCGGCGAGCGAGTCGCCGTCGGGATCGGACGCCTGATACGGGATATCCAGCGGCGTGCCGACCGTCACGGTTTGGGGCTGGATCGGGCTGAGGCTCGGCGTCTGGTTGGTCGGCCCGGCCACCGATACCTGGAAGATCGTGCTGCCCGTACCACCCTTCCCGTCGTTGGCTGTGATCGTAACACTGGCTGTGCCTTCGGCCTGGCCGGTGATGCGAACTGCCTGATTGTTCAGCAGCGCGGCAGCGACCATCCCCGGATTGTCAGAGGTCGCATTGACCGTCAGGCGGTCGTTGTCGGGATCGCCGATCGTGAGCGGAATGTCTTTGGACTCCCCGATCGTCAGAGTTTGATTCGGAACCGGCGAGATGCTCGGCGCGCGGTTCTGGCCCTGGACCGTCACCAGGAAAGCCGTCGTGCCCGTGCCGCCCCGGTTATCGTTCGCCGTAACCGTCACCGTCGCCGTGCCTGCCGTCACGCCAACCACCCGGATTTCGGCGGTGCCGGTCACTTCGGCGGTTACGACCGAGGTATTGCTCGACGCCACGAACAGATTGAGTGCGTCACCATCCGGATCGCTCGCCTCAACCGGCAGGCGCAGCGATTGGCCAGCCTGAAGCTGCTGGGCCGGGATCAGCGTGATCCTCGGCTGCTGGTTGGGGCGCGGCGATGGCGTTAGCGTCGGCTGGGCGGTCGGGCGCGTGTTCGAGACGCGCACCGGGCTGATGATGTAATCGACGTCTGTCCCGTCGTTCAGCCACACATGCAGCCGGATACGATAGTTGCCATCGGGAACTGCGGTGGTGTTCCAGGCCCCCAGCCCGCTGTTGAGCACCGTATTGCGGATCGGAGACGTGATCGGATACCACAGGTTGCCGGGATTTGGGTCTGGCCCCCACTCCAGCGCATACTGCACAAAGCGCGGGTGGCTGGCACTGCCGACGACCGTCACATAACCGGCGATCAGGCTGCCGTCCACCGGATAGGAGATCCGCACGTCGTAAGGATAGGGGGTGGCCGACGGCACTGAGGGCAGCGGCGTCCAGGTCGGGAGCTGCGGCGGGACAAAGATCGCCGTCGGGCCGAGCACAAGCTGGGTCGCCGTCGGGATCAGGGCTACGCGCTGGGTGGGCGTCGCGCTGGGAAAGGGCGTAAAAGACGGAATGGGGGTGTTAGTTTGCGGGGGCGTTATCGAGGCTGCCAGAGTCGGCTCCGATTCGGCATCCCGGTCGTCATCCAGGTTGCAGGCCGCCAGGGCCAGCAGCAGGACGACCAACACCAGGCCCATTCGCAGCAGCTTGGGACGTCGGTCACTCGTCATGGTTTCCTTCCAGTTTCGTGCGGCGAGCGGTGCAAAAGCGCGCGCTTAGGGCGTTCGCATGCCTTAAGCGAGTGTTTGCTGTCCATTGTACATGCGTTACGGCACGCGTACAACGCGCCTGCCTAACGCACAGTGGACGCGATCACAACCGCCGCCATACGCTGCCGAAGCGCACGCCAATGCGGCCATCGTTCAGAGGGCTGGTGAGAGGGAACCGGCGCAGTGCGGCTCGCTGCCGGATCAGCGCTTGGCGTCCGGCTCACCGGGGCGGCTGCCCGGCTTGGATTGAGCGCTTGTCACCGCGACAGCGATGAACGCGGTGCAATCGCGGCTGAGATGCCGGGCCAGCTTATCAGGGCTGGAGAGCTTGATTCCGCAGTGGGGACAGACGGTGGCTGATTTGGACATGGGCCTTCTCACTAAAAAAACTATTAGGGCTGTCGTGCCAGACAGGAATATGAGTGTAGACCGGCACAAACGATTATGCAACTTTTCGCTAACCAAAAAGAAAGCGAGCAAACCGGGCGGCTTGCTCGCTGAAGTTTTGCAGGATTGCTGCGGACGGATTTACTGGTTGTCGGCCAGGCCGAGCAGGCCCATCGGCATCTTGGGCTGGCGCGATTTCTCTTCGTCCTTACCGAACTTGATCACTTCGCCGGTGTCGGTTATCGCTTCGACGGCCAGGCCCAGGCTTTGCAGCTCCTTGACCAGAACGCGGAAGCTGGCCGGAACGCCCGGCTCCTCGATCGGCTCGCCCTTGACAATCGCCTCGTAGGTCTTCACGCGGCCCTGGACGTCGTCCGACTTGACGGTGAGCATCTCTTGCAGCGTGTGCGCCGCGCCATAGGCTTCCAGCGCCCACACTTCCATCTCGCCGAAGCGCTGGCCGCCAAACTGGGCCTTACCACCGAGCGGCTGCTGCGTAACCAGGCTGTAGGGGCCGGTCGAGCGGGCGTGCACCTTGTCTTCGACCAGGTGCGCCAGCTTCAGCATATGGATGATCCCTACTGTGACCGGCTGGTCGAACGGCTCGCCCGTCTTGCCATCGTACAAACGCTGCTTGCCGACAATCGGCACCGGCACGCCGGTCCGCAGCGCGACACGCCGCGCCAGATCGCGCAGCTCGACTTCGCTGGCGCCGTCGTGCGGAGCCTGCCCAGTGATATGCTCGATCCACAGCACCAGGGTCGCATAGCGGGCGTTGGCGTCGCGGCGGATACGTTCATCCAGATGCACGACATCGCGGCCAAAGAGCAGGATGTCATCGGGATTGTAGCCCTTCTCGCGCAGCCATTCCGCCAGCACGGCCCGGCGCGCATAGACATACTCCAGCGCCAGGCGCTCCATGTCATAGCCGCCGAGCTGCCCCAGCCAGTAGTCGATGTACAGCCGGCGCACTTCGTCATCATCTTCGAGGAATTCGGTATCGTATTCCTCGCCTTGCAGCCATTCCCAGGCCCGCTGCGTGATCTCCTTCCACGCCTGATCGATCATCCAGGCGCGGCCCAGCTCGGCCTCGATTTCTTCTTCCTCGGCACCGTCGAACACGGGCGAGATCGCGCGGAAGCCCATGCGATCGGCGGCCCAGCCGAGATGCGTCTCCAACACCTGGCCGATATTCATACGGCCCGGCACGCCCAGCGGATTCAGGATGATCTCAATCGGCGTGCCATCACCCAGAAAGGGCATATCCTCGATCGGAACGACTTTGGAGATGACGCCCTTGTTGCCGTGGCGCCCGGCCATCTTATCGCCCTGCGTCAGCTTGCGCTTCTGCGCCACGCTTACGCGGACCATCTGATCGACACCGGCGGGCAGGTCACGATGCTCTTCGCGGGTGAAAATCTTGACGTTGACAACCTTGCCCTTTTCGCCGTGCGGCAGGCGCAGTGAGGAGTCCTTCACTTCGCGCGCCGTCTCGCCGAAGATCGCGCGCAGCAGTTTTTCCTCAGGGCTGAGTTCTTTTTCACCCTTGGGTGTGATCTTGCCGACCAGGATATCGTTCGGCCCCACTTCCGCACCAATGCGGATGATACCGTGCTCGTCCAGGTCCTTGAGCGCATCCTCACCCACATTGGGGATATCGTAGGTGATCTCTTCTGGGCCGAGTTTGGTATCGCGCGCCTCGACTTCGTGCTTCTCGATATGGATCGAGGTGAATTTGTCGTCGCGCAGCATATTCTCGCTGATCAGCAGGGCGTCTTCGTAGTTGCCGCCTTCCCACGACAGGAACGCGCACAACACATCATGTCCCAGCGCCAGCTCACCGTAGATGGTGGATGAGCTGTCGGCGATCACCTGGCCGCGCTGGATAAACTGGCCCTTGGTGACTACCGGGCGCTGGTCGATACAGGTCGATTGGTTCGAGCGGTTATACTTGCGCAGCTTATACTCGTGAATCCCGTTCGTCGCGCTGTACTTGGCTTTGGCCGCTTCATCGGTGACGCGCACCACAATCCGGTCGCCCTGCACCGACAGCACCTCGCCCGCCTCTTCCGAGACGAGCACCTGGCCCGAATCATAGGCCGCCTGGCGCTCGACGCCCGTGCTCACGATCGGGATATCCGGCGAGAGCAGCGGAACCGCCTGGCGCTGCATGTTCGATCCCATCAGGGCGCGGTTCGCGTCGTCGTGCTCCAGGAACGGGATCAGCGCCGCCGAGATGCCGACGATCTGGCGCGGGGCTACGTCCATGTAGTCAATCCGCGAAGACGGTGCGACCAGGAAACGCTGGTGATAGCGCGCCGAAACGCGATCATTGATGAACTGGTTGTCGCTGTCCAGCAGCGCGTTCGCCTGAGCGATCGTGTAGCGATCTTCGGCATCCGCCGAGAGATACTCGGTTTCGTCGCTCACAAACGGGACGATCTCGACCGAGGTGATCCCTTCCTTGCCAAGACGGTTCAGCAGCGCCTCGTCAAGCGCGGTACGCGCCGCGAGCGTTTCACCGCCGGGCAGTTCCAGATCAGCGCGCAGCAAGCGCCCCACCAGCCGGGGATCGTTAACCGGCAGCTCGGTATAGACGCGCCGGTAGGGTGTCTCGATGAAGCCGTACTCGTTGACCCGGCCATAGCTCGCCAGACGCCCGATCAGCCCGATGTTGGGACCTTCCGGTGTCTCGATCGGGCAGATGCGGCCATAGTGGCTGTGATGCACGTCGCGCACATCGAACCCGGCGCGCTCACGCCGCAGACCGCCAGGGCCCAGCGCCGAGAGCGTACGCTTGTGCGTTAGCTCGGCCAGCGGATTCGTCTGCTCCATGAACTGCGAGAGCTGGCTGGAGCCGAAGAACTCGCGCACGGCGGCCACCACCGGGCGGATGTTGATCAGCGTCATGGGCGAGAGGTTGTCGGACTCGCGGATCGACATGCGCTCGCGGATCACGCGCTCCATGCGGCGCAGGCCGATACGCAGCGCGTTCTGGATCAGCTCGCCGACCGTCTTCACGCGGCGGTTGCCCAGGTGGTCGATGTCG
>JAAYCM010000134.1 GCA_012729765.1 Chloroflexota bacterium | reverse complement strand
GTTTGGGTGCAGGAATCACGGGCTCCAGCAGCGCCCACTCTTGATCGGTCAGGTCGTTGGGGTATGGTTTTCGTTTCATACCTCCAGTTTATTTCACTTCTTGCCACTTTTCAAACGGTTTCTTAGTCTATCCGTCGCCGATCTACAACGTGCTGATTTTCGTTTTCAAGTCATAGCTGACGAGCCATCCAACGGAATCCTGTCCGAGCCGTTCCAGCAGCATGTTATGCCGGACGGCTCTGTTTGGCTCTCTGTGTCAAAGCATGCGTTCGGATATCGGTTCCATTTCTCTTCACTCGCCGACTTTTATGTCTCGCAGGATTGTCGCGATATTCGCTGTTCTCCAGCGCCAGGTCTTCCCGCCCACACCATTGAACATCTGCTGCTCGACCAGGTGCTGCCGCGTGTCCTGAGCCATCATGGACGGACGATTCTCCACGCAAGCGCGGTGAAGCACGGCCAGCATGCAGTCGCGTTTCTTGGCGATGCGGGTTGGGGTAAGTCCACGCTGACAGCCAGCTTCTGCCGAATGGGGCTACCATTAATCACGGATGATTGCCTGCTGCTCGATGAAGAGGATGAGCAGGTGATGGGCGTGGGGAGCTACCCCGGCCTGCGTCTATGGTCAGACTCGTTGGAAGCGCTGGATGAGCAAGAAGGCGCGCACGCGTATGTGTCCCACTACAGCTCCAAGCGGCGGCTGGGACTAGACAAGGCAGACATCGAGTTCTACGATCAGCCGCTGCCCGTGGGGCACATTTATGTGCTATCCGATCCCGAACACGCGGACCCGAATGGGCCGGTGAGCATCCAGCCCATGACCGCCCGTGAGGGAGTCGTCAGCCTGCTGGAGTATTCCTTCCGCCTCGACATCACCGACCGCGAGCGGAACGCGCGCGAATTCGAGACGCTCAGCCGCCTGGCCGAACGACTGCCCCTGTTCCGCCTGAGTTATCCGCGACAATACGAGATGTTGCCGCTGGTCCGGGGGACGATTCTCGCCCATGTTGACCAACTGGCGAGCCAGACGACATGACTCCGACTTCCGGCTTATCGACGCTGGGGGCGCTCGTCGCGCAGACTGGCGACCCCGGTGGTGTGTCTGCGGCTGACTGGCCCGCGATCGTCCCCCTCGCCTTGGCCCACGGACTCGGCCCGATGCTGCTGTGGACTGCCCGGCAGGCGGGCATCGATCCGCACGATCACCCGGCGCTGGCGCCGCTCGTGGAAGCCACGCACCAGACGGCGATGGCGACCATCCTGCTGGAAAAGACGCAGCGTGACGTCGACGCCACCCTGCGCGCCGCCGGCATCCCGGCGCTCTGGCTGAAAGGCGCGGCCCTGGCCCATACCGTCTATCCCGAGCCGGCCCTGCGCCCGATGGCCGACCTGGATGTGCTGGTGCCCTACGAGCAGCGCGAGCGCGCGCTCGCGATCGTGCAGGGCCTCGGCTACGACTTCTACAGCCTGCATGGTATTCGCACGCGCAGCAGCGGCGATGATCTGGCCCTCAAGCTGTCCGCGCACCACTATCATCTTCGGGGAGGCGTGTCGAACGCCGTCATTCTGGAGCTGCACAGCCGCCTGCTGGGGAGCGACGACCGGCTGCTGTCGCTGGTGCAGCTGGACTGGTTCTGGGCGCATACCGAGACGATCCGGGCGGGCGAGGGCTGGGCGTTCGACACGCTGACTCCCGAAGCGCACCTGCTGTATGGGTGCGCGCATGCCATCCTGCAGCATGGCGAGGCCCAGTTATACCTGCTCCGTTTCTTCGACCTGCACCAGATCGTCACCCGGACGGCGCTCGACTGGCCGCTCATCGTCGATCAGGCCGTCGCCCTGGGCTGGACACTGGCCGTGGAGCGCGCGCTGCGGCGCTGTATGGCGTTCTTCGCGACCCCGGTCCCTGCCGAGG
>JAAYCM010000133.1 GCA_012729765.1 Chloroflexota bacterium | reverse complement strand
CGGCCTGAACGCCAACGCGCAGCCCGGCCAGGTCATCCACCGTGCTGATTTCCTCGGCGCGATCTTCGAGAACGGCGATGGTCTGGCCGGCATTGAAGTACGGGTTGGAGAAGTCCACGATCTCTTCGCGCTCTTCCGTGATGGTAGCAGCGCTGGCGACTGCGTCGAACTCACCCGACTGGAGCGCGACAAAGATGCCGTCCCAGCGGGTATTGACGAACTCGACCTCAAACCCGGCTTCTTCAGCGAGGGCACGCATCAGGTCCACATCGAACCCGGCCACCTCGCCGCTCTCGTCAACGAACTCAAAAGGGGGGTATTCAGCATTCATTCCCACCGTGACAACTTCCAGCGCGGCCATGCCGACCGTCTCTTCAGACTCGGCAGCGGCAGCTTCTTCGGTTGCAGCGGGGGCCATCTCTTCAGCTTCACCCTCAGCCTCGGCCTCTTCGGTCGCAGCTTCTTCTTCCTCAGCCGGCGCGGTACCATAGCCGGTCGTGATCGAGCCATCGGACAGGCCAGCGGCCACGTCTTCGACCTGCTGCTTCACTTCGTCCGGCACCTGGTCTTCCAGGTCATGATAGGGGGCCAGCGCCGCGATGCCGAAGAAGTTGCCCGGCGTCACGCTGTCGTCGGCCACCGACATGATGATGTCGGCCACGCCGCGATCCAGCAGCTTCATCGCGCTGGAGACGAGGCACGGATGCGCTTCGGGAACGGTGTCCCACTGGTCGGTGTCCACGCCGATGCAGAACGGCGGCGGGCCATCGCTGCCGACGGCGTTCGCCACTTCGATCAGCGCACCGTTGCCGGTCTTACCACCCGCGCCGAAGATCACGTCGGCGTTCTGGTCGAGCGCCTGACGGGCAGTCGTCGCGCCCCACTCGGGGTCGGTGAACGCCTGGTCAATCGCGCCGGGGTGATAGGTCGAGATGATGTTGATGTCGGGGTTCACGTAGCGCGCCCCGGCCTGGTAACCCTCGTTGAAGGCCACCACCGGCGGCACCTGGTCGGTGCCGAGCACAGCCGCGATCGTCCCGGTCTGGGTCAGATTGGCGGCCAGCACGCCCGCCAGGAAGCCCGACTGGTCTTCGTTGAACACCAGCCCGACGACGTTATCAACCGGCTCGCCCTGGAACTGGTCCACACCGATGAAGACGATATCGGGGTAGGTTGCAGCGGCCTGCAGCGTGGCATCGCCCAGCGCGAAGCCGACGGTCACGATGATGTTGTAGTCGTTCTCGGCGAATTCAGCGATGTTGTCGGCGTAGTCGGCGGCGTCTTCGGTTTCGATGTAGTCAACTTCGGCACCGCACAGTTCAGACGCCAGCACGCCTTCCCACGAGCTCTGGTTGAAGCTCTTATCGTTGATCTCGCCAACGTCCGTCACCAGGCCGATGCGCAGGTCGCTCAGATCGTACTGCTCGCAGTCGATCAGGTCCGGCGCTTCGATGGCTTCGATTTCTTCGGCGGCCTCAACTTCTTCAGCGGCTTCGGTCGCTACTGCCTCAACTTCGGCGGCAACTTCGGTCGCTACTGCTTCAACTTCTTCAGCGGCCTCGGTCGCCACAGCTTCGGCTTCCGCCTCAACCGCTTCAACTTCTTCAGCAGCTTCGGTGGCGGCCATGGCTACTTCCGCCTCGGCCTCAGCAGCGACCTCGGTGGCTACCGCTTCGGCTTCTTCACCCATTTCCTCAGCCTCAGCAGCGGCCTCGGTGGCGGCGGCTTCGACTTCCTCGCCCGCCTCTTCGACAGTTTCTTCGGCTTCCTCAGCCGCACCCGCCGCTACGCCCAGGAGCGCGGCAGCATCGAATTCGGTCGCCGGCATGTCAGCGCACGCCGTCTCAACCGACACCGGGGTGTCGCTCAGGACGCTGACGATCTCGATCTCACCATTCCGCACGGCCTCTTCAGCCGCCGTGATCAGGTTTTTGACCTCTTCGGGGGTGTTCGCTTCGTAGATGTCATTGTAGGCCAGCCCGACGCCGCCCTCGGCAATACCGAGCACTTCGGCCTCACCATAGGGCAGCTCGCCCTTCAGGTGCAGATCGACCGCGCGGTAGAGCGAGTTATCGACGTTCTTCAGCATGCTGGTCAGGATATGCTGGGCCTGATCGGGGTCGGTTTCCTCGATGATGAGCGCCTGGTCAGAGTCAACGCCAATCGCGTACTTGCCCTGCTCCTGCGCTGCTTCGAACACACCAACACCCGTGCCGCCCGCGATCTGGAAGACGATATCGGCCTGCTGCTCGTACATCGCCAGCGCGATTTCCTTGCCGCGTGCCGGGTCGTTCCAGCCGCCCGCGTACTGGATGATCACCTGCGTGTCGGGATTGACCAGGCAGGCGCCCTGCTTGTAGCCCACGATGAAGTCATTGATGACCGGAATGTCCTGCCCGCCGATGGCGCCGATGATCGGCTCGGGGTTGGCCCCTTCCAGATCGCTCTGGCTGATGCCACCCGCGTACAGACCGGCCAGGAACGAGCCTTCGTTCTGGGCATAGGTCACGGAGTAAACATTCGTGCAGCCCTCGACGCACATCTCGGGGTTGTCGTACTGCACGGCGTCATCGTACATGACGAAGAACTTGTCAGGATACTGGTGCACGCGCCGCGCCAGGAACTCGCCCATCTGGAAAGTCCCGACGATCAGCAGGTCGTAGCTGTCGGTCTGCGCCATCGCGTCGGCCAGGCCGGATTCCCAGTTGTTGGGGTCGATGCCCAGCTCAACCGTATTGATCTCGACGTCGTACCCTTCGTCGAGCAGGCGGTCCATGCCGCGCTGCGCCGAGTCGAAGAACGACTTGTCACCCAACACGCCATTGACCACATTCAAAATGCGCAGCGGGCCTTCCTGCGCAGGGGCGGCTGGCTCTGGAGTGGCTTCGGCTTCGGCTTCGGCGGCGGCCTCAGTGGCTACGGCCTCGACTTCTTCGGCAACCTCAGTCGCCACAGCTTCCATTTCGGCAGCTGCTTCGGTGGCTATGGCCTCGACCTCTTCCATGACCTCAGTCGCTTCGGCCTGCGCGACAGCAACAGCCTCAGTCGCCTCGGCCTCTGCTTCGCCCATTGCTGCGGCAGCTTCGGTGGCTACGGCTTCGGCTTCTTCGGCAACCTCAGTCGCCGCAGCTTCCACTTCCTCGGCCACTTCAGTTGCAGCAGCTTCCACTTCTTCAGCAGCTTCGGTAGCAGCAGCTTCTACTTCCTCAGCCGCCTCAGTGACGAGCGCTTCTGGCTCTGCGATGGCTTCCGTTACAGCCGGCTCTGGCGTTGGCGTTTCGTCGTCGTCATCATCGCCATCACAGGCTGCCAATGCCAACACAGCGATCAGGGCCAGAATCAACAGCCCGATCAATCGTCTCTTTCGCATATTTCCCTTCTCCTCTGTAGAAGTTATGGATTTATAAGGTGTATGCATCCTGCACTTTTACCGGCAGCATAACACACCGGTTGAGTGTGAACCCATTGTTTACTATAATACCGCCTCGTGCTCACTTGCAAAAAGGTTTTCCCAAGGAGTCGGGGTCGGTTTGTATAATATAACTTAAAATTGCCCTGTTAGCTTGAAGAGCAGATGTGAGTTGATCGCGCTTTCCAGTGGCCCACAAATCGCCATCGGCTTCATGCTGAACAGATTTTACGAGATCGTGCCCCCGTTGACACATCTTTTCGTTGTAGCCTATAATATTAGTTATGAACCTGTCATGACAAGATTATAGGATAACAGGTTGAAAACGGCGATTGATCGTAATAACCCGATTCCGTATTATATCCAGGTGCGTGAAACTCTGCGCGAGCGGATGCAGGAAGGCATCTGGAAGCCCGGCGATCAACTGCCTGGCGAGCCGGAAATGTGCCGCATGTTTGATGTTAGCCGCACTGTGATCCGGCAGGCGCTCAACGATCTGGTCCACCAGGGCCTGATCGTGCGCCAGAAGGGCAAGGGCACCTTCGTTGCAGAGCCAAAGATCACCGAGAGCCTGGTCCAAAAGCTGACCGGCTTTTATCAGGATATGGTCGAGCAGGGCTACCAGCCGCACAGCCGGGTGCTGCAACAAGGGCTGATTCCCGCCCCGCGCAAGGTGGCGGCCTATTTGCAGATCGAGCCGGGGACCGATGTGATCCAGATCGAGCGCCTGCGCTTCGTCCAGAACGATCCGATCGCGCTGGTGACGACCTATCTCCCCCACAGCCTGTGTCCGGACCTGCTGCATCAGGATTTCTCGCATCAGTCGCTCTACGCCTACCTGGATAAGGCGTGTGGGCTGGTGATCGTGCGTGGGCACCGCAGCATCGAGGCTGTGGGCGCGAACGAGTACGAGTCCCGGCTGTTGCAAGTCAAGAAGAATGCCCCCCTGATCATGCTGGACAGCGTCAGCTATCTGGAAGATGGCACGGCGATCGAGTACTATCACGCGCTGCACCGGGGCGATCGCTCGCGCTTCGATGTCCAGTTGTACCGCATCCGCGAGCCGGGCCGGGTGCAGGATGTCGCCGGCGAGGACCTGTCGCAGTCCTCATGGCATACCGGCCTGGTCGTGCGGCCATCCAGCACGGCTCAGGAGCAGCCGGACGAGTGATTTACCCGGCATGGTCACTGGCTGACACCCTGGCATTGGCAAGCCCCTACACCCGTTGACACCCCACGCGTTTAATGTTAGATTATCCTTGTAATAACAGGATAACAGGCTTCGCGCTGGGGATTTTATGTGTGCCACACACCCGGCGCTCTCATCCTTCCCCACCTGAATCCGTATCGTTAGGAAACAACATGGAGTGATTCCCATGAATCTGATGCAGCCTTTCAGCACCTACCTGGACCTGGAGTCTGGGGTGATTACGCCGGTGGACCACGTGATCCGCCGGCACCTGAGCGATATGTGCCACATGTACGCCGACGAGTCCGCCGCGCAGCGCATCCTTGAAACTGAAGGCGACCGCCTGATCTACGAGGTCTATCCAGTCGATCTGCCCGAAGAGGAAGGACAGGTGCTCCACTCCACGACGGTTCTGCATCCTGGCCGCGTCGGCAGCGAGTATCACATGACCAAAGGCCATTTTCATGTCAAGCGCGACCGCGCCGAGATCTATGTCGGGCTGGCGGGCGAAGGCTGCCTGCTGATGCAGACCGGGGATGGGCGCGTCTCGTCGGTGAAGATGGCGCGCGGGATCATCGCCTATGTGCCGCCCTACTGGGCGCACCGCACCGTGAACACGGGCGATGTGCCGTTCGCGTTTCTCGCGGCGTGGCCCGGCGATTCCGGGCACGACTACGGCACGATCGAGACGCGAGGCTTTGCCAAAATACTGGTCGAGCGCGGCGGGGTGCCGGTGTTCGTAGACAATCCGAAATATCGTATCGAGGACCGGGAGCGCGCATGAGGTTTCAGACTGTAACCGGACTCGTGCCGGTCGAGGCGGTCCGGCTGGTGGACGGGCACGCCCACTTGTGGATCGATCCGCCCGAAAATATCGATCCGGCGGCCCGGCTGGAGCTGTTGATCTATCCGGCGATCCAGGCGGAGCTGCGCGACTTTCGCGCGGCAGGCGGCACGACTCTGATCGACTGCCAGCCGGGCGGTGCGGGCCGCGATGCGCGGATGCTGGTCCGGCTGGCGGAAGCGACCGGCCTGCACGTCACGGCGACAACCGGCTTTCACCTGCAAAAATACTACGCGCCCGATTATTGGCTGTGGTCCGCTTCTGCCGAGGCCGCCGCGCGTTATTTCGTGGACGAGCTGACAACGGGTATGCGCGAGACGGGCGGCACCGTTCCGGCCACGACGATCAAGGTCGGCTATACGGGCATGATCGAGGGGCAGACGCGCGTCCTGATGGAAGGCGCCGCCGAAGCATCACGCCAGACCGGGGCCGCGATCCTGTTTCACACCGAGCAGGGCCGCAACGTCGAGGCGCTGCTGCCGTTCTTTGCCGATCGCGGCCTGTCCCCCGACCGCCTCTACCTCTGTCACGTCGATAAACGCCCCGATGCCGGGCTGCACCGCGAGCTGGCCCAGGCCGGGGCGCTGCTCGGCTACGATACCTTTGCCCGGCCCCAATACCATCCCGATCAGGGGGCGTGGCACCTGATTCATGTCCTGGTCCGGGATGGGCTGAGTCACAGGATCGCGCTGGGGCTGGACCTGGCGCGCGCGTCGATGTGGCGGCACTACGGCGGCCAGCCCGGCATGCTGACGCTGCCGCACGAGATCGTGCCGCGCCTGCGCACCGAAGGGCTGGACGAGGCGACCATCGCGCAGATCACAGGCCAGAATATCGCCGCGTTTTTGGTCCGGCATCCGAAACCACAGCAGGAGCACACGAGCACGCATGGCTGATCAATCACACGTCCTGGTGGAGCGTGATATTCCCACGATGTATTTTGTCGGCGTGACAACCGGCAAATCGTCGATCATGAAGGTGTTTCCCCGGTGGTCGGACATCCTCGGCCTGGGGGCGCAGATCGCCGGCTATGATGCCCCGCTGCATGCCCCGGACGAGGTCTATCGCGCGATTGTCGAGCACATCCGGCACGATCCGCTCTCCCTGGGCGCGCTCGTTACCACCCACAAGATCGACCTGCTCACCGCCACGTGTGATCGCTTCGACTATCTCGACCCCTACGCCCAACTGTGCGGCGAGATTTCGAGCATCTCCAAGCGTGGCGGACGGCTTCGCGGACACGCCAAAGACCCGATCACGTCCGGCCTGGCGCTGCAAGCCTTCATCGAGCCGGGCTATTGGGGGCGCACCGGCGGGCATGTCCTGTGCCTGGGATCCGGCGGTTCGGCGGTGGCGATCAGCGTCTACCTGGCCGAACGCCCCGACCCAGCGGATCGCCCGGCGAAGTTCATCGCCGTCAACCGCACCCAGCCGCGCCTGGATATGCTCCGCGACATTCACGCCCGGCTTCAGACAGATATCGAGTTCGAGTATATTCTCAACGAAGACCCACGCATCAACGATGATCTGATGGCCGCGCTGCCGCCCGGCTCGCTGGTGATCAACGCGACCGGCATGGGCAAAGACCTGCCCGGCTCCCCGATCACCGACGCGGGCCTGTTCCCGGAGAACGGCTGGGCCTGGGAGCTGAACTACCGGGGCGAGCTGGATTTTATGCACCAGGCCGAATGCCAGCGCGCCAGCCGGGGTGTGAAGGTCGAGGATGGTTGGATATACTTCGTGCATGGCTGGACGCAGGTCATCGCCGAAGTGTTCGACGTCACCCTCACGCCGGAGCTGTTTGCCGAACTGGATCGGGCGGCGGCGTCCATCCGTGCCTAGTCGTATCATGTTTTTTTGAGGAGTTGGAACGTGAAAGCTGCCCGGTTACACGGCCCGCGTGATCTGCGCGTGGATGATGTGCCCCGCCCGCGTGCGCCGCAGGCTGGCGAGGTGTTGGTCAAGGTTGGCTCGGTGGGTGTGTGCGGCTCGGACCTGCACACCTATCTCGACGGGCGCATCGGCGACACGGTGGTGAAAAACCCGATCGTGTTGGGGCACGAGTTCGCCGGGGTGGTCGAAGAAGTCGGGCCGGATGCCTACGACGGCGAGCATAATCTGCTCCAGCCGGGGCAGCGCGTCGCGGTCGATCCGGCGATGCCGTGCTGGCACTGCGATATGTGCGAGCAGGGCCACCCCAACCTGTGCCGCAATCTCGGCTTTATGGGCCTGTGGCCGGACAACGGCGCGCTGCAAGAATATTTCCTCTGCCCGGCGCGCGGCTGCTTTGCCCTGCCCGACAGCCTGACGCTCGAAGAGGGTGCCCTGCTGGAGCCGCTGGGCGTGGCGATCCATGCCGCCGATCTTGCCAAGTTTCGCGTGGCGAAGGGCGTCGCCGTGCTGGGCTGCGGCCCGATCGGGCTGTTGATCATCCGCATGGCGAAGCTCTCCGGCGCGTCGCCGATTTATGCCCTCGATCAATTTCCCTGGCGGCTGCAAGCGGCCTGTGCCTGGGGCGCGGACGAAGCGATTGACATCCGCGACGGCGACCCGGTTGAGGCGATCCGCAGCCGGACGAACGGGCACGGTGTCCCGCTGGTGATCGAGGCGGCCTGGGGCGAATCCGCGATCCGGCAGGCGGTCGAGATGGCCGACCTGGGCGGGCGCGTGGTCCTGGTCGGGATTCCGTCGGATGATGCGGTCGCGTTCAAACATTCGACTGCGCGGCGCAAGGGCCTGACCATCATGATGGTGCGGCGTATGAAGCACAGCTATCCGCGCGCGACCGTGCTGGCGCTCAATGGCGCGGTCGATCTCAAGCCGCTGATCTCGCACCGCTTCGATCTGGCCGAGGCCAACCGCGCCTATGCTCTCAACGCGGCCTACGAGGACAACGCGATCAAGGTGATGGTCAACCTGATGCCGGTGGGCAGCTAGGACTACAGCCGCACCTGATGGTTTTGTTGCCCCCCATCCCCCGGCCCCTTTCCCCACACTGGCGCGGAGGGAAGGGGAGAACAGCGGCGTTTTTCAAGTCCTTCCCTCATTTTGGGGGAAGGATTTAGGATGGGGGCGCTCTGTGGTTGTAGTACTAGGACGCGCCGCAGCCCCTTCTTTTTGAATTGATCCGGCCCGGCAGGATGTCTCTGCCGGGCCGTTTTTGTGCAGCCTGACTGCTTGAGAGAAGCAGCAGAATCGGGTATGCTATGCGCGTCTGGAGAGCGCAGCCAGGGGCACCACCCACCGCGCTATTCCGACCTTTGAGAACCCTTTCTCCAGCCGCGAAGCCGATCCGATAGTTTTTAGCTTGCGACCCAAAACCGTATCGCAGGGAGAAAAATTCGATGGGGAATGAGAAGTATACGATAGGTGTAGATTTTGGAACCGAGTCCGGGCGCGCCGTTGTCGTGCGCGTGAGCGACGGTCAGGAGCTTGGCAGCGCGGTACATCCCTATGGGGACAGCGTGATCGACGAGCGGCTGCCGGGCAGCAATAAGCCCCTGCCGCCGGAGTGGGCGCTGCAAAACCCCGACGACTATATCGCGGTCTTCAAGAACGCGGTCCCGGCGGCTGTTAGGGCCAGCGGGATCGATCCGGCGGACGTGATCGGCATCGGGGTAGACTTCACCGCCTGCACGATGATGCCGACGCTGGCCGATGGCACCCCGCTGATGCGCCTGCCCGAATTCCGCGACAACCCGCACGCCTGGGTCAAGCTGTGGAAGCATCATGCCGCCCAGCCCGAAGCCGATCAGATCAACGCGACGGCGCGCGCGATGGGCGAAGGCTGGCTGGCGCGCTATGGCGGCAAGATTTCGTCTGAGTGGTTCTTCAGCAAGGCACTCCAGATTTTGGACGAAGCGCCCGAAGTCTACCGCGCCGCCGACCGCCTGATCGAAGCGGCGGACTGGGTGATCTGGCAGCTTTCGGGCAACGAGACGCGCAACACCTGCACCGCCGGCTACAAGGCGATCTACCAGGATGGCAGCTTTCCGGGCCGGGAATACTTCGCCGCGCTGCATCCCGCGCTGGCCGACGTGGTGGATACCAAGATGAAGCGCGAACTGGATCCGCTGGGCGGGCTGGCCGGGGGCCTGACCGAAGAGGCCGCCGGGTGGACCGGGCTGCAGCCGGGCATCGCGGTCGCGGTCGCCAACGTGGACGCGCACGTGACCGTGCCCGCCGCGCAGGTGGTCGAGCCGGGCCGCATGGTGATGATCATGGGCACGAGCACCTGCCATATGGTCATGGGCGACAGCCTGCACGAAGTCCCCGGCATGTGCGGCGTGGTCGACGGCGGGATCATCCCCGGCCTGTATGGCTACGAAGCCGGCCAGAGCGGGGTGGGCGACATCTTCGCGTGGTTCGTGGACAATGCCGTCCCGCCGGAGTATCACGCGGCGGCGCAGGCGAAGGGTATGGACCTGCACGCCTATCTCGAAGCGGAAGCCGCCCAACAGAAACCCGGCGAGCACGGCCTGCTGGCGCTCGACTGGTGGAACGGCAATCGCTCGGTGCTGGTCGATGTGGACCTGAGCGGCCTGCTCATCGGCGCGACGCTGGCGACCCGCGCGCCCGATATCTATCGCGCGCTGATCGAATCGACCGCCTATGGCACGCGCCTGATCATCGAGACGTTCGAACAGCACGGCGTCCCGATCAAGGACCTCGTCGCGGCGGGCGGCCTGCCGGAGAAGAACCGGCTGATGATGCAGATCTATGCCGACGTGACCGGGCGCAACTTCAGCGTGATCCGCAGCAACCAGGGGCCGGCAGTCGGCAGCGCGATGCATGCCGCCGTCGCCGCCGGTGCGTATCCCGACATCCAGGCGGCGGCTGAGAAAATGGGCGGGCTGCGCGACGAAGTCTATCGCCCGATCCCGGAGAACCAGGCCGTCTACGACCGGCTCTATACCGAATACGTCACACTGCACGACTACTTCGGGCGCGGCGAGAACGACGTGATGAAACGCCTGCGCGCGATCCGTAACGAGGCCAGAGGAGTTGAATGATGCTCGAAGCGCTGCGCAAAACCGTCGCCGACCTGCACGCCGAGCTGCCGCGTAACGGGCTGGTTGCCTGGACCAGCGGCAACGTCAGCGGGCGCGACCCGGAAACCGGCCTGATCGTGATCAAGCCCAGCGGCCTGCGTTTCGAGGATCTGGGGCCGGAAAACATGGTAGTGGTGGACGCCAACGGTAAGCTGGTCGAGAGCACCTACAAGGCATCGTCCGACACGGCCACGCACTGCTACATCTACCGCGAGATGCCGGAAGTCGGCGGGATCGTCCACACCCACAGTTCCTATGCGACCGCCTGGGCCGCGTTGGGCCGCGATATCCCATGCGTGTTGACGGCGATGGCCGACGAGTTTGGCGGGCCGATCCCGTGCGGCGGGTTCGCGCTGATCGGCGGCGAAGAGATCGGGCGCGAGGTCGTGCGCGTGCTGCGCGAAGGGCCGAACCCCCATTCGCCCGCCGTGCTGCTGCAAAATCACGGCGTGTTCACCGTCGGCCCGACTCCGCTGGCGGCGATCAAGGCGGCGGTGATGTGCGAGGATGTGGCGCGCACGGTCGCGCTGGCTTACCGGATGGGCGAGCCGCTGCCGATCTCCGAGGAAGATATCGCCAGTCTGCACCACCGCTACACCCACGTCTACGGCCAGTAGACGGGCGAGCACACAATCGAGCAATCGTGAGGGCGCGGCGACGCGCTCTCGCTGTTTCTTCACGCGCCGTTTGGGGGCGATCTGCGCTAAAATCTGGCGGGAGCCAATCCCATTTTCATGCCCATACATCTCTCTGGCCGGGGCGCGCAGCAGGTCCCAACGATACCCGCGCTAAATGGGCGCCGGGTGCGATCCCACTGTTCGACGAAACGAAAAACAACAGATAAGGAAACAGTATGATGCGAGGTGGTGGCGCAGGCTGGAGAATGTACCTGCGCGGAGACGAAGAAGAAGTGAAACGCACGAAGGTTACGTGGCCGCTGCTCAAGCGTGTGCTGCGCTATGCCCTGCCATACCGCAAAATGATCATCCTGATGCTGCTGGCCGTGCTGCTCAGCACCGGGCTGAGCCTGCTCACACCGCTGATCTTCCGCGATCTGATCGACAACACGCTGCCCAATGGTAATACATCGCGCCTGAATCTGCTCGCGCTGGCGCTGGTGCTGATCCCCTTCGTCAACGGGCTGCTGGCCGTGATGCAGCGCTATCTCAACGCGTCGGTGGGCGAGGGCGTGATCTACGATCTGCGCGTGCAGCTCTATTCGCACCTGCAGCGCATGTCACTGCGTTTCTTCACCAATACCAAGACCGGCGAATTGATGAGCCGCCTGAATAACGACGTGGTCGATGCGCAGCGCGCGATCAGCAGCACGATCACCGATATCATCACCAATCTGATCCAGGTGATCGCGGTCCTGGGTGTGATGTTCACGCTCGAATGGCGGCTGACGCTGCTGGGGCTGGTGGTGCTGCCGATCTTCGTCTCGCTGGCGCGGCGGCTGGGCGGGCGGCTGCGCCAGATCGCGCGCGAAGCGATGGATTACAACGCCGCGATGAACGCGATCATGAACGAGACGCTCAACATCGGCGGGGTACTGCTGGTCAAACTCTTCGGGCGCAACACGGTCGAGATCGAACGCTTCGAGCATCGCTCCGGGCAGGTGCGCGATATCGGCGTGCGCCGGGCGGTGGTCGGCAGCCAGTTCTTCATCATCATCGGGCTGGTGGGCGCGATCGGCACGGCGCTGGTCTACTGGATCGGCGGCCATCTCGTGCTGCGCGGCGTGTTCACCATTGGCACAATTGTCGCTTTCAGTTCCTACCTGGCGCAGTTGTACGGCGTCTTGCAGCAGCTTACCAACGCGCCGGTCGCTTTTGCAACGTCGATGGTCAGTTTCGAGCGCGTGTTCGAGGTGATCGATCTACCATACGACGTGCCCGAAAAGCCGGATGCGGTCGTGCTCGATCAGGTGCAGGGGGCGCTCAGCTTCGAGGACGTAACCTTCGCCTATTCGGTTGAAGAGGCCAATCTGCTCAGCAGTGTGACGCGGCACGGCGACATGAGCATGATCGGCGCGGTGCTCTCCGGAGACAACAAGCAGTCCGACGGCGGCGCACCGGCAGCGCCCACGACCGGCTACAGCCAGGCGCGCGAGATCGCGCTGGAAGACATCTCGTTTTCCATCGAGCCAGGGCGGTTGGTGGCGCTGGTCGGTCCCAGCGGCGCGGGCAAGACCACGATCACCTACCTGATCCCGCGTCTCTACGACCCGACCGAGGGGCGTATTCTGCTGGACGGCCACGATCTGCGCGACGTATCGCTCAACTCGCTGGCGGCTCAGGTCGGCATGGTGACGCAGGAAACGCACCTGTTCCACGACACGATCCGCACCAATCTGCTCTATGCCCGGCTGGATGCCACGCAGGCAGAAGTGGAAGCCGCCGCGCGTGCTGCGAATATCCATGACTTCATCGCCAGCCTGCCCAACGGCTATGATACGGTGGTGGGCGAGCGCGGCTACCGGCTCAGCGGAGGCGAAAAGCAGCGGCTCGCCATCGCGCGCGTGATCCTGAAGAACCCGCGTATCCTGGTGCTGGACGAAGCCACCAGCCACCTCGACAGCCAATCCGAGGCGCTGATCCAGGACGCGCTGAAGACGGTCATGGCCGGGCGCACCAGCATCGTGATCGCGCACCGGCTGAGCACGATCCTGGCCGCCGATCTGATCCTGGTGCTGGATCGCGGGCGGATCGTCGAGCGCGGCACCCATGCCGAACTGCTGGCGCGGGGCGGGCTGTACGCGCAGTTGTATGAAACCCAGTTCAGCCACGATCATCATGACAGCTCCGATCATCGCCCGATCATTAGCACACAGGAGAGCACCTCATGATCGAAACCATCAACCTGGCGGAGAAGTTCGGACTCTTTAACGACCACTGGAGCCCGCGCATCGTGGGCGAGCTGAACGACTCGTATGTGAAGCTGGTCAAGCTTCAGGGCGAGTTTGTCTGGCACCACCACGAGCACGAGGACGAGCTGTTCCTGGTGGTCAAGGGGCGGCTGCTGATCCAGCTCCGCGACCGCGACCTGTGGCTGGACGAGGGCGAGCTGGTGATCATCCCCAAAGGCGTCGAGCACCGGCCCGTCGCCGAAGAAGAGGTGCACGTCATGCTGCTGGAGCCGAAGACGACGCTCAATACCGGCAGCGTCGTCAACGAGCGCACCACCGACGCGCAGTGGCTCTAGCCGCCGTCCATCTGCCATAAGAATCACGGGCGAATCTCCGGCCCAGAGCGAGAGATTCGCCGGTTTTTGTGCGATTTCACAAGGAACCTATCCTGCACTATAATTGACACAGTGATAGACATAGACGTGTTTCGCAGCGCAAGGGGGCGCGCCGGATGGACCCGGTTCAAGCTCTGGCCATTTTATCGCTGGGCGCTTTTGTAGCCGTCCTGGTGTCGGCGGTGTTCTATGCCTTTACCGTGCGCCCGCGCCTGCTGGAACCCGAAACACAGACGGTCATCATGCCCCCCGATGATCGCGTGCGCGATGAACTGAACGAGCAGCGCCTCGCCATCGAACGCCTCAATACCACGCTCACCCACCATACCGAACAATTGCAGACCACCCTCGCTGCCGCACCCGACGATGGCCTTGGCACGCTGGATGCCATGCTGCGTGCCCAGGCCGAAGCGGTGGAGAACCTGACCGGCCTGCTCGGCGAGCAGACTACGCAGATCGCCCGGCTCGATTCGCGCCTGGAGAGCCAGGAATCGACGCTGTTCGTGCTTTCGCAGCAGGTCGATGGGCTGGCGGCGGTGACGCTGCCCGGCCTGTCGATGCGCCTGGATCAGCACAGCGACACGCTCAGCGATTTGCGTGTGCGGCTGGACGGTCTGACGGCGGCGGAGAGCGGCGCGCTGGCCCGGCTGGATACGCGCCTGGACGCGCTCGACGTGGCGACCCGGCTCGATCAGCAGGGGAGGGTGTTGGACGATCTGCGCGCCCGGCTTGAGGGCTTGACCACCGTGGAGAGCGACACATTGGCCCGGCTGGATGCGCGCCTGGACGCGCTCGACATGGCGGCCCGGCTGGATCAGCAGGGGGCGGTGCTGGACGATCTGCGCACGCGGCTTGAGGGTTTGACCGCCGCGGAGAGTGACACATTGTCCCGGCTGGATACGCGCCTGGATGCGCTCGACCGTGCCGCCCAGGAAACCATCCCCATGCAGGAAGCGGAGCCGCTGGCCGGGCTGATCCAGGCACAGGCCGACCGGCTGGTGAGCATCGGCGCGCGCCTGGACGAATGGGCCGATTCCCGCCCGCAGCTTGACGATCGGCTGGCCGAACACGCCCGCGTCCTGGCCGACCTGGATCGCCAGCTTGCCGACGCCGCGCAGCGCATCCAGGCGCTTGACGCACGCAGCGCCGAGCATACCGATCTGCTGCACGCCGCCGCCGAAGAGCGCCGCGAACAGGCGGGCGTGTTGGAGCGGCTGACCGTCCTGCTGGCCGACCTGTTCCCGCTGGTCCGGCAGGTGATCAGCGCCCCACGCCGCGTGGGATCGGATCGCGACCGCCTGACCGACATCAAGGGGATCGGCCCGGTCTATTCCGGGCGGCTGCACGAAGCCGGGATTTCGACCTTCCGCCAGTTGGCCTCAATGACGCCCGACGAGCTGCGCGTGATCATCAACGAGCCAACTTGGCGAAACCGCAATATCGCGTATGATAGCTGGATCGAGCAGGCCATGCATCTTGCCTCGCAGCGAGAGAAAGTGGAGAGTATGTTGTGAGCGCTGATACCCGTCGTCTGGTTCAACGTCTGGATATTCTGTTCTTCATCGGCCTGCTGATCACGTCGGGGCTGGCGGCGCTGCTGTTCTGGACGCAGTTTTACGGCGATGATGAGCTGCAGGTTGTGTCGGCGCTGGTCCACACCACGACGCCTACGATTGAAGCGGTCGCGCAGGCCGACGGCACGGAAGATGCCGGGTTCGAGAGTCCCACACCGGAAGCGCTGCCCGGTGATAATGACGCGCCGACTGTGACGTTCACGCCGTTTGAAGTGCCGACGCAGGCGGAAGCCGTCGAGACTGAGGAAGCCGCGCCGGAAGATGAAGCGGGCGCGCCGACCGTGACCTTCACCCCGTTCGAGGTGCCAACGCAGGCGGAAGCCGTCGAGACTGAGGAAGCCGCGCCGGAAGATGAAGCGGGCGCGCCAACCGTGACGTTCACGCCGTTCGAGGTACCCACCCAGGCGGAAGCGGTCGAAGACGAAGTGGACGCACCGACCGTGACCTTCACCCCGTTCGCCGTGCCGACTGAGGTCGAGCCGGTTGCCACTGAAGAAGTCGCGCCGGAAGACGAGGCCGAAGCGACCGAGGCCGTTACCGTCGAGGCCCCGACCGCGACCTTTACCCCGTTCCTGGCCCCGACCGAGGACGAACTGGCCGCGATCACGGCGGAAGCCGGGGACGGCATGACCAGCAGCCCGGCGGCCCCCGTGCCGACGGAGACAGTGGCCCCAACGGTGACACGCGCGCCGCGCGAGCAGACGGCGATTCCGACCGCCACGATTACCCCGTTCACGGGCGCGGCAATGCAGCCGACCGGCACCTATACCCCGCCGCCGACCGCTGAGCCGGATGTGACGGTCACGCCGCCGCCGAGCTTTACGCCCGCCCCCACCCTCGCGGCGGCCCAGGCCGTTGACGCGACGGCCAGCCCGGCCCCAACGATCGCCGGTGCGGTGGATCCCGCGCTCCAGAGCGCGCTGCCGCTGGCGATCGCGCCGCCGGTGAACGGCGCGATTTTGCCGCCGGGCCAGATTACGGTGCGCGGCACGGGCCCGGCACTGGCGACGGTGCGCGTCGATGCGGCGGGCGCAGCCAGCGCCTCGCAGTCGGCGTTAGTTGCAACGGATGGCACGTGGAGCCTGACGCTGGCGCTTTCCGGCGAAGGCAGCGTGACACTGACGGCCCACGCGCGCGGCCCGAACAACACCGAGCAGGTGTCGGCCCCGATCACGATCAGGCTGGCGCGCCAGGTCCAGCCCGAAACCGGCGGCACGTCCGGCCCTGATCCAGACGAGCAGGGGCAGATGTTCCTGGCGCTGGTGGCGCTGCTGCTGGCGGCAGGTGGCTTCAGCACCTACTTCGCCGGGCGACTGGTTTATCAGGTGGCGCACGACCGGATCAAGCCGCGCTAAGGCGTACGCGCCAGCCGGTTTAGCACAGGTTTGGTATCCTCAAGGGGCGTATGCAGACAGTACGCCCCTACAACTGAGCGCAGGACTTTTGCAGAACCATTCTTAGAAAGGCAGCCCGCATGTCACGGAAACAATTCCGCTGGCTGGCCGGGCTGCTGCTGGTCATCCTCGTGGTGAGCGCAGCAGCAGCCGCGATTGTGCTCTGGCTGGGGCCGGGCACCAAAGACGACCGCTCGACCGATCTGGTCACACCGACGATTGCCGCCCCAAGCGCGCGCGTGTTCGAGGTCGATCCCGCCCAGTCGCAGGTCGACTTCGTAACCCAGGTGCGCGGACTCGACCTGCAAGGCGTGTTCCCGGTTGAAGCGGGCACGATCACCCTGGAGCCGGTGGGCGACGAGCTGCGCGCCTTGGTGCGGCTGGAAATCAACGTCGATGACGTCTCGACCGGCAACCCGGCGGTCGATCAGGTGCTGCGCACAGCCATGACGACCGGCGACTATCCGATTGCGTTCTACGTCGCTTCGTCCGAAGGGCTGGTTCCGGTCACAGAGCAGGTGATCACGTTCACGCTGGACGGTGCGCTCGATGTGCACAACGTTCCCTACGACCACAATATGAGCGTCGAGGCACAGGCGGTCGGGGCCGAAATCTGGGCGATTGCGCAGTCCGATCTGGACCTGGGCAATCATGGCGTGGAGTTTCCGGCGATCATCGGGAACAACGTGATCAAGCTGACGGCACGGCTCCAGGCGTATGAAGGCGCGGCCCCGACGGGGACTGAGCCGCCGGGCGATTCCTAATCCTACAGCCGCACTTGCCAGGGTTAGCCCTCATCCCCCGGCCCCTTCTCCCACGTTGGCGCCGAGGGAAGGGAAGCATAGCGGGGAACTTGCAGTCCTTCCCTCATTTTGGGGGAAGGACTTAGGATGGGGGGGCAGGCGCTATTCCGCGATCCGGGTCGAGCGCACGACGACCTGGGCCGGGGTGCGGCGCGCCTTCCAGGCATCCCGGATGGCGATCAGCGCCGCCGCCGCGAAGACCCACCAGAATAGCTCGACCGGAAAGATATAGCGCGGTGTCGCCAGCAACACCAGGTGGACCAGCGTCGTATACAGGATAAAGCCCAGCAGCGGCAGCGCGACACGCCAGTTGGCGCGGGTGAGCCACATGCCCAGCGCGCCGAGGATCAGCCCGGCGAAGTGGAATATGTAGAGCGCCAGCTTGGGCCAGAAGGCATCGTGGACCGTCAGGTCGATCAGGCCGTCGAGCGAGCGATCCCCGGTGATCCAGTCGCGCGCGGAGTCCTTGAGGCTCGCGCCGCCAAACAGCACCGTGCCGTGCGGCTGGAGATAGGCGTTTGCCAGCTCGGAGACGCGCCGCTGCACATAGCCAAGCGGATCGCGCGTGATGGTGCGGCGTGCGGCGGTCAGGAAGGCATCGGCGCGGTTGGGCGAGGTGGCTTCCGCTTCGGACAGCTCCGGCACATCTTCGTTCAGGGCCTGATCAAGTGCCTGCGGGCCTTCCCAGCCGCGCGCGCCGGTGTAGAGGAACGACGCGAAGCCGTCCGCGCCGATCACCAGGCGGTCCCATTTCGCCAGGTTGTAGATCGTCCAGGTCGAGACAGTGGCGGCAAACGCGATCAGCAGGGCGGCGGCCAGCAGTACACCGCGCCGCCAGCCATGCCGCAGGCCGAGATGGAACGCCAGCCCCAGCGGGAAGAGCAGCACGACCGCGCGCGTGAGCGCCGCCGCGCCGAACACGATCCCGACGGCAGCCGCCCAGGCCAGACGCTGCCCGGCACGCTGTTCGGAGTCGGGCGTGCCGCCGGTGTAGAGCCACAGCCCGCCCGCGATCAGGAAGACATAGAGTGTTTCGGTGAGAATCTGCGCGGTTTCGAGCACGAACACGGGCGAGATCGCCAGCACCGCCGCCGCCAGCAGCCCGGTTCGCCGGTCACGTGCCAGGGCCTGCGCCAGCCGCGCGCCGAAGTAGACGGTTAGCGTCGCCAGGCCGACCTGCGTGAGCCGGATGGCGACAATTGCCGCCGCCGTGCGCCCGAACACCGCCTGCCAGCCGCCGATCAGCAGCAGGTAGACCGGCCCGGTCGAGAGCGGGGCGCGATCCTGGCCGTGCACCAGCTCATGGCCGGTCGTCAGGTACCAGCTTGTATCACCGCCGCCCTGGGTATAGGGCGCGGTCTGGTCCTGGCTTAGCGCGTAGATCAGGCGCAGCGCCAGGGCCAGCACCAGCAGGGCGGCCAGCCAGCGGCGTGAGGCCGGGGTCGAGGGGCGCTCGGTGAAAACAGACACGCTCACAGGCACTACTCGCAGTCCAGAATCCGGCGGCGGGCCATCAAACGGGTGCGTAATCGGGCCGGGCGGATTATAGTTATCATTGAGTAACACTTACTGCCGGGCAATTCTAGTGGCCCACGTGCCGAGCGTCAACCTGCCGCCCGGCAGCCGTTTTTTTGCGTGGAGCATCCCTGCCATGATAATTCGAGAACCACTGGTCCAGAGCATCTACTACTACCTGCACGAAACATCCGGCGACAGCCCGGCGCGCCGCGCGGATCGCTATGAGGCGTTCGTGTCCGATACCTACCGCGTGCTGCAATCGGTGGCCGGATGGCTCGCCATGCCCGCGCCTGATCTGCCCGTGATTCAGCCCTGGGAAGGCGGCCTGCCCGCCGAGCCGCAGCTATTGATGAAAACCGGCTCACTCCAGGGGCGGATCAACGCTACCGCCTCGCTGTATGTCTATGCGCTGCGCAATATGCTGCTGCTGCGCGTGATCGTGGCGCGGCCCGGCGAGCATGAGCAGAGTGTCTGGCCGATGCTGAACGACGCCCTCAACGCCGCTCCGGCCACACCGACCTGGCTGCATACCACGCACTACTGGTGTGGGATCGCCTCGCGCCCGCCCGACGACCTGGAGCACAGCCTCTCGGCCCCGATCCGGACGCCGTTCGGTGTGCTGTGCCTCGGCCAGCGCAGCAGCGCGCATGTCCTGGTCTATCCCGATGCGCGCACCGAGAGCCGTGCCGAGGCGTTTATGGCCTCGCTTGCCCCGCAGATCGACTGGTTCCAGGTGCAGGCGCGCTACCGGCTCGAAACCTACGAGACTCACACCTCGGCTGCGGTCCACAACCAGCAGAGCGCGCTGGATCGCGTGGCCCAGACCGTGCAGGACTGGACCGCCGAGTCGGGCGCGCGCAGCCGGTTGCAGACCGTCGCGCCGCTGCACGCCGAGCTGGATACGCTCGAAGTCGCCTACAATGACATGCTGCGCGATCTGGCCGCCACGCAGGCGGCGGCGCAGGAAGTCCGCAGCCTGGCGGCCCAGTACCGCCAGACGCTGATGCAGTTCGGCCTGTGGGACGCCGCGCCGAGCGTGTGGGAAGCCCAGGTCGAGAGCCTGGCGGTCATCGAGGAGCAGATCGAGAGTGACGTGCAGCACATCGACGCTGTTTTGCGCCGCACTGAGCTGCTGGTACAGTCCTTGCAGACGCGCGCCGCGCTGCTCCAGGGCGAGCGCGAGCGCCTGCTGGTTTACCTGATCGCGGCGCTGGGCCTGGCGGTCGTGGCCGTGCTGATTGCGGATACCGATCTGGTGCTGGTGCTGATCCGCCTGCTGGCGCTGGCCGTTGTGGGCGGGCTGGTCTGGTTTGCCTGGCAGCGCTGGCTGCGCGAGCGTCTACCCTGATCGCGGATCAGCGCACGCCGCGCAGGGCCGGATAGAGTGCCCGAAAGCGCCGGTGCTGCTCGGCATAGTGCGCCTGATCGTCCGGATCGGGTGCTTCGGTCGGGCCGTAGTCCACGACGCGCGCCACCGCCTCGCCCAGATCGAAGAAGAGGTGTGCGCCCAGGCCGGCCAGCAGCGCCGCGCCGAGGGCGGTATGCTCCGTCCCTTCGATGGTCTGCACCGTCACGCCCAGCACACTGGCGAGAATCTGCCGCCAGAGCGGGCTGCGCGCCCCGCCGCCGCCGACCAGGAAGTGATCGGGCACCGGCCCAACCGCTTGCAGGGTGAGCAGGCAGTCGCGGAAGGCAAACGCGACGCCTTCCAGCACGGCGCGGGTGAGGTGGCCCTGCCCGTGCCGCAGCGTCATGCCAACAAATGCCGCGCTGGCGTCGGGATCCATATGAGGCGTGCGCTCGCCTTCGAGATAGGGCAGGAAGATCAGCCCCTCAGCCCCGGCAGGCACGCGTTCCGCCTCGCTGATCAGATCGGGATAGGCGCGCGACTGGGTGAGATCGACCGCGTTACGCCACCAGCGCAGTGCCATGCCGCCGTTCAGGATCGCGCCCATCGTGTACCAGCGGTCGGGGATGGCGTGGCAGAACGTGTTGAGGCGCAGTTGGGGGTCGATGCGCGGCTGGTGCGAGACGACCGTCACCTGCCCGCCGGTCCCCAGGGTGATCACGCCCCGGCCCGGCTCGACGACGCCCGCGCCCAGCAGCAGCGCCGCCTGATCGGCTGCCCCGGCCACGACCGGCAGGCCGGGCCGCACGCCCAGCAGCTCGGCGGACTCGGCGCGCAGAGTCCCGACGACCGCCGCCGACTCGGACACAGGCGGCAGAATCTCCAGCGGGACGCCGCACGCCGCTGCGAGCTGCTCCGACCAGCGGCGCGCGCCGATGTCGAACAGCCAGGTGGCCGATGCGTCGCTCGGCTCGCTGCTCAGCTCTCCGATCAGGCGCAGCGCGATATAGTCCTTTGGCTGGACGACGGCGCGCGTCCGGCGCAGCGTCTCCGGCTCGACCTCGCGCAGCCAGGCCAGGCTCGCCCCGGCGAATCCCGGCGAGAGCCGGTTGCCCGCCACGCTGACGACCACCTCCTGCGGCACGCGCTTGAGGATCACGTCACACAGATTGGCGCTGCGGCGGTCCATCCAGATGATCGCCGGGCGGATGGGCGCATAGGTCGCGTCGAGCAGCACGACGCCGTGCATCTGCCCGGTCAGGCCGATGCTGTGCAGGCGCGAGGCCGAAATATTCGCCTGGCGCAGCGCGTCGCGCACGGCTGCGATCACGGCCTGCCACCACGCTTCCGGGTCCTGCTCGGCCCAGTTAGGGCGCGGCGTCAGGACCGGGTAGCCCTGCTGGCCCACGCCGAGAAGCTGCCCGTTGGCATCCAGCACGACACACTTGGCGCTCTGCGTGCCCACGTCGATCCCTAACATCACTTCGGTTCGCGGCTGGTTCAGTCGCATACGGTTATATCCTCAGACGAAGCGCAACCTTAACATTCTTCGGGTACAAGTATACGCCGGATTGCGCTGGCCGCCGGACCGCACTTCTTGTAAATTTCTTATTTAAGATGCTTTACCACGTCGCCAAAATGGGATATACTTTCTGACTGGAGAGAAGTCAACGAGGGTACGAAAAGATGCCAATCTACACCTATGAATGCGAAGAATGCGGTGTCCGTTTTGACGCCCGTCAGAAGTTTACGGACGAGCCGATTGCCGAGTGCCCGGAGTGCAGCGGTCATACGCACCGGGTGCCGCAAGCGGTTGGCATTGTGTTCAAAGGCTCAGGTTGGTACGTGACGGACAGCAAAGGCCGGAACAATCTCGCCACCCCGCCCAAGAAGGATTCCGACGCGGGCGAGAAGAGCGAGAGCAAGAGCAGCGACAAGGCCGGTAGCGCCGCGCCCGCTGCCAAGAAAGACACGTCCAGCGACGCCAAGTAATGCCAATCTGAGCGCGCGTCTCTGCGTAATCTTCAAAGCGATGACAAAACAAGGCGGCCCGTACAGGTCGCCTTGTGTGTTGAGTCGGGGGGCCGGTCGAGCCGGGGCTAGGTCTGGAAGCCGCTGCTGGCGCGGACGATCTTCTGCTGGTAGTTGTCCACGTAGTGCAGCAGTTTTTCGTAGAGGGCGGCCCAATCGTCGCTTTGCAGCAGGGTGCGCATCGTGTCGAGGTCCTGCGTCACGCCTTCGATCAACATCTGCGGGCAGTCCCCATACACGGCGAACCAGGCCTCGGTCGTGGTCATGCCCAGCCGGGTGACGCCCGGTGCAAACTCGCGGACCATGAACTCGAAATACTCCTGATCCTGGCCCGGCTTGATGTCCCAAGTCAGCAAGAGCTTAATCATCGTCGGATTGGATTCCTCGCTCCCCACGTGCCCCGGTGCGCCGCACGGTGATCAATGCCGGTAGTCGAGCAGCACGACCTGTGTTTGTTCCGGCAACTGCCCGGCTGTCATCCGGAGCATCGGTTCTTCCTGGATTGTATTGACGCCCATTTCCTTCAAGAAGCGATCAACCGGCTCAAGCTCCGCGCCGTGCAGGGCGTCGGTCCGGTAGTGCATCGGCACGACAATCCTCGGCTCCAACAGGCTGATCACTTCTGCCGCCTGGCTGGAGCTCAGGCTCCCGCCCCCGCCAACCGGCACCAGCGCCACATCGATCGCTCCCAGCGATTCAATCATCGACTGGCTGGGCACGTGATCGAGATCGCCCAGGTGGACCACCGTTAGGCTTTCGTAGTCCAGCACATAAATCACGTTATGGCGTGGATCCTCACGGCTGGCGTCGACCGACGCCACACCGATCACGAACACACCCCCGATCTCATATTCGCCCGGCCCGTCGATGACGTGGTCCGCGCCCTTGACCATCGCCAGGCTGGCGTGGCCCGGTGAGTTGTGGCTGATCGTGACGATATCGGCCTTAAGCCGAGGCACTTCGTAGCCCAGGCTCTCGTCAAACGGATCGGTGACGACTGTGGCGCGTCCGCGCTCCGACAAACGGAAGCAACTGTGCCCGTACCAGGTGATGTCCATCTTGGTTTCCTTCGCGTGTTGCTAGCCAGCAGATTATACCGTGTTCAGGCCGCCGCAACCAGAGCGGGCGGACGCGGCGCGGGTGGGTCTGTGGCAGGTTCCAATAACACCCACTATAATAGAACATACTTTCTATTTATGCCAGGAGACGGCGCCATGCATCCCAGCTATCTTGCAGATCTCATCGACTACAACTATTGGGCTAACCGGCGGCTCTGGGCCTGTATCGAGCAGTTGAGCGAGGAGCAGTTCGACCGCCACCTCGATTACTCAATCGGCTCGATTCACGTCCAGGTCGCGCACATGATGGGCGTCGAGTTCTGGTGGTTCAACTTTCTCAGCACGGGCGAGCTTATCTTCGTGACCGAGGAAGACTGTACCAACCGGGACACGATCCGCACCAAATGGGATGAAACCGAGCGTATGGTACGCGACTATGCAGCGCGGCTGACGCCGGACGAACTGGCCCGCACCGTCAAGCCCTCGTTTTGGGACGCGGAGCAGCCGCCGATCACCGTTGCCCTGGCAATCAGCCATATTCTGAACCACAGCACCGATCACCGTGCGCAGACCCTCGCCGGGCTGTGGACCGTTGGCGGGCCGACCACCCCCCAGGATGTGTTGTTCTACCATTTCGACCGGGCCGGGATCGCCTGGGGCAACGAATAGCCCGCACTTCTCACCATTCCGACGCAGTACGCCGCCTGCCCTGTCGAAGTCTGACAGGGTATTTTTGTTGGGGCGGGCTGCGCGCACAAGGTTCTTAGACTCTTCTAATTGGGCTTGCACTCATTTACCTGTTAAGAGTCTAATGATCGAAGCAAGGTGGAGGTAGTGGCGAACAATTGACTGATAGCAGCCGTTCAACTGCCCCCCATCCCCCGGCCCCTTCCCCCACGCTGGCGCGGAGGGAAGGGGGGAATGGGAGCGTTTTTCAAGTCCTTCCCACCTTGTGGG
>JAAYCM010000132.1 GCA_012729765.1 Chloroflexota bacterium | reverse complement strand
CCGGTATCCAGCGGCGAATCGACTTCGAGCAGGATGCCGTTCTTCGGATACCCGTTGATGCCTTCGTGGGCGCAGTGCATCAGGCCCACGCTCTCAGCGCCGGGCACCAGCTTGACCCAGTTGGCGATCAACAGGAACAGGAAGATCGTCGCCATCAGGGGGAAGATCGCGCGCGCGTTGTGGCCCGCCGTCGACTTGGCGAGACTGTACAGCGCCTCGGTCAGCATTTCGAACAGGCTTTGCAACCGCCCCGGGATTTGTTTCAAGTTCCGCGTCGCGCCGAAGGCAAAGAGCAGCACCAGCACGTCGGCCACCAGGGTGCCGATGATCGTGTTGGTGACGGTCAGGCCCTCGATGCCCAGGAAATCCTCCCAGACAACTTCGCCAGGCACCATGATCACCGGCAGCGCCACTGCGATCCCCTGACCGGGCATGAGCACGAAGGGTACCCAGTAACAGAAGATTGCGCTGAAGACGATGATGCCGATTAGTATGAGCACTCCCTTCAAGAGCCATTCTCCTTCGTATGGACAGATTGACCGGTGAAAGATGGGGCCGTGCGCGAAGTGTCCGGTGCCGACAGCTTCATCGCGGCCACCGACGACAGCATCAGCCGGATCATCGCCCACAGGCTGACCGGTATGCTGATCACAATGAGCAGGATGGTGAAAATCGGGTGCGTGTCCAGCCGGGAATCGAGGAACAATCCGGCAAACAGCGCCATGAAGATCAGGATCAGGCTGAGACAACCGGCCTGGCTTGCCATGCTCGCCAGCGCCAGGTTGCGCACATAGGTCGGGGTCACCTTCCGGTCCATGCTAAGCGTCCTGCGGATCGTCCAGTATAGGCCGGCGGGGATGCTGAGGAAGAGCAACCCCACGCTAAAAATCGGATGCAGTTTCGTGACTTGAAAATCGAGCAACACGCCCGCGCCAGTGGCCAGCGCGATGAAAGCCAAACCCGCACAGCCGGCTTCTCCCGCTACGGCACTCACCGCAGTGTATCGCGCACTGTACGACGTTTGTCTGGCGTGCATGTTGGCTAACCTTGCTGCGCGCTTGACGAGGAGGCATAACCACGCTGTCGTGGCCAGAGCCCCCTGTGCCATAAAGCACAAGCGTAGCAAAGACCCCTTTAATTGTCAAAAATACGAATCAAATATGACACAATTTACGCCGTTCTAACGCAGATCCGACATATTGGTGCTAACCAAACCGCGCAGGCTGCATCCAAATAGTGATAGAAAAGGAGCTCAACCACCATGCCACGCTTCGACACACCCTTGCACACCAACGATCAGAGCATCGATCGCGTCTTGAACAGCGGCCTGCCGGTCGTGCTGGTCATCTGGCGCGGGAGCCTGGATGGCTCGCTCGAGGAAAGCCTGCGCCAGATCGCCCGCAACGACGCCGGGCGGCTGCTGGTTGCCCGCCTGGACGCGGACGCCAACCCGCAGACCGCCGCGCGGTTCGCCGGGCCGCTGCCCCTGCTGGTCACCTTCCGCGACGGGCAGGAGGTGGCGCGGGCGGAGGGCGTCTCCTCCGTGGCGGCCCGCGAGTACGTCGATTTCCTGCTGGAGCGCGGTCCGCGTCCCCAGGCGCGCCCGGCGCCGTCTCCGGCTGCCCAGGCAGCGCCATCCGGCGCGCCCGCCAAACCCGTCCCGGTCAGCGACGCGTCGTTCCGGCGCGACGTGCTGGAGAGCGATCTGCCAGTGCTGGTCGATCTGTGGGCGCCGTGGTGTGGCCCGTGCCACATGATCGCGCCGGTGGTGGAGAAACTGGCGGGGGACTACGCCGGGCGGCTGAAGGTCGCCAAGCTCAATGTGGACGAAAACCCGGCCACGGCCAACGCGTATCACGTGCAGGGCATCCCCACCCTGCTGATTTTCCGCGACGGGCGCGTGGTGGACCGGATCGTGGGCGCCGCGCCGGAGCCGCTGCTG
>JAAYCM010000131.1 GCA_012729765.1 Chloroflexota bacterium | reverse complement strand
TTAGAATGCGAAATCTTCGTCGGTCGTATCCAGGTCGTCGTAGTCGTGCGACGGGCGGCGGTCGCCGAGCAGGATCATCTCATTGGCGACCAGCTCAGTGCGATAGTGCCGGGTACCGTTCTCGTCTTCCCAGCCGCGTGTTTGCAGCCGGCCCTCGACATAAACCTGCTGGCCCTTGTTGAGGTGCGTCTTGCAGATTTCGGCGAGGTTGCCCCAGGCCACGACGTTGAACCATTCGGTTTCTTCGCGGCGCTCGCCCTCAGACGATGTCCAGCTCCGGCTGGTCGCGACGCTGAAGCTGGCGACGGGCCGGCCACTGGGCGTATAGCGCAGTTCCGGATCGCGCCCAAGCGTGCCAATGATCATAACCTTGTTCAGTCCGCGAGCCATACCTGTCCCGCTCCTACTCGACTACGGCTACCGATGCGAAAGGACCCAGACGACGAGTCTACTCCTCATCCAGGCGAACGACCAGATGACGGATGACGCGATCGCTGAGCCGCAGAATCCGCTCCAGCTCGTTAACGTTCTGCGGGGGATAGTCCATCTTGAAAAAGACGTAATACCCTTCGCGGAAGTCGTCAATCGGATAGGCGAGACGGCGGCGGCCCCAGACATCGACATTGGTCACGGTGCCGTCGAGGTTCTCAACCCATTCCTGGACCTGTGCGATCACTTCCTGGGTGTCGGCTTCATTCACACTGCTGGGGATGATGAAACCAAGCTCGTATGGACGTTTCATGAGACTATGGAAATTTCTCCTTTCCATGGGATTGCCCACCGGAGACAGCAAGGCGCTGCCTGGTGAGCGGAAAGGCGCCCAACCGAAAATTGCGGGCGCGCAAGCGGAAGAATACTACCGCAGGACCGGCCATTTGGCAAGGTGCGAATCGGTGGGGCGGTGGTCACGCTGCGGTCACGCTGGCCGGCGTATACTGGGCCGGCAGACCCGTATCAGGTGTAACTGGAAGTCGCCAAACTTTGCCGACTTGCGAATCTGGATTAGACTTCACATCACAATCTATGATTGCTGAGGAGAGACTCAATGCCGCGCCCTAATCGTGTTCACCTGCGAGTACTGACGCTGCTGCTGATCGCTGCGCTGGCCCTGCCCGGCTTCGCGCTGGCGGCCCCGGCCCTCCTGGTCGATGCCGCGCCCGATCTGCCGCTGCGTGACGCCCTGACCGCGCATATGACGCCGGAACGGCAGCAGCTCGCCTTCCAGCAGACCGTCGCCGCACTGGATGCGTGGTCCGATCAGATCGAGCAGCGCCCACCCGTCGATCCCGCCGTGCAGATGCAGCAGACTGCCGACTGGACGGTGCTGGTCTATATTGCCGGTGACAATAACCTGGAGGCGATGGGCCTGCTCGACCTCAACGAGATGGAAGCGGTCGGCTCGTCGCCCGACGTGAACATTGTGGCGCAGATCGACCGCTCGACGGAGTTCAGCACGTGGGACGGTGACTGGACGGGAGCGCGGCGCTACCTGGTGCAGCAGGGTCAGAACCCCGAAATCGTCGAGACAGAGGCGCTGCAAGACCTCGGCGCGATCAACAGCGGCGATCCGGCCAGCCTGGTCGATTTCGCCGTGTGGGGGATCACCACCTTCCCGGCGGAGAAGTATATGCTGGTCATGTGGGATCACGGCGGGGCCTGGAGCGGGCACGCCAGTGACGACGAGACGGGCGACGATCTCGATATGCCGGAGCTGCGCGACGCGCTGGAACAGATCGTGACCGACACCGGCATCGGGCAGTTTGAGGTGGTCGGGTTCGATATGTGCCTGATGGGCCAGCTCGAAGTCTTCCAGACGATCGCGCCCTATGCCCGCTATGGCATCGGCTCTGAGGAAAACGAGCCGGGCGCGGGCTGGTACTACGTGTGGCTGAACGAGCTGGTGAAGAATCCGGCCATGACGGGGGCCGAGCTGACCCCGGTGGTGGTCGATTACTACATGGGGTTCTACGAAGAAGTGATGCCCAAGATTTCAGACGTGCACGGGCTGTCGGCGGTGGACCTGAGCCAGACCGATGCCCTGGTGAGCGCCGTCGAGGGCTTCACCCGGGTGGTCAACCGCAACCCGCAGGCTGCGCTGAGCGCGATCGCGGACGCCCGCAACAACACCATCAGCTACGGCGGCTTTGACGATCCGCGCTATTTCGACGTGTGGTCGTCGGTGGACCTCTACCACTTTGCGGAACTGCTGAACGGCATCTCGACCTCACCGGAAATGCAGCAGGCGGCACAGGGCGTCATGCAGGCGGTAGACAGCTTCGTGCTGCACGAGCTGCACACGCCGAGGCTGGATAACTCATACGGCGTCTCGATCTTCTTCCCGCGCAACTTCAAAGCCTATAAGATCGCCGCATTCAACGCGCGCTACCCGGTCGAATCGCCGTCCAGCATGGCGCACTGGGCCGAGTTCCTGGATGTCTTCCACGGCACGGCGGTTGCGACGGTAACCGAAGCGCCGGTGGTGAACGTCCTCAACGTCTACCCGGAAACGGTGAGCATCTATCAGCCGGCGGTTGTGCCGCTCGAAATTTCCGGGCGCGATATTCTCCAGGTCAACTACGCCGTGACCTACATCATCAACGAGAATGAGCGGGTCGTGCTCGACTTCGACTACCTGGTGTCGCGCACGACGACGGCGACCGGGGCGGATATTGTGGATTGGTCGGACGGCGTGACGCAGCGCACCTTCACCTGGGAAGCCGAAGTGCCGATTTTGACCGATGGCTTCGCCACCAGCTACGCGCTGCTGATCCCCAGCCGGGATGATCCCGACGTGGCGCTGGTCAACGGCGAGTACCAGTCCTCACAGGGCGGCGCTCCGGTCGAGGCGCAGTTGATCTTCGATCTGAACGCGCAGCAGGCCACGCAGATGTGGGGCTTCGTCGAGTCGGGCAGCGGCACGCTGCAGCCGTTCGAGATTCAGGTGGTGGCCGGCGATACCTTCAAGCCGCAGTGGCTTACGATGGACGCCAACAACGAGCTGGTCGGCACGAGCTTCGGCCAATCGCTGGCGCTCGACCCGGCCAACCCGATCACCTTCCGCAAGACGCCCGCGCCGAGCGGCACCTACTCGATCAGCTTCGTGGCGGAAAATGTGGCCGGTGAGCGCACCCTTGATGAGGCGATCATCCAGGTGAGCAACGATGGCCTGGACGAGTCGCTGCGCGGCTACACTGACCTGACCTACGGTGTGAACTTCCTGTATCCGGCGACGTGGATCCGCCCGCGCTTCACGCCGGACGGCCTGCGTCTGTTTACCGCCGATCTGGAAACGAACACCATCCTGAGCCTGTTCCCGTATACGGATGTGGCTTCGGCAGAAGCAACGGCCCAGGCGGTGCGCGCAAGCTGGAACCAGCTTCAGAACCTGCAGGTCCTCAACGAGCGCCAGATCGAGATCAACGGCGTACCGGCCTACGTGATCGACTACTCCTACAGCTTCCAGGGCGAGGAACGGCTCGGCGCGGTGGTGGCGATTTACTCGCCCGCTCAGAACGTTGGCTACGGCTTCGATCTGGATGCCCCGGCGGCCAGTCCTGGCCCGGCGGAGCAAGCCCTGGCGGCGCTGGTCAGCAGCATCAACTTCTTCCAGCCCGCCGAAGTCGCCGGTGTGAGTGAGTGGCAGACGGTGAACACGCCCGACGGGCAGGCCAGCTTCCCGGTGCCGTCCAACTGGGTGCGTGAGACGAGCGGTAACTGGGTGATGTATGGCCCGGCGGACGACAAGGCGATCTTCATCGGTGTCCAGTCTGCGGCTGCATCCGGCGAGAGTAAAGAGGCGCTGGCGCAGAGCTGGGTGAGCCAGTTGGAGAGCGGGACCGAAAACCTGCAAATCCTGGCGTCGGAGCCGTACTACGTCGGCAGCCACGAGTGGTACCTGGTCGTCTTCACCTATGACGAGGCCGGGACCACGCTCGGCGGGGCGCTGTTCGTCAACACGATCGGCGCGCACGATCTGACGATCTGGCTGGAAGCGCCGAATAACCAGTTCGACGCGCTCTATGCCGAGACGTTCTCCGTCGCGGTCAACGGCTTCGCCCTGGCAAGCGAGGCGGCCCCCGCCGCCGAATAGCCGCCGCACGAACGCTGCGAACGACGATGCGCCCCTGCTGTCAGGGGCGCTTTTTATCCCGGCGCGGATGCCCGATCGGGTATTGTCAGCACGGGCGGGATGTGTCATAATAGGACTATTAATTTCCCAAGAGTGCGAATCATGCGTGTGCGAATTGCAGTTCTGGCCGATATACACGGCAACCTGCCCGCGTTCGAGGCGGTGCTGGCCGACATCCGGCGGCACGCACCCGATCAGGTGATCGTCGCCGGCGACGTGATCAATCGCGGGCCGCAGAGCCAGGAATGCCTGCAAGCGGTGCGGGCGACGGGCTGGCCGGTCGTGTTCGGCAATCATGAAGAGTTGGTGCTCAAGCTGGCCGGGGGCAAGCTGCCGGAGTGGTGGGAATCCGACTGGTGGCTGCCGACGCGGCGCGTGGTCGAGTCCTTGACCGGGGAGGAGCTGGACTATCTGCGCGCGCTGCCCTGGCATCACGTCGTGCGCGTGCCGGGCCTGCCCGCGATCCGGATCGTGCACGGCAGCCCGCGCGCGCTGAATGACGGGCTGGGCTTCTGGATGACGGACGAGGAGCTGCTGGACGCGATCGGTGGGGCCGAGGAGCCGATCGTGATCGGGGCGCACACCCACCGGCCCTTCGACCGCCAGCTCAACGGGCATTGGGCGCTCAATCCGGGGGCGGTCGGCGCGCCGTTCAACGGCAACCCGGCGGCCCAATATCTGCTGCTGACCGGCGAGGATGGCGCGTGGCAGCCGGAGTTCCGCGCCGTGCCCTACGATCGCGCGCCGGTGTATGATGCCTGGGAGCGCACCGGCTATCTCAACGCCAGCATGGTCGCGCAGGTGTTCAAGTATGAAGTCGAGACGGCGACCTTCCACCTGATGTCGTATGTGGATTTTTGCGAGGCGCGTGGGCTGGCCGAGAACGCCCTGGAGAGTTTCAGCCGCTATCGCGCCGCGACTCAGGACGTGGTGCCGGGCCGCTCGCTCAAATTCAAGCCCGATCACTAGAGGCTGTTATGCACTTTTACCCCCCATCCCCCGGCCCCTTCCCCCACGCTGTCGCGGAGAGAAGGGGGGCACGGCAGCGTTTTTCAAGTCCTTCCCTCATTTTGGGGGAAGGATTTAGGATGGGGGGACGTGCCATTCACCTCGTTCAGTGTTCCGAAGTGCATAATACGCTCTAGCATACCCAGACAGCTAAACTGATGCCCCGACTGAAAGTAAACCGTTTCCGGGCGCGCAAACCGCCCGCCGATGTACTGGCATTCTATCTGCGTGTCTATAACACCAGGGACCTGTACTTCGATCCGGAGAGTCTGCCGCCGCTGTCGCCGCAGGAATTGTTCGGCAGCGCGCAGCCGGTGGTGTTCGATCTGGGCTGCGGGCGCGGCGAATTCCTGATCGGGCAGGCGGCAGAGCATCCAGACATAAATTTCGTCGGGTTCGACCTGCACTGGAAATCGCTGTGGGACGCGATCAACAAGTCCCGCCGGGCCGGGCTGCAAAATGTGCGCTTCGTGCGGACCGACTACCGCCGCGCCTTCGCCAAAGTGCCCGATGGGAGCGTGCAGGCCGCCTATCTGCTTTTCCCGCCGCCGATCATCGAGCCGAACCGCCAGAAGGAAGACCCCCTGCCACCGGAAACGGTGCACGATCTGGCCCGCACGCTGCCTGATGGCGCGCCGTTCCACCTCGTGACCGATCACCCCGGCTTCTTCGCGGCCAAGACGGCGCTGATCGAGGAGACGGGCCGGTTCGAGCGCGTCCACACCTCGCAGGCGTTCGAGGGCGGGCTGACGTGGTACCAGCAGCTTTGGGAAAGTCTGGACATCCAATCGCTGCGCGTCGAATATCGCCGGCGCCCCGCAGGCGGCTGATCGTCCCCATTCCCCAGGTCAGGCGGTAGGGGCAGAGCGTGCTTTGCCCGGCGGCTGTGGCTGTTCACCAGAAACGCATAACACGCGCTAGGCGACTCCGGCGGGCACCCCGGCCAGCAGACCGGCGAGCGCGTGCGCCTGTTCCTCGTACAGCAGCAGATCACAGGCATGGCTCGCCGCGCCATAGCTGAGCGGCAGCGTCAGCCGCAGCGCGCCTTCCTCACCCGGCGCAGTGCTGATCGGCTGCACGTGCTGGCGCGGGATGTAGGACACGATCATCGCGTAGTCGGCGCGCATGCGCTCGCCATCCTCGATCATCAGGACGTGCCGGTCCGTGACCGCGACTGCGCGGTTGGGCGCGATCTGCGGATGACGCCAGCCTTCGCTGCGCCGGATATGGTCCTGATAGACCGCGCCGAGCAGCACTTCGCCGGGCAGCAGACTGAAGCGCGCATAGTTGCGGAACTTAAGCGGCAGGTCGGCCAGGGTGCGCGCCGCCGGTGGACTGTCCGGCGCGGCGACGGGCGGGGCAGCAGCCTGGCGCACGGTGTCCAGGCCCCGGTACAACAGGTTCCGGCCCGCTACATTGAACTCGACGGTCAGATGCTCGGCCCCGTCGCGCCCCGCCCAGACCAGATCGAGCTGCCCGTAGAGCAGCACAGTCGTCACGCGCAGCGCGAGCAGAGCGGGGTAGGGGATGACGGTTTCGGAAAACTGATCGCCGGCGATTTCGGTCAGGACGACCAGCCGGTCCGCGCCAAACGCTACGACGCGCCGGGGCGTGATCCGCCAGCCGAAGGGCAGCACACGCCGCCAGTTGTGGCGCAGGATCGGGTATTCCTGGGACGGGATGTTGAGGATCAGCGGGGCCTGGGGCCGGTTGAGGTACGGCTCCAGCCGCGCCCGCAGCAGCGGCGTCATTTCCCCGGTTTCCAGCGGCGTGATAAACATCCGACGTAGGCGTTCGTACCGATCCATCGCATGCTCTCCCCTCTATGTGGCGCAGTGCACGCCAGTATAACGCCGCGCGGCGGTTCGGGGTGTTATTCGCCCGTGCGCGCGGGCGTTGACGAATCGGCGGCCAGCCGGGTCGCGGCCAGCATCAGCCCGAACAGAATCCAGACGATCGTCATCGGAGCGTGGAACTGGTCGATCTTGAAGTAGAAATGATCGAACATGCCGCCGACCAGGGCCCCGGCCAGCGCCGCCGCCAGCCCCAGCCACACATCCGACAGGTCGAGATCGGCCTGGATGCGCCGCAGGTGGCGGAAGCTGTAGGCGAACGCGCCGCCGAACATCAGCAGATAGGCGGCCAGCCCGACGAATCCGGCGTGCGAGGCGATGGTCAGGTAGGTGTTGGCGACGCCGAGATAGAGATCGATCTCCGGTGTGCCGGAAAAGCCGACTCCGATCACCGGGTGGCGCCCGATCAGTCGCAGCGCGTCGCGGTACTCACCGAAGCGCATCTGCGTCTCGACATCCTCACCGCTCAGCCCGGCGGCCAGCTTGTCGATATAGCGCTGGGTGAAGGGCAGGAAGAACGCGATGATGACCACCAGCAGCATGATCAGCAGCAGTTTCGGATAGCGCAGCACGGCGATGAACGCCAGTGCCGCGCCGAGCGAGAGCATCGAGCCGCGCGAGTCGGTCAGGAACAGGGCGACGGCAATCAGCCCGAACAGCGCGGCGGCCAGCGGACGGCGCATGATCGGACGCGGGGTGAAAATCTGCGGGACGATCAGCGCGCCGAGCATCAGCAGGAAGCCGCCGAAAGCGTTGGGATCGACCCAGGTGCCGATCGCGCGCTCGTTGAGGATCGCGCCGGAGGTCTGGCGATAGCGGATCACGCCGCCGACCGGGTAGCCGAGACGGCCCAGGCGGTTGAGGATCGACTCGGCGGTGAAGTCGGGCAGCAGCCACAGCACGATCCCGACGACCGCCGCCGCCGCGCCCCACAGCGCCAGCGCCACCACCGCCCGGCGAATATGCTGCGCGTCGCGCATCACGTCCACCAAAACCGGGATCAGCAGCAGGCTGAGCACCATCTCCAGCACATTCCGCAGCACGCGCGGGGTCATCGGGGCGTGGCGCAGGCCCATCAGGAAGGCGAAGATCATCAGCAGGATGAAGCCGAGCACCAGCGGCGTAACCGGCGTGGCGCGGAACAGCCGCCGCTGGCCGGTCATCCACTGCATGGCATATACCAGCAGAAAGCCGCCCAGCGCCGCGTCGAGCAGCGTGGGCGTGACGGCGATCTCGAAGGGCAGCGTGCCGAACGGCAGCAGCGCGATCACGCCGATCATGACGTACAGCGCGCCGTGCAGATCGGTCAGCACATAGAGGCCGACCGCCAGCCCGATCACCAGCCCGAAGGCCATCACCGGCTCCAGCAGCACGATCAGCAGCGCCAGCACGCCGCCGAGGATGCCGATCGCGGCCCCGACCAGGGCAGCGTTGCGCGGGTTGTCGGGTGAGGAAAACTGGGTCGAGAACATCAGGCGTTCCTATTCCTGGCGCGGCGCGCGGCGGCAAAGGTCCAGACGGCCAGCGCGCTCACCAGCAGCAGCGCGAGCAGCGTAATCCCCAGCCCGGCGCGGTAAGTCCAGGGCTGGTAGCGCAGCACGACAGTATAGCGCCCCGCCTCTGGCAGCGCGACCGCGCTCAGGCCGCCATAGGCGCGCAGCAGATCGGCTTCGTCGCCGTTGACGGTCGCCCGCCAGCCGGGATAGTGGGGCAGGGCCAGTGTCAGGACGGCGGGCGCGGCGGTTCCGGCCTCGATCACGATGTGCTCCGGCTCGAAGCGCGGCACGTCCGCCCGGCCCGGATCATCCGGTGCGCGGCCCGGCAGATCGACACCCGGATCGCGGTTCAGGATCACGTGTTGGCGTGTGTCGTAGGCCGGCTCGCGCAGCAGGCCGTAGGCTTCGGCGTCGCCGGGGACGACGGTCGCGCCATAGGTCAGGTGGGCGAAGCCGCGCGGCGACTCAAGCTCGTGAACGTTATACGTGCCGTATTCGTCCTCAGCCGTGTCTACAATCGTGCTGGCGGCCGGCAGTTCGCGCCAGTCGGTCAGCACATAGCGCACGGCGAGCAGGTCCCAGGCGCGATTGGCGGGCAGGCCCTCGAGATAGGTGTGCACGCTGTCGAGCACGAGCGGGCTGATACCGCGCATATCTGGCACGGCGTAGAGCGTGCCCCAGTTGCCGCGCAGACCGCGCAGCCCATCGACGCGCGCGCCGGGCGGCAGCAGATCATCGCGCAGTTGGGCGATCATCGGCGGCTCCGGCAGGCGCTCATCGGCGGGCACGGGGTCATAATTGGCCGCGCCCATCGTCACGCTGAACAGATCGAACACGATCAGTGCGACCAGGGCAGCACCCAGGCGGGCATCGTGCGGGCGGCGCAGGACGGCGGCGGCGAGCGCGCTCAGCAGCGCGGCGAAGGTCATCGATTGCAGCGCGGCGTGATAGGTCGCCCCGTCGAGGGCGCGCCATGCGACGAACACGGCCAGCGCGATCACACCACACACCGCCGCCAGCGCGATCAGGGCGCGACGCAGGGTGCGGGCGGCGGGCTGTATCGCGCCGGGCGTGAGCAGGTGCGCGGCTCCCAGCCCGGCCAGGATGCTCGCGCTTTCGGCTACGACGAAGGCGGCGCGCTCCTGCCCCCGGAACCAGCTCAGGCCGGGCAGCAGCAGGTAGGCGGCATCGTAGAGCACGGTTCCCGCGCCGAAGCTGAGCAGCAGACCGATCAGCGCGGCGGCGGCGAAGAAGGCGCTGTGCGCGGCGCGTGTGATGATGGCCCAGGCGGCCAGCGCCAGCCCGGCGATGCCCAGGTAGAGCGGCGACCAGAGCGTCAGAAAGCCGGGGAACAGCAGTTGCAGCAGGTCGCTGAACGGGAAGCCGCCGCTTTTCGCCTCGAAGCCGAGGTCCTGGCGGGTGGTGTGCTGCAAATACTCCAGGCCGGGCAGAAGCTGAATCGCGGCCAGCCCGCCCGCGACCAGTCCCAACAACGCCGCCGATAGCACAAAGCGCCGCCCGAATTCGCGCCACGCTCCGCCCGCGCCCCGCCACAGCCGGTAGGCCAGGAACGCCAGCGCGAAGTAGAGTATGAACAGGCCGGTCTGGGGGTGCCCGGCCAGCAGCGCCAGCGCCAGCGCGACTCCGGCCAGCACCAGGCACGGCCAGCCGACACGCGCGGTGCGCGTCGCCTGGAAGATGCCGAGCAGAGCCAGCGGCAGCCAGATACCGGCTTCGAGCACGGCCAGTTGAAGCTGCGGGTAGCCGCTGAGATAGCCGCTGTAGCCATAGGTCAGCGCGGCGACCAGCCCGCCCACGATCGCGGGATAAACCGGCGCGCCCGCCGGGGAAGCGATCAGGCGGCGCACGAAGGCGTACATCAGCAGCGTGCCGAGCAGGACGTGCAGCGCCATCTCGGTTTGCAGCGCGCGATACAATTCGCCGGGATCAGGATCGCCGCCAAGCGATACCAGCGCGACGGTCAGCAGGCGCGGGGGGTAGAATACCGCCGACTGCGTATCGGCCAGGAAGGGGTGCCCGGCGTAGTTGTAGGGGTTCCACAGCGGGACCTCGCCCGCCGCCAGCCGCTCGACCTGGTAGCCGAAGAACGAGACGAACTGGCCGGAGAAGTCGCCTTCGGTCAGCGAGAGCGCATCCTGGGGGGCGGGCGTCAGGATGCGCCAGAAGTAGAGGCCCCACAGCGCCACCAGGACGAGCACGGCCAGCGCGCCGGGCCAGCGGCGCGGGCGTTCGGATGTGGGCGGCGGGGCAGCGTGATCACTCATGCGGCGTATCCTCAGCAGCGGGCCGGACCTCAAGCTGGCCCAGGCGCAGGATGTTATCGGGCGTATCCGGCACGGCCAGCCGCGCGCCCGTCTCATAATCGTAGACGATCACGACACAGGTATAGCGGCCCGGCGCGGTGGGCGCGTCCAGCGTCTTTTCATCCCCGAAACGATACCGCGTTGGCAGCGAGGACGCCAGCAAGCGGCCCGCGTGCGGCGGGGAATCGTGCTGCGCGGCGGAGACGCCCTGCGCGTCGAGCAGTTGGACCGAGAAAATGAGGGAGCGCGTGATCGGATCGCCGGTGGTCTGCCAGCCGAGATGGACGGTCAGCGTTTCGCCCGGCGCAGCGGTGGCGGGCAGGTCCCACGCGATCAGGCGCAGCACGTCGCCAAACGCGATCGCGCTTTCGGCCAGCGGCAGGGAGTCCGGCAGCGCGCCCGCGCCCCAGATGATCGCGGGACGAGTCAGCATCAGGCTGGGCGGATCGCCGGGCACGCCCGCAGGTGGGATCAGGCGGGCGGCGTCGCGCTCCGGGTAGACGCTGAGCAGCAGATCGCCGCTGATCGCCACCGGGCCTTCGAAGCGCTTATAGGTGATGCCAACGTGTTCGACGTAGAGGCGTCCCATGTCCCAGGCGCTCGTCGGCGCGGCGGGATAGCTGACCGTGCCGATGGGCCGGTCGAAGGCGATCACGCGCTCGCCCGCGACAAAATAGCCGAGCGAGAAGCTGTAATCGGTGTCGGTCGGGGCGAGCAACTCCCAGTAGAGCGTGACGACGTAGGGCTGAAAGGGCGTGATGATCCCGGCGCGGCTGTATTGTTCCTGCACCTGCCACCCGGCCAGCCGCAGCACGCCATCATACACCGCCCCGGCGGGCTGTGCGGCGGCGGGCAGCGATTGGGCGGTCTGCGGGCGGGGTAACTCGCGCTCGGCCCACGCTCCACCGAGCAGCAGCAGCGCGATGATCGGGACCGGCAGCAGCAGGGCGCGCCACGCGGGCCATGCCTCTCGAACCGCCGGGCGCGGGGTGCGCAGCCAGGGCCGGATCGTGTCCGCGAGGGCAACCAGCCCATAGGCCGCTCCCGGCATCATGACCGCGATCACCGGCGTGCGCACGCGCGCTTCGATCCAGATCGCCAGCGTGGCGGCCATCATCGTCAGAAACAGCAGCCCCAGCAGGCGCGCGGCAGGTTCGCGGCGCAGCAGCGCGACCGCCATCCCAAACAGGAACAGCGCCAGCAGCGCGCGGAAATCGAGCGGGTTGGCGCGCAGCCAGGGCGATACTGCCTCGCCGGAAAGGACGTAGCTCAGGTTGTTGCCCGGCTCGTGGGGCGAGAAATAGAGTCCGACTTTGTGCAGCACCAACTCCGCAAAACGGCGCGGTGCGAGCTGGATATCGAGCCGCAGGGCGCGTGCCAGGCCGTCCGCGCCAATCGACTCGCTGGCCGGGTTATCGGTGCGTGTGCCGTCGGCGTCGCGGTTGTTGCCGCGATACACTTCGAGCAGCCCGTTGGGCGAGATCAGGTAATCCGCCTCGTCGGCGCGGTTGTGGAGTACAATCGGCAGCATAAGGGCGAGCGTCAGGACGACCGCCAGCCCGACCTGGAGCAGGGCGACACGATCGCGGCGCTGCCAAAACAGCCACGCGGCCAGCACCGGCAGCAGCGCGACCAGCTCGAAGCGCGTCACGGCCAGCGCGCCCCCACTCAGGCCGAGCAGGAGCGCGCCGGTCCAGTGGCCGGGCAGCCGCCGCCACAGCCACAGCGTCCCGAACAGCGCCAGCGTGACCAGGATCGTGGCCTGCGCCGTGATCACGAAGTCGGTATCGTAGAACGCGCCGACCGGGTAGAGCGCCAGCAGCAGTCCGGCCAGCGCACTGATCGACCGCTGCCCAAACGCCAGCCGCGCCGCCGCGAACATCAGCCCGCAGTTGATCGCAGCCAGCGCCGCCGTCAGCAGCCGCAGCAGGGCCAGATCGCGGCTGCCGAGCAGGGTGTCGGCGGCGATCAGGAACCACGACATGCCGGGCTGGTAATAGTAGCGGGGCGGGGGGAAATCTCCGGCGTGGAAGGCGGCGATATGGCTGTAATAGGTGGCCTGATCGGTCCCGACGGGCAGCGGGGCGAACGCCGCCGTGATCGGATCGTGGGCGCGATCGACGATGATCAGCACGCGGTAGCCGAAGGCCAGCAGCACGATCAGCAGGCCGATCAGCCAGTCGCGGCGGGTGAAGACCAGCGGCGCGGACATGCTCACGCTCACGGCAGGCCGCTGCCGCCCGGCCAGCGGTTGTGAATCGTCAGCGGCAGGTCGAGCGCGTCACCGCCTGCGTCCAGCGGCAGGCGCTCGTCGGTCCGCCAGTCGTACCAGCCGAGGCGCAGCGTATAATCTCCGGCGGGTAGATCGGGCGGGAGCAGCACGCGGCGCACATCCAGGATCGTCTCATCCGCGCGCCAGGACGAAGTGGGGCGCTCCCCCGCACGCGGGTAGCCGTCGGCCTGGGCCAGCACGCGGCCATCGGGCGCGACGAGGTGCAGGAAGAGGCTGAGATCCTGCTCGGCGGACCCCCGCGCGGCCCAGTCGAGCGCGACCGCCAGCGATCCGCCGCTCCACGTCTCCGCGCCTTCGGGCAGGATCACGCCGCGCAGTTGGGCGAAACCGGCCCATTCCGCCCCGGTGATCGCCGTGTAGCCGTCCGCCTGCGCGACGGGTCGCACCTCAACCGCGCCCGTGAGCGTCGCATCCCCACACGCCAGCTCCCAGGTATAGCGCCCCGGCATGACCGCCAGCGGCAGCGCGATCTGCTCGATCAGCGTTTCCGGCGCGGCGGCGCGTGCGGCAGGATAGCGCCCCCACAGGAACGGGCGCGTGACTTCGGCGGCGGCTGCGCCGTCTGTGTCCAGCAGGCGGGCATGCGTCGCGGCGGGCAGCGGATCGCCTTCGGCCAGCGTCACGGGGCAGGTCAGCGGCAGATCGAAGCCCTGGATCGCAGCGGGCGGAGTCTCCAGCGGCAGGCGGCGGGCATAGACCGTCATCGGGCTGAACGCGTCATCGCCGGGCGTGCTGAACTGAGCCAGCGGGACGTAGTGCGCCCGGAACCAGTCCTGCTCGACGAGGCGCTGCATCTCCCAATATTGCGTCGTGACGGTCCAATCCGGCTTGAACTTGATATTCGCGTAGTCATCCTGGGGAAAGTACATCTCCGGCACGATCAGCCCGAATGAGTCGAGCGTGTGGCGGCGCGCATAATAGCCGGCGATACCCAGGTCTTTGACCATCAGCTTCAGATCGAGCGGCGCGTGGCGGTCGATCCATTCTCCGGCCAGCCGGTAGGTCGCCATGCGGGGCGGGGGATCGCGGTAGTCCCCGGCGCGGAGCGCGGCCAGCCCAACCGCCACGCCGACCAGCGCCAGCGCCCCGATCGTCACGGCCCGGCGCGGCCACCCGGCGGCGATTAGCTTCGCGGCGAGCCAGTCTCCGCCCAGCGCCGCGAGCACGATCAGCACGGCCAGCAGCGGCGTGTAGTACCAGAAGGCGGTCACGTTGAGCGCGATATAGCCCAGCAGGTAGAGCAGCGGCCACAGCGCCAGCGGTCGCAGCGGCGGCACCATCCAGGCGCGCCAGAGTCCAACCCCGGCCAGCGGCAGCGCGAGTAGCATGATCGGGTTGCTGCCGTAGAACGAGCGCCACCAGCCCACGCCGTCACGCCAGAACTGGATGCCCTGCAGGAATTCCTCTTTGGCGCTGAAGGTCTGCGGCAGCGGCGTGCCGAAGTAGGCCCACGCGAACAGGAACCAGGGCGCGATCCCGGCCAGGTAGACCAGCGCCAGCCGCCAGGGCAGATCGCGCCAGTTGAGCGGGGAGCGGCGGACGCTCTCCCACAGCGCGATCAGGCCGAACGTCCCGGCCAGCACGACGCCATCGGCGCGGGTCCAGGTCAGGGCGGCGGCGGCCAGCATGGCGGGCGCGCGGCGATCCTGCGCCCACAGCCACAGCGCCAGCAGCAGCAGGGCGGTATAGAACAGCGTCTCCATGCCGAAGCTGACATACACCAGCGGCGAGACGGCCAGCAGCAGCGCCAGCGCCCCGCGTCCGGCCCACGAGAGCACGCACCGGGTGAGCCGCACGGCCAGCCCGATCGCGGCCAGCAGAAAAAGCGCGCTGAGCACGTTCCCGGCGTGGAGCAGGTCGGGCGTGATCCGGTAGACGCCCGCCAGCAGCAGGGCATAGAGCGGCGTGGTCGTGCCCTGGACGCGCTCGCCGGGGTTGAACACGAAGCCCTCGCCCTCGGCCAGATTGCGGCTGTAGACGAAGGTGATGAACACGTCATCCTGGGTATAGTCCCAGAAGGCGGCGGTCAGGGCGGCGACGAGCGCGACAACCAGCGCCAGCAGTAGCACGTCGCGCCGGGTGAGGGACGAAATCAATGGGCGCACGCGCATCACTCCACCTGAATCCAGCTCAGCCACACGAAATCCTCAGACTGCCCGCCCGCCTCGGTCGCAATCCGCAGCGGCGATCCGGCCTCGTCCGCCGGATAGACGCGCACCAGTACGCGGTAGCGGCCCGGCCCGGCATCGGGATCAATCGTCAGGGTGCGCGTGTCCTCGATGATCGTGTCCGGGTCCCAGCGGAAGGTCGGCGGACGGGGTGGGGCGTCGATCTGCGCGACCTTGACCAGCGTCTCCGGCTGGATGATTTGCACCGAGATCACATAATCGGTGCGCATCGTGCGCAGGGCGCGCCAGAAGAGCGTGATTTCGAGGTCGCCGCCCGGCTCCAGCGAGCGATCATCGACGGTGTAGCCGAGCAGCCGCATCCGGTCCTCGAACTGCACCTCGACCGGGTTGGGCACCTCGCCCGGCGGCGTCTCCAGCCGGACGCGCCCCAGGCGGACGCGGTGCGTGTCGGGATCGGCCCCCACGCCATACGGGATCAGGCGCGTGCCGGGCGGGGCGTCGAGATCGTAGAAGCCGAGATAGACATCGAGGGTCTGCGGCGTGTAGAGGCCGCTTGGCAGGTGGACCGCAATCGGGTTGCGCCACGTGTCGCCCGGCTCCAGGTCCGAAGTCGCCAGCAGCCCGCCACCGGGATATACATCGCGTTGGGCCTCGATCAGGCCGTCCGCATTGACCAGGTGCACGAACAGGCTCCAGTCGCGGGTGAGCCTGCTATCAAGCGTAAACGTGGGCGAGAAGGTGAGATAGTCTCCGACGCGCGCCGTCCCATCGAGCGGCTGGTAGGTAGCGCACAGGGCCAGATCATCGGCGTCGGGCTCCTGGAAGCACACTTTGCGCTGCCCGGTCTGCTCCTCCGGCGACTCGTTCCAACCGGTAAAACTGTACGCCGGGTGGATCACGGCCAGGGGGGCGTAGATCGCCAGCGCGACAAAGACCGCCGCCGCGATCACCAGATTGAAGCGCGTGATCCGGCGCGATTCCGCCGACCACCCGGCCAGCCCGAACGCCATCCAGACGCTGAGCGGGGCGAGCGCGCTGAACCACAGGCGGCCCTGCGAAGCCCACGTCTGGCGCGTCCAGCTCAGCAGCGAGAGAAAGATGATCAGCGGCCAGAGCAGGCTGACAACGCGCGCCAGGCCAAGGCCGGAGCTGACCGGCGCGGCTTCCTCGTCGAGCACGGTGAAGGCGCGCAGCAGCGCCAGCACCATGCCCAGCCCGGCCAGCAGCGCGATCAGGTTGAAGGCGGTATAGGCCGCGTCGGGCAGGGGCAGGTTGACGCCGCCGAAGAAGCCCCAGAAGGCCATCATGAACGTCTCGCGCTCCGTCCAGAGCTGGCGCAGATCGGCGGGCACGGCGCGGCGGCCTACGATGTCCAGAAAGACATTGATCCCGGTCGCGTCCCCGTAGAGATCGAAATTGCGCCAGTACCACCAGCCCGCGATCAGAATCGTCAGGCCGCCCGCGATCACACTGCCGATAATGAACTGCCGCCAGTCGTGGTGGCGCAGCGCGATCACGACCAGGGCCAGCGCGATCAGCGGCAGGATGAAGCCGATCTGGAACTTCGCCAGCATCCCGGCCCCGGCGGCCAGCCCCAGCAGCACATAGAAGCGCGCGCGCGGCGGCCTGGGCTGCGGCTTGAGCATCCGCACGACGAGCAGCAGCAGCAAACTTGCCAGCAGGGTCGAGAGGTTGTCATTATTGATCACAGCGCTGATGAACAGGAACATCGGGTTGAAGGCGGTGAAGGCCGCCGCCCCCAGCGCGATCGTAGGCCGGTCGGGGAACAGCTCGCGGCCCAGGCGGTAGGTCAGGTAGACGGTGCCCAGGCCCATCAATATCGACAGAAAGCGCACGATGCGCATGGCGAGCACGGTGCCCTGCCAGGGATACGCCTCGCGGTCGGCATCGTGCACCACCATATTCACGTTGCCGTCTGGCACGACGACGCCGATGTCGGCATGGGGGTTGATGCGCCGCACTTCGTCCAGGTCGGACGTGTCGATCCAAGAGGTCGCCAGTGCCCCGATCATGTAGTACAGTGGGGGCTGACCGCCTTCCTGACGCCAGGCCGTCTCAGTGGCAGGGTCCTGCACCGGCAGCGAAAAGTTGTGATCGGCCAGGTATTTGACCATCGGGTAATGCCACAGCTCGTCGGACGCCTCGAACAGCGGCGTAACCAGGCTGTAGACGGTGGCGAGCACAAGAAAGCCCGCCAGAATGAGAGCCAACCCCAGGCGGTGGCGCGACAAGGCGGTTCGCACGAATATCGATCCCCGGCAAGCAGTGCGGTCGAGCACAGGTAAGATTGGGCGGAAGTTTACCGGAAGTCGTGAGACGTTGCCAGGGTGAGAAGCATACGCCCGGCTCACGCCCTGCCTGCCGGATCACTCGCCGGAAGAGGCGCACAGCCTCAAACTATGGAAGCAAGGGTACCCTTCATGCGTGTCATGGTGACAATCGATCATCCCTGGGAGCAGAGCTTCAATCACGAGATTCTCAGGCTTGTCGAAGGCTGGCTGCGCGAAGGCGGCCACGAGGTCGATATCCTGGACCTGCACCAGGAAGCTTTCGATCCTGTGATGCACGTCGAGGAGCTGGCGGTCTATTCACGGGGCGGCTATCGCGATCCGAAGGTCCGCGAATACCAGCAGCGGATCGAACAGGCGCAGCACTTGATCTATATCTTCCCGGTATGGTGGGAAGTGATGCCGGCGCTGCTCAAGGGCTTTTTCGACAAGGTGTTCCTGCCCGACTGGGCCTTCCGCGAGCGCGACGCCGGGCCGCTGCTGACACACATTCGCACCGGCACGGCGATCACGACGATGGGCGCGCCGCACCCGCTCTATACCTCAGTCGAGCCGGTGCTGTGCAAGGGGATTCTCGAATTCTGCGGGGTGCAGCGCACGGCATGGTTTAACCTGTGCCAGGTGTCGCAGTGCCCGCCGCAGGAGCGCGAGGCGTGGCTGGCGGGCATCGAGGCGTATATCCGCGCCCTGGCGTGACCGGAAATTGGGTGTGTAGGGGCGGGGCTTGCCTTGCCCGCCTCACACCCCCCATCCTAAATCCTTCCCCCACAAGGTGGGAAGGACTTCAAATTTGCCGCTGTGCTCCCCTTCCCTCTGCGAAGCAGTGGGGAAGGGATCGGGGGATGGGGGCAGTTCCTAATCCCCCGTGCAGGTGCGCGCTTCGATTGGCAGCAGGATACGATCATCCGGCACGGCGTCGCCGTTATGCGTCACGCGCAGGCGGCCTTCGGCGCTGTACAGCCCGATCGCGATCGCGTCGAGATCGGGGTTGGCGGGCAGCGTGTGCCGGTCCACCAGCGTTTGGCCCGACTGCCAGAACGGGGCGGGATAGTCCGGGCCGAGCGGCGGGCGGTCGTTCTGCTCGATCAGGTTCCCGGCGGCGTCCAGGCCGTGCACCATCACGGTCAGATCGCGATCTACGCGCTCGCGCACGCGCCAGTAGAGCGTGATGCTCAACTGATCGCCCTGCGGCTCGACCGACGCGCAGCGCAGCTCGACCGCGTCCCCCAGGCGATAATCGAGCGCGTTTGCCACATCCGGCCCGCCCCCGCGCACGCGGATCAACGGATCGAGCAGCAGGCGGTCAGCGCCATCGGGCAGGCGCAGCACCTCGCCGGACTCCGAGTGGATCATCTGCACGCTGATCCGGCCCAGGTGCGGCGGGGCAGAGTCCCTGATCTGCATGGTGTGAATATCGGACGTGAAGCGGTCCGGCGTGTAGCCGACAGTGTGACTGCCGCCGGGGAAGAACGGCTCGTTGTTGGCCCACGCTTCCGACACGCCGAGATTCACAAGCTGCACGCGTGGGTGATAGCGCGCGTCGAGCGGGCGCAGGGGCCGCCAGTAGAGCGTGACGGTCAGCCAGCCGCCGGGCCGGACGCTGTCCTGATGGAGCGTGTAGCCGAGCAGCTCGAAGGCGTCGCCGAAGGGCTGGTGCACCGGCTGCTGCATATAGACCGGGTCGTTGGACGGCGACTGGCGGCGGAACCAGTTCGTTTTGGGCGTGATGTAAGCTGCGTTGAGGGCCGCGAACACGATCGCCGTGAGGCCGATGATCGCGGCGGGGCGCAGGTTGAGGCTGCGCGGGCGATCACGCTCCGGCGGGGTGATGGCGGGCGCGGGACGGGACGCACGGTCGGTGATCACCAGGGCCGCCGCCGCCGCAATCGCCAGCAGCGTGACTGCCGCGCCAACCTGCTGGGCGGTGGTCCCGGCGTAACGCAGGCGGACGACGTGCTCACCCGCCGGCACGTCTACCGTCAGCAGGCCCATTTCATCCTCGGCATAGACCTCGACCGGCTCCCCGTCCAGTGTTGCTTCCCAGCCGGGGAAGTAGTATTGGTGGAAGCGCACCGGGCGTGCTGCCGTCGTCGTGATGCGGATCGTATCGGTGCTCAGTTCCTCGGCCTGAAGCTCGTCTGGGTGCCGGATCAAATCCAGGCGGTAGGCCACCAGGCGCAGCGGGTCGGTGCGGTACAGCTCCGGCTCTGGCACCTCGCCGGGGCGGGGGATGCTCTCGCCCCAGACCGGATCGAACTCGTCGTAGCTGGTCGTGCCCCACACATACGTTGCCCACTCGAACTCGATCTCGTCCAGGGCGGTGAGATCGCGCATCGGGATGAAGTCATCGTTGCCGTAGAAGAGCGGGATGGCCGACAGCAGCACGACCGGCAGCGCGGCGATCAGTGCCAGGGTGCGGCGGCGGGCGGGCAGCAGCAGCAGACTTGCCCCGCCGAGCAGCGCGATCAGCACCGCGCCGATGCGCAGCAGGCGTTCCGGGGCGCGAAGCTGGCGGAAGAACGGGATCGCCAGCCACACGTCGAGCGATTCCGGCAGCAGCATGAACACGGTGAAGGCCAGCGCCAGCGCGGGCAGCGCCGCCAGGGCATAGCGCCGCTTGATCAGCAGCGCGAGCAGGCCGCCCAGCGCCAGAATCCCGCCGACGAGGCCAAGCGTGGTCGGCAGGCCGGAACTCATGTCGGTCAGGTCGATGGGGCGCGGCTGAAAAAAGACCTCGTCCGGCTGCAAGAAGTTGCTCTTCAGATAGCTGACGTTGTCCTCGGCCCCGCTGGCGGCGGAAACGTGGTGCAGCTCCAGCGCCATCGGCACGAAGTAGATCGCGGCCAGCGCCACGCCGAGCAGCAGCCCGGCGGCGGTGTAGCCGAAGCGACGCGGGAACTCGTGCCAGCGGCGGCGCGCGGCCCACAGCGGCGCGATCAGCGCCAGCGGCCCGGCATAGAGCGCGGCGATATAGGCGATGGGCAGGTGGGTGAGCAGGATTCCGGCCAGGGGCAGGGCGGCGGCGAGCAGGTTCCGGCGGGTGGGCTGCCCCGCCACGCGCACGATCCCATACAGAAGCCAGGGCAGCAGCGCGGCGGCCATGATCTGCGGCAGGCTGCCCTGGTGCCACACTTCGAACAGGCGCGACGGCGCATAGCTCCACAGCATGGCGGCCAGCAGCGAACCCGGCGCGGGCAGCATCCGCTTCGCCAGGGCATACGTCCCGACGCTGCCGAGTATCCAGGCCAGCGCCGCCAGCAGCGCGAAGGCGGTTTGCGCGTCGATGCCGATCATCCCCAGCAGGCCGCCCAGGTAAAACACGCCGGGCGGGTAGTAGTTGAAGATCGGGTAGCCGAAGCCGATGTGGAAGTAGGGCACCCAGCGCGGCCACAGGTTGCCCGACTCGAGCAGGATCGTCATGGCGCGGATGCGGTGGACGTGCAGCGGCCCGTCCGCGGCGTTGATCACGCCATCTCCCAGCGTGGGCAGGATACCGATCAGGGGCAGCAGCGCCGCCGCGATCCAGCCGAGATCGAAGCGGCGCGGCAGCGGGGGCAGGGTCAAGCGACGCATAGGCGTTCCTTTGCGTGGGTGAGCCGGGCCAGCCAAAATTCCGGGCGGTCTCAGGGCTGCTGGGGCTGGGGCTGCTCGATCAGCTCGCGATAGTAGTCGGCGGTCTGGGCGGCAATGCGCTCCCAGGTGAACTCGGCGGCCAACTGGCGCGCATTGCGGCCCATCTGGGCGCACAGATCGGGATTGTCGGCCAGGTCCTCAAGCGCAATCGCCAGCGCGGTTGGCGAATCGGGCGGGACGAGGCGCACATGCACATCGCCCACCAGCTCCGGCAGCTCGTCAATCGGGTTGGTGGTGACGATGGTGCAGCCGTGCGCCAGCGCCGCCATCAGGCTACCGCGCCGGAACGAGACGCCGTCGCGGTAAGGCAGCGCGATCAGGTCGCTCGCCATCAGGTAGCCGCTGACCGCCTGGTTATCGACGAATCCGGTCCACCGCACATGATCGATCAGGTTCAGGTTTTCGATCATCTCATCGACTTCGCGCGCGTAGATGATGTTGGCCGGGTCGCTGGTGCCGGTGCGCCCGCCGATCATCAGCAGCTTGACGGGAAGACCTTTGCCGCGCAGGATATGCAGGCTGTGGAGCAGGGTATCGATGCCTTTGCTGGCATTGAGGAAACCAAAATAGCCGATGACCACGTCCGAAGGGGTGAAGTCGTGCTGATCGCGCCACGCCGCGCGATCGTAATCCGGCGGCGGCTCCGGCTGGATATTCGAGCCAATCGGGATATGGCGCAGATTGATCAGCGCTTTTTGGGCCAGCAGGTGGGCGCGGTCGCCGCGGTTGGTGACGATCACGCCGTCGCTGCTGCGCGCCAGGGTCAGCACGGCCTGATAACGCAGCGGCCCGGCCTTGGGAAAGAGATAGGGCACCAGCAGATCGTGAAATGTCGTGACGACGCGCGCATTGTCGAGGCGCATCGGCAGAATATGCACGAAGGCGGCCATGTTGAACGCGGCGGCCTGATACTGGATGTTAACCACGTCGAGCGCGTTGGCCCTGGCCCAGTGGCGGATGCGGGTGAGCGTGCCCCAGCCCCACGAGTGCGCGTCGGCGGTAACATGAATCCGCCCGTTGCGCCCGGCCATCCCGGCGCGGTGATCGGTAAACACAAAGACTTCGTGGCCGAGCGCGATCAGCGCCTTGCTCAACTCTTCGGTAAACGCGCCGACACCGCCCTGCATCGGCGGATATTCGCCTGTAATCTGTCCGATTCTCATGGGTACTCGCTTCAGGTAGAGACTCGTGGCGCGGTTCAGCGCTCGCCCGCTGCCAGCGCGCGGATCACCTGCACGTAGGTCGCGCAGCGGGCGCGGCGCATGGCCGGTCTGGAGCCGAGCAGCGCCTTGAGTCCTTCTAACCCCAACTGGTATATGTAGCTTAACAAGAGAAACAGCCGCAGGGCAAGAGCCACCCCGCGCCCGTGAAATTTGCGATAGTAGCGCAGCTTGCTCTGCTGAAAGTAGATGTGCCGGTGGGTCTGGACCTGGTCGGCGCTCTTGCCGCCGTAGTGCGTGATGAAGGCGTCGCCCAGGTAAACCACGCGCCACCCGGCGTCTTTGGCGCGGCGGCACCAGTCCAGCTCTTCCGAATACATCACGTAACCCGTGTCCAGCCCGCCGATCTGCGTGTAGACTTCGCGGCGGGCGATCAGTGCGCAGCCCTGCACCCAATCCACCTCGAAGGTGCCGTCGTCCGGCTGGTCGGCCACATAGAAGCGGTCCAGCAGGCGGCGCGGCGCATACCCTTGCAGCCACGTGCTCTCGAAGATGCCGGTCAGGACGGTAGGAAAGCGCCGCCGCGTCGATTGGGTCGTGCCGTCGGCGTTGAGAACGTGCGGCCCGGCGATCCCGACTTCGGGATGCGCGTCCAGATAGGCAGCCAGCCGGTTGAACGCGTCGCCGTGCACGACCGTATCGGGGTTGAGCAGCAGCAAATGGCGGCCCTGCGCCATCTCCAGGCCGAGATTGTTGCCGCGTGTAAACCCGACATTCTCGTCCAGGGCCAGCAGCCGCGCCCAGGGGAACTCGTCGCGCACCAGGGCGGCGCTGCCATCCCCGCTGGCCGAATCGATCACAATCGTTTCGACGCGCAGATCCCCATCGCCGGTCGCCGTCCCATCTGGCGCGACACACCTGATCGGGGCAGCGGCGATACTGCGCAGGCAGGCAGCCAGCAGCTCGCGGACGTTCCAGCTCACGATGATGATGGATAGATCGTTCGGTTGTGTATCGGTCATGGATACGGGTGGTGTGTTCCGGTCAGAACGGTAATTTTACCAGGAATTTACAGTTTGGCGGTAGTTGGATGATAAAACGGTTACATTTGCCCGGCAGAATAGGGACAAATACGACGGAAGCACCCCCATCACGATGGGGCAACACAGAGCTTAGAGGAGAGACAACGATGAAACGGTGGATGTGGAGTGGGATGATCGTCGCGCTGGTGGCGGCTTTACTTGTTGGAGTCGTGGGCAGTGTGAGCGCGCAGGGGCCGGATAACCGTCCGGGCCGCCCGTTTATGCGCATGGCTGACGCCCTGATCGGCGCGGCGGTGGATGCGACCGGGCTGGAGCAGGCGGAAATCTGGGCGGCGCTGCGCGAGGGGCAGTCCCTGGCCGAAGTGATCGAGGCCAACGGCGGCGACCCGGCGGCGGTGATCGCGGCGGCCAAAGCCGACCTGACCGCGCAGATCGAGCAGGCGGTTGAGGATGGCTGGCTGGCCGAACTGCGAGCCGAGCAACTGCTGAGCAATCTGGACGCGGCGCTGGAGTTGGCGATGAACCGGGTGCATGCGGACTGCCCATGCCTGGACGGTGAGTGGGGCGCACGCCAGGGGCTTGGCCTGGGGAACGGTCCACAGGGCCAGGGGCGCGGGATGCGTGGTCAGCGCGGCCAGGGCGGCTATGGCCCCGGCATGATGCAGGGCCAGGTCTGGTAACAGCGGGGCAAGCTGGATGAATGCGCAGGGGCGACTCGCGGTGAGCCGCCCCTTTTTGATTCGGTGCCCGTCAGTCCGCCGGGATGACCGGCAGGACGATGTGCGAGGGATAGTCGGCGCTGCGATAGATCGTCACGGTGGGCGGCGGATCGAGTTTGGATGTGCCGTAGGTGTCGGTGTCCGCCCCGGTGATCGTGATGCGGATGCGGTGCCCGGCGTCGAAGATATTCGCGGTCGGGTGCAGGTCGAACACCAGCTCGACCGGCTCACCATCGACGGGCAGCGGCACCACATCTTCGGCGAAGCTGCGGTGATAGGGCAGGCCCATATAGTCATAGGGCGGGTCGGCCAGGGCGCGGTGCGAGGCGCGCAGCACGCCTTCGGTGATATAGGTCGAATCGCCGTCGTCGTCCACTTCTTCGAGATAGACGATGAAATCGCCATCGTCGGCGGTCGAGCTGATCCACAGATGCACGACCGGGTGCCCGGTGACTTCGAGATCGGCTTCCAGCGGCGCGGTGGTGTAGGTCAGTCCCTTTTCGTCGTTGGGCGTCATCTCCGGATAGCCGAAGCCTTGACCGTAGCCATCGGTCCAGCGCGTGGTTTTACCCGTTGTGGTGCTGTAATCGACGGTGTAAGCGTCCTGCCCGTCGCCCGGCGGGTCGGTGCTCAGGCTGCCATCGTTGGCCGAGTTCACACTGCCGGACGGGCCCGCGTGCAGATAGTAGGCGGTTGGCTGCTCGCCGGGCAGGGGCCACTGTTCGGCGGTGCGCCAGGCGGTGCTGTCCGGCGCGCCCATGACGTGATACGTGATCGGCGGCTCGTCCATGATCCCGTTGTCGATGCCCTTCAGCCAGTAGTCAAACCAGCGCAGGTGCTCGACTGCCAGATCGAACCCGCCGGAGCCGTTGTGGGACCAGGGCGTGAGCAGCAGCTTTTGGGGCACGGTCAGGTTGTTGAACCACGTCACGGCGTCGCGGGGATACATATCGTACCAGCCGCCGAGGGTGTAGATCGCCACGCCGGAGCCGTTGATCGCGTCCAGGTAGGTGGATGGACTCCACTCGACGTGCAGCATCTGGCCTGCGGCGTCCTGGCTGTTGCGGAAGGGCTGTGCTGCCGCCACGCTGTAGACATTGGCATTGCGGACGTGCTCGCGGCGCGCCTGGGCCAGCAGTGCCCCGCCGGGGTCTTCATCGACCGGCGCGGCGGGCACCACCTTATCGAGCAGGACCAGGTTGCCGCCCCAGTGAATCAGGAAGTTCTCCTGAAAGACGCCGCCGGGGTAGACGAACGAATAGATATCAAACATCGCCATCATCGGGAAGATGGCCTTCAGGTGCGGCGGCTGGGTGCTGGCAGCCATATACTGCGTGATGCCCAGGTATGAGAGGCCGTACATCCCGATCTGGCCGTCGCACCAGGACTGCGCGGCAAACCATTCGGTCACGTCGTAGGCATCGAGCGCTTCCTGGCGGGTGAACTCGCCTTCGCGCGTGCCGAACGACGCACCGCCACCGCGCACATCGACCGCCGCGACGATATAACCATATTGCAGCAGCGTGCGCAGCTCCGGGGCCTGATCGATGATGCCTGTGATCGCGCCGTCGGTCACGTTGGCGCGGTGATAGCGGTGGTGCGTCCAGACGAGCGGCAGCGGCTCTTCGACCGGCTGGCCGTCGCGCGCCGGGCGGTAGATGTCCACCGCCAGCCGTGTCCCGTCACGGGTGGGCACGTACTGCGAGAGGCGCACCCACTCAGTGTACTGCGGCTCAGAATAGCCCGCGTATTCACCGGGGCGAGAGACACGATCGCCTTCTTGGGCTGCCGCCGGGGCGATCAGCAGCGCGAACAGGGTTAGAGCCAGGATTACAGTGCCAATGGGTTTGGATGGGAACCGCACGAATACTTCCTCTCTCTGCCGGGATACCGTTTCTGAAACTCTATTTGGTGAGCGTCCACCGGGTGGGATCATACCCCGCCGAATGGGAACGCGCATAGCCGACTGCCAGCAGTCCGATGCCAATAATCACGCCAAAAATATAGTCAGGGGAAGTGGTGATCGTGAGCGCCAGCCCGCCCAGCACGACGAGCAGGCCCAGGGCGTAGAGCGCGTGGTTGTGGCGGCGATCCACGATGGCGTATTCACCGGTGATGCGCTTGCGCTGGTGCTCGGCTTGCTGCTTGTGGTGGCGGTAGCGCCGGTCGGGAGTATCAGGATGGGGCGGGGGGCCGGCGCGCGGGGCGGTGACAAAGGTTCCACAGCGTGGACACTGTTTGATTTCGGGGCCAGAGAGCATCTGGCCGCAGGCTGGACAGGCTCGCATAGCTCTCTCTCCGCATGTAAACTGATGCGCCACCGACAGGGCTTGTCGCGGCGAATCAGCAGATCATTGATTCTAGTATGCACCGCATTTCGCCCTGCGCCAAGCGCTAAATGAAATTTTTCACCAGAGGCGGGTGATGATCAATGGCCTGTGCTGGGGCTCACCACCTGTAAGCGGTCGGGCAGCGGGGCGTCTGTGATCCAGGCGCGGACCATCGCGCTGAACAGGTCGGGGGCCTCGACGTTCCAGCCGTGACCGTGTCCGGGTGCGAGCCGCCCCTCGGCGTGGGGCAGCATGGCCGCGAGCGTGCTCACCGCCTGCAGGATGATTTCCGATTCGCGGCTGCCCGCCGTGATCAGCGTGGGGGTGTCCACGTGGCGGAGCGCATCGGACGCCTGGAAATAGGCCGCTTCTCGCCAGATGCGGCGGTAGGCCCGCATCGACATCGCGCGCAGATTCTCGGCGAAGGCGGTCTGCATCTCCGGCGACAGAGGCAGCGAGCGGGCCTGCATATTTACGAACCAGCGCCGCTGCATGATGGCGGACATCAACCCCAGTTGCAGCGGCAGCAGCACCCGGTTGGGCATGGGCGCGGTGGTAACTCCGCTGATGACGACACGATCCAAAACACCGGCATGATGTTCCAGCAGTGTCAGCGCGACATATCCGCCCAGCGACAGCCCGACGACGTGTGCCCGTCCGCTTGTGGCCCGCGCCCGGATGATCGCCGCGACCTGGCCGGCGGTGTCCTTCAGCGACTCCCAGGTTTCCTGGTTGCTCTGGCCGTGACCGGGCAAATCGACCGCCAAACAGTGGAAATCGGCCAGGGCGGCGGTCTGTGGCTGCCACATCCAGCCGCTGGCACCGATGCCGTGCAGAAAGACAATAGCGGGGGCGCCGGGTGTTCCGGTTTCGTAGGTATAAAGTGACATCAGCAGACCTCGGCTAGCCAGACGCGGGCAGGGCGAAAAGGCGTTCGGCGTTGGCGGTGGTTTGCGCGGCGAAGTCGCCATCGGACTCGACACGCAGCGCCGCCAGCCGCTCTGCGATAAAGCGCACGTAGGCCGGTTCGTTGGGCCGCCGCCCGCGATAGGGATGCGGCGTCAGGAAAGGGGCGTCGGTTTCGATCAGAATCCGGTCGGCGGGCACCCGCGCCGCGATCTGGCGCAGGGCGTCGGCGTTCTTGAACGTAACCGAGCCGGTGAAGCCGAGATAGAAGCCGAGCGCCAGGCCGCGCTCCGCGATCTCCGGCGGGGCGGAGAAGGAATGCAGCACGCCGGGCCGCGCCCGGAGCGATTCCGGCAGCGTGGCGACCCACTCAGCCAGCACGTCCAGCACATCGTCGCCGGCCTCGCGGTTGTGGATGATCACCGGCAGGCCCAGATCGGCGGCCAGCATAAGCTGGGCTTCCAGCGCGCGGCGCTGCGTGGCCGGGGGCGAATCGTCCCAGTGGTAATCCAGGCCGATCTCACCGATGGCGATCACTTTGGGATGCGCGGCCAGGGCGCGCACCTCGTCCAGCAGGGCCGAGCTGAAGTCCGCCGTGCTGTTGGGGTGAATCCCGACCGCCGCATAAACGCCGGGGTAGGTGTCGGCCAGGCCCAACGCGGCCCGCGAGCGTGCGAGATCGGTGCCGGGGTTGATGATGCGCGTCACCCCGGCATCGAGCGCGCGCTGGACCACCTCGTCGCGCACCCCATCGAAGGCGTCGAAGTCCAGATGGCAGTGCGTGTCGATCAGCGTCATCGGCAGCCCCTAGCGGACCTCGTGACCGTCGCGCAGCAGCTTGAGATCGGCATCGACCATCATGCGGATCAGTTCGGCAAAGGTGGTCGTCGGCTCCCAGCCGAGCACCTGCCCGGCCTTCGACGGGTCCCCGACCAGCAGATCGACCTCGGCGGGACGCATGAAGGCCGGGTCCTGCACGACATAATCATGCCAGTCCAGCCCGACATAGCTGAAGGCCGTCTCGACCAGTTCCTCAACCGAGTGTGTCTCGCCGGTGGCAATGACGAAGTCATCCGGCTCATCCTGCTGGAGCATCAGCCACATGGCGCGCACATAATCCCCGGCGAAGCCCCAGTCGCGCCGCGAGTCGAGATTGCCCAGGCGCAGCTCGCTTGCCATGCCGAGCTTGATCTTGGCGACGTTGTAAGTTACTTTACGTGTTACAAACTCAATACCGCGTCTATAACTCTCGTGGTTGAACAGGATTCCGCTGGTGGCGTGCAGGTTGTAGCTTTCGCGGTAATTGATCGTGATCCAGTGGCCGTAGACCTTCGCCACGCCGTAGGGGCTGCGCGGGTAGAGGGGCGTCGTCTCGCGCTGCGGGACCTCGCGCACCTTACCGAACATCTCGCTGCTGGATGCCTGGTAGAAGCGAATGGTGGGGTCCACATGCCGGATCGCGTCGAGCAGGCGCGTCACGCCCAGCGCGGTCACGTCGCCGGTGAAGACGGGCTGCGTCCACGAGGTCTGGACGAAGCTCTGCGCGGCGAGGTTATAGACCTCGTGTGGCTGGCACTGCGCCAGCGCCGTCTGGAGCGAGGTCTGATCGAGCATATCGCCGGGGATCAGGTGGAGCTGGTTCTGAATGTGCTCGATGCGGCTGAAGTTTACCGTACTGGTCCGGCGCACCAGCCCAAAGACCTCATAGCCCTGTTCCAGCAGGAACTCGGCCAGATACGAGCCATCCTGCCCGGTGATACCGGTGATGAGCGCACGTTTGCCCATAGTTATTTCACTCCTGATGAGCGGCTGGCTGCGGCTCTAGTCCAAGCCGCGCGCGCCAGTCGTTGAGAATGTCTAACAGCGTTTGTTCAAAGGGGATGGTCGGCTGCCAGCCGGTACGGGCCTGTAACGCCGAGGCGTCACCGACGCGGCGCGGCACGTCCGAGGGGCGCATGCGGGCCGGGTCCTGGCGCACCTGGATCGACAGGCGGCTGTAGCTGAGCAGGGTGTCGAGCAGATATTGGATGCTGTAGGCGCGCCCGCTGCACACGTTATAAGCTTCGCCCGGCTCGCCCTGCGTCGCCAGCAGATAATAGGCCCGCACCACGTCGCGCACATCGGTAAAGTCGCGCTCGGCGCTGAGATTGCCGACGTCAATCACCGGCTCGCGCTGACCGGCCTCGGCCAGGGCGATCTGGCTGGCGAAATCGGCAGCGACAAATCCGCCGCGCTGGCTGGGACCGATATGGTTGAAGGGGCGCACCCGGACGATCGGCAGGTTATAGGCCAGGAAGTATTGCAGGCCGAGCATATCCTGGGTCACTTTGCTGACGCTGTACGGGCTGGCCGGTTGGAAGGGCGTATGTTCGTCGATCGGTTGGCCGTCTTTGCCCGCCGAGCCGTAAATCTCGGCGGAGCTGACGATCAGGATGCGCGTCGGCAGCCGGAGCATGCGCACGGCTTCGAGCACATTGATCTGGGCGATGATGTTGTTTTCGAGCGTGTGCCAGGGGTCTTTGAACGAGGCACCGACATCGGCCAGGGCCGCGAGATGAAACAGCAGATCGGGCCGCGCGCTGGCGAGCGCGTCGCGCACGGCGTCCGGCTGGCGCAGGTCCAGCATGTGCTGGGCGACCGGGCGATCATCCAGGCGGGGATTCTGGCCGGGCGGCTCCAGGACGGCGGCATGTATTTCGATTTCGGGCCGGGTCAGCAGGTGATCGACCAGGTGCCCCCCGACAAACCCACCCGCGCCGGTAATCAATACTCGCACGACATTTTGCCCCTTATCGAAGGTGTCCCACCTTGGGACCAGGCGCGCGGTAGATTATAGCGGTTTGAAGTGGCCCGGCAAGGCTGGAAACTGAAGGGTCCGCCGCCCGATGGCCAGGGGGGAAGCCATCAGGTGGCGGACCGTTTAGCAGGATGATGGGGCGTTTGGGCCGTACAGGCCCGCGCCGATCATCCTGTTCGCGCCCGATCTCGCCCGGAACGGTGAGCGTGTCACGCCGGGGATCGATCTCAGGCTGGGCACAGTTTAACCCGTCTATCGTAGAAAAACATCAGCAAAGTATAGAAATCACGTTAGTAATTTACGGCGCTTCGGCCAGCAGCTCCAGCGCCTGGTGCTGCAGAGTCCACAGGCGGAAATAGGCTCCCTGCGCCGCAAGCAGATCGGCATGCGAGCCGCGCTCGACGACACGGCCCTGGCGCAGCACCAGGATTTCGTCGGCGTGCTCCAGACCGATCAGCCGGTGGGTGATGATCAGCGTGGTGCGGCCCGCGATCGCCGGCTGGATCGCCTGCCAGACTTCGCGCTCGGTCACGGCGTCCAGGTTAGCCGTTGGCTCGTCCAGGATCAGGATCGGCGCGTCTTTGAGGATGGCGCGCGCGATCGCCAGCCGTTGACGCTCCCCGCCGCTCAGATTCAGCCCGTGCTCGCCGGTGTAGGTGTCGTAGCCCTGAGGCAGCGACGCGATGAAGTCGTGCACCTGGGCCTGCCGCGCCGCGCGCTCAATCGCATCCTGATCGGCGTCGGGGCGGGCCAGCGCGATATTGTCGCGGATGGTGGTGTTGAACAGGTAAGTACTCTGCCCGACCACGCTGATCAGGCGGCGGACCTCGTGCTGATCGTATTCCCGCGCGTCGCGCCCGCCGAGCGTGATCTGGCCGTGCTCGTAGTCCCAGAAGCGCAGCAGCAGGTTGACCAGCGTCGATTTGCCCGCGCCGCTCGCCCCGACAAGCGCCAGGGTGTGCCCCTGCGGCAGCGTGAAGCTGATCCCATCCAGGGCGGGGGGATCGTCCGGGGCATAGCCGAACGTCAGATCGCGCACGGCGATAGCGGCCCGGACCGGCGGTGGCGCGGGCGCGGCGGGATCGTGCACGGCGGGCGCGGCGTCCACGATCTCGAACAGGCGGCGGGCGGCTTCCAGGTTGCTGCTGAGATGCTGGAACGCCTGTGGCAGCGGCAGGACCGCCTCGAAGCTGCTGATCGTCGCCAATACCAGCACCGCCAGCAGCACGCCGTCGATCTGGCCGGCGTGCACCAGCGGGATCGCGGCGGCCAGCACGGCCAGCGCCGCCAGGCTGACCAGCAGCGCGCCGAGTGCGTTTTGCAGTGCGTCGATCCGGGCCATGCGTGTCTGCTGGCGGGCCAGGTCGCGGTTCAGCTCCCATACGCGTTCCTGGTAGCGCGCCTGATCGCCATAAGCTGCCAGGTCGGCCAACCCCTGGATGCCATCGACCAGCGCGACGTTGAGCGCGGCCCGCAGCCCGATCAGGCCCGGCCCCAGGCGGCGGCTGAGCCACGTCGTCAGGACCGGCACGGCCAGCCCGGCCAGCAGCCAGAACGCGGCCAGGACCAGCGCCAGCCGCCGGTCGAACGCGGCCATGAAAAACCACATCACCCCGCCGACCGCGAGCGCGATCGCCGGGGGCGCGATCACGCGCAGGTAGAAGTTTTCGAGCGTCTCGATGTCGGCCACCACGCGGCTGAGCAGGTCGCCGCTGCGGTACTGCATCAGGCGGGCCGGGGCGAGCGGCTCCAGCGCGGTATAGAACCAGACGCGCAGCCGCGCCAGCAGCCGGAAGGTGGTCTGGTGCGAGACGTAGCGCTCCAGATAGCGGAATACACCGCGCCCGATGCCGAAGAAGCGCACGCCGACGATCGCCATCTGCAATTCACCGAGCGGCGGGTGCAGCGCGGCGGTGGCGATGATCCAGGCGGCGGTCGCCATCAGGCCGATGCTGCTGCCGATGGTCAGGAAGCCGAGCAGAGCCGAGAGCGCCATCCACCAGCGGAACGGGGCGGCGATGCTCAGCAGGCGGCGGAAGGTGCGCAGGGAGTGAATCATAGCTGGCTGTCAATCAGGTGCGGGGCTGCTCATGTGCCGGATCGGGCACGCGCCCAACCGTCAGCAGCCCGTAGCGGATGCAGAAATAATCGTCGCGGCGCAGCAGGTAATCGGGCGAGGCCGGGCTGGAGAGCGCCATCCAGGTTTCCCAGTCATCCTCGGTCATGCCCGCGCCCTGGGCATAGTCTTTGATGTCGGGCGGATTCTTGTATTCCGTCTCGAAGATATAGCGCTGGATGTAGCGCGCGACATCGGGCGGCAGCGGCGCCTGGTAGAGCACCGTATGCGGTGTCACGACCGGCTCGTGCACGCCCGCCGCCTGGAACCACGCCAGCGCGTTCTCGTGGCGGTAGGATGGGTGTACGCGGCTGCGCTTGAGGTGCCACACCTTGAACGCCGTCGCGAGACACTGCTCGATATGCGCGTAGTCGGGCAGGTACATCGCGTTGAGCCGGTTGCCGAAGAAGATCGCGACCTTGCCGCCCGGCCTGACGACGCGCATCATCTCGCGCACGACTGGCACCGGATCGGCAAAGCCTTCGGGCGACTCGACCGAGTTCAGCGTGTCGGCGGACCACACCCAGTCGAAGCTGGCATCGGGGAAGGGCAGCGGCTCGCGCAAATCGACTTGCAGCACCCGGCAGCGCGCTTCTAAGCCGTGCTCGCGGATCACGTCATGGGCGGCGGCCAGATGCCCGGTCGAGATATCCAGCCCGGTGAGGCTGCCGCGCCCCTGCATCGCCGCGTCGAAGAGCGGGAACAGCCCGCCGGGGCCGCAGCCGACATCCAGCCCGCGCGAACCGGGCGGCGGGGCAAACGTGGCGATGGCGGATTCGAGGGCGGGGCGCATGAAGGCGTTGTAGAGCAGCTCGCGCCCGGCGTAATCGATCTGATCCAGAGCAGGCATTATCGTCTAGCTCCCATAGGCCATCACAAGCTGGCGATAGACGCCGCCGTCGCGCACGACGAGCGCCTGGTGGGTGCCGTGCTCGACCACGCGCCCGCCGTCGAGCACGAGAATCTGGTCGGCCCCGGCGACGGTGTTCAGCCGGTGGGCGATCAGCAGCACGGTGCGATTCTGCATCAGGCTGTGCATCGCGTCTTGCAGCAGCGCCTCGGTTTCAGGGTCGAGATTCGAGGTCGGCTCATCCAGCAGCAGCAGCGGCGCGTCCTTGAGAAAGGCGCGCGCCAGGGCGATCCGCTGGGCCTGCCCCCCGCTGAGCCGCGCCCCACGCTCCCCGATCGGCGTGTCGTAGCCCGCCGGGAAAGCGCGGATGAATTCGTCGGCGTGGGCCTGCTCGGCGGCGCGCATCACATCCTCTAGCGACGCGTCGGGCCGGGCCAGCCGGATGTTATCCGCGATTGTGGCGTGGAACAGGTAGGGAAGCTGCGGCACCCACGCGATTTGCGCGCGCCAGTCATCCGGCGCGATCGCGCTCAGCGGCACCCCCCCGACCGTGATCTGCCCGGCGTCCGGCTCGATAAAGCGCAAGAGTAATTGCAGGATCGTGCTCTTGCCCGCGCCGCTGGCTCCGACCAGGGCGACCGTCTGGCCGGGCAGGATGCTGAAGCTCGCGCCGCTGAGGGCCGGGCGCTCGCCGCCGTCGTAGGCGTAGCGCACATCCTCGAAGCGGATCGGGCTGGCGGGCAGCGCGGGCGCGCTCACCGGATCGGCGCGGGGCGTGGGCAGCGGGATCGCCAGCACGGCGAAGATGCGCTCGGCGGCGGCCAGCCCAGAGGTCGCAGCGTGAAAGCGCGTCCCCAGCAGGCGCAGCGGCAGGTAGAACTCCGGGGCGAGAATGAGCACGAACAATGCCTGCTCGAACTCGATCCGGCCATAGAGCAGGCGCAGGCCGATCTGCACGGCGATGATCGCGGTGCTGATCGTGGCGATCAGTTCCAGCACCAGCGCCGAGAGAAACGCGACGCGCAGCACGCTCATCGTCCGGTCGCGGAACTGGTGGCTGATGCGGGCGATGGTTTCGGCCTGCTCGCGGCTGCGCCCAAACAGCTTGAGCGTGGTCAACCCTTGCAGCACGTCGAGAAAGTGGGCGCTCATGCGGCTGAGCGCGGCCCACTGCTTGCGCGATTCCTTACCGGCCATGATGCCGATCAGCGCCATGAAGAACGGGATCAGCGGGGCGGTCAGCAGCAGCACGATGCCGGAGATCAGGTCGAGCGGGAAGACGAAGATCAGCACGGTCAGTGGGATCAGCGCCGCGAAAAACAACTGGGGCAGGTAGTGGCGGAAGTAGGCGTCTAACTCTTCGATGCCCTCAATCGCGGTGTTGACCAGCTCGCCGCTGCGCTCGCCGCGTGTGTAGATCGGGCCGAGCGCGGCCACGTGGGCGAAGAAGCGCTCGCGCAGGTGCGTTTTGACGGTCACGGCGACGTGATGCGCGGCGAGATCGCTGCCCCACAGCAGCGCCGCCCGCCCCAGCGCGATCAGCAGCAGGGCCACCAGCAGCGGCAGCACCTCGTCCAGGGCGCGGCCATCGAGAAAGACGCGGCTGATCGTCCGGCTGAGGAAAAGCGCCTGGAGCACCAGCAGCAGCCCGGCCAGCCCGCCCAGAATCACGGCCAGGGCCAGCGCGGGGCGCACCGGGCGGACATAGCCGAGCAGTCGTTTGTCGGGTTTCATCGCGGTTGCCCTGTTCGAATCTCACCGGATTATAGCGGCTGCGGTCAGCGCTCGACCAACCCCCGGCGGCAGTGGAAATAGCGGGGCGTATCGCGCGATACGCCCCGGTAGAGAAACGGCAAAAGCGCAGCGCGTCAGTATTCGAGCGCCTTGGCATCGTCCAGCAGGCGTTTGCGGAAGATCCAGTAGGTCCAGCCCTGGTAGAGTATCACGATCGGCACGACCGTCAGCGCGATGACCGACATCACCTTGAGCGTGTAGTCGCTCGACGAGGCGTTATCGACCGTCAGGTTATAGGCCGCGTCGGTGCTGGACACCATCACGTTGGGATACAGGAACCAGAAGAAGGTGGCGACCGAGAGCAGGATCGTCGCGCCCATCATAGCGAAGGCCCAGCCGTGCTGGCGATTGCGCAGGAAGTAGCCGACCGAGAGCAGCGCCGCCGCCGAAGCGACCGGCATAATGCCCGGATTGACTCCGATCTTGGTGAAGATGTCGATATAGGCGTAGTTGGCGACGGCCAGCAGCGCGCTGACGCCGACCGCAACCGGCCAGAGCCGGCTGGCGGTGCTCTGCGCCTTCTGCTCCATCTGGCCGGTGGTGCGCAGGCTGATGAAGATCGCGCCGTGCAGGGTGAAGATCGTGAACGACGCCAGCCCGCAGACCAGCGTGTAGGGGCTGAGCAGGTCGAAGAAGTTGCCGGTGAAGATCATCTCGGCGTTGATCGGCGTGCCCTGGACCAGGTTGCCGAAGGCGACGCCCCACAGCAGGGCCGGGATCGCGCTGCCGAAGAAGATCGCCCAGTCCCACACGGATCGCCAGCGAGGATCGTCCTGCTTGCTGCGGAACTCGAAGGCCACCCCGCGCTCGATCAGCGAAAAGAGGATCAGCCCCAGCGCCAGGTAAAAGCCGCTGAACAGGGTCGCGTACCAGTGCGGGAAGGCGGCAAAGAGCGCGCCGCCCGCCGTGATCATCCAGACTTCGTTGGCGTCCCAGAACGGGCCGATCGTGTTGATGATGACGCGGCGCTGGGTGTCGGTCTTGCCGAGGAAGGGCAGCAGAATACCCACCCCGTAATCGAAGCCTTCCAGGAAGAAGAAGCCGATGAACAGCACCGAGATCAGCACAAACCACAGGTCTTGCAGGTCCATGATAGTCGCTCTCCTCTAGACGTGCGCCGTCGTGACGGCGGGCTGAGACTGGTCAGTATCTTCGGCTTCGGCTGGCTCCGGCCCTTTCCGCCCGAACTTCGCCAGCAGATAGACATCGACCACCATCAGTGCGCCATAGACCAGCACGAACGCGATCAGCGTGGTCGCGACCATGCCCAGTGAGACGTTGGGCGAGACGGCGTCGGCAGTGAGCTGGAGTCCGAAGACGATCCAGGGTTGGCGGCCTACTTCGGTCAGCAGCCAGCCGGTGGTGTTGGCGATATAGGGCAGCAGCAGGGCGGCAACCAGGACCTTGTAGAACCAGCCCGGCGCGTTGAAGCGGTTGCGCACAGTCATATAGAGCGCGATCCCCGCCAGCCCCAGCATGGCGAAGCCCGCGCCGACCATCGCCCGGAACGACCAGTAGGAGAGCGCGACCGGCGGGATGTAGCTCACGCCCTCGCCGTATTTCTCTTCATACTCGGCCTGGAGATCGTGGATGCCTCTTACCTCGCCGTCCAGCCGGTTGTAGGACAGCAGGCTGAGCGCGCGCGGGATGCGGATCGAGAAGACTTCCTCGCGCTGCTCCCAGTCGCCGATGGTGAACAGCGACAGGCTGGCCGGGTCTTCGCTCTCGAACAGGCCCTCGGCGGCGGCCATCTTCATCGGCTGGACCTCGACCATGTGCTGGGCCTGCGAGTGCCCGACCATGATCACCAGCACAATCGCGATGATGCCGTAAACGGATGCCAGCCGGAACGAGCGCATGAAGAAATCGCGCTGCTTCGTGTTGCGCAGCAGGTGCCACGCGCTGATGCCGAGCACGAAGAAGGCGGCGGTCGCCATGCCGGACGTAAAGACGTGCGGGAACTGGACGCGCACGTTGGGATTGGTGATCAGCGCGAAGAAGTCGGTCATCTCGGCGCGACCATTGCGGATCGTATAGCCGACCGGCTGCTGCATGAACGAGTTGGCGATCAGAATCCACAGCGCGGAGATATTGGCCCCAAAGGCGACCAGCCAGATCGAGGCGAGATGCAGCCCACGCGGCAGCTTATCGCGGCCAAAAATCCAGACGCCGAGGAACGTCGATTCGAGGAAGAACGCGACCAGCGCCTCGATAGCCAGCGGTGCGCCGAAGATGTCGCCCATGAAGCGGGAATATTCCGACCAGTTCATGCCGAACTGGAATTCGAGCACGATCCCGGTCACGACGCCCATCGCAAAATTGATGAGAAACAGCTTGCCCCAAAAGCGCGCCATGCGGTCGTAGACCGGGTTTTGGGTGCGGTAGTGGATCGTCTGCATGATGGCGATCAGGATCGAAAGACCCAACGTCAGGGGCACAAAGAAGAAATGATAGACGGTCGTGGCGGCGAATTGTAATCGCGCCAGATCAAGGGCTTCCATAATTATTTTCCTCCTCAAGCGTGCGAACAAACCCAAAAACAGGCGCGTGCTAGCCTGTATTTCTCAGTTTAATGTAAATTCAATCTTTCTCATGTGACAAAAGCCACTAAGCACGCGCGACAACTAGCACAATCTTATCACATCAACACGATAGCACGTCTATTAAACGCGAATCATTCGCGAGCAGGATCACACGACGTATACTATAATGACGCGGTATCTGGGGGATAGTGAATGAGGCTGACAACATGAAGCTAGAAGCTCTGCTCAACGGCCTGGACAGCAGCCAGCCCGCCGTGCGGCTGGATATCGTGCGCGTGCTGGGGATGCTCGACGAGGTGCGCGCACTGCCGGCGCTGCGTGCCCGCTACGACACGGAAACCGATCCGGCGGTGCGGGGCGCGATCGCCTGGGCGGGCAAGCGCCTCTATGCCGCGCAGCAGGCGGGCTATTCGACGCTGGATGAGATTTTCCGGCAGTTTGGCATCAACCGCGAGATCGAGAACATGCCCGATCCGCACGAGGAACAATTGTTGCGGCGGATGCAGGACGGCCTCGATTCCGAGCTGCGCCAGATGCAGAGCCGGGCCGGGACGAAGCAGACTGGTGCAGCCCTGGCCGCCGGGCTGGGCGGGGCGCTGCTGGGCGGCGCGCCAATGGCGGCTGGTATGATGATGAGCGCGCTGTCGCCGGGCGCGGGCGCGGCCTCGTCCAATCTCGACGCGCGTCCCCAGATCGGGACGCAGCGCACACCGGCGACCAGGCCAACCCAGACGGATATCGCGATCTGGCTGCGGCGGCTGCGCGAGGGCCAGACTCCCGCCCAGCGCGAGCAGGCCGCGTTGGAGCTGGTGCAGGTCAATAACCTCGCGGCGCTGCCACACCTGGCTGCCGTGTTCGTCAGTGACAATGCGGAGCAGGTCCGGCAGACGGCGCAGCGCTGCGGCAAGCTGCTCTATTGGGGCGCGATTTACTGGGACATGGAGCATGATGGATCGCTGGCCGAGGAAATGGGCCGCCGCGCTGCCGCCATCGGGAAGGCGCTGCCCGGCCAGAGCACCACCCCCGCCATCCCGGCCCCGCCGCAGGACGCGCCGCCCGATCAGGCCCCGCGCACCGACATCGCGGAGATTCTGCGCAAGGCCGAGGAATCGCGCGCCAAACGGCACAAGAAACGCTAGCGGCAGGCGGAATTAGTGAACATCTTCCGTTGACGCGGCTCTTGTGAACGGCTAGACTCACCGGACAGGGTTTTGATTCAGTGACAGAGGATAGATTTCGATGCGGACCGTCGAGTGGACCGACCAGAACCGCGTGAGGATGATTGACCAGCGCCAGGTGCCCTGGCAGTTGGCGTATGTCGAGTACGATGATTACCGCATGGTCGCCCAAGCGATCGCGGAGATGGTGGTGCGCGGTGCGCCGGCGATCGGCGTTTCGGCGGCCTTCGCGATGGCGCTGGCCGGGCGGCAGTGCCCGGCGCTGGACGTCGGCAGCCTGCTCGAATATCTGGAAGTGGCTGCCGTGATTTTGAAGAAGGCGCGTCCGACTGCCGTCAATCTGGCCTGGGCGGTCGATCACATGATGAATGTGGCGCGCGACGAGCGGTTGGATCGCGCCGACGACATTCGCGCGGCCCTGCTGGCCGAAGCGCAGCACATGGCCGATCAGGATGTTGAGATCAACAAGCAGATCGCGCAGCACGGCGCGACCCTGATCAAGAACGGCGACACGATTCTGCATCACTGCAACACGGGGATGCTGGCGACGGTCGATTATGGCACGGCGCTGGGCGTGATCCGGATGGCGCACGAGCAGGGCAAGCGGATTCATGTGCTGCTCGACGAGACGCGACCCCGGCTGCAAGGCTCGCGGCTGAGCGCGTGGGAATGTGAGCAGCTTAATATCTCCTACGACATCATCCCCGATACCGCCGCCGGATACTATATGCGGCGCGGCGAGATCAAGCTCGTCATGTTCGGGGCCGACCGCGTGGCGGCCAACGGCGACGTGGTGAACAAGGTCGGGTCATACCAGATTGCGGTGCTGGCGCGTGAAAACCGGATTCCGTGCTATTCCGTGTTCCCGACCTCGACCGTCGATCTGGCCGTGCCGACCGGCGATCATGTGCCAATTGAGGAGCGCGACCTGGACGAGGTGCGCGCCCCCTACGGCTGCTCGATTGTGCCCGATCACTACCGGGCGCGTAACCCGGCCTTCGACGTGACCCCGCAGAAATATCTCTCCGGCCTGATCACCGAGTGCGGGATCATCCTGCCGCCGTTTGGCGACAACCTGCGCAAGACGATGCGCAAGATTCGCCGCCCGATCTAGTAGGGTGTTTGCATTTTTACCCCCCATCCCCGGCCCCTTCCCTCCGCGCCAGCCTGGGGAAGGGGAGAACGGTCACGCCTTTCAAGTCCTCCCCTCATTTTGGGGGAAGGATTTAGGATGGGGGGCAGGCGCGGCTTCGCCTCATTCATCGTTCCAAAGTGTATAACAGTCTCTAGTCCCCCCACTCAGGGGGACGGCTACCAACGGCTGTCCCCTACCTGAATCGTGCCCTGGCCCGGACACACGGCGGGCAGCGCGGCGATCGGCTGCTTGCTGACCTGGGCCAGCACGTCCTGCAGCGGATCGGTGGTCACATCGCCGGGCGTGAAGTCCAGCGCGAAGCTGGCGTGCGCCTGCGGCCCGGTGACCTTCAGAGTCACGTCGCCCTGCTGATCGCCGGCGCTGAAGCGCAGCGGCAGATCGAGCCGGTAGCTGCCGTTGCCTTCGGCGCAGAGCAGCACATCCGCGCCCGTCTCGACAGCCGTCCAGTAGAGCGTATAGCGCGGCAGGCCGCCTTGCAGCAGCCACTGCTCGAAGAACCAGCCGAGATTCTGCCCGCTGATCTGCTCGGCAAGCTGCCAGAAATCCAGCGATCCGGCAGGGCGATCCCCGAAGCGGGCCACGTAAGCGCGCAGCAGATCGAAGAACGCGGCATCCCCGATCTCGGCGCGCAGCATGTGCAGCACCCACGCGCCTTTATCGTAGCTGGCAACGCCGAACATCTCGGCGGGGGCCGGGGCGATCAGCGGGGTGGTGCGGCGGTCGGTCAGCAGCGCCTGCTCGGAATAGCTGCGGGCGGCGAGCGCCGTGCTGGCCCCATAGCGATCTTCCTGCGCCAGCCACTCGGCATAGGTAGCGAAGCCTTCATTCAGCCAGATATCGGTCCAGGCGGCGGGCGTGACGGCGTTGCCGTACCACTGGTGCGCCAGCTCGTGCGCCAGCAGCGGATAGAGACTCGCTTCGGTCAGATTCAGCACGCTTTCGGGCATGACGGTCATGCTCTGGGTTTCGAGCGCCATGCTGGTCTGCGGCGTAATCACGTGCCCGTAGGACTCGAACGGGTAGGGGCCGAACAGGTCCGCGAACAGCAGCAGCGTCTCCGGCGTATAGTCGAACAGCGCCCGCCCGGCTTCGACCGCATCGACGTAGACGTAGTGGCGGATCGGGATGCCGTTGGCGGCGTGGTCTTCGATCAGGGCGTAATCGGCCACCGCGACGACCGCCAGATAGGATGCCATCGGGGCGGTCATCTGCCAGTGGAAGGTGTGTGTCCCGTCGTCGTGCGGCGTCGTTTCGAGCAGCGTGCCGTTGGCGATGGCGGTCAGCGGCTCGTCCACGCGCAGATAGAAATCGTAGGCGGCGCGGTCGGCGGGGTGATCGTTGGCGGGAAACCAGGTGCGGGCGGCATCCGGCTCGTTGAGAGTGTGGGCGCGCCCGTCCGCGATCTCCAGGCCAATGTCGAAGTAGGGCATATACGGGCTGCGGAACGGCTGCGGCGCGGTGTGATAGCTGATGCTCACCTGGAAGCGCGTGCCGTAGGGCAGGGGCTTGGGGAGCTGCACGATCAGCTTGGTTTCTTTGGCGACGAACGGCACTTCGATCCCATCAATCGCCACCTGTTCGATGGTGAGGCGGTGCGCGTCGAGGCTGAACGCGGCGAGCTGGTGGTAGGTGGCGCGGATGTCGAGGGCCGCGACTCCGGCCAGCGTCCCGGCGTCGAGATCGAAGGCGAGCTTGAGCGTGTAATGCTCGACGTCGATTCCGGCGTTGCCCAGCCCGGCGATCAGCGGATCGCCCAGCGTCGGCGGCGCATCAACCGGGGCGGTCGCGGCCTCGTCCAGGACTGCCGCCAGGGCCGCGCTGGCGATCTCGTCATTGGCGGCGAAGAGATCGTGGCCCCAACCTGCTGCCGGCGTGACCCATGCTTCCGGCGCGATACCTTCTCCGGCATGCCACACCAGCCCCAGCAGATCGCCGGTCGCCTGATCGAACACCGGGCCGCCGGTTGGCAGCGACTCCGCGCCGGTCAGGACCAGCGACGGCACGCGCCAGGGGCCGCCCAGGGTATAGGCGTCGGCGGTGGGCAGCAGGACTGGCTCGCCGGTTTTCAGCCGGGCCGCGAAGGTCGCCGGGGGCAGTCCTGCCGCGACCACGACCGGCTGCCCGGCCTGGATCGGGGCCAGGCTCAGGCGGGCCGGGCGCACCCCGCGCGGCTCGACCTCTGCCGGATCGACCTCGAACAACGCGAGATCGTGCAGGCGGCTGGCAAAGAGCAGGCGCGCGGCAGGCACGGGCGGATCGTCCGTGCGGTCAGCAGCCAGCGGGAAGGCGAACGCGGCGGCGTCCAGCGCGGCGAAGGGGGTGCAGGCGGCAGTCGCCTCGTCCAGTGCCAGCCAGTTATCGCCGCACTGTGCCGCGTCCAGCAGGTGCTCGCCGGGATCGTCCGTGTTGTCGGCGTCATAGCGCTCGACGCGGCGGCTGGGCGAGATCGCCGGTCGCCGGTCGGTGTAGGTTTGCCCGTCGAGCGTCCAGGGATGCCAGTTGGTCAGCACCAACCCATGCCCCACATAGACGCCGAAATAGGGCACATCCGGCGCGCCGGGCAGCGTATAGACCGCCAGCGACGAGACATCCGGGGCGAGCTTCTGCGCGCGGGCCGGGACAATGGGCAGGGCCAAGAGACTGAGCGCCAGAACGAACAGCAGCGCGCGTGTGAGCATAGCGGGCGATCTCCAGAGGGGCGTCATCGAGTTAATCCGGCAGATCGCCGGGCAGGTCGAGCGGGCGGGTGGGGCGGTTGACCAGCGCGAAGCGGTCGTCATGCCCGGTCAGGATCGGGCGCAGCGCCAGATCGCCGGTGGAGTCGTCCAGCACCCACTCGGAGATGGCGTGCAGGCGCGGCGTTTCGGCGGATACGGTTAGCGCCGCGACGAACGGCAGGTGACGCGCCAGCGCCCGGTGGATCGCGGCCTGTTCGACGGCGGGCTGCTGCCGGCGGATCACCATGCTTAGCGCGCTGCGCAGGCGGTCGGGCTGAATGTCGCCGCGAAAGACCCACAGATAGGCGGATGGCGCTTCACGTGTGAGCGCGTCCCACACCGCCGCCGATTCGTCGCCGCGAATCTCGTCCACGATCAGCCAGCCGGGCCGGGAATCGAGCGCGGCCTTGAGCGCCCCGGCGAAATCCTGACCGGGATCGCCGGGCGTGGGGGCGGTGGGCGCGCGGCGCGTGATATGGGGCGGCAGGTGCATCTCGGCAGTCCGCTCGACCGCGACGATTGAAGCGGTGGGCAGCGCGGCGGCTAACGCAGCGGCGAGCGTTGTCTTGCCCGTCCCGGCGTCGCCCACGATCAGCAGGCCGTGCCCGGCAGTCACGATCGCACGCAGCACGGCGGCAGCCTGGGGCGGCAGCGCGTCCAGGGTGAGCGGCTGGCGCGGGTGCAGGCGGATTTCAAGCGAATAGTCCGGGCTGGCGGGCGGCGCGATCAGAGCCAGGCGCGCGGGGCGTCCGGCCAGCATCAGGCCGGTTTCGACGAATGGAGCGCGCTCGTCAAGCACGATTCCGGCCCCGGCCAGCACTCGTGTGAGCAGGGCGGCAAGCTGCTGCCGGTCGTCGAACGCTGCCGGGACGGGTTCCAGCTTGCCCAGGCCGCGCCGCACGTGGATGCTGTGTGGGCCGTTGACACTGATCTCGGTGATCGTCTCGTCGGCCAGATAGTCGTCCAGCGGGCCGAAGGTGAACAGGCTGCGATAGGTGCTGTCGAGCAGGGCGCGCCGGTCCTGGGGGGAGAGCGTGATCGCCTCAATCCCCAAAATATAATCCATCACCTCGCGCAGCATCGCGCGGCGCTTTTCTTCGGTGTCCAGCTCGATCAGGATGTCGGCGCGGTCGGCGGTTTCGGCGTGGAACTGCTGCTCCAGGCGCTCGCGCAGCGCCGCCAGGGAATAGCTGGGACGGCTGCCGCGCCCCGGCACCAGCGGCGAGAGGCCGGGCGGGCGATGACCGTTGGGGGGCTGATCGTCGGGTGGTTGGCTGCCGGATGGCATGGGGCGGTGCGCTCCTCTAAGCGATGCTGATCCAGATGCAAAAGCTAATCGAAGTGGGCGCAATTTGCAAGCCCGAACCCGCTCGCCAGCCGCCGCGCCGGAGTCCGGTGCTTTTCGGCGCGCGATTTGGTGGTATACTCCGAAATGTTTGCCCGCTGGGGGCGCCTGCCATGTGAACGGGAATTTGAGCATGCAAATTGTGATTAGTGGTTCGATTGCGTTTGACTACCTGATGCACTTTCCGGGCCGCTTCCGCGACCATCTGATCCCGGAAAAGCTGGACAGTATCAGTGTGAGCTTCCTGGTCGAGAGCCTGAGTCGTGAGCGCGGCGGATCGGCGGCCAATATCGCCTACAGCCTGGGGCTGCTGTGCGAGCACCCGATCCTGATGGGCACGGTCGGCATGGACTTCGCCGACTATCGCGCCTGGCTGGAACAGCACGGGGTCGATCTCTCCGCCGTGCGCGAGATTCCGGGCGTGTTCTCGGCGTCTTTCTTCGCCAACACCGACTCCGAGAACAACCAGATCGGCTCGTTCTACACCGGCGCGATGGCCTATTCCAACGGTTACAAGATGGCCGAAGCGCTGAGCGGCAAGCCCGATCTGATGGTCATTTCGCCCAACGATCCGCGCGCGATGGCGCAGCTTGTGGACGAGTGCTGCGCAATGGCGGTGCCGTTCATGTTCGATCCCAGCCAGCAGGTGATCTGGCTGGATGCCGACGTGCTGCAGCACGGGACCGAGTGCTGCTCGATCCTGATCGTCAACGAGTACGAATGGGAGATGATCGCCAAGAAGACCGGCTTGCAGCGCGACCGGCTCGCCAGCGAAGGCAAGACGCTGATCGTCACGCATGGCGGCGAAGGCTCGCATATCTACGCCGGGGGCGAGCATTTTCACGTGCCGGTGTTCCCGGTGACGACGGTCGCCGATCCGACCGGGGTGGGGGACGCCTACCGCTCGGGCCTGCTGAAGGGGATCGCGTCGGGCTTCGACTGGACGCTGTGCGGGCAGATCGGCTCACTGGCGGCGGCGTATGTGCTGGAGCATGTCGGGACGCAGAACCACAGCTACACCCTTCAGGAATTTGTCGCCCGTTTCCGCACCGTGTTTGACGATCAGGGCGCACTGGATGCCTGGCTGAAATGACACGCTATGAGGTCAGCCGCCTGACCGATAAGGACCCGATCCGCGCCTACCTCAACCGCGATCGCAGCCTGACGGCGTATGCTCTGGGCGACCTGGACGACGCGTTCTGGCCGGAGAGCACGTTCTACGGCGCGTGGGCCGGTGATGATCTCGCCGCGCTGGCGCTGTTCTATGCCGGGCTGGAGCCGGTCGTGCTGACCGTGTTCGGCGCACCGGACGGCGTGCGCGCGATCCTGGCGGCGCAGGCGCTCCCCGAAGAAATCTACTATCTGGCGCTGCCCGAAGCCGGGCCTGTGCTGGCCGAGTTTTACGATCTGGCGCACAACCACCGCGAGTGGCGTATGGTGCTCGATCACGCGCGCTTCGACGCGGTGCCGGGCGACTGCGTGGCGCGGCTGGGGCCGGAGCACGCCGACGCGCTGGCAGCGCTGTACCAGCACGCCGCCGAGCCGGGCGAAACGGTGGTGGCATTTAGCCCCTGGCAGATCGCGCACGGCTGCTTCTACGGTGTGTGGCACGGTGGCGCGCTGGTCGCCACCGCCGGGACGCATGTCTGGTCGCAGGCCGAGCGTGTGGCGGCGATCGGCAACGTCTTTACGCAGCCGGAATATCGCGGGCATGGTTATGCCACACACTGCACGGCGGCGGTTGCGACAGACGCGATCGCAGCCGGGCTGGAGACGATCGTGCTCAACGTGCGCGACGACAACGGCCCGGCGCTCCACGTCTATGAGAAGCTCGGTTTTCGGCGCTATGCCGTGTTTCTGGAAGGGCCGGCGCTGCGCCGGGAGAGTCGTTAGGCAACTGTAAGGGTCGGGGGCCACCTACAGCCGGGCCTTGTGCTACAATGGGCCTGTTCTGCGTGTTGGCGTAGATGCTGGACAAGCATTACGAGGAGAAACGTATGACCGTTGAGCATGATGTTCGCGATCTGAGTCTGGCGCCCGGTGGGCGTTATCGGATTGAGTGGGCCGAACGCGATATGCCCGTTCTGCGGCAGATTCGTGAGCGGTTCGAGAAGGAACGCCCCCTGGAAGGCGTGCGGATCTCCGCCTGCCTGCACGTCACGACCGAAACGGCTAACCTGGCGCGCACGCTTCAGGCGGGCGGGGCCGATGTCGTCCTGACGGCGTCGAACCCGCTGAGCACGCAGGATGATGTCGCCGCGTCGCTGGTTAGCCATTTTGAGATTCCGGTCTACGCGATCAAGGGCGAAGACAACGCGACCTATTACGATCACATTCGCGCGGCGCTCGATCATAAGCCGCAGGTGACGATGGACGATGGCGCGGACCTGGTCAGCGAGCTGCACAAGAACCGCACCGAGCTGCTGAACACGATTGTCGGCGGGACGGAAGAGACGACCACCGGCGTGATCCGCCTGCGGGCGATGGCCGCGGACGGCGCGCTGAAATTCCCGGTGATCGCGGTCAACGACAGCATGACCAAGCACCTGTTCGATAACCGCTATGGCACCGGTCAGAGCACGATCGACGGCATTATCCGCGCGACGAACATCCTGCTGGCGGGGCGCGTCTTTGTGGTGGCGGGCTACGGCTGGTGCAGCCGCGGGATCGCCATGCGGGCCAAGGGCATGGGCGCGAACGTGATCGTCACCGAGATCGATCCGCTCAAGGCGCTCGAAGCGGTCATGGATGGTTTCCGCGTGATGCCAATGATGGAAGCGGCGACGATCGGTGACATCTTCGTGACGGCCACCGGCGATATCAACGTGCTCGACCGGCATCACTTCGAGGTGATGAAGGACGGCGCGATTATCTGCAACAGCGGTCATTTCAACGTCGAGATCAACATTCCGGCGTTGCGCGAGATGGCGACCGGCGAGCCGCGCCTGGTGCGGCCATTTGTCGAGCAGTTCCGCATGGTGGACGGGCGCGCGATCAACCTGCTGGCCGATGGGCGGCTGGTCAATCTCGCGGCGGCAGAAGGCCACCCGGCGAGCGTGATGGATATGAGCTTCGCCAACCAGGCGCTCGGCGCGGAATATATGATGGTGAACGGCGACAGCCTGGGGGCGCGGGTGTATACCATCCCTGCCGACATCGACCAGGAGATCGCCCGGCTCAAGCTGGCGGCGATGGGCGTGACCATCGACCAGCTTACGCCGGAGCAGGTCCATTACCTGAACCAGTGGCAGGAAGGCACGTAAGCCGCAGGATAACGCATGCTGGCAGCGCGCCGCCGGAACTCTCCGCGCGGCGCGTTGTTTGCTTCGGCAGGCAAGCGCCGCCCGAACGTTGGGTTATAGGCGTGGTGCGCGTTAGAATGGTGCCACCCGCGATGCTTGCACTGTTAGACTTTGGATATCAGGAGAAGTGACCCAATGAAGAGACAACACTGGCTGCTGACTGGCCTGCTGCTGGCGGCCCTGGCGGTGGCGCTGTTTGCGCCGCTGAACGGGGACCGGGCGCAGGCTCAGGAAGGCCTGGCACGGCTGCGCTTCCTGCACGCCATTCCGGGCGCACCAGAGGTCGATGTTTACGTGGACGGCGCGCTGGCCGTTCCGGGACTGCCCTTTCGGGGTGTGACGCCGCACGTGCAGCTGGCGGAAGGCAGCCACGATGTGAGCGTGCTGGCTGCCGGAGCCGATCCGACCGCCGCGCCGCTGGCCCAGGTGCCGATCACGCTTCCGGCGGGGCTGGCCTTCACGGTGGTGCTGCAGGGCAGCGCCGACGCGGCTGAAGCGGCGCTGTATGAAGATATTCTGGATGAACTGGAGCCGGGGCTGGCCCGGCTGACCGCGATTAACGCGATCGGTGATGCGCCCGCGCTCGACGTGCTGACGACCGAGGGCAATCCGCTGCTGCAAGGCGTGAGCTACGGCGTGCAGTACGGCACGATCAATATCCCGACCGGCGTGCAAAACCTGGTGACGGTCCCGGCGGGCGGCTCAGTCGATGGCGCGATCGCGACGGTGGGCGAGGTTCCCCTGCAAAGCGGGACGCTCTTCACGCTGGTGGCGGTCGGCACGCTGGAAGGCGATACTGCTCCGGCGGCGCTGGTTGTCGCGACGCCGATCAACAGCCCGGCTGAGGCGGCTCGCGTGCGCGTGGCACATGGCAGCCCGGACGCGCCGAGCGTGGACGTGTATGCCAACGACCTGCTGATCGCCCCGGCGCTGGACCTGGGCGAGATCACCGGGCATATCCCGCTGCCGGCGGGCGATTACACGTTTGGTTTGCGCCCGGCGGGCAGCCCACCGAGCGAGGCGGCGGTTGTCACGGCGGATGTAACGCTGGAAGCCGCGACGCCCGCGATCACGGTGGTGGCGCTGGGCGAGTTGAGCGATCAATCGCTGGCGCTCGAAGTCTTTCCGGATGACGTGGCCGGTGTGACACCAGAGCAGGCGCGGATCGCGGTGGTGAACGCTGTGCCCGGCTCGACGGCGACCGTTTCTCTGACCGATCCATCCGGCACGGCGCTCGCGTCGGACCTGGGCGTGGGCGCGCAGAGTGACCCGGTGGATGTGGCGGCGGGCGAGTATATGGTCAGCGTCAACATCCAGGGCATCGAAGAGCCGGTCGATGTGCTCGTCCCGGCTCAGATCTATAACGGCGGCATGTACTATTCGATGCTGGTCTACGGCGGCGGCGTGACCGAGATGCCGTATGATGCGCGCGTGGCCGGGACCGAAGTCGAGGTTACGGCGGTGAGCCTGCCGGGTGCGTCCGATGAAGCGGTGGTAGCCGTCCCGCCGGCGGAAGAGATTCCGGCTGAGGAGACTCCGGTCGAAGAGACGCCCGCAGAGGTGGCTCCGGCTGAAGAAACCCCATCCGAGGTTGTGACTGAAGCGACGCCCGCCGGGGAAACTCCGGCTGAAGCGACCGCCGTGTCCGAAGTGGCCCAGGCAACCGCTGTTCCGGAAGTGACCGAAGCGCCGCCGGCTGAGGCCCCGGCCCAGGAAACGCCGGTCGATACCGAGCTGGTGATCGATCCGACCGTCACGCCCGGTGGCGAGGTGGTCGAGGCCCAGCCCACGCCCGCGCCGCTGACCACGCAGTCTCCGCAGCCGACCGCCTTCGTGGAGCTGAATCCTGGCGCAAACCTGCACTGCCGCGAGTATCCGCGCTCGGATGCGCGCTCGTTGGGCCTGATCCCCAGCGGCGCAACCGTGATCGTGCTCGGTCGCATGGGCGAGCCGTTCGTGCCAGAAACGGGCGAACCGACCCCGGAGCCGACTCCGGTCGTGGAGACGCTCGAGGACCTGTGGCTGTCGGTGCGGTGGGATACGCCGGATGGTGGCTTCCTACGCTGCTGGGTGGCGGCCCAATACCTGCGGGTCGAATTCAACGGGCGGCTGCTGGGCAGCCTCGAAACGCTGCTGGAACTGCCCGAAGAGCCGTTCAACCTGCCGGGCGAGGCGGTGAACACCTCGGTGGCCCCACCCACGCCGCTCTATGACGCGACCCTGGCGACGGTCGAGCTTGATCCGGGCGTGAGCCTGCAACTGCGCCGGCTCCCGCAGACCAACGCCGAGTCACTGGACCTCGTGCCCGCCGGAGCGCAGCTTGAGGTCCTGGGCTACATCGAAGCGCCGAGCGAGGGCATGGTTGGGCAGCCGGTCAATCCCAACTGGCTGCGCGTGCGCTACCTGAAGGAAGACGGCAGCGCCACGATTGGCTGGGTGTCGGCACAGTATATCAGCCTCTCGCGCCAGGGCCGCACGGTCGAGCTGGCCGAAATCCCGCTGCTGGAAGAGGCCGAGGCCGGTTTCTATGAAGCGCCCGGCCAGCAGCCGCCGCAGGTGCCTGCCGATCAGCAGAACGTCACCGGCGTGGTGATACTCAACCCCGGTGCGAACCTGAACCTGCGCGACCGGCCCGATGCCAACGCCTTCGTCCTGAGCGCGATCCCCAGCGGGGCCGTGCTGACGATCAACGGGCGCAACGTGGATGCGACGTGGGTGCAGGTGACGTATGAAACGGATACCGGCCTGATGCAGGGCTGGGTCGCCAGCCAATACCTCACCATCACGCGCGGCGGGCAGGCGGTGGACCTCATGACGCTGCCGGAGATTCCGCTGGCACCTGCCGAGTCCGATATCCCTGGCCCGGTGGTGGCGACGCCCGAAGGCGCAGCCCCGGACCCGAACGCGACGCCCGATCCGGCCCTCACGCCGACGATCGCGGCGGGTGGCTAGAGGCTGTTACGCACTTTGGAACGCTGAACAGCTGCACTTGCTCCCCCCATCCTAAGTCCTTCCCCCACAAGGTGGGAAGGACTTCAAGAACGCGGCTATGCCCCCTTCCCTCCGCGAAAGTGTGGGGGAAGGGGCCGGGGGATGGGGGGTAAAATGCCAAACACGCTCTAACGGGCGAGATGGCCTCGCCCCTGTTAGACACACATAAAAAAGCCCCCCTCTGACAGCAGAGCGGGGCTTTTTAATTGATGTATAGGGATAAATTTACTGGGCGTTCGCGCTGTCGGTGAGCCCTGCGAGTGTGCTGTAGTCGCGCCCTACCTGCGACCAGCTCCCATTGCCCTTCGTCATCAGGACGGTAGGTGTCCCGGTGACGCCGTTGTCCTGCGAGAAGGTCAGCATGGTGTTGAGCACGTCGCTGTAGCGCTCGGTCACGAGGCACTGTTCCAGCGCGTCCTCGTCGAGGCCCATCTGCCCGGCGGTATCGATCAGCTCCCCGATCGAGAACGCGGACCGGATATCCTGCGATTCGGCCAGGCGGTACAGCTCGGCGCTGTATTCCCAGGTGGCGCCCTGCTCACCGGCGCACAGCGCGGCCAGCGACGCGTTGCGCGAATACTCGCGCCCGGTGCCGGTGACCATCACATGCCGGAACGAGGCCTGACCGGTCAGAACATAGTCGTCGAGGAACTGCTGCCAGTCTTCGCTGTGATAATTCTGGCAGTGCGGGCAGGCATAGTCGGACACGACCGCGAAGTGAACCGGCGCGTCCGGGTTGCCGATCACCGGCATCCCGTCCGGCGTCACGCCGCGAATGACACTCACCGCCGCTTCGCTGGGCTGGTCGAGGGAGCGGCTCTCAGGCACTTCGAGTGCCGCCATCGCGCCCTCACCGCCGCCGGCCAGCGGGACGCAGTACTCCGGGTACTCGGCGCAGCTTACGAGCTTCACCTCGCCGGCCTGCGCCCAGTTGGTGTAAATCCACAGCCCGCCCAGGACGACCGCCGCCAGAACGACGATGAGCAGGGTGTTGACCTGCTGCTTGTACTGCTCCTGCCGCTGGCGGCGCGTCTTGCCGATCTGAAAGCCGGCCCGCTTGCGCCAGGGGATAGGGGACTGCCGGGTAGGTGGGGAGTTAGGTTGTGTCGTCATGAAGGTTCTCGTTTCCCGAAACTTTCAGCCAGTCTGCACGTAATGTCGTTTAAATCTACCGCGTGACCGGGCCGATTCCAAATAAGAGCCTGATGAGTGCCGATGATGCGCGGATGATTTTCGGGACTATGCTATACTCTCGCCTTAACACCTGTGTTAGCAGCGGCCCATGCGGCGAGGCTTGTCCCGAAGGGAACTGACGATGCGTGCAACCGATATTATTGCCAGAAAGCGCGACGGCGAAGAGCTGACCCCCGATGAGATTCGGTGGCTGGTCGAGGGGTATACACGCGGCGACATCCCCGATTACCAGATGGCTGCCTGGCTGATGGCGGTCTATCTGCGCGGGATGAGCCGCCGCGAGACAGTGGACCTGACGCGCGTCATGGCGGCGAGCGGCGATCAGCTCGACCTCTCGCCGGTAATCGATTTCGCGGTCGATAAACATTCGACCGGCGGCGTGGGCGACAAAGTGACGCTGATCGTGCTGCCGCTGGTGGCGGCGGCGGGCGTCCCGGTCGCCAAGATGAGCGGGCGCGGGTTGGGGTTTTCGGGCGGCACGCTCGACAAGCTCGAATCGATCCCCGGCTATCGCGTCCAGCTCAGCGACGAGGAGATCATGGAGCAGGTGCGCGCGCACGGGATCGTGCTGTGCGGGCAGACGAAAAGCCTGGCCCCCGCCGATGGCGCGATCTATGCCCTGCGCGACGTGACCGCGACCGTCTCCAGCCTGCCGCTGATCGCCAGCAGCATCATGAGCAAGAAGCTGGCTTCCGGCGCGAATGGGATCGTGCTCGATGTCAAGGTCGGCATGGGCGCGTTCATGCGCGATGTAGACCAGGCGCGCGAGCTGGCACAGATCATGGTCGATATCGGGACTGCCGCCGGGCGCGAGATGGTCGCGCTGCTGTCGGATATGAACCAGCCGCTCGGCGCGGCAGTCGGTAACGCGCTCGAAGTGCGCGAGGCAATCGAGACGCTGCGCGGGGGCGGCCCAACCGATCTGCGGGAGCACTGCATCGCGGTGGCGGGCCATATGCTGCGCCTGGGCCGGCGCGACACGAGCGAGTATGCGCTGGCTGAGGCGATGGCCGAGATCGCGGGGCTGATCACAAGCGGGGCCGGGCTGGCGAAGTTCCGCGAGCTGATCGAGGCTCAGGGCGGCGACGGCGCGGTGATCGACCGGCCCGACATTCTGCCGCAGGCGCGCATCCAGCAGGACATCCCGGCGGCGCACAGCGGCTTTCTGGCGCAGATGAACGCGCTCGATGTGGCCGAGGCCACGCTGGATCTGGGCGCGGGCCGGGCGCGCAAAACCGATCCGGTCGATCCGGCGGTGGGCGTGATCGTCCACCACAAGGTAGGCGACTATGTCAGCGCGGGCGAGACGCTGTTCAGCATCCATGCCAACAGCGAAGCCCAACTCGAACGGGCGCGCGAGCGGCTGCTCTCGGCCCCCGTATTCCGCGAGCGTGAGCAGCAACCACTGCCTATGTTTTATGATACGATCTATGGAGACGCGTAAACGTCGGGAGAACTAACCATTGTCGATCTTCAACGCGCTAAGTCAAACTCAACGCGCCCTGAAGTACCTAGCTATGGCACAAGGAGTACTGAGCATGAGCGAAACCAACGAAGAGAAACGCACCCTGGTCGAAGAAATGGAAGTTGAGGGCAAGAACCTCATCGAGCGGGTGAAAGAATTGATCCAGGAAGGCAACGTGCGCCGCCTGATCGTCAAGGATTCGAATGGCAAGTACGTGCTCGAAATCCCGCTGACGGTCGGCGTGGTAGCCGGCGGCGTGTTCGCGCTGTATGCGCCGGTGGCCGCCGCATTGGGCGCGGTCGCGGGCCTGATGGCGAAGGTCAAGATCGAGGTCGTGCGCGAGGCGGACGACGATGGCGAAGGCGGCGAGGGCCAGTAGTCACGGCTGACGCAGCCGGTATAGCAGCACAAAACGGGGCGATTCCAATGACGGAATCGCCCCGCTGTGTTTGAGCCTATGGGCAGGTGAATTCGGCGTGGGCTGCCTGCTGATCGATCAGGAAGAACTCGTGGCGGCCATCATTGCCGCAGCCCAGCCGGAAGTAGAAATAGTCGGTGCTGGCCGGGTTGAGCACGGCCTGGATCGAGGCCAGCCCCGGTGAAGCAATCGGCCCCGGCGGCAGGCCCTCGTTGAGATAGGTGCTGTACGACTGGTTGGGCACGCCGTCCAGCCCGTAATAGTCGGCCTGGGTGATGTGCGGCCACCACGTTCCGTCGCGGCTGCTGCCAATGGCATACTGCACGGTCGGGTCGGCGTCGAGGCGCATCGGCAGGCGCAGCCGGTTGAGGTAGACCGACGCGATCACCGGGCGCTCGTCCGGCACAACTGCTTCCTTTTCCACGATCGAAGCCAGGATCACGACCTCGTACATCGTCAAACCCTGCACGGTGGCCTGCTGGTACATCGCTTCGGTGACGTACTGGCTGAAGGTGTTCAGCATCTCGTCGCGCAGCTCATAGACGGTGATACCCGGCTTGAGGCGGTAAGTGGCCGGGAAGAGGAAGCCTTCCAGCGAGGGCGGCTGGCCGTTGCTCATCACGTCTGGGATGCCGTTGCGCGTCTTGAAGTCGGGCGGGATACTCGCGCCCGGCCCCACGACCTGGTAGAAATCGGCCCCGCTGAAGTCCAGGCGTGGGTTGGTGTCGATCACCGCCGCGATCTCTTCCAGCCGCCAGCCTTCGAGCGTGCGGAACGGGACGGTCGCGGCGCTGGCATCGGTCAGGGCGCGCGCGATCTGCGGGATGGTCTGCGTCTGCTGCAAGTAGTACGTCCCGGCCTCAAGCTCGCTGTCCAGGCCGTGATAGCGCACGTAATCGACAAACAGATCGGCATCGGTGATCAGGCTGTCGCGCAGCAGGTTGAGTCCGACCGTGCGGGCGCTGTCGCCGGAAACAACCTCGAAACGCCGGTAGGTGTCGTCCGACCCGGCGGGCGCATTCAGTTTGTCGTCGTTCTGGGCCAGGCTGATACGCAGTTGCAGCGCGCGGATCGGGTTCAGCCCGCTGTCATCGGTGCGCATCCACAAAAACAGCCCGACGCCGATCACACACACCAGCAGCAGGCCGCTGAGCACCACCACGATCAGGATATTTCGCGCTGTCGTCCCCATAATCGATTTCTCCGCCACGAAGATTCGGCACACGCGCCATTATAGGGGCAACCGGCCCGGCATCCAAGAAGATTTTTCCGGCGTTCGGCGGGCGATTGGGCTACGCGGGCGGCGGCACTGGCCCTGGATTGCAGCGTGATCGTCCGGTAGAATGAGCGATTCGCGTGCAACAGGGATCAGCCGTCTGAACGGCAAAAGGAGAGCGCAGCATGGCCCTTTCGTCCGTACGGATCCGAGCCTGTGGTGTGATCGTCCGCAATGAGAAGCTGCTGCTGGCCGAGTTCTATGACGAGGCGGCTGGCTGGCATTTCAACGTGCCGGGCGGCGGCGTCGAGGATGGGGAAACGGTAATCGAAGCGGTGCAGCGCGAGGTACGCGAGGAAACCGGCCTGCTCGTCACGGTGGGGCGGCTGCTGCTGGTGGCCGAGTCCCTGCCCGACCGCGCAATCCCCATGCTGGCACACAATCCCGGCTCGCTGAGCCTGTTTTTCGAGTGCCATGCCCCGGAAGACGCCGAGCCGCAGATGCCGGAGCTTCATGATCTGCTCCAGACCGGTGTGCAGTGGGTGGCGCTGGACGATCTGGATCGGGCGCCGCTGCTGCCCGCCACCGGAGCGCGGTTAGCGGCCCTGCTGCGCAGTGAGCCGGGGCCGGACCGGTTTTATTCGCACAGGGTAACAAGCTGAGCCACCGCAGTTGAAGCCGCAGAAACGGGCACGCTAGTCGGATTCATCCGCCGGGGCGACCGGCTCCGGCCAGGGCAGGCCCTCGCGCCGCGCCTCAAGGAACGATTGCAGGATCACGGCAGCGGCGAAGGCGTCGATCCGGTCGGGCTGCTCCTGCCCGGTGGCGTCGAGCAGCTCGGCGGCGTCCTGGCTGGAATAGCGTTCGTCCCACAGATAGACCGGAACGGGGATCGCGGCGGCGAGGCGCGAGGCCCACAGCCGCACGCGGTCGGCCTGGGTATAGCCGGTGACTTCCGGTGGGGAGAGCGGCAGGCCCACGACCGCGCCGACGGCCTGCTGCTCCGCGATGATCTGGGCAATATACGCGAAGTCCTCAGTCTTCGACGTGCGGCGGAGCAGGTCCAGCGGGCGGGCGATCAGCCCGGTCGGGTCGGAGACGGCCAGCCCCAGCACGCGCAGGCCATAATCCACGCCGAGCAGCCGGCCAGGGAAGGCGGGTGCGCTCACGGCGTCTGCACCTGGACGGTGATCCGCACCGGCAGCCAGGGCAGCCGCCGGAACCATCCCGGCCAGGTCGTGATCTGCGGCGGGCGCCCTGGGTCGAGCAGCAGATCGCGCTCCAGGCGGTGCCGGGCTTCGCCCAGGCTGGTGCCTGCAAGACGGCGGCGCACCCGGTCGGGATCGATGGAAACGGCCACATTGCCTTCGACGATCATCAGGAAGGTGATATGCCCGCCCGGCTCCATCTGCTGAATCTCACCGCGTGTAAAGGTCAGGTTTTCGGACGCGACTTCCAGCCCTGGCTGCACATAAGGGGCCAGCCCGGCATAGGCGATCTGCTGGGCCTGCCGCTCGTCCACGACAATCGCTTCGACCTCGGCGCGCATATCCAGGCTGACCGAATCGACCAGATCGCCGACGATGGCGCTGTAGAGCGTCCATTCCGGGCGCTCCTGCACGATGCGGATCGAGCCGGGGATCAGGAATTGATCGCCGGAGAGCCGGTGCAGCAGCTCGTCGCGGGCGCGCTGGAGCACCTGCTGCCGCGCAAGCACGAGCAGCCGGGCGTGATCGTCGGCGGTGACAACGGCGCGCTCCTGGATGCTGCCGCCATAGGTCGCGTTCGGATTGCTGACCGTCACCAGTCCGGCCAGCGCGCCTTCGATGCGGTTGATCGCGTTCGGATTGACGTTGCCCCCCACGCCGGCGTGTTCGGGCAGCGCCTGGATCGGGACCTCCACCTCGGCCCCTTCACCGGCGGGCAGGGTGGTTTCGAGTGTCGTCTCGAAGCGGATCGGGAAGGTGCCGCCGGTGGCGATCACGGTGCCAAGCGGGATCAGCATCGCCTGGCCGGTGGTGTTGGTAAAGACCGCGAGTCCCTGGGCCTGGGTCGTGCCGGCTGTCTCGCGCCCGGATGACTGCACGGTGACGTGACTGGACGCCTGAAGCGGGATGACCGAGGCGGGGATGCGGCGGCCCTCGATGTCGATGTCGGTCAGGGTGGGATCGGTCGTGATCGGCACGCGCACGAAGACCTGATCGTTGGCGGGGGTGAGCGTCACGGTGGCGCTGGGCGCGATCAGCAGGAATCCGGCCACCATCGCCACGAGCAGCGCCACGAACGCGCCCCAGCGGATCACCCGGCTCCAGCGCTGCCACGCCGCCGAACGCAGCGATTCGGTGCGGTGCTGGACGATCTGCTCGGCCAGCGCGGCCTGCGCGGCGGGATCGCGCCCGGTGAGAAAAACACGGTTGCGCGGGCGCTTCCAGCGGCCCCGGCGGGCGGCTTTTTCATCGGGGAAAACGGACAGGTTGAGGTCCTGGGCGTGCCCGATCACCGCCGGATCGTGCGTGACGACGGCGAGATGCATCCCCAGGCGGGCGGCCTGGCGCTGGATCAGCAGCAGATCGAGCTTGCGCTGCAAACGCGGCGCGTCGTCCGGCCAGACAAGCAGGACATAACGCGCATCTGCAAACGAGAGCCGGTCGCGGACCGAGATCGCGTCGTCGTAGGGTTCGAGGCGGAGAATGTGCAGATCGCTCATGGCACTATGCTACACCGTCCACGCCGGGCGCGCGATTCCCGGCGGGGCAGGGCGGCGCTGACCCCCCTCCCTAAATCCCTCCCCACAAGGTGGGCGGGACTTGCGAGGCTGCCCCTTCCCTCCGCGAAGTGTGGGGGAAGGGGCCGGGGGATGGGGGCACAGGCGCATAACAGCCGCTAGGCTTGCAGCGCGTCGGCGATCAGGTTGGCAGCCTGCTGCAAGGCGTCGTCGAGCCGGGCAGGGTCTTTGCCGCCCGCCTGGGCGAGATCGGGCCGCCCGCCGCCGCCCCCGCCGATGGTCTGCGCGATCTGGCGGATGATGTTTCCGGCGTGCACGCGCCCGGCCAGGCTCTTGCTCACGGCGGTGATCAACTGCGGCTTGCCGCCGTCGGCGACCATGCCGAGCACGACTACGCCGGAGCCGGTCGCATTGCGGAACCAGTCGGTCATCTCGCGCAGGGTGTCGGTCGTGGTCGGGTTGACGCGCGCGACCAGCACGGTGACGCCATCGACCTGGTAGGCGCTTTGCAGCAGCCCGTCGAATTCGAGCCGCGCGATCTGGCGGCGCAGGCGGGCGTTTTCGTGCTGCTGATCCTTCAGTTCGTCTTGCAACGCATCAATGCGGCTGCCGAGCCACTCCGGTGTCGTGCCGAGCCGTGAGGCTGAGTCGCGCAGGCGGCGCAGGCTGCGGCGGATGTAGGCTTCGGCGGCATGCCCGGTCAGGGCCTCGATGCGGCGGATGCCCTGGGCAACGCTGCCCTCGGACGTGATCACGAACGGGCCGATCACGCCGGTCTGATCGACGTGGTTGCCGCCGCACAATTCATAGCTGTAGCGCGCCTCGTCCGCCCCCAGGATGCTGATCGTGCGGACGCGGTCGCCGTACTTCTCGCCAAAGAGCGCCATCGCCCCCTCGGCGCGGGCGGTTTCCAGGTCCTTCCAGACCGGGCAGACTTCCATATTCGCCAGGATCGCCTCGTTGATGTTGCGCTGGATCACGTCCAGCTCGTCGGGCGTGATGGGCTGATCGTGGCTGAAGTCGAAGCGCAGGCGGTCGGGCGCGACCAATGAGCCGCGCTGCTGGACATGCGTCCCCAGCACGGCGCGCAGTTGGGCATGAAGCAGGTGGGTCGCGGTGTGATTGCGCATCGTGTCCAGGCGGCGCTCGCCATCGACGCGGACCACGCACAGCGCACCCACGCTCGGCTGGCCCTCGACCACTTCCCCGATGTGCACGATCAGGCCGCCGATGGGCTGGCGCGCGTCCTCGATATCGACCGTGAAGCCGTCGCCGCTGATCACGCCAGTATCGCTCACCTGGCCGCCCGATTCAATGTAGAAGGGTGTCACGTCGAGCACGATCTCGACCGTGTCGCCGGTGTTGGCGCGCTCGACCAGCTCGCCGTTGTGCAGGATGGCGAGCACCTTTGCTTCGCGCACGAGCGGGCCGTACTGGTCCTGCTCGACGCCACCCGCGCCGAGCGCACCCTGCTCGCGCAGCGCCGACAGCGCGGCCTGATAGGCCTGGCCCATGTCGATCGCGCCGAACGCACCGCCGTTGCGGCCCCGACTGATCGCTTCGTGGTGCTGCTGCGCCACGCGGAAGCCAGCTTCATCGACAGTGTAGCCGTTCTCGTTGGCGATGTCGCGCGTGATCTCCAGCGGCAGACCCTTCTCGGCGTGGAGCCGGAAGGCCAGCTCGCCGGGCAGCTCGCCGCCGGGCTGGAGCGCGGCCAGCATGTCTTCCAGTTCGGCCAGGGCGCGATCCATCGCGCGGCGAAAGCGTACCTCCTCGTTGGTGATCGTGCGGCGGATCGCCTCGCGGCGCTCGATCAGCTCCGGGTACGGCTCGCCCATCTTCTCGATCACCGCTTCGGCCACCTCGGCCAGGAACGGCTCCTCGAAGCCGAGCTTGGTCCCGAAGCGCACCGCGCGCCGGATGACCATCCGGCAGACGTAGTCGCGCCCGGTCGCGCCGGGCCGCACGCCGTCCGCGATCAGGAAGGTGGCGGCGCGCATATGGTCCGCAATGACGCGGTAGGGAATCTCGCGTGCCTGCCGCTCGGCGTCACTGTCGCCGGTCAGTGCCTGGATGCGGTCCAGGATCGGGGCGAAGAGGTCGGTCCCATAGCTGGCGTCGGCGTGCTGGAGCACACTCACGAGGCGTTCCAGGCCCATCCCGGTATCGACGCCCGGCGCGGGGAGCGGCTCGCGGTGGCCGTCCTCGAACTGCTGGTACTGCATGAATACCAGGTTCCACAGTTCCAGGTAGCGGTCGCAGCCGTTATCCAGCTCGAAATGCGGCTCCGCGCCGATGCCGCACGAGCAGGCCGCCGCGCCCCAGTCGTAATGAATCTCGCTGGTGGGACCGCACGGCCCGACATCGGCCATCTGCCAGAAGTTGGTCTTGTCGCCCATGCGATAGACGCGATCTTCCGGCACGCCGATCTCCTGCGTCCAGATGTTCCAGGCTTCGTCGTCGCTGGTGTGGACGGTGTAGAGCAGGCGGTCGGTCGGAATCTCGTAGACGCGCGTCATCAGCTCATAGGCGAAGCGGATCGCGTCACGCTTGAAGTAGTCGCCAAAGCTGAAATTGCCGAGCATCTCGAAGAAGGTGTGGTGCCGGGGTGACGGGCCGACGTTTTCCAGGTCGTTGTGCTTGCCGCTGACGCGCATGCACTTCTGGGACGTGGTGGCGCGGGCATAGTCGCGCTGGTCCAGGCCCAGGAACACATCCTTAAACTGGACCATCCCCGCGTTGGTGAAGAGCAGGGTGGGGTCGTTGCCGGGCACCAGCGAGGACGATGAGACCCGCTTGTGGCCCATCTCCTCGAAGAAATCCAGAAAAGCCTCGCGCACTTCGGCGCTGGTCATTTTTTTCATCGCTGCGGCGTCTTTCGTGTGGTAGTCGGTTTCGTCGCAGCGATTATAGTGAACGGCACGGCGCTTGACAATGGCGGGGGCGGCGGGAGAAGGGAAATATTCTCTTCTACTTCTGTAGAAGATTTGTGGATTCGAACAAAAACAGTAAACTTCGTATGATCATACCACGCTATAATTTATTATATTTCACATACTACTCTTGCTGTTTGAATTAAGCTAGTACAAGTCGGAGGCTAAGCGAAGTGTCTGAAGAAACAATTACAGTTTCGTGGAAGGAATTTCGTAAGTATGTAAGGAATAACCTTTTACAATGGGATTTGCTTTTAGGCGTTGAAGTGGAAAACATAAGAAACGGTTATGGCATTATAGAATCCATTGAACCTGGAGGTTACTTTTTTGTAAGCCATGACGGCTTTTCATGCAAATGCTACAGCTTTAATTGTTCCTTAGACAAATTTGAGCCACTAATTCTATCGGGTAGGTTAGCTAAACGTATTAAGAAAATACGCAAATTAAAAAAGAGGCGCTTGGCAAAGGCAAAGGCGCGTAAGCGGCGAGCAGAAAAGCTAGCACAAGCAGTAGACAGAGAAATCGTGCCATTCGTTAAGCGCTCTTCTCAAGTTCCAATAAACCGAATTGTTGCGGAAATCCAGCATCCGATTCTCACTGAAGATGATGTTAGCCTAGCTTTACATTGGAGCAGAGATGAAGTCCTAAGGAGTGAGATAGACTTAGGAGATATCTGGCCGACTGTCTCTGCTGAGTATGAGAAAAATTGGGAATTGGGAAGGTTGCTCTCTGCGCGTGTTGCTGAGAAAGCAGCTGTAGCTTTCTTTCAGCATCATGGGTTTGAAGTTGAAGATATTTCTATTCAACAGCTTTATTCTAATGATCTAGGGGACTGGACAACTCACGACTTGGAAGTAAATGGTTGTCCCTACGATGTCAAGAATGCGCGTCGAGCAGAGCATAACAAGAATACCTATGTAGATCATTGTGTACCCAAGTTCAAACTGAACAGGAATGATGAAGATGTAAGCATCGTTGGCGTTCTATCGAACTATTTGTGGCCGGATTCCCTTGTTTCACCAGAAACTGCCAGATGTGAAACGGGTATAGTAGTGCTTGGAGAAACAAACTGGCGAAAAATTCACAGATTAAAACAGACTTTTGAGTCGGAAACGCTCGTAGTTGATATTGATAATATGCAAGATTCTCGACAGTTTCTTCCCCCTTGGCTATTTGATTATCCAGAGCCGTTCTACCAAGCTAGAGATGTAATCCTGGCGACTTCAGCCAAGCTATCATGCCCTAAATCAAGGCTGTGGGAATACTGGAGAAACTTACTGATCGAAGCTACTGGAACTAGTCCAACGAACATCTTGCCGATTCTCATTGCTAGCGGGATTCGTATTGATAAATGTTGGCGACCAGAAGCCCTGGCAGACTGGGAGCGTTCCTTTATTGCACTTATTGCCTCATGGCGAGATGAGATTGGCTTATCTCTGCCTTTTCTGTTTTGTACGATCCTTTCGCATTTTCTTGAAACGTCACGTAGCTCTGGTAATCGACTCAACTATCATCCTAAAAACTATGAGCGCTTCCTTTTCACGGATGATGTTAATCATGAGTATCCGCTCTTTATCTACGATCCGCTGAAAACAATTGAAACCCTAATCACTACGCTATCAACACTTTGGGGTAATGAAAAGGGAGATATTACGAGCTATCGCGCTTTCAAGCTGGTGGGACTAAACATCTTAAAGGGAAAGCGAGATACCAAAGCTCGATGGGAAACTCTAATTGCTTATTGTGGTGGAAAAAAAACAACTTCAAAGAAATGCGGGTATAGCCCCCTAGTGTGGGGTAAGGAAGAACATTGCCCTAAATGCGGCAGGCTTATTTGTCCGGAGTGTGGTTATTGTGGCAAAGACTGCCCACACTATATCATACGTATGCGAAGCCGGGAATAATTATAGCCGGGCGATCCCTGAATGATGAGGAATCGCACGGCTTTTGTTTCCGTTGGTTGTGGTCGGCGGGATCGCGTTGCGGCGGCGGCCTCAGCTTGCGGCGGGACTACTGTCTTTAACACTGACCCAGCGCTGCGTATCGGGATCGTACCGCTTCACAATCTTTGCCGGGACGCCCGCGACAACACAGTAATCCGGTACATCATGGGTGACAACGGCGTTGCAGGCCACCACGCTGTTGCAGCCAATCTGGAGCTTGCCCATGATCCGCGCGCCGGTTCCGATCCACGCGCCGCGCTTGATGATAATGGGGCCCTTCGAGACGAGCGGCTGGCGGATGATGGGGACGGAAATATCCTCATAACCGTGGCTGCTGTCGGTGATCAGGACCCCTTCCATAATGTAGGCGTAGTCTTCGATCACGATCCGGTTCGAAGCGGTGATGTAGCAGAACCGCCCGATGACGCAATGATCGCCGATCTCGATTGACGGCGAAAAAATGCCTTTGCGCTCCGCGTCACTGTCAATCGCATAAATCCAGGTATGGGCGCGAATATAGGTGCCCTTACCGATGCTGATGTACTGCGGATTGGTGAAATCGATCCGGGGATCAATGTAGGAACCTAACACCTTAAAGCGCCGCCGGACCACCATCGTATACAGCTTGATATAGGCGTTTCGTAATAGCTTTATTATGAAAGACATCTAACTATCCCCCATAGAACTCGCGCCGCAACTGCCAGGACATCTTCATTCTTGCACACTTGCAAGCGCGGCGCAAGCACCTTCTTACTATCGACTTGTTATTCAAAGTGAAACGCCTAAGTGTGGCAGGGTGCCAGCCGAAGTCAGAGCCGGGCGACCCCTCGTATTCAGGAAATCGCCCGGCTTGTGATGTGCGTCTTAGCGGTTGTCGTCGTCCGAGGGGTGGGGTGGGGCGGCCCCGTTGCGGCGGGTGAGCAGGTAGCGGGAATAGCGGATAATGCTGCTGGGTGAGAGCAGCATCAGGCGACGCCACCAGCGCACGATCGGACGCCGCACGCCCGCGATCGCATACTCACCCTGGCGACGGCCCCAGGTCAGCGAGTAGGCGGGGCGTTCGGGCCGCGAGGACCACTCGATGATCGTCGTCGCCCACGACAGCCCACCGCCGAATCCGACCAGCGCCAGCACATCGCCCGGCTTGATCTTCCCGGCTTCGGCAGCCTCGGCCAGCGCGATCGGGATCGACGCGGCGGATGTGTTGCCGAAGCGCGCGACGTTGCTGTACACCTTCTCTTCGGGAATCTTCAGCGCCTTGGCGGCGTAATCGATGATACGCTGGTTGGCCTGGTGGGGGATGACCATCGCCAGATCGTCGGTGGTCAGCCCGGCCATTTCCAGCGCGTCCCGGATGCTGTCGCCGATGATGCGCGTCGCAAAGCGGTAGACGCCCTTGCCATCCATGTAGATACGGTGCATCTGGTGGATGCCGTCTTGCAGGTACGTGTCGCGGCTGCTGACCGTCGGCAGGGTGAGCATATCCCAGCCGGAGCCATCCGAGCGCAGGATGCTGCTCAGGATGCCGCCCGGCAGATCGCTGCCCTGGAGCACGACCGCGCCCGCGCCATCGCCAAACAGGATGCACGTGCCCCGGTCGGTCCAGTCCACCACACGGCTGAGCGTTTCGGCCCCGATCACGACCGCCGTTGTGATCTCGCCGGTGCGAATCTTGCTGCACGCCATGTCCAGCCCATAGACGAAGCCGGAGCAGGCCGCGCTGAGGTCGAAGGCCCCGGCGTTGGTCGCGCCGAGCATATCCTGGACCATGCTGGCCGTGCTGGGGAAGATGTATTCGGGCGTGGCGGTGGCGACGATGATCAGATCGATCTCGCTGGGCAGCACGTCGGCCACGTCAAGCGCCTTCTGCGCGGCGCGTGTGGCGAGGCTGGTGGTCGTCTCGCGCGGCTCGGCAATCCGGCGCTCTTTGATCCCGGTCCGGCTGACGATCCACTCGTCGTCGGTATCCACGATCGCTTCGAGATCGGAGTTGGAGAGCACCTGCGACGGAACTTCCATGCCCCAGCCGATCAGATGGGCATAGCGCAGCGTGCGGGGCCGGGGCGCGTGGTGGACCCGGCTCGGAAACAGCCGTGAACGCAGTTTAGTGTCGATCATTCTCGCTGTACTTGCTGAATATCAACACCGCATTATGCCCCCCAAAGCCGAACGAGTTGCTCATGACATACTCGATTTCGGCAGACACACCCTGGTTGGGCGTGTAGTTCAGATCGCATTCGGGGTCGGGCGTATGCAGGTTGATGGTGGGCGGGATGAATTGTTCGGTGATGGCTTTGACGCTGAAGACGGCTTCGACGCTGCCCGCTGCGCCCATCAGGTGGCCGGTCACGGACTTGGTCGAGCTGATCCGCGTGTCGTAGGCATGCTCGCCAAAGACAGCCTTGATCGCGCGCGTCTCGCTCACATCGTTGAGCTGCGTGCTGGTGCCGTGCGCGTTGATGTAGCTGATCTGCTCCGGCTGCAGCCCGGCATCCCGGAGCGCGAGACGCATGGCTTCCTGCGCGCCTTCGCCATTTTCCATCGGGGCGGTCACGTGGAACGCGTCGCACGTGCTGCCATAGCCGACCAGCTCAGCATAGATCCGCGCGCCGCGTGCTTTGGCGTGCTCCAGATCTTCAAGGATCAGCGCGGCTGCACCTTCGGCGATCACGAAGCCGTCACGGTCAGCGGCGAAGGGCCGCGACGCGCCTGTGGGGTCCCCGTTGCGGCGCGAGACGGCCTGCATATTCGACAGGCTGGCCACCGTGATGCCGATCAGGGCGGCTTCGGAGCTGCCCGCGACCATCACGTCGGCGTCTCCGCGCCGGATGATCTCGTAGGCTTCGCCGATGCAGTTGTTGCCGGTCGCGCACGCGGTCGAGATCGCCATGTTCGGCCCGCGTAGGCCGAGGTCGATTGCGATCTTGCCCGCCGGGCTGTCGGGGAGCATCATCGGCAGGAGCAGGGGGCTGACGCTGGAAGGACCTTTTTCGAGGTACAGCATCAGACCGTCCAGCAGCGATTGAATGCCGCCGATGCCGGTGCCCATCACCACGCCGAAGCGCTTCGAGTCCGTTTCGTCCACCTTCAGGCCGGAATCCTCAAGCGCCTGAGCGCTGACATAGAGCCCCATCTGGGTCACAGGATCGGTGCGGCGGAACTCGCGCCGCCCCATAAATGTCTCGGCGTCAAAGTTCTTGACCGTGCCGCCGAACTGGACCTTGAGATTCTGCTCTACGAAATCGGGGATGGTCTCGGCCCCAGAAACTCCGCTGGCAGCGTTCTGCCAGGCTTCATCTGGTGAGTTGCCGACCGGACAAAGAATGCCCAATCCTGTGACAACCACGCGTTTTGCTTCCACTGAATTACCCCTCCGATGATACAGGCTGCTGCCGGCAGCCGGTCAGATTGGCCCTGAATCACAGGCGTCAAGCGTCTGCAAGCGACCCATTATACCATGCGTTGAGCCGCGTGATGATGCATTGTTTCGTCGTGTATAACCCGGCGGCGCGCCAAAGGTTGCACGCTAGACCTTAATCCTGCCGGGCCCCGTGGTATAATGGCGCGCCGGAGGCAAGAACAACGATGATCCTGGTCACAGGTGCAAGTGGTTTCGTGGGGCGGACTCTGGTCAATCATCTGGCGCTGGCCGGACACCCGGTGCGGGCGCTGGTCCACCCCCGGCGCGGCATGCGCACGGAGCAGCTCGGCTGGCCGGTAAGCGTCGAGGTGTCGGTGGGCGATCTGACCGACGCGCAGGGCTTGCACGGCGTGATGCAGGGCGTGCATACCGTGTTCCATCTGGCGAGCGGGCAGTGGTGGGGCAAGCGCCGCGACCTGCAGCAGATCGACCTGGAAGGCACGCAAAACCTGATCGCGGTGGCGCGCTCGGCCCGGATTGGCCGCCTGTTTTACCTGAGCCAGTTGGGCGCGGAGCCGGCCTCGGCCTATATGCTGCTGCGCGTCAAGGGGCAGGCCGAAGCGCTGATCCGCAACAGCGGCATCGCCTATACTATCCTGCGCTGCGGGATCATCTTCGGGCCGGAAGATCGCTTTGTCAACGCTATCGCCATGCTGCTGCGCACCAATCCGATCTTCTTCTTGCAGCCGGGCAAGGGCGAGAGCCTGCTGCACCCGCTGTATATCGACGATCTGGTTAAGGCGCTCGACAACAGCCTGGAGAAGCTCGACCTGGTGGACGCGACGATTGAGATCGGCGGGGCGGAATATGTGACGTACAACGAGATGATCCGCACGGTGATGCGCGTCTCTGGGGCGAAACGGACGATCATCAGCATCCCGCCGCACACGCTGCGCAACCTGACCGCGCTGATGAACCGCTTCGTCCCACGCTGGCCGATGACGCCGCAGTGGTTCGACATTCTGGCGAGCAACCGCACGGCCAAGCTCGGCAATCTGCACGATTACTGCGATGTGCGCCCGGTGCGCTTCGAGGATACGCTGCTGACGTATATGCCGCAGCGCCACTATCTGCCGGAACTGGTGCGCTTCATGTGGTCGCGGGGGTTCTAGCGACCGCTGTGTACTGTGGAACACTGAGCAAGGCAATTACATCCCCCCATCCTAAATCCTTCCCCCACAAGGTGGGAAGGACTTCAAAACCGCCGTTGATCTCCCCTTCCCTCCGCGACAGCGTGGGGGAAGGGGCCGGGGGATGGGGGGTAAAAGTGCACCACATGCGCCTAGTCTTCAACCTCGTCCGGGCTGTGGGCGGGCCACACCGGGATATTGAGCGGGTCGCCCAGCCCGAAATGCTCCGCCCAGAGGCGCTGGTAGGTGTGGTCGGCGGCCATATCCTGCAGTGTGTGATCGACCAGGGCGCGGAAGTCGGCGTCGTTGCGCGGCACGGCGAAGCTCGTCGGCAGGACATCCCCGTACCAATCCTCTAAGATGCGCACCTCGTCGGGGTTATCGCTGGCGCGCAGCAGGGCCAGCAGGCGCAGATTGTCGCCGTAGATCGCCGAGATATTGTTCTCGACCAGCATGGTATAGAGCGCATCCGATTCGCGCTGGATCGCAAACGTGCGGATGTTCTGCTCGACGCCATAGGCTTCGGCATACTTCCGGAACGTCTCCTCGTCGCCGGGGCTGTCAGCAAAGAAGCCGATCCACCAGCCGGTCCCCAGGAAATCGTAGAGGCTGTTGAGGTCCGAGCGGGTCGGCACGGCGATCCGGTTGCCGTGCAGGATGTAGGGCAGCGAATACTCGACGCGGTCCGCGCCATCCCAGCGCGGCGTAACCCCGATGGCGAGATCGGCCTGGCCATTTGCCACGAGATCGACCGGGTTCTGGACTGAATCCGGCACGAACTCGATCTGCGCGCCCCAACGCTGCGCCATGTCCTCGAGCAGCGCCCGATTGAAGGCGTTCATCAGCCGGACCTGAGTCGGCATCTCCTCAGTGGTCGCCACGCCTGCCACGCGGATCGGCAGGCCGCCCTCGATCCGCTCCAGGACCGGATGGGCGGGCAGCGGCAGATCGGTATTGAACTGGTCCAGCCCGCGCTCGTCCTCGTAGAGCGTGTCGTAAACCGGGATCAGACCGTGAAAATCCATCGACTCGCCGGGGAACCAGTTGGCGAAAATCTCTTCCATGCGCCCGCTGGCCTGGAGCCGCTGGAGCGAGCGGTTGAGGATGTTGCGCAGATTCACATCCCAACGGCGGACGACGATCGCATACGGTTCGAACAGCACCGGCGTATCGATCAGGCGCATCTGCTGGCGACCGGCGCGGCGCAGGCTGTCCAGCTCGCCGACCATGCCCTGGACCTCGCCCAGCGCCAGCGCGTCGAGCGCCTCGCTCTCGGTGAAATAGGTGCGGATGTCGAACTGGATGCCCGACGCGGCGCTGAAGTTGCGCAGGGCGCGCTCGCTGCGGCTTCCGATCTCGACACTGACCGGCAGCCCGGCAAACTGATCAAGACTGGTGTAGGGGCTGTCGGTCTGGACGACCATCCGCTGCTCGTTGAGATAGTAGGGGTGGGAGAAGTCCAGGCGGGTTTTGCGGTCGCGGGCGAGAATCTGCTGGCCGATCAGCACATCGACTTCGCCGCTGAGCAGGGTGGGGACGGCGTTGCGGCGCGTGACCTGCACGAACTCCGGCTCGACGCCCAGCTCGATCCCGATCGCACGCATGATCTCGGCCTCGTAGCCATCGATGATGCCGCGCTCGTTGAGCCAGGCGAACGGGTAGGCGTTGAAATAGGTCCCGATGCGCAGCACCTTATTTTCCTGGGCATAGGCCAGGCCAGACTCGCTGACCTGCTGCACGGGCAGCGGCGTGGCGTCCTGGGCGATTGGCGTCGGCGGGACGAGCGTCGGCGCGGCGCTGGTCGGCGTGATCGTCGGCTCCGGGCTGGGCGTCGCGGTGGGTGCTGTGGTCGGGGTCAGCGTCGGGGCGGGCAAGGCCGGGTCGATGGTGGGCGTCACGTCCTGCGCGGCGGCAAGACGACTCCAGCCGGTAGCGGCCAGCAGCCCCAGGGCGGCCAGCAGAATCAGCAGCGCCGCGAGCAGTGGGCGGCGGTCGAAGTTAAATTTTCGGTGTGTTGGTCGGTTCATAATCGCTGTATAACCCGTTTTGTTCAATATAGAGGCACACGGCGTCCGGCACCTGATAGCGGATGCTCAGCCCGGCGGCGGCACGCGCGGCGATAGCGCTGGCCGACAGGCCGATCAGCGGTGTCTCCAGCCAGTGAATCCGCTCCCGAACACCGGGAATTGTACGCGCCAGCGCGTCGATGTCCAGATTCACGCCGGGGCGCGGCATCACGCCCAGCGCGGCCAGCGCGATCAATTCTGCCGGGCGGGACCAGGTTGGCAGGTCGCGCAGCGAGTCCGCGCCGAGCAGGAAGAACAGCTCGGCGTCGGGCCACTCCTGGCGCAGCAGGCGCAGCATATCGACGCTGTAATGCGGGCCGGGGCGGTCCATATCGACACGCGAGACGGCAAAGCGCGGGTTGCCGGCGATGGCGTGCTGCACCAGCGCCAGCCGGCGATCGGCGGTCGAGCGCATGTCGGCATCGGATTTGTGGGGCGGATCGGCCGCGGGCACGAACAGCACCCGCGCCAGATCGAGCTGATCGGCGGCGGTTTCGGCCAGAATCAGGTGGCCGAGGTGGGGCGGATCGAACGTGCCGCCATAGACTCCGATACGTTGGGGGTTCACGGGCAGTCCTTAGCGGTGGGTGGGGCGGGAGCGGCTCAGTCTTCCCACTCCAGCTCCATATCGCCGATATAGACTGTGTCGCCGGGCTGGACGCCGGCAGCGCGCAGGGCATCGGTGATGCCCATCGTGTCGAGGATGCGTTGGAAGCGCGTCACAGCCTGATCGTAGTCCCAGTAGGTCATGGCAACCGCGCGCTCGATACGCTGGCCGGAGACGCGGAAGCCGCCGTCGTCCTCGCGTGTGATCGTGAAGGCCAGCGGGTCCTCGTCCAGTTGGTAGACGGGAATCTCGGCCACTTCGGGCGCTTCTTCGGGCAGGTTGTCGAGCGCCTGCACGACGCGATAGAGCAGGTCGCGCGTGTTTTCGTGCGCCGCCGCCGAGATCGCCAGCGGATCGTAGCCGAGTTTTTTCAGCGCGGCCTGGATTTCCGGCCAGCGTGCCTGGACATCGGGCAGGTCCAGCTTGTTGAGCGCGACGATCTGCGGCTTCTCGCCCAGCTTGGGGTCGAACAGCGCCAGCTCGGTATTGATCTGGTGGAAGTCGGCCAGCGGGTCTTCGGCCATGCCGTCGAGCAGGTGGACCAAAACGCGCGTGCGCTGGATGTGGCGCAGAAAGCCGTGACCGAGGCCCTGGCCGAGATGCGCGCCTTCGATCAGGCCGGGGATATCGGCAAAGACGATGTCGCGATCTTCCAGGGTGACGATGCCGAGATTCGGTTCCAGGGTGGTGAAGGGGTAATCCGCGATCTTGGGCGTGGCGTTGCTGATCACCGAGAGCAGGGTCGATTTGCCCGCGTTGGGCGCGCCCACCAGCCCGACATCGGCCAGCAGCTTCAACTCCAGGCGCAGCCAGCGCTCCTCGCCCGGCTCGCCTTTCTCGGCGATGCGCGGGGCCTGGTTGGTGCTGGTAGCAAAGCGCGCGTTGCCGCGCCCGCCGCGCCCGCCCTTGGCGATGCGGATGCGCTGATCTGGTTCGGTCAGGTCGGCGATGATCTCGCCGGAATCGGCGTCGCGCACGATGGTTCCCGGCGGGACCTCGATCAACAGGTCCGCGCCGCTGCGCCCGGTGCGGTTGGCCGTGCCGCCGTGCTGGCCGTTCTCAGCTTTGAAGTGGATCTGGTTGTTGAACGCCAGCAGCGTATTGAGCGTGGGCTTGACGACCAGATAGACGTCGCCGCCCTTGCCGCCATCACCGCCGCTGGGACCGCCGCGCGGCACATATTTTTCGCGGCGGAAGTGGACGATCCCGTTGCCACCGCTGCCGCTCTTGACCTGAATCTTCGCTTCGTCGTATGCCATAAGTCGGAGTCTAGCGCGCGCGGGGGGCAGCGTCAAACTGCGCGGGCCAGCGCAGGACGGGAGATCAGGGGGTGGGCTGCCAGCCGCGCAGCGCCTCGCGGAGCTGGTGCGCGTAGACGGCACGCTGCGGCGCGGGCATGAACTCGCGCGGGGTGCCGTAGAAGGCGTCCTCGTCATAGCGCGGCGTGACGTGCACGTGATAGTGCCACACGTCCTGACCGCCGCCCGGCTCGTTGTGCTGGCGCGTCGAGACGCCGTCGCAGCCCCAGACGGATTTCATCGCCAGGGCGACAGCGCGGATCACGTCGTGCATCCGGGGGGCGAAGTGCAGCGGCAGATCGTACAGGTTCTCGTAGTGTTCGGCAGGGATAACGAGCGTGTTGCCGTGATTCTTCGGCCACTGGTGCGAGCTGATCAGCGCCGTGACGAGCGCATCACGATAGACAATATCGTCGCCATTGGAATAAAGATGCGGGTCCTGCTGGCCCTGCACGAGCAGGCAGAACGGGCAACGGTAGCCCTGGGGAGCGTGATTGTACATGGCGCGCGGCTCAGCGGTTGCGCTCGACGACCAGATGCGCCAGCGCGTACAGCTCGTCGCGTGCCGGTGAGGGCGGCAGGACTTCCAGGCTGGACATCGCCAGCGACGCCAGCTCATTGGCCTTCTCGCGCGCCTTGCGCACGACCTCGGCCAGATCGTCTTCTTGCAGCAGGCTTTCCTTGATCAGACCGGCGGCTTCTTCGCCCACCAGATTGACTGCCGCGATCTGGGCAGGAACCGGCGGGAGTCCGGTGTTATTGTTGGCGGTCAGTGCCGCTCCAACGCCGCGCCCCTGCCGCAGGTCGATCCCGGCGTTCTTGCCGATCTGCTGCGGGTCGGCAACCAGATCGAGCACGTCGTCTACGATCTGGAAGGCCAGCCCCAGGTTGAAGGCATAGTCGTGCAGCGCCTCGATCCAGTTCTGGGGGGCGTGGGCCGCGTGCGCGCCCAACTCGACCGCCGCGACGAACAGCGCCGCCGTCTTTTTGGCGATGATCTGCATATAGGTGTCGCGGTCAAACGAGCCTTCGCGCGAAGCCTGGATTTGCAGCGTTTCGCCCTCGACCAGGTCCAGCGCGGCCTGGGCCAGGATGTGATTCAGCTCGGCGCTGAACGGGGCCATGATCTGATAGGCTTTGGTGAACATAAAATCGCCGGTCAGCAGGGCATAGGTGCCGCCCCAGCGCGAATTGACCGTCTCGCGGCCCCGGCGCAGCGTGCCATCGTCGTTGATGTCGTCGTGCACGAGCGTGGCGGTGTGGATGACCTCGATGGCAGCGGCCAGCGCGACGGCGTCATCCTCGTGCTGACCAGCGCAGGCGGCGTGGGCCAGCAGCACCAGGCGCGGGCGAATCCGCTTGCCCCCGGCAGCCAGGATATGCCGGCTTGTCTCGCGCAGCAGGGGAAGCGAACTATCGGTGACGGATAGCAGCAGCTTATCGACTGACTGGAGCAGAGTATCTATAGCCATACAGCCTCACGCGCCTGTGCTAGCCACAGTGAGCGCCTGGCAGCCGCCCGCCTGTGGAAGATTTGTGTCTTTTAGAACTTTCTAAACAAATTATACAATACCCCCTGACCGTCGCCAACTCGCGCTGCGGCAGGGCGCGAAACTCAGTCAAAGTCGATGCCTTTGATGTCGCTGATATTCGGCTGGTCTTCGGCGTGATCGAGCAGCGACATGAGCAGCAGTTGGGCCAGCCGGAAGAAATCTTGAAGCTGGGTGATGCGCTGGGCATACAGCTCGGCCAGCCTGCGCTCAGCTTCGGGCAGATCGGGCTGCATCTGCTGCAAGTCGGCGGCGTTTTCGTCCAGCACGCGCAACGCCTGGTTGACGTTGCGCAGTTCGCGGCTGCTGAGCACGTTGGTCAGAATCCGCCAGAAATCGCCCTCAGCCTGGTAATACTTGCGCCGGTCGTCCTTGACCCACACCTCGCGCACGATGCCCATCTGCTCCAGTGTGCGCAGATTCATGCTGACGCTCGCCTTGGAGATGCCGAGCTGGACCATGAGATCGTCCAGGCTTTGCGGTTCCGGGTTGAGCAGCAGCGCGCCGTAGAGCTGGCCCATGACCTTATTGAAGCCGAAGTAGCTGGCAAGCTGGCCGAGGCCCTGCAGCACGCTGGTATTGATGGCCTGTAACTTCTGACTGGCGGGAATCTCAGACGTTGAGTTGGTCATGCCGGTGCCTGTATGGTCCTGACAATGGGCCGCGAGAGTGCGCTTGGTTTCGCGCGGTAAGCGCCTGAACTTTAATAGAATTTTGACGGTTTAATACTGTTAAAAAAAGAATAACAGACACTCCCAGGTGTGACAAGTATCATCCTGTGGGGCACAGAGCGTGTTCTGTACTTCGGAACGCTGAACGATACTCCCCCCATCCTAAAATCCTTCCCCCAAAATGAGGGAAGGACTTGAGAAGCGCCGCCGTGCTCCCCTTCCCTCCGCGCCAGCGTGGGGGAAGGGGCCGGGGGATGGGGGGCAAAAGTGTATAAACGGCCTCTAGCTTTCGGGTGTGGGGCTGGCGGTGGGCAGGGGCCGGTAGCCATCGGTGCCCAGGCTGAGCAGGGCGGATTCGGCCAACAGCGGCATATAGGCGGCCATATTGCGGCCTGGACAGCGCGTGAAGTCGTTGAAGTCGCCGTGCCCGGCCAGATGGGTTAGCTCCAGGCGCAGCGCCAGCCAGTTGATCAGCCGCAGCCCGGCGGTAAGCTGGCCCGGCTCCGGAGATTCTTCCTCGAAGTTGCCGAAGAAGACGACGCCGACGCTGCCGCTGTTGTAGCCCTCGACGTGGGTACCGCGTGCGTTGAGCGCCCGCCCTTCGAACACCTGGCCGTTCTTGCCCACGCCGAAATGATAGCCAATGTCGGCCCAGCCGCGCTCGTCCATATGCTCGTCCTGAATGGCGCGCATCGTGGTCGGATCGTCAATCTCGTAGATGACGGAGTGATGCACGACGACCGTGCGGTAGATGGCGCGCAGATCGCCCTCATATTCGAGCCAGCCCTCGGCCTGCCCATCCTGGTAGAATCCCGTCTCGTTGCGGGCCTCATGATCGGGCGCGCGGGCGCCCCACTCGGTGCGCGGGGTGATCGGCGGGCGGTCGATCAGTTTGAGGTGCGTTGGCCGCGCCGGGGGCGGGGATGGGGTGGGGCGGCGCGCATCCGTCAACTCGTCGAGCGCCAGATAGCCGAGGATGCTGCCCAGGCAGGCGATGCTCCCGCCCAGCGCCGTCATCCCGCCGATGCGGAGAAGTTGGCGGCGTGAAAGGCCGTGGTGTGCCGGAGGCTTGCGGGAATAGTGTGCCATATCGAGGATCATACCAGCCCCACCGCTGCCGGGCAATGGTGCAGCCTAGCTGACCAGCCACGTCTCGCGTTGTGTTTGTGCTACAACCATGCTAGTATAAGCATACTATTTGTGCTTACAGGTACATAATCATAGCTTCCACCCTGCACGAGAAAGGAGGGCGCGGCCTGGACGCTCTGCCAGGGGCAGGCGGACAGACTCGCACTGAATCCCGATGGGCAATATACCGAACATCCCGGATATTGTGATTGGCCGGCTGCCGATTTATTTGCGCGCGCTTAGCCACATGATCGAGGAAGGCAAGGAGTACACCTCGTCACACGAGATGGGCGAGCGTCTGGGGATCAGCTCGGCCCAGATTCGCAAGGACCTCTCGCACTTTGGCGAGTTTGGCAAGCAGGGCACCGGCTACAACGTCGGCTACCTGTTCGAGCAGATCCGGCAGATATTGCAGGTGGATCAGCAGTGGCCGATGGCGGTCGTGGGGGTGGGCGACCTGGGGCGCGCGCTCGCTCACTATAAAGGATTCGTGTCGCGCGGGTTCCAGGTGGCGTGCCTGTTCGACAACAATCCTGCGCTGATCGGTGAGGATGTCGCCGGACTGAAGGTGATGTCCATCGAGCAGATGAAAGACGAGGTGCGGCGGCAGAAGGTTAAGGTTGCGATGATCGCCGTGCCAGCTTCCGCCGCGCAGACCGTCGCCAACCAGTTGGTCGAAGCCGGTGTGCGGGCCATTCTCAACTATGCGCCGATCACGCTGGCCGTTCCCCCAGGGGTGCACGTGCAGTACATCGATCCGGTTGCGCACTTGCAGCACATGACCTACTATCTCAAGCCCTAGCGGCACAGCGGATGAGAAGGCAGGTCAACGGTCGGTGGGGCGCGGCCACAGCCAGCCGGCGGCCAGCAGGAACAGCACGATGCCCAGCAGGTCGAAGCCAATATCATACAGCGCGGCATTACGTCCCGGCACGGTGGACTGGTGCAGTTCGTCGGTGAAGGCGTAGAGCAGCGCCACCAGTCCTGCCAGCAGCGCGGCCCGGTGCGCTGCGCCGGAGAGCCGCCAGGCGCGCAGACTCAGCACAGCCAGCACCCCATAGCTGACGATATGCGAGCCTTTCTTGATCAGCGCGTCCCACAGGCCGGGGAAAACGGGCATCATCCCGGAGAAGTAGACATCATCACTGCCGCCGGGCGGCTCGATCTTGGGCTGCGCCGACGCGACGAAGATCAGCGCCATGAGCAGCATCACCGGCCCCCAGGCCCAGATCAGCGTCCCGAGTTGCTTGGTTTTGGTGTTTGACATCCGCTCGCCGCTACCCTATCTTCTAAGCAGTATCACGACACTAACACGCCGATCCACGCCCGGCAACAGGCGGGATTCCCGCGCTTGCCTGATGCACTGAGGAACAAGCCACATGGAGCACGAGAACACATTGTCCGGGGTTACCATCGCCTTTATCGGCGCGGGTAACATGGGTGAGGCTATGATTCACGGGCTGCTGAAGCAAAATCTCGTGGAGCCAGAGCAGATCATTGCCGCCGATCCGCATACGGAGCGGGGCGCGTATCTGGTCGAGCGCTACGGGGTGCGCTTTACGACCGACAACCTGGCGGCTGGCACCCAGGCCAATATCCTGGTGCTGTCGGTCAAGCCGCAGGTGTTGGAGCGCGTGCTGCCCGAAGTGCGGGGCGGGGCGCGGACGTGCTCGCTGGTGCTGAGCATCGTGGCCGGCGCGTCCATCCGGCAGATCGCGGACGGGCTGGCGAACGCGTGTGTCGTGCGGGTGATGCCCAACACCCCGGCCCGCATCGGCCAGGGGATCAGCGTGTGGACGGCTACCGCCGAGGTGCCCGAACGCCAGCGCGATCATGCCCGGCTGCTGCTGCGTGCCCTGGGCAAAGAGATCTATGTCGATGACGAGAGCTATCTGGACATGGCGACGGCGCTCAGCGGGACCGGTCCGGCCTATGTCTTTCTGTTTATGGAAGCGATGATCGATGCCGGCGTGCACATGGGCTTTTCGCGCTCGATTTCCGAGCAGCTTGTGTACCAGACGATTCGCGGCTCGGTCGAGTATGCGGCGCAGTCGGGCGATCATGTCGCCATGCTGCGCAACCAAGTCACCAGTCCGGGCGGCACCTCGGCTGAGGCGATCTACCACCTGGAGAAGGGCGGGCTGCGCACCGTGATCGCCCGCGCGATCTGGGCCGCCTACCAGCGCAGCGTCGGGCTGGGGGGCGGGCGCAAAGTCTCGCGCCTGGCCGGGCGTCACCCGGAGAATTCGGAATCCGACGAGGAGTGAGAGGCGAACCGGAGAAAGTATCATAAGTTTTTGTTTTTTTGCTGTAATTGTTCTATTCTTAACAATGTGCGGTGCAACTCCCTGTCCACAGCCGCTCCCATTCGCCCGCACCACCGCCGGTTGATCGCCGGACGGATTGGCTGTCACACACTTCGATGCGCAGGATTTCCAACCACCTTCCATCTTCCCAGGTCGTTTGAGGAGAGCAGACAATATGGCGGATTTGACAAGTGACATTACGCGAGGATTGTTAGAACAGATTCAAGGTTACGAGCGCGAGCTAAAAGCCGTCGAAGTCGGCACTGTCGTGGAAGTCGGTGACGGCATCGCGCGGATCGTCGGGCTGGAGCACGTCCGCGCGCAAGAGCTGGTCGAGTTTCAGAACGGCGTGCTGGGCATCGCCTTTAACCTCGAAGCCGACGAAGTGGGTGTGATCATCATGGGTGACTACACCACGATCTCGGAAGGCGGCGAGGTGCGCGGCACGGGGCGGATCGTCTCGGTGCCGGTGGGCGACGGCCTGATCGGGCGGGTTGTGGATGCGTTGGGCCGCCCGGTGGATGGCAAAGGCCCGATTGCTACCAGTGAATTCTTCCCGATCGAGCGCATGGCCCCCGGCGTGATCGAGCGCCAGAACGTGACGCGCCCGGTGCAAACGGGTATCCGCTCGATTGACGCGATGTTCCCGATTGGGCGCGGGCAGCGCGAGCTGATCATCGGCGACCGCCAGACCGGCAAGACCGCGATCGGCATTGATGCGATCATCAACCAGAAGGGCAGCGATCTGATCTGCATCTACGTTGCCATCGGCCAGAAGCGGGCGCAGGTGGCGCGCGTCGTCGCCACGCTGGAAGAATATGGCGCGATGGAGCACACGATTGTGGTCGTCGCGTCGGCGTCAGACTCGGCCACGCTCCAGTACATCGCACCTTACGCGGGCTGCGCGATGGGCGAGTACTTTATGGAGAACGGGCGCGACGCGCTGGTGATCTATGACGACCTGTCGAAGCATGCGTGGGCCTACCGGCAGGTATCGCTGCTGCTGCGCCGCCCGCCGGGGCGCGAGGCGTATCCGGGCGACCTGTTTTACCTGCACAGCCGCCTGTTGGAGCGCGCGGCCCAGCTTTCGAATGATCGCGGCGGGGGCAGCCTGACGGCCCTGCCGATCATCGAGACGCTGCTGGGCGACGTGTCGGCCTATGTGCCCACCAACGTGATCTCGATTACCGACGGGCAGATCTACCTGGAAACCGACCTGTTCTATTCCGGCGTGCGCCCGGCGATCAACACCGGTCTGAGCGTGAGCCGCGTGGGTGGCGACGCCCAGCGCCCGATTCTGCGTAAGGTGGCGGGCCGGCTCAAGCTGGAGATGGCTCAGTTCCGCAGCCTGGCGGCCTTCGCGCAGTTCGGCTCGGACCTGGACCGCGCCACACAGCAGCAGCTTGATCGCGGGATGCGCCTGCAAGAGCTGCTCAAGCAGCCGCAGTACCAGCCGACTCCGCTGCTGGACCAGGTGCTTCTGCTGCTGGCCGGGACGCGCGGCAAGCTCGACCGCGTGCCGGTTCCGATGGTCAAGGAGTGGGAAGAGCGCTTCCTGGCGAACTTCCACGCCAACCATCCCGATTACATGCAGCGCGTGATCGACGCCGATTACAAGCTCACCGACGAGATCGAAGCGGCGATCCTGGGGGCGATTGACGAGTTCAACCGGGGCTGGGACGAGCTGGCCGAGACGCGCTAGTCGGTGGCCGGCGCAGCGAGAGTAGAGTGAGCGATGCCAACGACACGCGAGATCAAGCGCCGGATCAATTCCGTGCGCAATATCAACCAGGTAACGCGCGCCCTGGAAGCGGTTTCGGCCTCAGCCGTGCGCAAGGCGCAGAACGCCGTGCTGGCGAGCCGCCCGTATGCGCAGTATGCCCACCAGGTGCTGGTGCACGTCGCCGCTCAGAGCCGGGGCGTGCCACTGCACCCGCTGTTGGAAGTGCGCCAGGACGTGGACATGATTTGCGTGCTGCTGATCGCGGGCGATCGCGGGCTGGCGGGCGCGTATAACGCCAACGCCGTCCGGCGCGCGACCAGCTTTGTCGAGCGCTACCAGCGCCCGGCGCGCTGGGTGACGGTCGGGCGCAAAGGCACCGACCTGATCCGGCGCTGGATCGCGGCGCAAAAAGACAGCGAAACGGCTGCCCCGTTCCTCAAGCAGCAGGAGATCGTGGCCGAATTCTCGCACCTGCCCGCCGATCCTGATGTGAGCGATGTGACCCAGATCGTCCAGGTGTTGTTCGACGAGTTCCTCAACCAGGGCGCCGATGAAGTGTTCGTGGCGTACACGAACTTCATCAACACGGTCACGCAGCAGCCGCGTGTGCTGCCGCTGCTGCCGCTGCGCCCCTTCGAGGCGAGCAGCCGCGCGATCGCGGACCTGGTCGAAACCCCTCCCGAAGTCCGGCTGCGCGGGCGAGACTATCTCTACGAGCCGGACGCGGTCACGATCCTGGACGAGGTCATCCCGCGCTTTACCGAGCTGCAAATTTTGCAGGCGATTCGCGAGAGCCTGTCGAGCGAGCACAGCGCCCGGATGGTCGCCATGCGCAACGCGTCGGAGAGTGCCGAGGCGCTGCGCGGTCTGCTGCAGCTCGACTTCAACAAGGCGCGCCAGCTTGCGATCACCGGCGAAATCCTGGACATCATCGGCGGCGTGGAAGCATTGAAGCAGAACGACGACTAGCCCAGGCTGCGCGATCAGCCTGCGTTCCTGTGGGAGAGACAGAAAGCAATGGTTACGAGAGTTCGAGAAGAAGCGCGCGGGGCGATTTCGCAGATTCTGGGCGGGGTGGTAGACGTGGGGTTTCCGTCTGAGGCCCATCTGCCCGATATTTTCGATGCGATTCGCGTGCCGCGCGAGGGCCAGAGCGACCTGATCCTGGAAGTCCAGCAGCATTTGGGTGATAACCAGGTGCGCTGCGTGGCAATGGATACTACCGACGGTTTGCAGCGTGGCCTGCCCGCTTTTGCCACCGGCGCGCCGATTATGGTGCCGGTCGGCCAGAGCGTGCTGGGACGCATTTTCAACGTCCTGGGCGAGCCAATCGACGGCGCGGGAGCAGTGGATGCCGAAGCCCGCTACCCGATTCACCGCCAGGCCCCGCCGTTCGACGAGCAGGCCACTACCGTCGAGATGTTCGAAACCGGGATCAAGGTCATCGACCTGATCGCGCCGTTCCGACGGGGCGGCAAGGCCGGAATCTTCGGCGGCGCGGGCACGGGCAAGACCGTGATCATCATGGAGTTGATCCGTTCCATCGCCAAGGAGCACGAGGGCTTCTCGGTCTTCGCCGGGGTGGGCGAGCGCACGCGTGAGGGGACGCAGCTCTACGGCGAGATGCAGGAAAGCGGCGTGATCGGGCAAACAGCGATGGTCTTCGGCCAGATGAACGAGCCGCCCGGCGTACGTCTGCGGGTGGCCCTGACCGGCCTGGCGATGGCGGAGTATTTCCGTGATGAAGGCCGCGACGTGCTGCTGTTCATCGACAACATCTTCCGCTTTTCGCTGAGCGGATCGGAAGTCTCGGCGCTGCTGGGCCGGATGCCTTCGGCGGTCGGCTACCAGCCGACGCTGGCGCAGGAGATGGGCGACCTGCAGGAGCGCATCACCAGCACCAAGACGGGCGCGATCACCTCGCTTCAGGCGGTCTATGTGCCCGCCGACGACTATTCCGACCCGGCCCCGGTGGCGGTCTTCGGCCACCTCGACGGCACGGTCGCGCTCGACCGGGCGATTGTGGAGCAGGGGATTTATCCGGCGGTGGACCCGCTGGCGAGCACCAGCCGCGTGCTCGATCCGCTGGTGGTCGGCGAGGAACACTACCGCACGGCGCGCGAGGTCCAGCAGGTGCTTCAGCGTTATAAGGACCTGCAAGACATCATTGCGATCCTGGGCATCGACGAATTGTCCGAAGAGGACAAGCGGATCGTGGGACGGGCGCGGCGGGTCCAGTTTTTCCTGAGCCAGCCGTTCTCGGTCGCGGAGCAGTTCACCGGGCGCGAAGGGCGTTATGTCCCGGTCAAAGAGACGGTGCGCGGCTTCCGCATGATTCTGGATGGCGAGCTGGATCACATCCCGGAGCAGATGTTTTATATGGCGGGCGGGATCGATGACGTAGTCCAGCAGTACGAAGCCGCCGAGCGCGAAGGTGCGGGCGCGGCTTAGACGCCTGCCCGTCGAGGAGCGAACGAGATGCCGCTTGAAGTCGAGGTAGTATCGCGCGTCCGCCAGCTTTATCACACCGAGAACGCCGATATGGTGCTGATCCCCGGCAGCGAGGGCGAGTTGGGCGTGCTGCCCAATCACACCCCGCTGCTGACGACCCTGGCGTTTGGCGAGCTGCGCGTGGTTGAAGGCGATGCGATTAACAGCTTCGTCGTGTATGGGGGCGTGGTCGATGTCGGGCCGCACAAGGTGATCGTCCTGGCCGACGACGCCGAGTCGGTGAGCGAGATCAATATGAGCGACGTCGAGGAAGCGCGTGCCCGTGCGCGGCGGCTGATGGAAGAGAGCCCGGCGGGCGATCAGCGCGCAATGATCGCGCAGGAGCTGCGGCGGGCCGAGATCGCGGCCAAGATTTATCAGCGGGTGGGCGGCCCGTCGGGGCGGCGCATTCGCACGGTGGAAGAAGACGAATAGCCGCCCGAAACAGACTCTCTATAGTCCTGTGTTACCGGCAGTCCTTCGCATCAGGGCTGCCGGTTTTCTTGGCCGGAATTCTGGAGGGCGCACGGCGGCGGGGCGTTTTCGCCGGATAGCGCGGCTTGCGGTATGTTTTACGCGTCCTGGGGACAATAACCGAAGCCGTTCAGTTCGAAAAGGCACTGACGAATGGGAATGTTTTCGAAGAAACTGGGCGTAGACCTCGGCACGGTCAACGTGATGATTTATTCCGGCGGGCAGATCGTGCTGCAAGAGCCGGCGATGGTCGCGCTGACGATTGAGGACGAGCGCGTCGTCGCGGTGGGGCAGGAAGCGCGCGATATGTACGGGCGGCACCCGGAGCATATCGAGGTGCTGCGCCCGCTGCGCGATGGTGTGATCGCCGATTATGAAGTGACCGAGGCCATGCTGCGCTATTTCTTCCGCAAGATCGCGGGCGGGATGCGCTTTCGCGGGCCGGAAGTGATGCTGAGCGTGCCCTATGGCGTGACCAGCGTCGAGAAGCGCGCCGTGCACGAGGCGGCGGTGCGGGCCGGGGCGCGCGAGGCGCATCTGCTGCCGGAGCCGCTGCTGGCGGCGCTGGGCGCGGGCCTGCCGATCAGCACCCCGGCGGGCAACATGATCTTCAACCTGGGCGGCGGCGCGAGCGAGGCTGCCGTGCTGGCGATGAACGGCATCGTGGTGGCCGATAGCGTGCGCATGGGCGGGATGCGGCTGGACGAGGGCATCATCAACTATATCCGCCGCAAGTACAGTCTGGTTGTCGGCGAGCCGACCGCCGAGTCGATCAAGATTCAGATCGGCGCGGCAGTGGATATTGGCGAAGAACTGAGCATGGAAATCCAGGGGCGTGACCAGGTCGGCGGGCTGCCGCGCACGATCACGGTCACGACCAGCGAGGTGATCGAAGCCATCGAGGAGCCGCTGTCGAGCATTGTCAGCGCGGCTAAAGCCGTGCTCGAAAAGACGCCGCCAGAGCTGGCCTCGGACATCATCGACCGGGGGATCGTGCTGACGGGCGGTGGGGCGCTGCTGCGCGGCATCGACGATTACATTACGCGCGCGGTTGGTGTCCCGGCCTATCGCGCCGAAGACCCGCTGGTCACGACGGCAGTCGGCGCGGGGCGTGCGCTCGAAGACTTGGCGATCCTGCGGCGGATGGTGCAGGGGCTTTAGCGCGACCGGCAGCAGGCAGACCTGACAGGCGGGCGTACCTCGATGTGGGGGTGCGCCCGCTGCCGTTTCATCGGGGAAGGTCAGCTCGCCGGGGGTGAATCGTCGTGCACACCTGCCGAAGCCGTGACGATGATGCGCGAGCGCAGGCCGGGCGTCAGCGGGTTGAATGTCGCCAGGTGGTCGTGCAGCACGTCGCGCACGGTGCGCGGGATGTCCAGCGCCAGGCTGCTGATGTCCAGGTCGGGCACGTAGCGGCGCTGGGGAATCAGCTCATAATCGGTCGCCGCCACCCGGTACACCGTGTCCAGCTCAATCGGCTTATCCAGCACACGCACATTGGAGGTATAGCAGCCGGGCCGCCCGCTCGGATCATACTGGTAGGTCAGGCCAGAAACCTGCAGGATGCCGACATTCAGGCCCCGCATACTGCGCGGGGCGTTGCGCCAGACGGCAGGATTGGCCCCATGCTCCAGCGCGCGGATGATCTGCGCCCCGCTAAGCTGTGTTACGGCGGCGCTGGCCGGGGAGCGACAGGCCCGCACCAGGTCGCGCAGGCGGACCGGTCCCTGCGGCAGTCCGGCCTGCAGATGTCCACCCACGCAAAACGCAATGTCGGCGCGCAGACGCACGCGCAGGGCATCGGCGAGAAGCTGGCCCACGCCACAGGCCCGATCGGGCGCGAGATCGACGGCCTCATTCAGGTAGCCGATCGGGACGTCGAGCGCGTGCTGCGTTTCACGCTGGACCCAGTCCCACACCTGCTGGGCTTCCGGATGGAACGGCCCGCTTTCGGGCACACGATGAAGCTGCCCATACCACTGCACTACACTGCCGCGCGCGTCGATTTCAAGATCAAGCTGGCCGATGAACCGCCCGCGCTCGCCGGCATGACAGATCGGCACGCTGCGCACAGCTGCCGGGCTGCGCAGCAGCGTATGTGAGTGTCCCCCGATGATAAAGTCGAGGCCGGGCACCGCTTCGGCCACCTGAAGATCGCGCTCGTAGCCGAGATGCGAGAGCAGCCCGATCACGGTGCAGCCCTGGTCGCGCAGGGCCTGAACCTGGGCGCGGGCCGTGATGATCGCGTCGGGGATACTGACGTGATAGTAGCGCTCGTAGGCGGGATTCAACTCGGTGGTCAGCCCAAACAGGCCGAGGCGCGCCGGTCCATAGGACACGATCAGGCTGTTCTGTGTGCCGGGCAGGGGCTGCGACTCCGGCGGGGGCGCGAGCAGGTTCGCGCACAGGACCGGCAGCCCGCTGTGCTGCACGATGCTTTGCAAGACCGTCGGACCATACGTCAGGGTGGTGCTGTGGCCGGGCACACAGGCATCATACCCGGCGGCCTTGAGCACCCGGAACGGGGCAATCCCTTTGCTGAGATCGCTCTCGATCAGGGTGCGCTCTTCCACATCGCCCGCATCGAGCAGCAGCGCATGGTGTCCGGCGGCGTCCAGCTCCTCGCGCAGCGTGCGAGCCAGCAGTGCCGCTCGCAGCAGGCGGGTCATCTGACCGTGAATATCAGCGGTATACAGGATCGTAATCTGCAACATCTAAGTCTCGCGCTGTTCGGCTATGCTGCCGGTTTAGTCGTATTTTATTTGGCAGTATAGCACGGCTTTTCGGCCCGCACGACTCTGCCGGGCCGGGCCTGGCGGCCTGCGCGCGCGGAATTAAACAAACTTTCGCTGTAAAAACTGTTGTCGGTGCTGCCCGCTCTCCCTTATAATCCTATGTGAACAGGGCTAACCGCTGCTGCCAACTCCCTTTGTATTACCCCCAGGACACACGGGGACTCATTTCTCTCTCTGAGAGCTGCTCTGCTGAGTCAACTGCAAACCAAGAAGGAGAACGTTCAATGGCAACCAAACACGAACTTCCCCCCCTGCCGTATGCTTATGATGCGCTGGAGCCGCACATTGACGAACAGACGATGCGCCTGCATCACGACAAGCACCACCTGGCGTATGTCAACGGGCTGAACAAGGCCGAGGACATGCTGAAGCAGGCCCACTCGTCCGGCGATTATGCGATGGTGAAGCACTGGTCGCGTGAGGCCGCATTCCACGGGTCGGGCCATTTCCTGCACAGCATCTTCTGGCCGAATATGGCCCCAGCCGGACAGGGCGGCGGCGGTCAGCCGTCCGGCGATCTCGCCAACCAGATCAACGCCGATTTCGGCAGCTTCGAGAACTTCAAAGCGCACTACTCGGCGGCAGCCAACGCGGTCGAGGGCAGTGGGTGGGCGCTGTTGGTCTGGGAGCCGGAGACGCAGCATCTTCAGGTGCTCCAGGCGGAAAAGCACCAGAACCTGACGCAGTGGATTGTCACACCGCTGCTGGTGCTCGACGTGTGGGAGCATGCCTATTATCTGAAGTATCAGAATAACCGGGCGGCGTATGTCGAGGCGTTCTGGAACGTCGTCAACTGGGCGGACGTGGCCGAGCGTTTGAGCGCGGCACGCAGCTAGCCAGTTGTTTTTTCCAGGCTGCGGCCTGGCTGTCACACACGGGCTGCTCCGGCGGCCCACGCAGCGCCCCGATTTTTTAGACGGGGCGCTGATTTTTGTTCCCCTAGCGGGCATCTGGTATGATGTGATGGGCTGGAACGCAGGCGCGAGGCGCTGTGCCGAACGTCACCCGTTCTGGCTGGTATTTGGTACAGGAAGAACAGGCGCACTCCCTGTATAGTGGGTGAAAGCGAGACTTCCCAAACTATTCATTCACCTTTTGGTCTGCTAGAGGAGCAGTACAATGACCCATATCATTACCAGCATCTGCCTGCGCGACGGCGCGTGCGTCGAGGTCTGCCCGGTGGATTGCATTGTTCCCGGTTTCCCGGAGAACGAATGGCCCTGGTACTTTATCGATCCCGATACGTGTATCGACTGCGGCGCATGTGTGCCGGAATGCCCGTTCGAGGCGATCTTCCCCGAAGATGAAGTGCCCGCCGCGTATGAGCTGACAGCCGGGCAGGAGCGCATCCCGTTTGGGGGCGCGCGCTATGCTTCGGCGGGCGGCGAGGTGGTGGACCTGACGGAAGATATCAAGCCGAATTACGACTTCTTCTCCGACGGGCCGGGCTACGACGCCGCACCCTAACCGCACGACTTTTTCTCTCTAACCAGAAGGGGAATCCCCAACCCGGCGATTCCCCTTTTTGTTTGCGTGTGCGGTGCGGCGGGCGGGCTACTCGCGCACCAACTGATCGTAGTGCAGGAAGAAATTCGGCTCTAGCTGGATGCCGCCGATGTCGTCCCAGGCGACAAGCTGGATGTGGTCTTGCCAGAGCGGGGCGAGCGTCTGGTTGTCGAGCAGGAGCCGGGCCGCGGCCTGGTAGCGTTCGCCCTGTGCGGCGGGATCGTCGAGCAGGGCCGCTTCGTCGAGCAGCGCGTCGATCTCCGGCAGGGCATATTCGGCGCGGCTGGGGATCGGCTCGGCGGAGTGAGCCAGCGGGCGCAGGTAGGCGGCGGGGTGGGGGACGATCGGCGTCCAGCCAAACAGCACCAGCCGGCCTTCGCCCCGTTCCAGCGCGCGGATGAAGGTCGAAGTGTCGATGTCGGCAAACACGCCGCTCTCGATGAAGTCGGTCAGGTTGAAGCTGGCGCGGACCAGCTCGACCGCCGCCGCGACATACAGATTGCCGTAGGTCGGTTCCGAAGTCGTGATGCCGAGGCTAAGGCGCGACTGGCCGCGCGAGCTGTAGGCGGCGTCGCGCAGAATCTCCTCGGCCTGGGCCACGTCGGGATCATCGGGCCAGATTGCGGCGTAGGCTTCGGGGAAGAGATCGGGCACGAGGCTGGTAAGTGCGGTGGCCTTGCCGTCGAACACTTCGCTCACGACACTCTGGCGGCTGAGCAGCAGTGTCAGCGCCTCGCGCACGAGCGGATCGTCGGTCGGCTCCAGGTCGTGATTCATGTAGAGATAAAACACGCGCGTGCCGGGCTGGTCGATCACGTTCAGTCCCTCGACCGTTTCGAGCGCCTGCACGTCGGGCAGGAACAGCGCGCGCCAGGCGAGATCGACTTCGCGGCGGCGCACGGCGTCGCGCAGGTCTTGCGAGCGGGCGTAGTAGCGCAGCACGATCGTTTCGGTGGCGGGCGCCGGGCCGAACTGGTAATCGGGGTTGGCCTTCAGCACGATCTGATCGCGCACGGCGAAACTGTCGAGCAGATAGGGGCCGTTGCCGATCACCGGCTCAAGCGGCTGCGGCTGGCCGGTGGCGGCCAGGGTGGGGTGCATCGGGAAGTAGGGCGGCAGCGCGAGCAGCCCCAGGAAGTAGGGGACCGGAACCTTAAGCTGATAAACCAGCGTGTCATCATCCCCCACCGAGACGCCCTCGACATACGGCTCGACCGCCTGCCCGGCGTCGCGCAGCAGCCGCTCGACGCGAGCCATCGAATCGACAAAGGTCTGCGCGGTGATCGGCGTGCCGTCGCTGAAGGCGGCATCGTCGCGCAGGGTGAAGGTATAGGTCAGGCCATCGTCGCTGACGGTGTAATCTGCCGCCAGCGCCAGCTCATATTCGAATGTGCCGGGCACCTGGCGCGTCAGGCCGGTGTAGAGATGGCTCAGCACTTCCCAGGCGGCGAAGTCATACGCCTCGCCGGGATCGAGCGTGGTGGGCAGGTCGGTCATGCCGATGGTGATCGTGCTCGTGTCCTGGGCGCGGGCGGGTGCGGGCAGGGGCACGGTCAGAACGATAGACAGCATGAGCAGCAGGGATAAACTCCGGCGAAAAACCAGCATACTTTCTAAACCTCGTGTGTAGGTGTTGGGTCGGTGCGCGGCACTAGAGCGTGTTATGTACTTCGGAACGCCGAACGAGGCGAACGACCCGGCCCCCCATCCTAAATCCTTCCCCCACAAGGTGGGAAGGACTTGAAAAAACGCCACCGTGCTCCCCTGCCCTCCGTGAAACGTGGGGGAAGGGGCCGGGGGATGGGGGGGTAAAAGTGCATAACAGCCTCTAGCATACCCCACAATCACGCCAAAGGGATCGGCGGGGTGGGGGCGCTGCATGGTTATACGTGCCGGGCAGGGGGGCTTGTCAATCGGGCGTGAGGGTTATCGTAGAAAGCCGGCAGAGGCCGGTGTGCTGCAATCCGGCCCCTGTGTGGAGTTAGCTCAGTCTGTGCCGCCGAGCGGCGGGCACCTGTTACGAGGCGGGCGTGTCGCCGCCGTTGGCCTTGCCGCCCGCGTTCTGAACCAGCACGCCGGGAAGCTGCCCAATCGACTTGGTCAGGTCCAGGCCGGTGAGGGCTTCGACCGTCGCGGGCACCTGGGCGATGATACTGGCGATGTCGCCGCTGATCTTCGACGCACCCGCGCCCACGCCGTCGCCGTTGCTGATGACGACGATGCGGTCGGTCTTGCTGAGCGGCT
>JAAYCM010000130.1 GCA_012729765.1 Chloroflexota bacterium | reverse complement strand
ATCGCATCGTCGGTGCGGCCCAGGGCGGCATAGGCCATCCCGCGCCAGTAGTTTGTTTCCTCGACATAGACGGTGGTCGCCTCGGTGTTGTTGGCGAGCGTCACCACGTCGTCGTAGCGGGCAATGTTGTAGTAGGCTTCGTAGGGGCCGAACATGTACCACAGCAGGCGGTAGGGCAATCCCTGGCGGAACGCCTCGTCAAAGTAGATCGCCGCGTCGTAATACTGGCCCAGGCGGGTGGCTGAGGTACCGGCGTTGAACCAGGCCCAGGCGTCGGTTTGATCCTGGGCGGCTTCCTGGCGCGCGACGGACAGCGCACTCTGGGCGGAGACGAGCGGATCGACGTGAGGGCCGAGAATCTCGCGGACCTCATTTTCGCGCTCCAGCGGGAAGACCACGATATAGGTACGGTTGAAATGCCGCCACCACGAGTCCAGCTCGTCGTAGCGGTGCTCGCGGCCAAAGCCGTTGCCGATGCCGAGATAGCTGTCATAGACCCAGAAGGTTTCGCTGGCGTCGTCATAGGCGACGATCGTCTCGTAGTGGCCCATCCAGCCCAGGTCCTCGACATCGTAGCCGCTCTCGATGATGACCGGGAAACCGGCGGCGATGAACTTCTTCAGCAGTTGGATGTTACCGCCATAGCGCCACAGGGCACGGATCGGCAGCTCGGTCTGCTGGTTGACATAGGCCGCCATCTGCCCCGGCGAGACGTTCTTGTCCTCGATATTGGGCTTGAGCCACGCCCCCGCGACGCGCTGATCGTAGCCCCAGCCGTAATGCGACATGGCCATCGTCAGGTTGGCCGGGCCGCAGTTGTTCCACGACTGGAAGATATGCCGGATGTTGTCGATGCGGGCCGAAGCGGGCAGGCCATCCTGAGCGTAGACCGGCAGCGGGAACAGGCCCAGGATCGTGATCGCGGCCAGCAGGACGCCCACCAGCCGCGCTACTGGACGGAGTCGGGCGGTCGGCGGAACTGTTGCGTTCATGGTTCGTACTCTCATCCACACCATGCGCCGGCGAAGGGCGCACTCATTACGATTAAACCAGATTTCATTCGCGTTAATTAGGTAGCTATACGTTAGCGGGATCAGGCCGATTCGGCAAGAGGCAAAGAGGTAAACGCAGGACAATCAGTGGGGATGGCGGATACTGCCCCCCATCCCCCGGCCCCTTCCCCCACGCTGCGCGGAGGGAAGGGGAGACAGACTTATCAATCGCCGGGGGTATGCTCTGGCCGGACACCAGGTGTGCTAGAGGCTGTTATGCCTTTTTGCCCCCCATCCCCCGGCCCCTTCCCCCACGCTGCGCGGAGGGAAGGGGAGCACGGCGCATTTTTCAAGTCCTTCCCTCATTTTGGGGGAAGGATTTAGGATGGGGGGACGTGACGTTCACCTCGTTCAGCGTTCCGAAATGCATAACACGCTCTAGCCGGATGCGTTGACGTGGGTTGGCGTGATCTTGTAGATCACGCGGGTTTCGCGCTGGCGCTGGCCGGGGTCCTGACGATAGTAATCGTCGTTGCCGGTGTACTTGCCGGACAGGAAGTTGATATGCTCGACGCCGCCTTCCTCGGTAACCTCGTCCACACGCCCGCGAATTTCCATCCAGCGGTAGGGGTTGTCGGGGTCGATTGCCATGATCGTAACGCGCGGGTTGCGGGTCATGTTCTGGTCTTTCTGGCGACCGCGCGCGGTGTTGATCAGCACGTGTGTGCCGTCGTAGCTGCACCAGACGGGCGTCACCTGGGGCTGGCCGTCGGGATTCACGGTTGCCAGGGCGACGAACACCGGGCGCTCCAACAGGTCACGATATTTGTCGGGAATTCGAACTGCCATTTGAATGACTCCTTGCCAGATAGTTTGGACTTAAACTAATCGCGCTGAGTAAGTTATAGCAAGAAATCGGCGGGATGGGGGAATATGGCTTGATCGGCGCGTGCATCCGGGTTAGAGTGGCGGCGCGTTTCGACGGCGTAGGAGACAGGCATAGTATGGCGCGATTCTGGTTTACATCGGCGCCGCTGCCGGGACACCTGGACTGGGGCGGGTTGCTGAAGACGGCGCAGGCGCTGATCGCGCAGGGGCATGACGTGCGCTGGGTGTCGGAGCCGCGCATCGGGGGGATGGTGCAGGCGGCGGGCGTGCCGTTCGTGGCGATCGAGCGGTCGGGCTGGCTGTGGCCCCAACCGCCGCTGCCGGACCCGGCCACCATCGGGGCGAAAGAGGCGCTGCGGCGGCGCTATCAACGGGCGCTCGACACGTGGCTGAGCGAGGAATTGATCGGGCCAGCGGTCGAAGGGCTGTGCGATCTGGCCGGAGAGATCGGCGCGCCGGACGTGATCGTGACCGATCCGTTCCTGACGGCGGCGGCGCTGGCAGCGGAGAGGCTCGGCGTGCCGCTGGCGGTCGGCGGCTGGCCGGCGGGTCCGGCGATCCAGGAAGAGGAGCTGATCGCCGTGCAGCGCGAGCTGGGGCGCGAGGCCAGCAAACGGATCGTGCGGCTGTGCGCGCATCTGGGGTTGAAAGGCGTCAATTTCGGCGGGGGACTCGCGCTGCGCGTGCAAAGCCCGCACCTGCACCTCAGCTATTTCAACGACTACTGGCACCAGGGCGAGAGCGTGGAGCCGCAGACGCAGTTCGTCGGCGGGCGCGCAGCGGCTCCCCAGGGCGATCCCCCGGCGTGGCTGGCCGAGATTCCGGGCGAGCAGGGGTTGGGGCTGGTGACGCTGGGCAGCACGTTCACCAGCGATCTTGAGTTCTTCGCGTGGGGAGCGGACGCCGCCGCGCGCAACGGGCTGATCCCGCTGGTGGTGATCGGGCGGCAGCCGATCGCGCCAGAGGACAAGGCCGCGCTGAAGGCCAATCTGCCGGGCGGGACGCGGCTGCTGAACTGGGTGGATTACGATCACGTGTTCCCCCGGCTGAAGGTGATCGTGCATCACGGCGGGATGGGCACTACCCACGCGGCAATCGTGCACGGCATCCCGCAGGTGATCGTGCCGCACGCAGCCGATCAGCGCGGGCAGGCGCGGCGCGCGCGGCAGGCCAAGGTCGGGCTGGAGATATCGGTCGAGGATATGCGCCAGGGGCAGCTTAGCCCGGCGGTGCAGGCGGTCATGACGACGCCGCTGGTGATCGAGGCGGTCGCCAGCCTGCGGGACGCGTTTGCGGGGCTGGGCGGTCCGGTGCGGGCGGCGAGTCTGCTGGCGGAGATGGCGGGGTAGGGTGGCCCCCCATCCCCCGACCCCTTCCCCCACGCTGACGCGGAGGGAAGGGGAGAAATTCGCCTAGAGGCTGTTATGCACTTTTACCCCCCATCCCCCGGCCCCTTCCCCCACGTTTCACGGAGGGCAGGGGAGAAATTCGCCTAGAGGCGCGGCTTGCGGGCGATCAGCAGGAATTGGCGGATCACGAAGCTGGCGTCGGATGCGGCGGGCCACTCCGGTTTCATCCAGGCGGCGGCGGGCGGCGGGGCGTGGCGCAGCATGGCGCGCAGGCGCAGGATGGTCGGCGCGTCGCAGCCCATGCGCGCGGCCCAGGGCGTCAGCTCGTGGCGCGTGTCGAAGGCTTCGCGGTGCTCGACGGCCAGCCCGGCGCTGATGAAAAAGCCCTGCCACTCGACCTCGCTGTAGGCCCAGATATGGCTCGGATCGCGCAGGCGCTCGAAGGCGTTGATATAGCGCGCGGTTTTCGGCTCGCCGGGTGAAAGCTGATCGATCACGGCGACCAGGCCGCCGGGCCGGACGACGCGCGCCGTCTCGCGGACGAACTGCGGCACGTCCGGGAAGTGATGAGGCGCGATGCGGCAGGTGATCAGGTCGAAGCTCTGCGCGGCGAAGGGCAGCGCCTCGGCGTCAAGCTGGACGTATCCGGCGGAGGGGGCATTCTGCGCGGCCAGGTGATCGCGGGCGGCGCGCAGCATCGGCAGGGTCAGATCGCCGGCGACGGTCCAGGTGCCGCGCCGGGCATAGGCCAGGGCGGTATGCCCACCGCCGGTGGCAAGGTCCAACACGTGCCAGCCGGGCTGCGGCTCGACCAGCTCCAGCAGGCGGTCGAGGCTGTAGCCGCTGGCGTGCGCGGGCGAGCTGACGTATCCGGCGGCGTGCGCGCCGAACTGGCGTTGGGTGAGGTGTTTGGCGTCATCGGACATGACAAGTGACTCCGGTCGGTGGCGCGGATGGGTAGGGCGATCATTTTACCGCGAAGGGGCGGCGGACGCACAGCCGGGGGAGTACATCGAAACAGGCCTGGCCGCTTCCAGAGCATGTTATGCTCTTTGGAACGCTGAACGAGGCGAAGCCACGACTGCCCCCCCATCCTAAATCCTTCCCCCACAAGGTGGGAAGGACTTCAAAGCCAGCGCGGTGCTCCCCTGCCCTCAGCGCCAGCGTGGGGGAAGGGGCCGGGGGATGGGGGGTAAAAATGCATAACAACTTCCAGCCCCCGCAGGGTGATATACTTTTTCTGATAATTATGATATTTTAATTCTATACTTACCGGGCCGGTTAATGAGCAGGGAGACGCGACAATGCCGCTCTATCTATCGAGGTTCAGTTACACGCCGGAAACCTGGGCCAGGTTGATCAGTAACCCAGAGGATCGCCGCAGGGCCGCTCAAGCCTATATCGAGTCAGTGGGTGGGAAGCTGCACGGGTTCTGGTATGCTTTCGGCACGCATGACGGCTACAACCTGTGGGAAGCCCCGGATAACGTGTCGATGGCGGCGGTGGCGCTGGCGATTGCGGGCGGCGGGGCGCTCAGCTCGTTCGAAACGACCGTGCTGCTGACGGTCGATGAAACGCTGGATGCCCTGCGCCAGGCCGCGAACGTCGGGTATCAGGCGCCGGGATTGTAGCGGCTCGCACGATCCCGGTCTTACTTACCCCCCATCCCCCGGCCCCTTCCCCCACGCTGGCGCGGAGGGAAGGAGAGAAATTCTCACCATCCTCAATCCTGTTCTCAATCTGAGAAACGGAATGGGAATCAAAACGGGGTGCGCGCAGACGGCACACCCCGTCAGATTGTCCAGACTGTCCACCAGCGGCGCGAGTCAGTCGCGGCTGCCGGCCAGAATGCGCAGGATGTAGATGAACAGGTTGATGAAATCCAGGTAGAGCTTGAGCGCGCCCATAATCGCGACGCGGCGCACCAGCGCGGCCTCGTTGGGAACGCCCTGAATTTCCATCTGCTGCGCGCTGCGCTTGATCCACTGGGTGTCGTAGGCGGTTAGGGCGACGAAGATCAGCACCCCGGCATACGTCACCAACCAGTAGAGCGTTTCGCTGGCGAAGAAGATATTGATCACGCTGGCGACGATCAGCCCGATCAGCGCCATGAACAGGAAGCCGCCCATGCGCGTCAGGTCAATTGAGGTGGTGTAGCCGATGATGCTCATCGCGGCGAACATCGCGCCGGTGGCGAACAGCGCCAGGTACACATCGCTCAGATCGGCCCAGAAGAACACGAACGAGAGCGTCGCCCCGTTGAGCGCGGCATAGAGCAGAAAGACGCGGGTCGCGCGCTGGGCGTCCATCTTCATGATGCGCGCGGCGAGATACCACACCAGCCCGATTTGGGCGAACATGGCGATCATCAGCACGGGGGCCAGCGCGACGGTCAGGCCGGTGGCGGCAAAGGTGATGGCGACGGCGGCGCTGATCAGCAGGCCGATGGTCATCCAGAGGTAGACCTCTTGCATCACGGCGCGCAGATTGACCCGTCCGAGGGTGGTGGTTTGCGGTTGTGGCCGGTAAACGTCCATTTTTGTCTCCTGCTAGCAGCACGAATTCATCCCACTTCATCCTTGATTATACCGGGCTGGCGGCGAATTGTCATGGCAATTACGTAAAATCTTGGTTAAATCACCCCGCACGCAGGTTTTATGAGATCGTTTTGCACCCCACTCAAAAATATGTAATGATTTGCCTTCAACCGGCCCGCGCTGCTCTAAATGCTGTATCAAAACAGTCAAGCGAGATTTCAAAGTAGTCCTATAATATACTGATTGTAGTGGATGCATTGAGAGTGCGGGTTGGTGGATGGGCTGTGTATCACTGCGGGAGCGCTTATGAGCGAGCCACAAGCTGTTATCTGGCTAGGCGATAGCAGCCTGCTGCTAGAGGCCGTTTGGACCCGGTTCGAGGTCGTGCATGTGCGGCACGTCCCGGCCATGCTGCGGGCGGTAGAGCGCCGGCTGGCGTCGCTGGTGGTGATCGATACGGCGCTGCCAGGGATCGAGCCGGGTATCCTCGACGACTGCCTGCGCACCTGGGGCAGCCGGATCTGCACGCTGCTGCTGGTGCCGCCGGGCATGGAATCGCAGCCGCGCAGTGGCGCACGCGTGATGAGCCGAAACGCGCCCCGGTCCGAGGTGCTGGCGACGCTGCACGAGCTGGCCGAGGGGGCGGAGTCCCCTGCTGCGAGCGAGTCCGGGCCGCTGCACGTGCCGGAACCGGCAGCCGATCCTGACGACCTGCGGTCGCGGATCGTGCACCTGGAAGGGCTGGTACAGGCGGCGTTCAATATCCCGCATCTGGCCGACGAGGGCGATATTCTGGGCGATTTGCGCTCGGTGGCCCGGATCGCGGTGGACGCCGACGAGATGGCCGTGCTGCTGGCGGACGATCACTACACCGATCTGACTGACGCGCTGAATCTGGGCGTGGCGGCTGAGTATCTGGACGTGTGCCGGGAGCACCTCAAGTCACTGGCGGTCGAAGACCGGCTGTTTTATCTGGGCGACGAAGTGCTGCTGCGCGAGCGGATGCCGGATATGCTGCCAAGCGCGATGCGGGTGCGCGAAGCCAGCGCCGCCGGGGCGTGGTCGTATATTCGCGTGCCGCTGATCGTGGACCAGCAGCTTAACGGCTTTATCGCGCTGTTCTCGGATACGCCGGGGCGCTTCAACGGGGCGCATTTGCAGTTGGCGCGGCTGTTCTCGGCCCAGGTGGCGAACGCCGTGCGGAATATGCGGCTGTATGTGCGGCTGAACAGCGCTGAGCAGCGCCAGCACGCGGTGAGCGAAGTGGCGCGATTGATTACGGAAGACCTGGCGCTCGACGCGGTCCTGGCGCGCATCGTAGGAGAGGCGGTGCGGCTTGTGCAGGGGCACAGCGGAGCTGTATTTCTACCGCAGGATGACAAGTTAATTCTCAGCGCGGTATACAACATGCCGCTCGAAGCGGTCGGCTTCCAAGTGCCGGCTGATGAAGGGCTGGCCGGGCAGGTTGCGCAGACGGGCGAGCCGGGCGTTGTGGTGCACTATCGCGAGTGGGAAACCGCGCTGGGCACCGCAAAACCGCATATCCCCGAAGATGGGATTCTCTATGCCGTGCCGCTGATCTATCGCGGCGAGGTGCGCGGCGTGCTGGAAGTCGTGTCGCTGGAGCCGGGCGGCGACATGGTTGAAGAGCAGAAAGACGTGCTGATGCTGCTGGCTCCGCAGGCGGCAACAGCGATCGTCAAGGCGCAGCTGCACGAGATGGTGCGCCAGGAGCGGCAGCAACTGCTCGCGATTCTCGATCATACGAACGTGGTGGTGATCGTGTGTGACGCCGACGGGCGGGTGCTGCTGGCGAATCCTGAGGCGCGGCGCGTGCTGGCACAGTGGGGATTCGTGGCGGCTGCACTGGAAGGCCAGCGGGTCGGCGATCTGCTGGGCCAACTGCTGCCGGGACACGGGCTGCGGCTGGACGACATCGGCCACGCGCTGGAGATCAACCTGGGGGCCGCCGGGGAATATCTGCTGCATATCGCGCCGATCACGCGGCTGGATGGCACGGTCGAGCGCTACGTGGGCATCGCCCAGGATGTGTCGCAGTTCCGGCGGCTGGATCGCATGAAGTCGGACATGATCCATATCCTCTCGCACGACCTGGGCAATAAGCTGGGGCTGGCGCGCGGCTCGCTGGACCTGCTCGAAGAGCCGGACCTGCCAGCGGACCAGCGCGAGCTGCTGTCGAATATGATTGTCAACAGCCTGGACCAGATGGAACAGCTCGTGCGCGATGTGACCGATCTGGAAGCGGCGGAGTCGTCCGGGCAGGAGACAGCGGTGCCCTACGATCTGTGCAAGCTGGCCCGCCAGGTGATCAACACGCAAGAGCCGAAGGCGATGCGGCAGCAGGTCAAGCTGGTGTACCAGGAGATCGATCCCCCGGCCAGCCCGCTGCAAGGTAACGCGCTGATGGTCGGGCAGGCCATCGAAAACCTGGTGGGTAACGCGATCAAGTATACGCCGGCGGGGGGCAAGGTCACCGTCACCGCCACGACCGAGGGGAATGTCGCCGTGCTGCGCGTCGAGGATACCGGCTATGGCATCCCGGCGGACAAGCTGCCCTTCATCTTCGAGCAGTTTTTCCGCGTGCCGGACAAACGTGTCCGGCATATTCCCGGCACGGGCCTGGGGCTGAGCCTGGTACGCACGATCGCGGTGATGCACGGCGGGCAGATTACGGTCGAGAGCGAGCCGGATGTCGGCAGCACTTTCGTGCTCCGGCTGCCAATGGAAGGGCCGGACATAACGACGGCTGGCACCTCGCAGATCACGCGGCTCGACCTTTCGACGGTGATCCAGCCGAAGAAGGTCGAGGGGGATTAAGGGCGGCCCCTCAAAACGTGCGTCATGCCCGTAGAGTGTGTTATGTACTTCGGAACGCGAAACGAGGCGCACGACACGGCCCCCCATCCTAAATCCTTCCCCCAAAATGAGGGAAGGACTTGAAAAGCGCCACCGTGCTCCCCTTCCTTCCGTGAAACGTGGGGGAAGGGGCCGGGGGATGGGGGCAAAAATGCATACCATGCTCTAGAACCTGCGTACCGTCCCCTGGCGGGGTGGAGCGTGATAGAATGGGACATTATCAGGCGGTGGGGTGACCCGTTAAGGAAACACATCGATGCACCAGATTTTCATCAGCTACGCACCATGCGATCAGGAATTTACCGTGCGGCTGGCAAGCGCGCTGCGGGCTAACGGCGCGCCGGTCTGGCTGGATGTCGAGAACGCCGAGCCGGGCCGCCACTGGACGCGCAGTGTTGAGGAAGCGCTGGCCGAGTCGCGCATGATGATCGTGGTGCTCTCGCCCCAGGCGCTGCACAGCGACCATATCGCCGCCGAGTGGCAGGCGTATGCCGAGGCGCGCCGCCCGGTGGTGCCGGTCGTGGCCGAGCCGTGCGATCTGCCGGGGCCGCTGCGCACCCGCCGCCCGATCAACTTCACACGCAGTTTCTCACGCGCGATGCACGAGCTGACCACGCGCCTGCTCGAATATCGCACCCGCAGCACGCGCAGCGACCCGGTGATCTGGTCGCTGTCGTCCGATGTGCAGACCTTTCGCGAAATACGCGCCCCGTCGCCGGAACCCGAACAGGACGGCGACGAGGCGGAGTCTGGCGGTCTGCGGCGGATGGTGGCCGTGCTGCGCAATCGCTGGAAGGGCGCGGACGCGGGGTAGTGTGGTATCCCCGCCGCTACTGCCCGGTGGCGGCCTGTTCCAGCACGTATTCGACCGCCTGCTCGAAGATGCCGCTGTAGGCGCGGTAGCCGTCCGCGTCGGGCAGATTGATCTGCACCCACCCGCGCATCGGCGTTCCACCCATTGGCGTGAAGGGCACGACGTGGGGCTGCTTCAGCATGGCCTGGACGGCTTCCGGCGGCAGCTTGACCGCGACTCCCTCTTCCATCAGATACGCGAACATCTTGCCGGCGATTTGATAGCCGGGGTGGCCGAACATCTGGCGTGTGGAGATGCCTTCGACCCCCAACAGCAGCGCGTCGATAACGGTCTTGTGATCGGGTTTATAGCGTGCGCTCATGGCCTGGATTCTCCCGTATGTGCCGTGCGAGGAACCCAGATTATAGCAGAACAAACGTTCTGATACCAACTTCGAATCGCGCGATTCTGAGGCGGGGACGCAAGCCGGCAGCAGGGCAGGCGTTGGGGCGAACCGCCGGCGGGCCGGTATAATTCAGATCAGGTATTTTGAACGCTGCAACGGTTTGAGGATGGCTCGATGCATTGGCTGCGACGAATCGCGCTGGCGGCGCTGGCCGCTGGCCTGGGACTGGTCGGGATAGGCGACGTGGGGGCGCAGGATGGCGGCGCAGACTGCCCGGCGGTGTTTGACGAGGCCGTGACTGCCGCGTTTGACCACTGTTTTACGATGGAGAACGGGACGGTGTGTGCCGCGTCGGGGGATGTGCGCCTGACGCTGGCCGGCGGTGAGACGCTGGAAGGCGCAGGCAGCAGCGCGCCATTTGCCGACGTGACGCGGATCGAGGCGGGCGACGGGGCGGCGTGGTCGATTGCGCGGGCCTATGCGCCGGATAAGTTCAACCCGGACACCTACGCCACGCTGCTGCTGCTCGGTCCGGCCACATTGGAACGGGATTCCGCTGGGGCGGAGAACGCTTTCACGCTGAGCGCCGATCCCGATGGGCTGGCGTGCGCGGAGTTGGCTCAGCCGGGGCTGCTGGTCCAGTCGCCGGAGCTGAGCCTGACGCAGTTTACGATCAACGGCGTGGGCCTGACGATCAACGGGCTGGTGCTGATCCACCCGGCGGACGATGGGATCACGGTGCGGGCGCTGACGCGTGAGACGATTATCGAAACGGGCGCGGTCGTGTTCACGGGCTATGAGACGACAGCCGCCGGTGAGAGCGCGCCGGAGATCGTGCCGTATGACGCGGCGGCGGTCGCGCACCTGCCGGTGATTCTGCTGCCGCGCCCGGTGCTGGTCGGGCTGCCGGGCAACGCGACGGTCGCGGAGCAGACGGTGCTGCACCTGCGCCCGCACAGCAGCGCCTACACCGGGCAGACGGTGCGCGTGGGCGGGCTGGCGAGCGTGTTCGGGCAAGACGCCAGCGGCGAGTGGCTGTATATCCGCACCTACGACGACCGGATGGGCTGGGTCCCGCGCGCGGCGCTGACGGTGGATGTGCCGGGCGAGATTCCGGTGATCGAGACGCCGCCCACGCTGCCGACACGTCCGTTTGGCCCGGTGTATGCCTATGGCCGGACGAATTCCCAGGCCAATAACCTGCGTAACGCGCCGAGCCAGATGGGTGAGATCGTCGCCACCGTGCCGTATGGGACGGAGCTGGCTATTTATGGGCGCAGCGCGGCGGATGACTGGCTGCTGGTCGAGCTGCCGGACGGGGTGCGCGCCTGGATCAGTAATGTGCTGGTCGATTTTCAGACGCCGATCGCGCCGGGGGAACTGCCTCTCGCGCCTGAAGCGTAGGGCTGCCCCCCATCCCCCGGCCCCTTCCCCCACGCAAGCGGGGCGAAGGGGGGAAAGGCGGCCCCTCAACCCCCGGCCCCTTCTCCCACGCAAGCGGGGCGAAGGGGGGAAAGGCGCGGGTAGGGGTTGCCCTATCCCTACAGAGCGCGGAGGGAAGGGGGGAACGGAGTTTTAGGACAAAACAGGTGGGTTGTAACTGGGAGCGCCGCACGGCGGCAGGAGCGGGGGAACAATGGGTGAGAACGAGCAGGACGACAAGCAAAAAACTGGGCTGATCAGGCGGATCGCGGGGGGGCTGACCAATAGCAACGCCGAGCCGGAGCCGCCGGCGGAACCGCCCGCGCCGCGCTACCGGCGAATCCACGTCGTGATCAATCCGGCGTCCGGACAGAACGTGCCGATTCTCGCCACACTGAACAGTGTGTTCGCGGAGACGGGCATCGAGTGGGACGCGTTCGTGACCAAGAAGGCCGGGGACGCGCAGTTGTATGCCCACGAAGCCGCCGAGGCCGGGATCGACGCGCTGGCGGTGTATGGCGGCGATGGCACGGTGTTAGAAGCCGCCAGCGGCCTGCGCGGGACCCAGGTGCCGCTGGCAATTTTGCCCGGCGGGACGGCCAATGTCATCTCGCAGGAGCTTGGCATCCCGCGCGATCTGGCCGACGCGGCCCGGCTGCTGGCGCGGCCTGATACCGAGCTGCGCGCGGTCGATATGGGCGAGGTGGGCGGCGAGTTGTTCTTCCACCTGGGGCTGGGCATCGAGGGGGAGATGATCAAAGGGGCGGATCGCGCTGCCAAGGACAGCTCCGGCACCCTGGCCTACATCAGGTCGGCGCTGCGCTCGGTGCGCGACGTGGCACCCGTGCATTACCGGCTGCTGCTGGATGGCAAGGAGTCGGTCGAGATCGAAGGCGTCAACCTGATGGTGACGAACTTCGGCAGCGTGGGCGTGGCCGGGCTGAAGCTCTCGCACGCTGTGGACATGAGCGACGGGCTGATGGACGTGATCGTGATCCAGAGCGCGAATCTCGGAACGTTTCTCAGCGCGGCCCAGGATGCGGTCGCGTCCGGTGAGATCGCGCGCTCGCTGCTGCATTGGCAGGTGCGCGAGGTCGAGATCATCACCGACCAGCCGCAGACCATCACGCGGGACGGCGAGCTGATGGAAATCACAGATATCAAGGCGCGCGTCGTCCCGGCGGCGGTGCGGATCATCGTGCCGAGGGCGGCGAGCGAGTAAGGCGGCCTGGCCCCGTTTTCCGCACAAACAGGGCGCAAGGATGGCCTGTAGGAGGTGGTGGCGAACAATTGACTGACAGCGGCTGTTCAACTGCCCCCCATCCCCCGGCCCCTTCCCCCACGCTGGCGCTGAGGGGGCGACACTAAATTCGGAGAGGAGGGCTGGACTTGAGATACCAGGTCCAGCCTTCCCGAAATAAGCTCCAGTGGCGTGCCAACTT
>JAAYCM010000129.1 GCA_012729765.1 Chloroflexota bacterium | reverse complement strand
TCTGGTGTCTCCTTGTCTGGTTTCACACCCACAAGTATGCCAGATGTTCCCTTCTTTTTTCTACTGTCGCCCCCTCAGCCCACTGCTGCGCGGAGGGAAGGGGAGCAGAATTTGAAGTCCTTCCCTCATTTTGGGGGAAGGATTTAGGATGGGGGGCGATCTGCGGCTGTAGTACTAGAAGCGGCTGCGCATCGTGCCGCTGTAGCCGGTTAGTTCCGCGTAGCCGTAGCCGGTCGCGCCGCCGGTGATGCGCACCGCACCTTCCCAGTATACCATCCCGCCTTCGGTCAGCTCCTGATCGGCCAGCAGCGGCGTGAGCGTGAGATCGAGCGGCTCCGGCTCGCCAATGTCGATCATGATTTGCCAGCCGGCGGGGTAGGGCGCGCCGGTGTGCGGGCTGGTCCAGGTTTCGGTAGCCGTGATCGTGAGGTCTTCCGAGGCCAGCTTGCGCGTGCTGCCGTCGGGCTGGATCAGCAGGCCGCCAAAGACTGGCTCGACTCCACCCTCGATCAGGCGAATCTGGCCGAGCATCAGTTCGCGGTTGTCATCCAGATGCAGGCCGAACCAGTCCCAGCCCTGAGCGTTGTGCCCCAGTGCGCTGGTGCTGAACTCGTGATCCATCCAACTCGCGCCAGAAACCGCGTAATCCGCACCGCCCACTGTAATCGTACCTTCGGTGACGAGGCGCGAGAGCGAGTAGTAGTAGCTGGCGTTGCCCGGCTCGCCGCTCTTAGGACTCAGGCCACCGTCGCCCTGGAGCGCCGGGGGCTTGACCTGATCGAGCACCAGATCGAGCGCGAAGCCATCCGTGGCAGCCGTGATCGCGGTCCGGGTCGCGTCCTCGTTGAGCGCCTCGACGCGCCAGTCTTGCAGCCACACGCGATAAACCGGGTCCGCCGCTGCACCAGCCAGATCGGGACCGGGGCGGCTGAGGCGCTGCGCCTGGTGGAACCGGTCCGCCTCGACATCGGTCAGCGTCAGGTGGGCCATATAAACCTGGTTGCTGCGCCATTCCGAGTTGGATTCCGGCTCGCTTGGCGCAATCGCGCGGCGAAACACGGTGAACTGGTAGCCGAAGCGCCGCCCATCGTCCGCCGCCAGGTTGCCGGTGTAGTACCACCATTCAGTCTGGAATTCGGGATGCGGCCCGTAGTCATCGGGGAAGCGCCAGTCATACGGCTCGATGGCGCGTGCATACCCGCTGTGATCGAGGCTGAGCGCCGACGAGTCCCAGACTGCATCCGCCGTGACCTCGGTGCTGTCGTCTGCCGATCCGGCGACGCTCAAGACGACGCCGGCGATCACCGCCCCCGCGATCAACGTCACCACCACAAAGAATTTCCCCACCCGTTTTGCTCCTGCCTGCTTACTGCACGGCGCTGATCAGATCGTCAGCCGCGCCGGCGCGTTCCAGCAGCCCGCACGCCTGCAAGCGCCGGATCAGGTCGATCCAATGCTGGCGGCGCTCGTCCTGATCGAGCATCGGGCGCAGGATGTCGAGCGCAGCGCTGAGATCGGCGGGCTTGTCGGCCAGGGTGAGCGCCTGCCAGTAGGCGATTTCTTCCAGCTCCGGGGCCAGGGCGCGCGCTTCGGCCCACTTTGCCAGCGCCTCGTCACGGCGATCCTGCTCGAAAGCCTCGTAACCCTCACCGTCCAAAACCTGGGCACGGCCCAACCGCACCAGCCGGGCCAGCTCCTCAACCGGGCGTGCGTGCTCGTCTACGCGCAGATCGTAGTCGAAGCGCCAGGCTGGGGCACTGCGGTCAGCGGGCACGACACGCAGCGCCGCCGACTGCATCCCACGAATATCGCCGCCTTCGATCTGCGCAGCCTGGAGCGCGGCCAGCATCCGTTGGGCGAGATCGCCCTGGGCGTTGTCGTAGGCGGCGTGCATTGCGCCCACGACCGTGGCGCTCGTCATCATATTGGCCTGCACGCTGTAGCCTTCGCCGACGTAGTGGCTGGCCTCGGCGATGCAGCCCGCGCCGGTCCAGGCATTGACCTGGCCGTTGGCGTCGATCACGGCCACCTGCCGCCGGTGCACGTCGGGATCGGTGGCGAGCAGGGCGTCGAGCACGCGCGGCGCGGGCACGCCTTCGCGCAGTAGAGCGAGGCCCATCGGCCCAAAGCTGACATTGGCGAGCGACTGCGTGGCGATCGCGCCGACGCCGGGCAGCAGCCAGGGCACGATCGCGCCGACGCACATCTGATGCGTCTGGACGGCCACGCCGATCTGGCCGGTTGCGGGGTCACGGGCTACGATGCTGTACGTACTGAACATTTCACTGCGGCGGGCTTTCATACTCTATTCACTCCTTAACGCTTCGACGGCAACCAGTTTGCTCAGGCGCCAGGCCGGATAGACCCCGGCGGCCAGTGCGGCGACTACGGCGACGGCGAACGCCTGGACAAACTCCTGCGGGCTGAGGGTCAATTCCATGGTCCAGCCAAACGAACGCACGTTGATCACGTAGATCAGCACCAGGGCCAGCGCCAATCCGATTGGCAGGGCAAGTATACCCGCCGTCGTGCCCATCAGCCCGGTCTGGATGAAGGTAAAAACGCGTAGCTGCGGGGGCGTCATGCCGTTGGCACGCATGATGCCATACTGCCGCGTGTGCTCCAACTGGAGCGCCATCAGCGCGCTGAGGATGCCGATGAAGGCGACGATGGTTGCCAGCAGGCGCAGCGCGACCGTGATCGCGAAGGTGCGGTCGAAGATTTCGAGCGCGTTGGCGCGCAGATCGCGGTTGCTGCGGGCTTGCAGGCCGGTCCCGGCCAGCGTCTCGGTTTGGAGTGTATCGAGCACCGCGCGCAGATCGGCCCCTGGCGCGAGATCGAGCGCGATGGCCGAGAGATACGGGTCGTCATAAAACTGGTCGTAGACGCGGCGGTGCATCAGGATCGCGCCTTGGTCGGTCGTGTAGTCATAGTAGACCCCGGCGACGGTAAACGTCTGCTCGCCTTTGTCGGTCAGCAGGGTGATTGTGTCGTGCTCGCGCGTGATGCCGCGCCGGTTGGCAAACGGCTCGCTGACGATCACGCTGCCTGATTCGAGCGCCTGCCAGTAGTCGGATACCGTCTTCCAGGCGAAGCGGCGCGGGCGGCTGGTGATGTCGGCGTCTGGCGCGCTGAGATTGGCAGGGGGCAGGTCGGGGTAGTCCGGCGCGAGGGCCTGCACGTTGCGCACCGTTGCGACCCGCTCAACGTCCTCAAGCGCGCGCAGGTCCTCGACGATAGCCGGGTCGAGATCGACCGACAGGCGCGCGGCCCCTTCAGTCGGCGGGCTGATGAAGATGTCCGCGCCCAGGGTCACGTCGAGCCAGTCTGTAACTGTGCTGCGGAAGCTGCTGATCATGACGCTGACGCCGACGATCACGCTCACGGCCAGAGTCAGCGCGGCAACGGCGACCGAGGTACGGCTCAGTGAGCGAACGATGCTGCGCGGGGCCATCCGCCCCAGGACGCCGAACAGCCGCGCGCTCAGCGGCCCGGCGAGGCGCATCGCGGCCACCAACGCTGTCGGCGTGAGCAGCGCCGAGCCGATCAGGATCATGAACAGGGCCACGAAGCTGAGCGTCACACTCCGCGATGGGATTTGCAGCACGAGCACGCCGCCGGCGGCCAGCCCCAGCGCCGCCAGGGTGAGGCCGGGCAGGCCGCGCTGCGCCCGCTGCTCGACTTCGGAGCGGCGCATCACCCCCGCGGGCGGGGTGCGGGTGGCCTCGAACGATGGCACAATCGCCGCGCCCAGGCTCGCCAGCACGCCGATGATCAGGCCCTTGAGTAGCGTCTCCGGCGGAATCGTCACGCGCTGGACATCCACCCGAAAATAGAGATCGTTGACCGTCTGCGCCACCAGCCCGACGGCGCTCTGTCCCAGGATGATCCCCAGGCCCAGGCCGAGCAGCGTCCCGATCAGGCCGAGGGCCAGCGCTTCAGCCAGGATCAGCCCGAAAATCTCGCGGCGTGTCGTGCCCAGCGCGCGCAGGATGCCGATCACCGGGCGGCGCTGGACCACGCTAAATGTGACCGTGTTGTAGATCAGGAATACGCCGACCAGCAGCGCCAGCAGACTGAGTGCCTGCAAGTTTAGCTCGAAGGCGTCAGTCATCTGGCTGAGCGCATCGTTGCTGGCCGAGGCGGCGATCAGCGCCGTGCCGGGGGGCAGGGTGGCCTCAAGCCGGGACGTGTCGGCGTTTTCCGGCAGGATCAGGTCGATGCGGGTCAGGGTGCCGGGTTGCCCGGCGATCTCCTGGGCGGTGGCGATATCCATCAGCAGCAGATCGTCGAGCGCTTCGCGGCTGGTGCGATCGGCGGGGCTGAGCAGTCCCACGACGCGGACTTCGGCCTGCGGCTGGGTGCGCGTCTGGATCGTGAGCGTGTCGCCGGGCTGGATGCCATATCGCCCGGCCAGTGTCGAACTGATCAGGGCCGTGTTCGGTTCGACCATGAAGGCGTAGAGCGCCAGCGCCGCATCTTCGCCGCCCGTTGTGATCGTCGCCTCGGAAAGATAGCTGCGGAACGGTGCTTCGGCCAGCGGATCGACGCCGAGCAGGCGCAAGGGCTGGCCGTCCAGGCTGGCGACTCGCACATATGATTCGATGATCGGGGCACTGTGCTGAACGCCCAACTCGGTCCGCACCTGGCGGTACAGATCGCTCGGCACGCCGTTCGTCCCCGTGATCTGGTGGGTGGCGCGGCCCGTGACGCTGGTCACGCTCAGGCTGAAGGCGCGGCTGGCCGAAGTGTTCGCCAGATCGATTGCGACGCCGACCGCCACGCCGAGCGCTACGCCCAGCACGAACAGCAGGCTTTGGAGCAGGCGGCGGTCGATATGCCGCCGGGTGAGCCGGAGTAAGGTGGGCTTGAACACGCTGACGCCTTACGATTTAGCCTGTTCTGAAAGATGGCGCTGGCTCGGTGTGGCAACGATCTTGCCGTCCTGAATCCGGCACACGCGGTCGGCCAGTGGCACGATCTCCGGATTGTGCGTCGCCATGATCAGGGTCTTGCCCGCCTGCCGGGTCAATTCCAGCAGCAGCGCCAGCACGCGCTGGCCGGTGTCCTCGTCCAGGTTGCCGGTTGGCTCGTCGGCCAGGACCAGCGTCGGCTCGTGGACCAGTGCCCGCGCCAATGCGACGCGCTGCTGCTCGCCGCCGCTCAGTTTGTCGGGAAAGTCGCGGCCCCGGTCGTCCAGCCCGACGCGTTCCAGCAACCGTCGGGCGCGCTGCTCGCTCTGCCGCCGATCCGCGCCGCGCAGTTCCAGCGGCAGCGTCACGTTTTCGAGCACGGTCAGGGTCGGGATCAGGTTGAAGAACTGGAACACGATCCCGATGTGGTCGCGGCGGAAGATCGTGCGATCATACTCGTTGAGCGCCGTCACATCGGTGCCCTGGATGATGATCCGGCCCGCGTCGGCATTGTCGATGCCGCTGATGAGGTTGAGCAGCGTGCTTTTGCCGCTCCCGCTCACGCCGAGCAGCACGAGGAATTCGCCGGGTTGTACCTCAAGATTCACGCTGTCGAGCACGGCGCAGGTCACGCAGCCGGGATCATAGTTTTTGGAGACATTTTGTACCTGAAGAAGCGGACCATCCGGGGATCCGTTGCGTTTCATCGGCCATCCTACACGTAATCATCGGGTAAGCGGGTTGTGTGGAGATTATAACAATCTGTGGCTGCGCAGCGGGTGAAGGCGGTATGAGAGTCTGCTGAGAGGTCGGCGGATGGCACGTGTCGGGCAGAGTGGTAGAATGACCGGGTAGTTGTTGAGCGGAAAAAATACATTCATTCAGGTGAAAAGCGAATGTCTGACGAGAATACCAGGGAGATGCTGCGCGGCACACGGCTGTTCGAAAAGCTGGACGATGCCGCACTGCAAATCGTGATCGGGCTGGTCGAAGTGGTCGAGTATCAGGCCCGGCAGTATTTATTTCACGAGCGCGGCCCGCGCGAGGCGGTGATGATCATCGCCAGCGGGCAGGTGGCGATCACGCACGGAATTGGCCAGCAGCCGTTGACGCTGGCGATCGTCGGGCCGGGGGCGATGCTCGGCGAGCGGCTGCTGCTGGGCGGCGATACGCATGTTGCCTCGGCCCAGGCTCGCATGCCGGTCCAGGTACTTCAGCTTTCGAAGGCCGCGCTCGAACGGCTGGCCGCCGAGCACCTGCCGATCTATCACCAGTTGGTGCTGGTGGCGGCGGAAACGCTGAGCGAGCGGCTGGACTATTCGCGCAAGCGGCTGGAAGGCCGCCAGCCCACGCTGCCCTCGGGCCGCTACCGCGTGGAGCACGATCTGTTGGGCGAGCGCCCCGTGCCAGACGAAGCGTATTACGGCATCCAGACGCTGCGCGCCGTCGAGAACTTTCCGATCTCTGACACGCCGATCAGCCGCTACCCGTTCCTGATCCGGGCGCTGGGATATATCAAGCAGGCGGCGGCGCTGGCGAACTTCGACCTGGGGCTGCTCGACCGCGACATCGCCGACGCGATCAGCGCGGCTGCCCAGGAAGTGCACGAGGGGCGCTGGGATGATCAATTCGTGGTGGATGCGATCCAGGGCGGGGCGGGGACCTCGACCAATATGAACGCCAACGAGGTGATCGCCAATCGCGCGCTGGAGATGCTTGGCCACCCGCGCGGCGAGTATGATATCGTGCACCCCCTCAATCACGTCAACCTCTCGCAGAGCACCAACGACGTGTATCCCACCGCGATTAAGATCGCGCTGCACCTGGCGATCGATCAACTGCTGGAAGCGATGCGCGAGCTGCGCGATGCATTCGCGGCCAAAGCCGACGAATTCGCCGATGTGGTCAAGATGGGGCGCACCCAGCTTCAGGATGCCGTGCCGATGACCTTGGGGCAGGAATTCAGCACCTACGCCGTGATGCTGGACGAGGATATGCAGCGCCTGCGCGAAGCAGCCCTGCTGATCATCGAGATCAACATGGGCGCGACCGCGATCGGCACCGGGCTGAACGCGCATCCCGACTACGCGCCGCTGGTCTGCCAGCACCTCCGCGCGCTGACCGGGATCGACCTGATCACCGCGCCCAACCTGGTCGAAGCGACGCAGGATACCGGCGTCTTCGTGCAGGTGTCGGGCGTGCTCAAGCGTATCGCAACCAAGCTCTCGAAAACGGCGAGCGATCTGCGGCTGCTGTCGTCGGGGCCGCGGGCGGGCCTGCACGAGATCAACCTGCCGGCGGTCCAGCCCGGCTCCTCGATCATGCCCGGCAAGGTGAATCCGGTGATCCCCGAAGTCGTGAACCAGGTGGCGTTCGAGGTGATCGGCAACGATATCACGGTCACGATGGCGGCGCAGGCGGGCCAGCTTCAACTCAACGTGATGGAACCGATCATCGCCTACGCCCTGTTCAACAGCCTGACGCATCTGCGCAACGCCTGCCACACCTTCGCGGTGCGCTGCGTGCGGGGCATCACCGCCAACCGCGAGCATCTGCGCCGCATGGTCGAGAACTCAATCGGGATCGTGACAGCGCTCAATCCGTACATCGGCTATGAAAACTCGACGGCCATCGCCAAAGAAGCGCTGGAAACCGGGCGCGGCGTGTATGAGCTGGTGTTGGAGCGCGGCCTGCTGACCCAGGACGAGCTAGACGAGATTCTGAAGCCGGAGAACATGACGCGGCCCGGCTTCGGGACACTCGATATCCCGCCGCTCGATGAGCGGAGCGGCCTGGGCTGACGAGTCTATAGGCGCATCACACGATATAAAAAGGCTCAAGTCCCCATGTGCCTCTCAGGGAGTTGAGCCTTTTGCTTGTAACCCGGTGTGTTGGCCGCGGGTGAAGCCTAATACGCTTAGCGGCGCAGGCTAAGGCCCAAACGCCGCGCCCGGCCATCGATATTCAGGATGCGCGCCCGGACCACATCGTTTTCGCGCACGACGTTACGGGGGTGCAGGAAGTGCCCCTCGGCCAGTTCCGAGACATGGATCAGCCCTTCCAGCCCTTCTTCGACGCACACGAATGCCCCGAAGTCCACGACATTGGTGATCGTGCCCTCGACGGTCTGCCCGACCTGGTAGCGCTCTTCGACCGTCTGCCAGGGATCGGGCCGCAGGCGTTTGAGGCTGAGCGCGACGCGCCCCTGGTCCTGATCGACCTGCATCACGTAGACCTGGATCGTCTGCCCACGCTGCAAAATATCGCGCGGATGGCCGACACGCCCCCAGCTTAGCTCGCTGATGTGAATCAGCCCTTCGATGCCCCCCAGGTCGATGAACACGCCGAAATCGCACAGGTTCGTGACCTGACCGCTGCAAATATCGCCCGGCGTGATGTGGTTGAGCACGCTGGCGCGGGTGCCCGGCTCTACCTGGGCGGCCCGCTCGGAAAGGATGAGACGATTCTGGGCACGGTCCAGCTCGATCACGCGCAGGCGCAGAGTTTGCCCGATCCGGTCGGCCAGTGCGACGCGGCGCATATGGTTATCGGGCGTGGCAGGAAATTCGACGAGTTGGCTGGCAGGGATAAAGCCGCGCAGCGAGTTCCATTCGACCAGCAGCCCGCCGCGATTGTGCCCGATAACCTTTAGCTCAACGGTGGTATCGGCATCAAAAACCTGTTGAACTTGTTCCCAATCGGCCTGGGAGCCGCCTTGCGGACCAGAGGGTAGGGCAGGTTGATGACCGTCAAAATCATACGGGTTCCAGGGTGCATCCTTGTGTTCGAACCCCCCTTCGACTGTTTCCCCCTCTTGCAGCAGCGCTTCCCAGTAGCCTTCGTCGGGCGGAAAGGGTGGAGCAGAGCCATACTGTTGAACCTCTGTAGTCATTGTCTCAACCTTCCTCAACATCTCGTGCTGCAGTTGACGAGCCCGATTTCCGCACTACGGATTCAGATACACCTGTGATCGCAACCGTGGTCATTATAAGAACGCTAAAAAACGTTGTCAAACCGCCGTGCTGTGCCCGACAGCCCCGGTCAGCTTTCGCCGGGTTTCGAAGACCGGGTCTGTTTGCTCAGGGCAGTCCGCTCCATGTCCGCGATCTGCCGCGCAACTTCTTCGATCGCCACCCGCTGCTTCCGGTACAGATCCGACTCGCTCATGGCGAGCCGCAGCGCCACATCGCGCACCTTGCGGCCCTGCAAGAAGCGCATTTCGAGAATGTTGTACAGAATCCATTCGGTCGTGGTCAGGCTGCGCTGGCCTTCGGGTTTCAGATTCTCGATGGCCTGGGCTAGCACGGTGCGCAGCGCATTGACCGGGTTCTGATCATCGGCGTGTTCCATCTCCTGCCAGACGACATTCAGCCGCAGCAGCTCGCTTTCGGTCAGCCTGGGGCCGCCCCAATAATCGCGCAGCGCGTCTTTGACCACGTCCGAAAAGTCGGGATGGGCGATCAGATCAGATGACGGCGGGGGCGGGGTCTGGACGCGGCCATAGCGCGAGACGCTGCGCCACTGCTGCACGACATCCATCTGCGAGGCCAGCCCTTCGAGCAGCAGAAACACTTCCGACTGGCGCTGCAAGTCTTCCAACACCTGGGCCGCCTGCTGGGTTAGCGTCCGGAAGATGGCCTGTTCCTCTTCGTCCAGGTCCGGCTCTGGCGCGCGCGTCCACACGCCGAGGATGCCCTGCAAGGGCGCCTCTGCGCCGTTGGTGGGGTGGTGCGAGCGGAGCGGTACCAGCCAGTAGGAATGCCACAGGAACAGATCGCCCGCCTTGCGCAGGCTCTCCGGGAGCGGCTGTTCGGGCAGTGCTGATTCGGCGAAGGCAGCCAGCTCCGGTGCAGTCAGCGCTTCGGGCGAAGGAACCAGCGAGCCGACGACCTGGACCAGCTCGGCACCGTCCGGCTGCAGGCGGGCGACGAAGGCGGTCGGGACGCGCAGCCGGTCGCAGATTGCCGCCAGGATCGATTCGAGGAGCTGCGCGCCGTCGGCCTGGGTGAGCAGGCGATCGCTCAGCCCTTGCAGCCAGGTCGCATAGGGTTGATCGGAGCCATAGATCAGCCAGCGGCGCAGCACCGGCAGCAGGAGCGTGATCGACCACTGCAAGATCAGCAGAATGGTTACGACGGCGAATGGCATCAGCGCGTCACCATCGATGCCGAGAAAGTTGGTGATGCGTGGAACGAACAAGACCGTCGCCAGAATGATCGCGCCGGTGAGCGGGCCGCGCAGCATGAATTCTAACAGTTGGGACTTCACCACGCGATCTGGCTTCTCCGAGCCAAAGAACGACAGTGGATAGGCCATGAAGACCAGCATCAGCATGATGATCAGGTTGGCGAGATTGAGGATCACCAGCAGGAGCGGGGTGTTGGTGTCACCAAGCGGATTGAACAGCAGCGAATAGGGGAAGACGCCGTAGACGGGCGACAGGAACACCGCCAGCAGATAGGTCATGCGGCGGCGGGTGTAGCGCGTCAGGCAGCGGCGGCGGGCGCGTACCACGTTGATGATGGACACCAGCGCCAGGACGATCAGGTAGGCGGCATAGATCGCGAAAGCTGGGCCGGGCTTCATACGCGGCACTTCGCCGCCCTCTGGCCCATGCACCACCGTATCGGTGTAGAGCGCCAGCACCATCAGCACCAGGCTGATCAGGTATGAGAGGCGGATGACGAAGGTACGCCGCCCGCGCGAGGGCCGCCCGGTGGTCGCCAGCAGGGCGTCGGAGAGGTGGAACAGCGCCGCCGGCAGCAGCGCGATCCCGATCCACTGGAAGCGCAGCCAGGCTTCGAGATACGTGCCGCCGGGGTCGAGCGACACCAGGACATCGCCGACATAGGTGAGTGTCACACAGAACAGCACGATCGACGAAGCCCGCGTGACGCGGTCGCCGGTGTGCTGCGACAGGTTATAGAGCAGGATCGAAGCCGAAACGATGACGATGGTCGCGGTCAGGGTTTCGTTGAGGAGTTGTAACGCTGTGAGCACTGTATCCGAGGCGAGCATAACGCAAGAACAAGCCTATCCCCAAACGCCGTTCTAGAGCGCTTTGCCGAAGAACAGCGCGATATCCTGATTCGTATAGTAATGATCGTTGAAGCCGCAGAACGTAAAGCCGTGCGCGAGCGCGAACCGGATCGCCGGGTAATTCTTGGTTGGTGTCTCGATGGTCAGATGCTCCAGCTTGCGCAGATAGGCCCAGCGTGTGGCCTGTTCGAGCAGTGCGCTGCCGATCCCACGATGGCGGACCGGCTCACTCACGACGAGATCATGAATCCAGCCTTTGGTGCCGGTGTCGTCTACTCGCATATTGACATAGCCGAGCACGATGTCCTCGGCCACCGCGACCAGAAAACAGTCGCGCTGCTGCCACGCCTGGAGCAGGCTGTGACGCTCGCGCGGGTAGGCGACATGAATCGGGCGGGGCAGGCGCACAGTTCGGAAGCGCACGAATGCCTCATCATGATCCGTGCGGGCGTCCATCTGCCAGACGGTGTCGGTCGTATAGGCGTGCTCAAGGTCGGCGCAGGCTTCTAGTTCTTTGCCCTCGCGCAGGGCACGCACGATAAATTGGCTGCGTTTTTGTTGAGGTACCATACGTTGCATTCTACCCAAAAGACGGCGCAAACAGCAATGAAGCGATCAATATAAGCGTTTAGGATCGCGTCACCCGACCTATTGCTGCTTTGTTCTGTCGGCGGCGGTGCGATATTCTCACCAGAATACCTATAATCTCTCACAGCAGCGTATTGAGCACCAACCCGGCTAATAAGTGATTTGTCTTGTATCTGGTGTTCATGTACAATGCTTGCCAGCGAAATGGATGCATGTGCAGTAGTGCTACCACAGCGTGTGGCAGCCCAAAAGAGAAAGGCCAGACCTTATGGGAAGCCTTGTGCCGCAGCTCAAAATTATGTCGGGGCCGGTTTTGAAATCGCTCGCGCCAGCGCTGGCGCGGCTGGGGCTGGTCCTTTTAGGTGTGATCCTCGGTTTGGTTTGGGCCTATCTGCTCGCCCCTGTGAAGTTCTATGACGCCGAGCCGGTGCACCTGGCAGAAGGCTATAAAGATCAGTGGATCAAGATGACGGCGGTCGAGCTGAATATGACCGGCGATCGTGCCGAAGCGGCCCGCAAGGTCGTCGCCGGGGGCGTGACGCCAGGCATGATCGAGGGATTGATCGTCGAAAACCAGGCGGCTGATCCGGGGCTGACCGGACAACTTCAGGTTTTGCTCGAAGTCGCGCGCGAGAACGAGGCGGCGTCGGCAGACCAGGCCGAAGCAATCGAGCGCAGCGCGCTCAGCGAGGCGTTGGGGCCGCTGACTTGCATCGTTGGCACAGCCGTGATCGGGCTGATCCTGGCGCTGGTCATGACCTTCTATTGGGCGGTGCCGGTCGGCAAGTGGTCGAAGAAGACTCAGGCCAGGGCTGCGCCAGGCGGCGCGGTGGCTGGCGGTGCTGCATCCGCGTCGGTCCAGACGGAATGGGCGGCAGCGCACCGCGCGGCAGCCGGACAGCGGACCGATTTCGCGGCGGTGGGCGAGGCTCCGCCTGTCAGCCAGCACATGTCCACCTACATTTTGGGGAATGATCTCTACGACGATTCATTCAGCATCGAGACGGCATCTGGCGAGTTCCTGGGTGAGTGCGGTTCGGGCATCTCCGAAACGATCGGGGTGGGCGATCCCAAGAAGGTGACCGCGATCGAGGTCTGGCTGTTCGACAAGAACGACATCCGGACCGTGACCAAGGTGCTGATGACCGAGCACGCCTTTAACGATCAGGCGCTGCGCACCAAGCTGGCGCCCAAGGGTGACGCCGTTTTGGTAACCCCCGGCGGGATCACCACGCTGGAAACCCAGACACTGCGCGTGCAGGTGCGGATCGTGGACCTGCAGTACGGTACCGGGCCGCTGCCGCCGAACAGCTTCTTCGAGCGGCTCACGGTCGAATTGGCGGCCTGGCCGAAGGAAGCCACCGAAGGGACCCTGCCGCCCGCCGGAACGTCGAGCAGCGCGTTTGGTGACACGACGGAATTATTGAACTACTAAAACGCTGTTCACCTGCGATACCAAATACAAGGAACCTGCGTCCTGGTGGGGCAGGTTCCTTCTGATTCGCGGGTCGGACGGATGTTTAGCGCTTGATGCTCTTGATCTGAACCGTCCACGTGCCACTGGGCGACTCGACCTTGACCTTGTCGCCCTTGCGCCGACCCAACAGCGCTGATCCCAGCGGGCTTTCGTTCGAGATTTTGCCGTTGCGCGGATCAGCTTCAGCCGCGCCGACGATGCGGTAGGTTTCGGGCGGCTCGTCCTCGCTGACGATGGTCACCTCGCAGCCGACGATCACCGTCTTTGGGGCGGTTCCGTCCGGGTTCGAATCGTCGATGATGGTGGCGCTGCGGAGCAGATTCTCAAGATATTGGATGCGCCCTTCCAGAAAACCCTGCTGCTCTTTGGCGTCGCTGTAGTCGGCGTTTTCGGAGAGGTCCCCCTGCGCGATTGCTTCCTTGAGGCGCTGGGCCAGTTCGGGCCGCCGGACATTGAGCAGATAGTCCAGCTCCTTCCGCAGTTCTGCTGCCCCGTCTGCCGTGAGATATTGTTCTTCAGCCATCGCAAACCCTTACCTTCATTCTGCTGCTATTCAAAATTGTCGCCACTAAGGTCTTGTGAACGGGTCAAACAGCCGTTCCCATTCCTGAAGCGCGAAGCGATCGGTCATGCCCGCGATATAGTCGGTCACGGCGCGCTCGACGCCGCGCTTCTCGATCACCTGCTGGACCGTCGGGGGGAGTTGGGCAGGCTCGTTGATATAGGTTTCAAACAACTCTGACAGAAAGCGTTCGGCCTTGACCGCCATACGTACAACCCGGTGATGGCGGTAAAGCTCCTGGAACAGGAAATTTTTCAACTCGCGATTGATCGCGTTCATTTCGTCCGAGTGCACGACCACATTCTGCGGCAGGCGTTGGAGCGCGTCCAATGACTGCGGATTGTACCGGGCCAACAGCGCGCCGGTAGCCTCGATCACATCATCGATCTCGATGCCCAACATGCGGCGGATGATCCGGTGGCGAACCTGCTCGCTGAAGTCGCGGCCATCCCAGCCGATGCTGTCCTTGAGCATCTGCCAGATCGTCAGACCGTCAAGCTGCTGCGGCTCGATCAGCCCGGCGCGCAGGCCATCGTCCAGATCGTGCGCGTTGTAGGCCAGCTCGTCGGCGATGTTGGCGATCTGCGCTTCGAGACTGCCGCGCTTCTCCGGATCGAAGCCTTCCGAGGCGGCGTCGCTCAGATCGTACTCGGTTTCGTGCTTGACGATTCCCTCGCGCAGCTCATAGGTCAAATTGAGGCCCGGCCAGCCGGGATAACGCGCCTCGAGCTTGGTCACGATGCGCAGCGACTGCTTGTTATGATCGAACCCATTGTGCCCGGCCATCAGCTTGTTCAAGATCGCCTCGCCGGAATGGCCGAAGGGCGGGTGGCCCAGGTCGTGACTCAGGCAGATAGCCTCGACCAGGTCCTCGTTGGCGGCGAAAGCGCGCGCCAGACTGCGCCCGATCTGGGTGACTTCGAGCGTGTGTGTCAGTCGCGTGCGATAGTAGTCGCCCTCGAAGTTGATGAAAACCTGCGTTTTATATTCCAGACGGCGAAAGGCCGTCGTATGCAGGATGCGATCCCGGTCGCGCTGGAAGGCGGTGCGATACTCGGCCTCGCCTTCGGGATACTCGCGCCCACGGCTCCGTCCGCTAAAGGTGGCGTAGGGCGCAAGCGTCTTTTCTTCGATCTCTTCGCGCTGCTGGCGATTGATAATCATCTGGATACCCGCTTTGCTGCGCCAGATAAAAGGGCGCCTACCGCACGTGGTCCGTGCGCTTGCCGGATGTTTTGGGTTCGGCCATGTATAGTGGGTGGATTCCCAAGATACCGTAAAATACGCCCGGATGCAATTTCTAACCCCGAAATTAACAAATTGTGCGGGTTCCGGAGCAAAAACAACGGCGGCAGGGTGCCGCGCCTGCCGCCGGAGAGTGATGGCTGCGCTTAGCTGTGCGCTAGTTGCTGGTCAGACGCATCCCCAGAATGCCGCCGATCAACATGACGAGCGATACCAGCTTGAGGATATCCCGTGACTCACCCAGCCACTGTGCTCCTTAGGGGTGGGGGCGGGGCCGCCGGGTGCTGCTTTGCGAAACCAGGTCCAGGCTGGGATCGCCGGTGTCGTGCTCTTTGAGCGCCATAATCTGGCGCAGCTCCAGCAGTTGATCGCGCAGGATGGCCGCCTTCTCGAATTCGAGGGCTTTGGCCGCCGCTTTCATCTCGCGCTCCAGCTCGTCGATCAGCTTCTTCAGTTCAAGTTTGGGCAGATCGGACGCCGCAACGCCCTTTGGCTTGTCCGCTGCGGCACGCTCGGCAGCCGCCGCCGACTGCTGGACACGCTGGGTCAGGTCGCGTACTTCCTTGATGATGCTGGCCGGCTCGATTCCGTGCTCCTTGTTGTAGGCGTCCTGGATGGCGCGGCGGCGGTCCGTCTCGCTGATGGCGGCCTGCATGGCCTCAGTTTCCTTGTCGGCATACATAATGACGTGACCATTGACATGCCGCGCCGCGCGCCCGATGGTCTGGATCAGGGCTTGCTCGGAGCGCAGAAAACCCTGCTTGTCGGCGTCGAGGATTGCAACCAGCGAGACTTCCGGCAGGTCCAGCCCTTCGCGCAGCAGGTTGATGCCGACCACGACATCATACACGCCCAGGCGCAGATCGCGCAGAATCTCGATGCGCTCGATGGTGTCGATCTCGGAGTGCAGGTAGTGGACCTTGATCCCCATTTCGAGCAGGTAGTCGGCCAGGTCCTCGGCCATCCGCTTAGTCAGGGTCGTGACCAGGGCGCGCTCGCCGCGCTGCACCCGGATGTGAATCTCCCGCAGTAGATCGTCTACCTGGCCTTCGATCGGGCGCACGTCGATGCCCGGATCGATCAGGCCGGTCGGGCGGATGATCTGCTGAACGACCTGTTCCGAGCGCCGTGCTTCATACGGGCCGGGTGTCGCGCTCATGAAGATGACCTGCCCCAGGCGGTCCTCGAACTCCTCGAAGCTGAGCGGGCGGTTGTCCATCGCGCTGGGCAGCCGGAAGCCGAACTCGACCAGGGTCTCCTTCCGCGAGCGGTCGCCGCCGAACATCCCGCGCACCTGCGGGATCGTCATGTGGCTCTCGTCGATCACCATCAGGTAGTCGTGCGGGAAGTAGTCGAGCAGGGTCCAGGGCGGGCTGCCCGGCGCGCGCTGATCGAGATGGCGCGAATAGTTCTCGACGCCGCTGGTGAAGCCCACTTCACGCAGCATCTCGAGGTCATAGCGGGTGCGCTGTTCGAGGCGCTGCGCTTCGAGCAGCTTGCCGGCGCGCTGAAACTCGCCCAGCCGCCACTCTAACTCCTGCTCAATATCGCGGAGCGCCTGCTCCATCTTCTCGGCTTCGGTCACGAACTGCTTGGCCGGGAAGATATTCACCTCATCGTGCTCGGCCAGCAGCTCGCCGGTCAGCGGATCGAACTCGGTCAGGCCCTCGATCTCGTCGCCGAACATGGCGACACGGTAGGCCGTCGTGCTGTAGGCCGGGGCGATCTCCAGCGTGTCACCGCGCACGCGGAACGTGCCAGGGCGCAGCTCCAGATCGTTGCGATCATAGTGGATGCCGACCAGGTGGCGCAGGATCAGATCGCGGCGGTGGATCGTCCCGCGCTTCATCTCCAGCACAACCTTGCCCCACGCCGCCGGGTTGCCGATCCCGTAGATGCACGATACCGAGGCGACGATCAGCACGTCGCGGCGGCTGAGCAGGGCGGCGGTCGCCGAGAGCCGCAGCCGGTCGATCTCCTCGTTGATATCCGTCTCTTTCTCGATATAGAGATCGTGCGACGGCACATAGGCTTCGGGCTGGTAGTAGTCGTAGTAGCTGACGAAATACTCGACGGCGTTGTTGGGGAAGAACTCCTTGAATTCGGCGTAGAGTTGGGCGGCCAGCGTCTTGTTGTGGGCCAGGACGAGGGTGGGCCGCTGCGTCTGAGCGATGACATTTGCCACAGTATAGGTCTTGCCGGTCCCGGTCGCGCCCAGGAGAGTCTGGAACTTCATCTCGCGCTCGACGCCGTCGAGAAGCTGCGTGATGGCAGTTGGCTGATCTCCGGTGGGCTGGTAGTCTGAGACAAGCTGAAAAGGTGGCATAAGGTCCCCTTTCGCCACGCAAGACGAACGAACGTTCTGTCTATTATAGCGTCTCAGGGGGCTTTCTGCGAGGGTAGAAGCGGCTCTTACGGCGGTGGAATCACGGGCGCAGGCGGCTCGGATTCGGCTCGACGTAGATCGGGTTGCTGAGAATCCAGGCGCGCTCGATGCCGTGATAGCTCTGCCAGACTTCGACGCGATAGGCGCCCTCATGGCTGACGACGTGTGTCAGGTTTTCGACGTTGCGATCTTCGGCTACGACCTCGCCATGACAGATGATCTTGATGCGGGCGCGGGCCGGGGCGAGCACCTGGAGCGTGATGCCGTGCCCCAGGCGAATGCCCTCTCCCATGATGGCCGAGGTGTTCTGCCCCTGGGCGCTGAAGCGAAAGCCACGTGTCGGCCCTGGGACGTCATAGCCGATGAAGGCGCGGCCCTCGCGCAGTGCATCGTAGAGGAGCGCGCGATCGCGCTGGAGATCACCGCGCAGCGGGAACTTGGTCAGGATGTGCGTATTGACGCAGCTAAACAGGAAATCGTAGGGGAAGATGGTGTGACTGACCGGGCCAAAGGTATAGGTTGTGCCGTGCGCGTCCGCCCCGCCGATGCCGACCACGCGCTGCCCCATGCTCAGCAGTTCGTCCCACAGGGCCAGCGTGCGCGGGCTGGGGCCGACGATCACGTCGTCGGGGCGGAACACGTGGCGGAGCGCGACGCTGCGCGAGGGCAGGTGATCCTTGAAGCGTGACATATAATTCCACACTTCGAGGCCGGTGAAGCCGCTTACATAGCGGTCGAGCCAGGGGATCGCCGGCTCGCGCTGCCACGCGACCGCGCGGTCGTCGGGGTGGGCGATGAACGAGAGCGCGTTTGCGTCGTGCGCGGCGCGCACCAGGGCGGCCAGATCGTAGGCGTAGGGAGCCAGCTCCTGCTGTGCGCCGTAGACCAGCAGGTGGTTGCACTGGGGCAGGCGCGTCCGGTCGTGGACTTCTTCGCCGGTCAGCAACAGGACATAGCCCTGTTTGTCGTTGCCATAGTAACCGTCGATGCCGTCCAGCCACAGGTTGTGATCGGTGAAAACGACAAAGTCCAGCCCCACCAGGCGCGCGGCTTCGGCGATGGCGGTGTGGTAAGCCGCACCGTCGGAATAGGGCGTGTGGACGTGTAGATTGCCTGCGTATTCATAGGACGGCACGGCGGCTGCTCTCCTCAAGTGGGATTTGTTCTTGAGCGTACAGCAGGCGGCGGGCGAATGTCAAGCTGCCGGCGCAGGGCGCTGTGGTATACTTGGCACAAGAGGTCCATAAAGGAGCGAATGCCTGCCGCCGGTCATGCGCGGCGACGGGCGGTGCACAGATAATGACGTATGAGGAGCTCGCCCGGCTATGAGTGAAAGACCGCCCCACGATCAGCATCCGGCAGCGAGCGAGCCGCCCGGTGGCTCGACCGAAGGCGTGCACGATGATACCGAGTTTGCCGAGCGCACCCGCGCGGTGCAGACTCCGCCGCCGAATCCGGCTCAGGCTCCGGTGCCGAGCCGCCCGCGCTCCCGGCCACCACAGTCCGCGCCAGGGGGCAGACCGCGCCCGTCAGCGGCAAGCTATCCCCCGCCCGCACCACAGCCCTATACCGCCGGGCCGCCGCCGCGCCGTGCTCCGTCGAAGCGCGCGACCCCGCCGCGCGAAAGCGGGCTGTATCTGCCCTGGTGGTCGCTGGTGCTGATGATCGGGATCGTGGCGCTCGCGGCCTTTGGGGTGCTGTATGCCGCCTCGGAGTTGAGCCAGGCCCAGACGCCCGGCAACCAGACTCCGCGCGTGCGGGTGGTCACGTCCCAGCCCACGCTCAGCCAGGACTTCGCGCCGGCGGGCGTGTCGGGGCAGGGAGCCGGTGCGACGGCGATCCCGCAGACGATGCCCACGCCCACCATTCAACTCCCGACGCCGATCCCGAGTCCGTCACTGCCGCCGGGCGATTTTGGCATTGGGACTGAAGTCGAGGTGACCGGCGTCGAAACGAGCGGGCTGAATATTCGCGCCGAGCCGGGCCTGGAAGGGACGCCGCGCTTTCTGGCCTATGACGGTGATCGCTTCGTGGTGGTGGACGGGCCGCAGTCCGTCAACGGGCTGGAGTGGTGGCGCATCGAAGACCCGGACAACGATAACCGCTTTGGCTGGGCGGCGCGCAACTATCTTGCAGCAGCCACATCGTAACCCACAATGATGACGGAGGATAAAGCCAACGTGAGCCAGTCTGAGGTGGCGGCGCGTGCTGCCGAACTACGCCGATTGCTGAATGAGCACAGCTATCGCTACTTCGCCTTGAGTGAGCCGATCATCACCGACGGTGAATACGACGCGCTGATGAACGAGCTGAAGAACCTCGAAGCGGCCTATCCGGAGCTGATCACGCCAGACTCGCCGACGCAGCGCGTGGGCAACGATCTCGCCTCGGACCTGCCCAAAGTGCGCCACGTGGTCCCGATTCTCAGCCTCGGCAACGCCTACAGCGCCGCTGAGGTCTGGGCGTGGCGCGAACGGATCGGACGGCTGCTGCCCGACGATATCGAGCTGGATTATGTGGTCGAGCCGAAGTTCGACGGTCTGACCGTCGTGCTGACCTATACCGACGGCGTGCTCACCCTGGGCGCGACGCGCGGCAACGGCGAGATCGGCGATGATGTGACGCCCAATGTCCGCACGGTGCGCACGATTCCACTGCGGATTCCGGTCAATCCCAACGGTCCGACGCCGCCGCACCGGCTCGTTGTGCGCGGCGAAGTATTGATGCACAAGCGCGATTTCGAGCGGCTCAACCAGCAGATGACCGACGAAGGGCTGCCAGCCTATGTGAACGCGCGCAACACGGCATCGGGCACGCTGAAGCAGAAGGACGCCCGGATCACGGCCAGCCGCCCGCTGACGATGTACGCCTACGCTATCGCCTATGCCGAAGGCGATGTGCCCGACACGCAGTGGGAGCGACTGCAATATCTGCGCGCGCTCGGCTTCCGCACCGCCAACGACGTGATCGGGCATTTCGAGACATTGGAAGATGCGGTTTCGTATGTCGAGGCGTATGAAAGCAAGCGGCACGATCTGCCGTATGAGGTCGATGGGCTGGTGATCAAGGTCAACGATCTGGACGTTGCCGCCGATCTGGGGGTGGTGGGCAAAGACCCGCGCGGGGCAGTGGCCTACAAGTTCCCGGCAGAAGAGGCGACAACCCGGCTGCTGGGCGTGACCGCTAACGTGGGCCGGACGGGGGTTCTGACGCCGGGCGCGGTGCTGGAGCCGGTGTTTGTTAGCGGTGTGACGGTGAAGCAGGCCAGCCTGCACAACTATGACCTGATCGCGGAGAAGGACATTCGCATCGGAGACACGGTGCTGGTGAAGCGCTCCGGTGAGGTGATCCCGTATGTGGTCGGTCCGGTTGTGGCGGCGCGCACGGGCGATGAGCAGGTGGTGATGCCGCCGCCAGCCTGCCCGGTGTGCAGCGCGCCGGTAGCCCGTGACGAGGACGAAGTCGCCTACTACTGCACGAATGCGGCCTGCCCGGAGCGGGTGGCGCGCAATATCGAGTATTTTGTCTCGCGCGGGGCGATGGACATTGACGGCATTGGCGAGCGCGGCGTCCGGCTGCTGCTGGACAAGGGCCTGATTCACGACGAGGCCGATCTGTTTGCGCTGCGGGCCGAGGACCTGCTGGAGCTGGAAGGCTTCGGGGAGAAGAAGGTCCAGAACCTGCTGGCGAGCATCGAGACCGCCAAAGCGCGCCCGCTGGCCCGTCTGATCGGGGCGTTGGGGATTCGCGGCGTCGGCAGCACGGTTGCGGGTGTGCTGGCCGAACATTTTACCAGCCTGGACGATCTCGCTGCTGCATCGTCCGAGCAGCTTCAGGCGATCGAGGGGGTAGGGCCGCACACCGCCGATACGGTTGTGGAATGGTTCGCCAACCCGCGCAACCGGAGCGTGATCGAGAAATTCCGCGCGGCGGGCGTGCAGTTGGCCGAAGAGCGGCAGGCCGTCGAGGGGGCGAGCGACCGGCTGGCCGGGCTGACCTTCGTGCTGACCGGGACGCTGCCGAACCTCAGGCGCGACGACGCCCAGGCGTTGATCGAGAAGCACGGCGGCAAGGTGACGAGCAGTGTGAGCAAGAAAACGTCGTATGTGGTGGCCGGTGACGAGCCGGGCAGCAAGCTAACGAAAGCGCAGCAAATCGGCGTTCCGATCCTGGACGAGCAGGGGCTGCTCGATCTGGCAGGCGAGGCACAATGAGCGAACCGGCAGCGATCATTCACCCGCGCCGCCTCAAAGCCATCGAGCGGCGGCATCCCTGGGTTTTCTCCGGCGCGATCGCGGGCGTGGAAGGCGATCCGGAAGACGGCGCGCTCGTGACGGTGCGCTCCGACGCGGGTAAGTTTCTGGCGCGCGGCTACTGGAACAGCCGATCCAGTATCCGCCTACGCCTGCTGACCTGGGACGAGTCCGAGACGATTGACGAAGGCTTCTGGCGGGCGCGGCTCCAGCGGGCGATCCAGGCGCGCGCGGTCGATAACCGGATCCATCAGCACGGCACGGCCAACGCATACCGGCTGGTGAACGCCGAGAACGACGGTTTGCCGGGGCTGGTGGTCGATCGCTATGGCGACTGGCTGGTGATGCAGGCGCTAACCTTCGGCATCGACGCACGCAAAGCGCAGATCGCTGCGATCCTGATGGACCTGCTCAACCCGGCAGGCGTGTACGAGCGCAGCGACGTAGATATCCGGCAGAAGGAAGGGCTGCCGCCGTCGATGGGCGTGCTGGCCGGGCAGCCGCCGCCAGACCTGATCGAGATCGACGAGAACGGGCGGCGCTTTCTGGTGGATGTGTGGCGCGGGCACAAGACCGGCTTCTATCTCGATCAGCGCGAAAACCGGGCCATCGTGGGCGATTGGTTCCGCTGGGACGATCAGGCCCAGGAACGGGTCGTGCTGAATGCCTTTGCCTACACGGGCGGGTTCGCGGTGTATGCGCTGGGGAGCCTGGCGCAGCGCGTGATCAACGTGGACAGCTCGACGGACGCGCTGGCTCTGGCACGGCAGAATATCGCGCTGAACGGGTTCGCCACTTCGGACGAAGATTTTGTCGAGGGCGACGTATTCGAGGTCCTGCGCTACTACCGCGACACGGGCCGCCAGTTCGATATGATCATTCTCGACCCGCCCAAATTCGCCCAGTCGCCGCAGCAGGCCGAAACGGCAGCGCGCGGCTACAAGGACATCAACTGGCTGGGCTTTCGCTTGCTCAAGCCGGGCGGCGTGCTGGTCACGTTCTCGTGTTCAGGCGGCGTGAGCGAGGACCTGTTCCAGAAGATCGTGTTTGGGGCGCTGATCGATGCCGGGCGCGAGGCGCAGATCGTGCGGCGGCTGTTCCAGGCATCCGATCACCCCGTCGCGCTGACCTTCCCGGAAGGCGCGTATCTCAAGGGGCTGCTCTGCCGCGTATGGTAGCGCGGCATGGTGACACTCCCCGGCCCGGCAGCGACTCGTTTTGCCGGGCCGGTACGTTTTAGTAGGCTTCTTCGGCTTGCAGGCGCGCCGCCAGCCGGACGATCTTGTCGCTGGTTTCGCGGAAGCTGATCCGGCTGAGGCCCATTTTCTCGCGCAGCTCGTCCAGGTCCATCCCGCGCCGGTAATCCCGCACGGCTGAAGTCCAGCGCAGAATCTCGAACGAGACTTTGCCCTCGATCCCGGCCCCGATTGCCGTGTCGCGCAGCACATATTCCAGGTTGCGCGCCGTGCAGGTGAAGATCGTTTCTTCGGGCTGGTACTGCTCGCGGTACTCTTCGAGCACGTCCAACCAGTCGGGGTCGAGCGCGATCTTGCGCTCCTTGTAGACATTGTTCGGCTTCTTGTAGCGGATGACCAGCACCGGTGCCGTGGGATTGTCGCGCTGGATGTGCTCGACGGTCAGCGCCATACACTCGCTCTTCTTCAGGCCGGTGTCGAGCAGCAGGCGCACCAGCAGATCGGGGCGGGCATCCGGCTTGTCGGCCAGGCGCAGCGCGAGGGTATGCGCGAGAAGCTGCCGTATTTCAGATTCGGAGAGCACCGGCTGGAGTGGGGCCGCGCCGGAGCGCTGGAGCACGGCAGATGCCGGGTTGTCCGGCATAATCTTTTCATCGTAGAGGAACTTGAAGAACACTTTGAGCGTGGTTACGCGCCGGGCATAGGATTTGCGGCTGCATGGCACGCCGCGCCCGGATTCCATCCATTCCAGGAAGCGGTTGAGTTTGGTGGTGGTGAAGTCGTCGAGCAGCATATCGTCGCCGAAGTATTCGCACACCAGCCGCAGATCGGAATGAAAAGCATTGATCGTGTGCGGACTGCGGCCCTCGAAATGAAGCCGATCCAGGAAAGGCTGGATCGCGTCGATCAGGCGGCTGTGGCGGGTGAGGGCGTGCTCACCCCCGCCTGGAAACAGCGGAAGCTGGCGGTCTGGCATGTTGTTTTCCTCTCAATTTAACTCCCGACCAAATCCTGTTTGTCGCTGAAGCTAATTCCACTATAATCATCACATAATAATATTATATCCGGTCATGTTAATTCGGAGCAAGCAAGCTGCTAGCGGCCACCGTCGAAGCCCCTGCCCACCTATGGTCTATGAAAGGAGAGCGTGCACGATGGTCACTTATCAAGACAAGCCCTGGCTCAAGCGCTACGATCCCGGAGTCCCTCACAGTCTGGCCCCCTATCCTAATTATCCCTTGCAGCAGTTTTTGGCCGAGGCCGCCCAGCAGCACGGCGACTCGCCCGCAGTCCTGGCGTCGGCGCATCTGCCGGTGGTGGGACGTGTGAAGAATACGCTGTCGTACCGGGAGCTGCACGCCCAGTCGGACTCGCTGGCCGCCGCGCTGGTCGATCTGGGATTGGGCAAGGGCGACCGCGTAGCGATCATCATGCCCAACTGCGCACAGTTCGTGATCGCTTTCTACGCCATTTTGAAGGCGGGCGGGGTGGTGGTTGCGACCAATCCCACCTATCCGCCCCGACGAATGCAGGAGCAGTTGGTGGATGCCGGCGCGAAAATTGTCGTCACACTCAGCCTGTTTTATCACGGGCTGAAATCGATTCAAAGCGAAACGCCCGTTGAGCAAGTCATTGTTACCAACATCAAAGAATATTTGCCCGGGCTGGCGCAATTCCTATTTACGGTTGCGAAGGAGAAGAAAGAGGGCCACCGGGTCGAGAAGCACCCCGGTGATCACTGGTTCCAGGATGTGTTGGCGCGCTATGCCGGTCAGCGGGCCAATGTCGAGGTGAATGGCGACGATCTTGCCGTCTTCCAGTACACGGGCGGCACGACCGGAATCCCCAAGGCGGCGATGTCCACCCACGCTGCGCTGGTCGCTAACACGCTCCAGTGCCAGGCGTGGCTGTCCCGGCCCGGCGTTCAGGAGAGTTTCCTGGCGGCAATTCCACTGTTCCACGTGTTCGGGATGGTGGCCGTGATGAGCTTTGCCGTCTCGCGGCACGCGCTGATGATCATGGTCCCGAACCCGCGTGACATTATCGAGGTGGTGGACAACGTGCACCACTATAAGCCGACGCTGTTCATGGGCGTCCCGGCGATGTTCAACGCGATCAATAACTGTCCCGGCGTGATCGACAAGAAGTACGATCTATCCTCGATCTACGCGTGTATCAGCGGCTCGGCGCCGCTGCCGCCGAGCACCAAGCGCCGCTTCGAGGAATTGGCAGGCGGTGTGATCCTGGAAGGCTTCGGCATGAGCGAAGCGCCGACGGCCAGCCATGTCAACCCGGTGCGGGGCGAAAATCGTGCGGGGTCGATTGGCCTGCCGCTGCCCGATATGGAGATGCGGATCGTCGATCTGGACGAGGGCGAGACAGATGTGCCGGTTGGCGAGGTTGGGGAGCTGCTGATGCACGGCCCGCAGTTGATGCGCGGCTATCACGGGATGCCGACCGAAACAGCGAACTCCCTGCGCGCCGGCGCGGACGGTAAGGTGTGGCTGTATACCGGCGACATCGCGCGCATGGACGAGGACGGTTACTTCTACATCGTGGACCGCAAAAAAGACATGGCGCTGATCGGCGGTTTCAACGTCTATCCACGCCATATCGAAGATACGCTGATGGAGCACCCGGCGGTGAAGGAAGTCGGCGTGGTCGCCATCCCGCATCCTGATCCGAACAAGGTTGGGCAGGAAGCGCTCAAGGCGTGGGTCGTGCTGATGGAAGGCCAGACCCTGACCGCCGACGATCTGATCGCGTTTGCGCGCGAGCGGCTCGCCCCCTATGAGGTGCCGACACGGATCGAGTTTGTGCCGGAGCTGCCGCGCACGAGCGTTGGCAAGATTCTGCGGCGCGAGCTGGCCCGGATGGAGATCGAATCCCGCGAGCAGGCGGAGCAGGCCGGATAATGGGCGGTTATGCCGATCAGATGGGCGTGCGGGCGGCGCTGTTCGACATCGACGGGACGCTGACGACCGGCGGCGAGGTGTGGGGCGGACTGATCCATTCACCGGACGTTACGCGCTTCAGCCATGTGACGTTATACGCGGCCTCGCTGCCGCACTATGCTCTGAGCAAGGCCGGGATTGTAAGCCAGGCGGGTTTCCGCGAGCGTTGGGTTGGCCGTATGGCGGGCCTGATGCGCGGCTGGTCAGCGGAGCAGGTGCAGGCGATCTACTACCGGTTGGCACACGACTACCTGATCCCAAAGCTGCGGCCCGACACGGTCGAGATTCTGAGGCAGCACAAGGCCAGCGGGCATATCGTGCTGCTGGTGACGACAATGTTCACGGGGATCGCGGCAGAAGTAGCGGCGTATGTGGGTGCGGACGTCGGGATCGGCTCGCCGGTCGAGATGCGGGATGGGCGCTGTACCGGGCGGCTGGTGGGCCTGCCGTGCGCGGGGGCGCGGAAGATCGCCTGTGCCACCGCCTACCTGGAACAGCACCAGCCAGAGATTACGCCGTCAGCCTGCGCCGCTTATGGCGACAGCCGCTCCGATATCGCGTTCCTGGCCGGTGTGGGCTTCCCGGTGGCGGTCTATCCCGATGACGCCATGCGTGCCGCCGCCCAGCAGCACGGGTGGCGCATCTACGAAGGCCAGGGCGCTTAGCACGCAGTTCCGAGGAAAAAGAAAGTCCCGCCGGGTTTCGACGGGACTTTTTCGTTTCATTCTGTCAGGTGGTTAGGCCGGGGACGGTGCCGTACCCAGCGGAGCCGGGGGCATATCCGTATCGGTCTGCTCGTCGCTGGCCGCCGCTTTGCGCGTGGCACCCAGCTGGGCAGGCGGCGTGCCGGTGGCTTCCGGTGGGTGAGTCTCGCCCATCAGCTCCAGGAAATCTTCGCGGCCAATGGTTTCGACTTCCATCAGGCGCTCGGCCAGCCGGTCGAGCTTGTCGCGGTTCTCGCGCAGGGTGGTCATGGCCCGCTCGTAGGCGTTGGTGACGATGGCATGTACTTCGCTATCGATCTGCTCGGCAACGCTTTCGCTGTAGTCACGCTGCTCGCCGATCTCGCGGCCCAGGAAGACCAGTTCTTCCTTCTGGCCGAAGACACGCGGGCCAAGCTTGTCGCTCATACCCCAGCGCGTAACCATCGTGCGGGCGATGCGCGTCACGTTTTCCAGGTCGCTCGATGCGCCGTTGGTGATATCGCCGAACACCAGCTCTTCGGCGGCGCGGCCACCCAGTGCCCCGGCGATCTGGTCCTGGTAACGCTTGGTCGTGCCCAGGCCGGTGTCGGTTTCGGGCATCACCCAGGTGACGCCGCCCGACATACCGCGCGCTACGATCGTAACCTTGCGGACCGGGTCGCAGTGCGGCAGCATGTGGAACACAACGGCGTGTCCCGCCTCGTGGTAGGCAATCAGGCGCTTTTCTTCTTCGGTGATGATGCGGCTGCGGCGCTCTGGGCCGAGCACCACGCGCTCGATCGCTTCTTCGAAGTCGCGCATGCTGATGCTCTTCTTGTTCTTGCGGGCAGCCACGATTGCGGCTTCGTTGATCAGGTTCTCGATGTCCGCGCCCACAAAACCGGGCGTCGATTTGGCGAGCACACCCATATCAACGTCAGAAGCGAGCGGCTTGCCCCGCGCGTGAACCTTGAGGATCGCCTCGCGGCCCCGCATATCCGGACGGTCGAGCACGACGCGGCGGTCGAAGCGTCCCGGACGCAGGAGCGCGGGGTCGAGAATGTCGGGCCGGTTGGTGGCCGCGACGATAATCACGTTGGTGTCGGTGTCGAAGCCGTCCATCTCGACCAGAATCTGGTTGAGGGTCTGCTCGCGCTCGTCGTGGCTGCCGCCAAGACCCGCGCCGCGATGACGGCCAACGGCATCAATTTCGTCTACGAAAACAATGCAAGGGCTGTGACGCTTGGCCTGCTCGAACAGGTCGCGCACGCGGCTCGCGCCGACGCCGACAAACATCTCGACGAATTCCGAGCCGGAAATGCTGAAGAACGGCACACCGGCTTCGCCGCTTACGGCTTTTGCCAGCAGTGTCTTACCCGTGCCAGGGCTGCCGACGAGCAGCACGCCCTTGGGGATGCGCGCACCAAGCTGGATGAAGCGCTCCGGGTCTTTGAGGAACTCGACCACTTCCTGCAGTTCTTCCTTGGCTTCGTCCGCCCCGGCCACGTCGTCAAACGTGACGGTCGGATGATCCCCGGTGAACATGCGCGCGCGGCTCTTGCCAAACGACATCGCCTGGTTATTAGAGCCTTGTGCCTGGCGCAGCATCAGGTAGATAAAGCCGCCGATTAGGAGCAGGGGCAGGAATGTGCCGATCAACCCGATCCAGTTGAACAAGTTACTGGGCTTGGTGAACTGGAATTCAACATCGCTACGCAGTATCTCTGCATCTGCCCCATGAGATACCAGCAGCGCGAAGATGTCATCGGTGTTGGGACTGACCTGGGTGTTGCGCGTTTCGTTGCCATCGTAGGTGACGGTCAACTCGCCATCGTCTGAGGCCGCGATCGCATTGACCCGCCCGCTGTTGATGTCGCGCACCAGCTCGCTGATGGTCAGTTCTTTAGAACTGGCGCTGTTGTTGCGTACACCGAACACGATTGCAGCGATAGCAGCAATGATGAGGATGTACACAAAAACGTTTCGGGAACGATTATTCACTGCTTAGCCTCCAGCCCTTCCACTGCCTAGTCCACACGCAGACTTTATCATGTTTCTTACAGCTCGACAGGGCGCTTCACTTCAGCGTTGATACTTGAATTATACAGGAACGGATCATGAAAAACCAGACTGGGCGGACGGCATGAAATTAGCGTTGCATAAGAAATCTGGCTTACGTTAACCCTCATAGGCCGGGCAATCGCTCAGCCGAGCCACGCCTGGTAGACGGCGATCCACAGCGGAATCAGCAGGGTAATGGCGATGAACGCGAGAAAAGCCAGCACCAACGTAACCAGATCAAGCTGCTGGGGCGGCTCGGTGGCTCGATAGCGGGATTGGATCATAGCATCCGGCGCACGCGGCGGCAGATAGGGCTGCGGCTGCGGGATCGATACCGGCTGCATGTTCGGCACGGTAGGCGGGTTGCTGTAGGGCGGACGGGTGAAATTGCTGGTCGCCGCCTCGGAAGATGGGCCGGAATAGTAGACGGGGGTGCGCGTCGGCTGCGAGCGCTCCGGGGCCATATAGATCGGCGCCTCGGTGGGCGGGATCGTCTCGGCGGTGTCGGTGTGGAGCGGCTCCGGCTCGGTGACGGCGTGGGGCAGGGGATCGGTGCTGACCTGTCCTTGCCGCCGGTAGCTGATCAGAATCCGGCCAAACTGATCGGCGGTCCGGTAGCGCGCGGTCGGCTCTTTAGACAGCACCTTTTGCAGGATGCGATCCAGCGGCGCGGGAATGTTCGGATTCAGGTCCGAGGCGTTGGGCGGTGCCTCGCGGATATGAGCCATCGCCAGTTCCTGCTGGTCGGTGCCGACAAACGGAAGCTGGCCGGTCAGCATCTCGAACAGCACGATCCCGATCGCGTACACATCCGAGGCCGGTGACGGCGGCTCGCCCTGTGCCTGTTCGGGCGCGAAGTAGTGTGGGCTGCCCCACACCACGCGCTGCCGTTCCTGCGGCTGAGTGAGGGACAGCGCCTGCGCGATGCCGAAGTCTGTGACCTTGACGACGTCATCTTTAGTTACCAGGACGTTTTGCGGCTTGACGTCGGCGTGTACGAGGTTGGCACGATGTGCATAGCCCACGCCGGCGCAGATCTTGATCGCGATGCTGAGCGCGCGGTCGATGGTGAAGGGGGCGCTGGCGCGGATCAGCTTCTTCAGGTCCTCACCATCGACATACTCCATCACCATATAATGCGTGTTGCCGTCCTGGCCAACATCGTGTACTGTGACGATATTGGGATGTGACAGGTTGGCGACGTTGCGCGCTTCCTGCCGGAACCGTTTCAGAAACTCCGGATCGTTGGTCAGGCTGGGGCGCAGAATCTTCACAGCGACGGTCCGGCCCAGGGCCAGGTCCTCAGCCCGGTAGATAACAGCCATCCCGCCCGATCCCTGTTGGGCTTGCAGGCGATAGCGCCCGTTGAGCAGTGTTTCTTGAGTCGACATGCGGCTCCGTGTCCCCCACAGTTTGCGACGAGCAGACCTTGACCCTGCTTGCCGGAGTTTGCGGTCTATGATTATAATGCGCCGGGCAAGGGTATACCGCAAAACTCGCCCGGACACAACCCTGATCTGGCCGCGTCACACCTGATACTATTTTACCCGATCGCTCATTAAAGGCGGCAGCGTGGCGTTTTCAACCTCTTCCCAGACCCCGGAGATCGCATACGAGGAGCTTCCGGCGTGGATGCGCAAGCCGCGCCATGAGATCGACTGGCCGGCCATCCTGGTGATCGCGCTGGCAGCGGTGATCGCCGCGCCCCTGCTGCTGCAATCCGGTTTATCGCACAGCGTCGGGATGCAGGGCCTGATAAGCCGGACAGTCCAGATGGCGCAGAGCATCCAGGCCGATGTGTTGTATCCCCGGTGGGCGCCCGATTTCAACTACGGCTACGGCTCGCCGCTGTGGAACTATCTCCCCCCGCTGCCACACTATCTGACCGGCATGCACCACGTCCTGGCCCAGACCAGCCCAGAGCTGAGCATCAAAATGATCACCGCGCTGGCAGTGGGGCTGGCGGGATTGGAGATGCTGGTGTTTGTCCGGCAGCGCTGGGGGATGTATGCGGGACTGCTGGCCGCTGCCGCCTATCTCTACAGCCCACAGGTCGCGCAGGTCAAGCCCTATCTTGACGGCGATCTGGCGGGCCTGCTGGCGATGGGCCTCTTCCCGGCGGCGCTGTGGGCGCTGGACCGGGTTCGGAGCGGCCCCGGTGGCTGGCCGATCGCATGGGCGGCGCTCCTGCTGGCGGCGCTGTGGCTGGCTGACACGCCGTTGAACCTGGTCCAGGCAGTCATTTTGCTGGGCTGGCTGGGCTGGGACACGCTGACCCGCCCCGAACCGCGCACGGGGCAGTGGCGGATAGCGCTGGCGTTCGGGCTGTCGATTGCGCTGAGCGCCTTCTTCTGGCTGCCAGCGCTGCTTGAACGCGGCGACGTGCGCTGGGAGCCGATCTCAGCGGAACTGGAAGCACCAGCGAGCGGGCTGTCGCTGCTGGAGATGTTGGGCCAACCGGCGTTGCTCGACCTGAGCGCGATCAATCCAGTTCCTACGCCCGCGATCGGCGTGGCCCTGTGGGTGCTCACCCTGGCAGGGGTCGTGCTGGGCGCGGCCACGATCTGGCGGCGGTCGGCGGGACGATGGCAGCAGATGCGCCGGGAAGTGACGCCTGAACAGTGGCAGGGGCTGTATTTTATCGTCGTGGGCGTGCTGCTGGTGATCCTGGCGACGCCGCCAGCCGCCAGGCTTTGGGATGCGCTGTTACCCGCCTGGCCCGGATTTGATGCGCGCGACCTGCTGGCCGTGATCGTGTTCTGCGGCGCGGTCGGGGTGGGGCAGCTTGGGCACTGGGCCGAAATGTCGCTGCGGCCCGGATACGCGGCGCTGGTGACGGCGGGCACGCTGGTCCTGCTCGTGCTGGCGGCCCTGCCGATACTGGCCGTGCCACAGCCGGCAAACATTCCACAGACCGAACCGAACGCGATAGTGTGGGACGAAGCAGGCTATGCGGCGGCCTCGCATTATGCCGGCTGGTTGATTCCCAATGCCGTGCGGACTGTTCCAGGGCCATCACCGGCGCTGCATGCCTCCTATCAAACCGGCGTCGTGGACAAAATCCTGCGCGATCCCGTTCCGCCGGCGGTGCAGATCGACGTGATCGAGCACCGGCCCCAGTCGGACCGCTTCGCGGTGAGTGCCAGCACCCCGGTAAGCCTGACGGTGCTCACCTTCTATTTTCCCGGCTGGCGGGCGCGGATCGACGGAAATCCCGCGCCGATCCGTGTCGAGCAGCCGTCCGGCTTTATGCTCGTGAATGTTCCCGACGGCCAGCATGAAGTCTCGCTGACGTTTGGCAGCACTCGCGCGCGCAATCTCGGCTGGATCGTGGCCGGAGTGGGGCTGCTTGGGTTGGCATTGACGATCATGCATCTGGAGCGCCGGGGCGAGGCCGCGAATGAACGTGAGCGGATGGTTGGTGATGAGCCGGTCCGGCATCGGCGGCAGCTCGCACCGTATCTCGTCTTTGCCTGGGGATTCGCCTTGTTCGCCGCGTCGGGGCTGCTCGTGCGCCTGGAGCCGGATATCTTTACGACCGAGTCGCCACGCGGGGTGGTGCTCGCTGCCGGGCATGCGCTGCCGCTTTCGGTGCAGGGCGGGATCGAGCTTTTGGGGTATGATTTGGAACCTGACCGTTCCCTGAGTGGGGGCGATCGGGTGGATGTGACCCTGTACTGGCGTGCGGCGCGGCCCAACCTGCCCGACTATCAGGTTGAAGTCAGCCTCATGACGGTGGATGCACCGGCGGCCCGCCTTGTTTCCGCCCGCCACCGGCATCCCGGTATGATTCCGACCAGTCAGTGGGCGCACTGGCCCTTGCTCGACTACTATATCCGCGACGAGTACGGCTTCACGCTCGACCGGGACACGCCGCCAGGCACGTATCAGATCGTGATCCGTGTGGGGCGGTGCAGCCAGCTCAGCCTGTTTGCCTGCAATACGATGGAGACGCTGGGAATCCGTGACGAGCATGGGGCGAGCCTGGGCGCGCAGATTGTGCTGCCGACAGCGCTGGAACTGCGCCCATGAGCGCGCGATTTGCTTGCTATGTCGGTCGGGGCTTGTATACTCATTAGGAGCGCTACCGGACAGCCCGGCTAGTTTTTCACCTTGTGTGCCGTGGAGAGCAGCATGAACGAACGACAGGACATTGATATTAAGATTGGCGAAGCCTGGAAGGCGCATTATGACGGCCAACAACAGGTCGCCATTGAGCGGTTTGAAGAGCTGCTTCAGGAAGTGCCCGAACATATCGATGCGCACTGGGGCCTGGGGCTGTCGTACCGGAATGCGGGCGATAAAGCCAGGGCACTGGAAGCCTTCCGGCGGGTGAAGGAGCTGATCGCGGCACAACTGGAGCTAGAGGCTGGCGAGCCGGGGCGCTACTTTATGCTCAACCGCATGGCGACCCAACAGATCGACCAGATCGAAGCCTTTTTGCGCCAGAACAGCGATACCCGAAGCGAGTGAGGGGATGCTGTCTAAGCGAGAACGGCTGGAGAAAACGATCGCGGGGGAAGAAACCGATCGTGTCCCGGTGGCGCTGTGGCGGCATTGGCCGGGCGACGATCAGCGCTCGGCTGATCTGGCGGAAGCCACGATCGCATTTCAGCGGCGCTGGGATTTCGACTTCGTGAAGGTCACGCCGGCCAGCAGCTTTGCCATCGCCGATTACGGTGTGCAGGATCGCTGGGTGGGACACCTGGAAGGCACACGCGAGTATGTGCGTCGGGCGGTCGAGCGCTCGCTGGACTGGACCGAATTGCGCGTGCTGGACCCATCTCGCGGGGCATTGGCGCGGCAGGTAGATGTGCTGCGCCTGCTGAAGGACGAGTTTGGCGAAGACGTGCCGTTTATCCAGACGATCTTCAGCCCGCTGGCCCAGGCCAAGAATATCGCCGGACCGGGGCTGTTGATCGAGCATATGCGCACCGCCCCCGACCGGGTCAAGACCGGGCTGAATACGATCACCGAAAGCACGCTGCGCTTGATCGATGCGATCCGGCGCAGCGGCGTAGCAGGTATTTTCTATGCGCTCCAGCACGCCTCGTATGCGGTTATGAGCGAGAGCGAGTATCAGGAGTTTGGCCGCCCCTACGATCTGCGTATCCTGGAAGCGCTGCCCGACGACTGGTGGCTGAACGTGATGCACCTGCATGGCAGCGCGCCGATGTTCGACCTGGTGGCCGATTACCCGTTGCAGGTGATCAATTGGCACGATCGTGAAACCAGCCCGACTCTCGCGGAAGGCAAGCTGAAGTTCAAAGGTGCAGTGTGCGGCGGCCTGGGACGGTGGGACCCGATGCATAACGGGACGCCGGTCGAAGTTCGGACGCAGGCGCGGCAGGCGATGGAGCAGACCAACGGGCGGCGGTTCGTCCTTTCAACGGGGTGTGTGATCATGACGACGACACCCACCTCGAATATTCGCGCCGCCCGCGAAGTGGTCGAAAGCTGAGCCGAACGGAGAACCGCTGTGCCGATCCGCGTGATTGCTGGAAGCGCCAAAGGCCGTAAGCTCAAGCTGGTTCCCGGCGAGTCTACACGTCCGATCATGGACCGTGTCAAGGAAGCGCTGTTCAATATCCTGGGATCGGGTATTCATGGCGCATCGTTCCTCGATCTGTTTGCCGGAACCGGCAGCGTGGGAATCGAGGCGCTGAGCCGGGGCGCGGCGCGGGCGGTATTCATCGACATGGACCGCATGGCGATCCGCACGATCCATGAGAACCTGGAGACGACACGGCTGGCCGACCGGGCCGAGGTTCTGCGCACCGACGCACTGGTCTATCTGCGCCGGCGATCGGCGGAGCCGTTCGACTATATCTATGTCGCGCCGCCGCAGTACAAAGGCATCTGGAAGGAAGCGCTGCTCACGCTCGACGCCAACCCGGAGCACCTGAATCCGGATGGCGTGGTGGTGGTGCAGATCGATCCCGACGAGCGCGACGACGTGTCGCTGAGCACTCTGGAACTGTTCGACGAGCGCAGCTATGGCAAGACGCTGCTGTGGTTCTTCGAGCGGCCCGACCCGGAAGACCTTGAGGCGGAAGAGGAAGCCGAGACGGAAGCGCCCGACTAGGCGCGCCGCCGTCTTCAGGAGATTTTGCCGAGCACGCGCTGGACCCAGTCCAGCGCTTCTTTTTGGGTCGTGATTTTGCCCATCACCTGTGCTTCGCGGAGACGCTCCAGCAGGCTGCCGATCTGTGGGCCGGGCACCAGGTCGAAGTGCTGGATCAGGTCTTGCCCGGTGAGCAGGGCGGGGGGCGCGACCGCCGTCTCGCGCCGGAAGTAGTAGCTGTCGAGCAGCGCGCGCACGGAGTCGAGATAGGCCTGCCACTCGGTGTGATCGAGCCTGGGGCCGTAGGTGCCAAGCTGATCGGCCAATGACAGCAGGCACACGTCCACGCCCGCCGGGCCGGTGTCGCGCCAGAAGCGGTAAATCGCGCGCGCGGAGATCGTGGGACCATTGTGCAGCAGCAGCGGGCGCATATGGTGGCGCACGATGGCGACCAGCCGCGCCAGTTCGTCGTTGCTCAGCCGCAGCGTTTGGGCGACCGTTTCCGCGATCTCGGCCCCAACCTGATCATGTCCCCAGAAGCGAATCCGGCCCTGGCGGATGGCGCGCACGGCAGGCTTGCCGGAGTCGTGGAGTAGGGCGGCCAGCATCAGCAGGGCGTGATGGCTGCGCCCGTTGGCCCACTCGTGGGCCAGATGTTCCTGCAAGGCCGGGCGCAGCGGGTCCAGGGCGAAAGCCGCCAGCCCAAGCTGAATGTTGGTCGTCAGATCGGGGCTGCGGGTGGGGCTGATAATCTCCAGAATGACGTCCAGATGCTCGATCACGGCCAGCGTATGATTCCACAGGTCGAACTCGTGCGGCGGGCTTTGCGCTACATGCTGCATGGCCTCGGTCTGGGAGATGATCTGGGCTAGCAGACCGAGCTGCTTGAGCGCCCGCAGCGCGCCTGCCGGGTGCCGGGCATCCAGCAGATTGAAGAATTCGTCGCGGACCCGCTCGGTCGAGGCGGTGCCGAGCCGGGGTCCGGCCTGCCGGATCGACTCGCGCGTGGCCGGTTCGATAGTCAGGCCGAAGGTCAGGCTGGCGCGCACGGCGCGCAGCGCCCGCACGGGATCATCGGCGATCGACGTGGGGCTGCACTGGCGCAGCCGTTTCTGGGCGAGATCGTGCTGTCCGCCCAGGGGATCGATCACGGTCTGGAGATCGCCCGCGACGCGCACCGCCATCGCATTGAGCGTGAAGTCGCGCTTCTGCAGATCGGTAAGCAGGTCGGGGCCGCGAAACTGGGCCACGTCCACGACCAACTGCGCGCCTTTCCAGGGGATTAAGGCCCGTCCGACTCCGCGCTCCGGGTCCAGCGAGTAGTACGCGCCGTGCAACGCATTGGCAATGCGGCGCGCCAGGGGACGGCCATCGTCGGGTGTGGCAAGGTCGATGTCGCGCAGGGGGCGCTGCAACCAGGCGTCGCGCACGGCACCCCCGACCAGATAGACTTCTTCGCCCGCCGGAATCAGCGCGCAGATTGTCTCAACGGCGGGATGCCAGAGCAGCGGGCGCGACGGGGGGAGAGCCACTTAGCCCGCTCCAAATTTGATGCCAGGCTTGCACACGCCCACAAAGGGCAGATTGCGAAAGTGCTCGTCCAGGTCGAGGCCATAGCCAAAGACGAATTTGTCGGGAATCTCGAACCCGACGTAATCCAGCGGGACCGGCACCAGGCGGCGGCTGGGCTTGCTGAGCAGGGTGCAGATCCGGAGGCTGGCGGGCTGGCGCGTTTCGAGCAGGCTGAGGATGTACTGCATGGTGTGGCCGCTGTCGATGATATCCTCAACGATCAGGATATTTTTGCCGGCGATATCCTGGCGCAGGTCCATGTCGATCCGCACGCGACCGGAAGATTCGCGCACGCCGCCGCCATAGCTGGAGATCGCCATGAAGTCGATGCTGTGCGGCACGTCGATATGGCGCATCAGGTCGGTCAGGAACATCACGCCGCCCTTGAGGATGCAGAGCAGCAGCAGATTGCCGGTGCCGGTGTAGTCAACCGTAATTTGTTCACCCAGTTCGCGGACACGCTGCTCGATGGCGCTGCTGTCGATCAGAATTTCATCCAGGTAGGGTTGGTAGGGATGGGTCATAGGGTACTCTCGTGGATTGGCAGGCAGTTCTAAAACAGAACAGCCGACGCGCGGGCGGCGGCTGCTGATTGACGATGGCGTCCATCCTAGAGCGGCAGGTTATCATGCTGCCGCAGCACGCGACTGGTCCAATACTGCCGCCCGACGGTCGCGCTCATCGCGTCGAACCAATCCAGAACCATCTGGTGCAGCCGGGCCGTAGATTGGATGTCCTGGTGAAGCTGGGCCGCCATTTGTAGTGAGGCTTCGACCATTTTGCGCACCAGGGGCAGATCAGCCGTTTCGAAAGTGGTCCCCTGTGCAGCAGCGAACGCCATCACGTCGCCGGCGGCCAGCAGGTGATAGCGCTCCAGCGCGTCGGGCGGGGTGAGCGGGGTCAGGTCGATCCGATAATTGTCTTGCAAGGTGCGGATGACCCGCTCGCGCACGTCGAAATGATATTCGCGCAGCGAGAGTAACCGCTGCTGAAGGTCTTCGGCCAGATCGTGCAGCAGTTGCAGGCGCGGCGGTTCCTGCACGATCAGTGCCTCGACAAAGGCCACAAAGCCGGATGTATCACCGCTGGTGAGGCCCTGCTCAAACAGATGCATGCCTTCCATCCGCAGGTGATTCTGCTCGGCCAGCGAAAACAGGCCCGCCGGCGTCAAATCCTCAAGCATGGTTCTCCTCTGTGGGACACAGCCGGTAGAGATAATCCCAGGTATAGATACCCGTGTTGTGGCCGTCGTTCCAGATAAACTGAAGTGCATAGTTTCCAACGATCTCGACGCGCTCGACTTCGTACTCGCGGGTCGGGATCAGGTCGGACAGGCGCCTGGGATCGTACTGGCTGCCCATCCGCTCGTGGCCCCCACGACACTCGACGCACGGGCAGGCAAGACGCAGCGGTCCCAGCGGGTAGCGGCACTCGCGCCCATCGGCCCAATTGATCACCAGCTCGCGCGCCGGCTGATCGAGGGTGATGTTCGTAGGGGTGGCCGGAGTCATGATGTCTGGCCGCTGGCGAGGCGGGCGGCCTGGCCGATCCAGTCTTTGTCGCGGATGCGCTGGGCGCGAACCGTGACATGTGGGGCAAGGCGGGCGGCCAGATCATCCGGCGTCTGCCCGGCAAGCTGATCGTAGCGCGTAATGCCGATGGCATGGAGCGCGTCAGCAAATCGCTGTCCGATATCCTTGATGACGGTCAGATCGTCTTCGGTCGCAGCAGCGGGGGTGTCCGGGGTCTGCTCGTCGGACTCCAGCGCTTCGAGCGGCAGCACGATCTCTTTGATCTCCTCTGGCTCCTGGCGCGTCTGGGAGCGGACCAGAATCCGGCTGGGGCCATCATCCCGGCTTCGCTTCGATTCGCGCAGCAGCAGCCACCCCACCACGGCGCTCACGCCGAGTCCCGTGCCGAGCACGGCCAGATTACGTGCTGTTTTTTGCATGGATTAGCTCACTTGTCTTCAGATCTATTTGGTGCAGATTGTATTGCCAGAGCCATATCCTGTCAAAACTAGGCTGCACTTTTTCCCGTAAGTGCTAAATACGTTCAGCTTAGCTTTTGCCTTATCTAGCTGATCAGATTATACTAGGTTTATCTCTAATTGAAGACCAATACAAGGGACTACACCTATTATGGAACTCAATAGTCTGATCGAAACTGCGTACCAGACGTTCAAAGAGCGCACGCCCGGCGCGCGTGTGGTCCTGCTGCACCCGCGCAGCCGCTATCGCTCGATGTTGGTCGCACAACTGCTAACCGATCCTGATACCACCGTCTTCTACTACGCGATGGGGCCGGATGATGTTAATGTGCGTTCTTTCCTGTCGGGCATCACACACGATCTCGCCAACCAACATCCGACCTTTGGCCGCTTTCTCAACCAGATTCATTTCGAAACGCAGAACGACATGGAAGCCCTGATCGACGCATTTGTGGATGATGTGGCCGATCTGAGCGAGGAGTCATTCCTGCTCATCCTGGATGAATATGACCGGACCGACAGCGCCGACGATCTGCAGGCCTTCGTGGAGCAGGCGATTCTGCGGCTGCCGGCCAACTGCCAGATCGTGATCAACAGCCGGACGCTGCCGCGCCTGCCCTGGGTGTCGCTGATTGCCCAGAACAAAGCTGTGATCCTGGAAGATGAGCAGGTAGTGTCGAACGACTTCTACGGCATGAAATCCGAGGGGCAGAACCGGCTCGAAGTCTTTGCGCTTGGACCCGGCTACGTGCTGCTCAACGGTGAGCCGGTCGATACCTGGGAAGGGCATCTGCCGCGCCTGCTGTTCTTCTTCGCGCTCGACCGCCCGGTGGTGACGCGCTCGGAGATCTGCCAGGCGTTCTGGCCGGACCTCGACAACGATCAGGCCGTCAATGTATTTCACGTCACAAAGCGCCGCCTGCACAAAGCGCTGGATTTCGATGTGCTGGTGCACGAAGACGGCTATTATCGCGTCAACCCCGATGTCTCAGTCTACTATGACATTATGGCTTTCGTGGGTAACCTGGTGAAGGGCCGCTCGCCGGATGTCGAAGACAAGGCGACAGTCTGGCAGGAAGCGATCGACCTGTATCGCGGGCCGTTCCTGCAAGGGCACAACGATCCCTGGATTGTCGAGCGGCGGCGCGACTACCAGACCGGCTATCTCGAAGCCCTGAGCGAGATGGCGCGCATCCGGCTGCAGGAAGGCCGCCAGGAGACGGCGTTGGGGCTGCTGCTGCGCGCCGTGACCGAAAACGACCGCTACGAGCCGATTCACCGCCAGATCATGCAGCTTTATGCCGATCTGGGGCGGCGCAGTGAAGCGGCGGGCCATTATCAGAAGCTGATCGAGAAACTGCGCACCGAAAACCGGCAGCCTGAGCCTGAGACGCAGCAGCTCTACCAGTCGATCATGTCGTAGCGACAAGCATCTGCCGGCTAAAAAGCTAAATGCCCGCCAACCGGCGGGCATTGTTGTTGGTATGGGCTGTGCGCCCCTGGAGGGAATCGAACCCCCGGCCAACCGCTTAGAAGGCGGCTGCTCTATCCGCTGAGCTACAGGGGCAGTCAACGGTCATTGTAGATAGGCTTTTGAGGTGTGTCAAGGCTGCCGGTTGTGTAAATCCGGCGGATTACTCGTCACTGTCTTCCACCAGGGGACGTATCCCCTTGTAGACCGTCGTCCCAGACAGCGTGCGCAGGATAGTCATCGGCGGGCGGCCAATGCGCTCCCCCAGCTCGACCGGGGTGAGGGGGGTATTGTTGTTGGCCAGAAACGTGCGAAACACGGCGTCTACCAGCGAGGTGTGCGAGGTGATGAAATCGGGCTGCTGGCTGCTTTCTTTCAGGGCACGCTGGAGCGCATCGACTTTGCGCACCTCAGCCGTGACCGGATCGACCCAATCCACCTCTTCGGTATCACGATGCTCGGTGAAGAAATCCCGCTGTTCCGGTGGCAGATGGCTCAGCAGATAGACGCGCAAATCTCGCCCTTCGCGGTTCCACCAGTCGTAATCGATGTGGAAGCGAGTATCGAGGGTTGGCTTAACGCGCCGAGCGCTGGCTGATGGGGACACGGGCATTCCTTACCTGGTTGAGCACTGCTTATACAAGCCGCCAGTAGGGACCGCCCACGTGCTCGAATTCTGGGCGGGCGACCAGGGTAGCAAAGATCGGGCCGGGCGGGCAGCGCAGGACAACGTTCACGGCGCTGTAGAGCGTTTTGGCATGGACGCTGCGCTGCGGAGTCAGCCGCGACAGATCGGACATCAGATCGCGCAGGACCTCGTTCAGCCGCCGCTCTGCCTGAGGGCCTGCTGGAATCCAGAGCGCGTCTACCGCCTTGAGATCATCCGCGCCCAACACCATCAGTTCATCATACTCGGCACCGATGGCGCGCTTCTGATTCTCGAAGCGCAGGCGATCATCGACGGACGCGGCGAGACGGATCCATTCGGTGCGCGGGCGATAGCCGGTGAAATCGACCACCACGCGCGATGGGTCGTCGGTGGCCCGAATGGTGAGGTAGGTGCCAACGGGCAGCTTATGGCGGCGGTAGAAGTTGGCCAGACCGTACACATACTTGTGCTCGCGCACCACCCAGCCGAGCATTTCCTCACCGGTCTGCCCATCGATCAGAGTCATCAGCACGCGCGGCGCTTCGTAGGCGGTGGGGAAGAGGTGGCGCAGCCGTGAGCTGAGGGGCAGGGTGCCGGTGCGACGATGCGGGAAGTTGAGGCTGAATGTCACCGAATCCGCTGCTTTGACCGGTGAGCGCAGGTTAGACAACTCGTCATCGATCTCGTATTCCAGCGCCGCCAGTTCATCGCTCAGCAGCCGCCAGTTGTAGTCAATCGGCTCATAGCGCAGGCGCTCCGGCACACTGATGACTTCTTCCGGCTCCATCTCGCGCAGGAACCAGAACACCTGCCCTGCCGGGCCGACCTCGTCGAAGCGCTGATCGTTGAACAACGCGCGATCGAGGGAGAAGGTCTGCAAGCGCTGGTTGACCTCACGCGGCATATCGATCTCGGCCATGATCTGACCGGTCTTCAGCGGGCCGCCTTCGTACATCACGAGCACGGCTTCGGCCAGATGCAGGTGGGCGATGCTCACGTCCGCCAGCAGGGATTCGAGGAACCAGCGTCCGGCGAAGTAGACCACGTCTTTTTCTTCGCGCAGCCGTTCTTCGACCAGATAGATGATATCGTCGCCATAATCACGGAAGATGGCCTCGATGTCGATGTGCTCGGCGCTGACGACCTGATCGCCGCCTTCGGCCCCCGTCAGGTTGAGGGCGTGAGGCGCCTGGAGTGCGCTGGCAAATTCCCGCGTGCTGCCCGACGGAAAGCTGACCTCGATCACGGTGAAGGGGCCGTATTCCGGGTTATTGCCGGGCCGCTCGCCCACGACTTCGCCGGTGGTATAGTCCAGGGCCGGGAAGATCAACTGCTCGCCGACCGAGTAGCTGTTCTGGGGCTGGAAGATCGCGCCGCGCTCCATCTGCCGCCGCAGCATCTGTACTTCCTGATCCACGCGGAACTTGATGATACGGCGTGCGATCTCGGCGCTGGTGAGGGGTGTCTCTTCTTCCAGGAAGAGGGAGAAGAGATATTCGGTGTCTTCGTCTGTGACGCGGAACGTGTCGGTCCAGTATTTTTCGGATTCAGTCTGAAGCTGAAGCAACTTGCTACCCGTGTGCATGCTAATGGCGGATGGTTTTGAGTTGTGATGTGGTTAACTACAAGTAAAGATTATACGCCCAGTGGGGCAAGATCGCAAGGAGCGATCGCTGGCGGAGCAGGGGCGGGCTGCCGGGGTGCTGCGCGCGATCTATGCATATTTTACATATTTTGTAAGCATAATAATTGGTATAATCTGAGTATTGCAAAATATTACCCCTCGCTCGTATCGTGATCGAAATTCTGTTAGCGGTCCCCAACAAGACTTTTTTTCGTGCAGCCTGCGCCTGGCTGCCCTGCGCAACCCGGCACTCACACAATGGAAAGAAAGGAATGGAATGAGCACGCGACCAACACGCGATCCCTTTGGGACACAGGCGACGTTTGAAACGCCGAGCGGAATCTATCACTACTACCGGCTCGGAAAGTTGGAGGAAGAGGGCGTCGGCAAGGTTTCGGCGCTGCCCTTCTCGATCAAGGTGCTGCTTGAGGCGGTGCTGCGCAACAATAACGGGTTCGAGATCACAGACGACGACATCATGACCCTGGCGCAGTGGTCGCCCAGGCCCGGTGAGCCAAAGCAGATGCCGTTCATGCCGGCACGCGTCATCTTGCAGGACTTCACCGGCGTGCCCTCGCTGGTGGACCTGGCGGCGCTGCGCTCGGCCATGCTGCGGATGGGCGGCGATCCGGCGCGTATTCAGCCCTCGACGCCGGTCGATCTGGTGATCGATCACTCCGTGCAGGTAGACACCTTTGGATCGGCGGCGGCGCTGTTTATCAACGCCGAGCGCGATTTCGAGCGCAACCGCGAGCGGTATGAGTTCCTGCGCTGGGGGCAGTCGGCTTTCGATAACTTCCGGGTGGTCCCGCCCGCGACGGGTATCGTACACCAGGTCAACCTTGAGTACCTGGCGCAGGGTGTGCTGTCCGAGACGAGAGACGGCAGGACAGTCGTCTTTCCGGACAGCCTGGTCGGGACCGACTCGCATACCACGATGATCAACGGCCTGGGCGTTGTGGGCTGGGGCGTGGGCGGCATCGAGGCCGAGGCCGTGATGCTGGGCCAGCCGATCTATATGCTCGTGCCGCAGGTGATCGGCTTCAAGCTGACGGGGCGGTTGCCCGAAGGCGCAACCGCGACCGACCTGGTGCTGGTCGTGACGCAAATGCTCCGCGAGAAGGGGGTGGTTGGAAAGATTGTCGAGTTCTACGGCGAGGGCCTCAGCTCGCTCAGCCTGCCCGACCGCGCGACAATCGGCAATATGGCCCCCGAATATGGCGCGACGATGGGCTTCTTCCCGATGGACTCCGAGGCGCTGCGCTATCTGCTGTACACCGGGCGCGCGCCGGAACTGGTGGAGCTGGTCGAAACCTACATGCGGCTGCAGGGACTCTTCCGCACAGATGATACGCCTGCCCCGGAGTTCACCGACACCCTTGAGCTGGATATGAGCAAGGTCGAGCCGAGCATGGCCGGGCCGAAGCGCCCCCAGGACCGGGTGCGCCTGAAGGATATGCAGCAGGCGTTCCGGCAGGCATTGGTCAAGCCGGTGAATGAACGCGGGTTCGCACTCAATGAAACCGCGCTGGAACGTCAGGCCGCGATCAGACTCGGCAGTAACGGCCACCAGGTCGAGATCGATCATGGCGTGGTGGTGATCGCCGCGATCACGAGCTGCACCAATACCTCAAACCCCTCGGTGATGGTCGGGGCCGGGTTGCTGGCAAAGAAAGCGGTCGAGCACGGCCTGAAGGTGCCGCCCTATGTCAAGACCAGCCTTGCACCCGGCTCGAAGGTGGTGACAGCCTATCTGCAGGCGGCGGGCCTGATGCCCTACCTGGAGCAGCTGGGCTTCTACCTGGTTGGTTATGGCTGCACGACCTGTATCGGCAACAGCGGCCCGCTGCTGGGTGAAGTGGCGACAGCCATCGAGGAGAACAATCTGGTGGCGGCGGCGGTGCTCAGCGGTAATCGCAACTTCGAGGGGCGCATCAACCCGTATGTGCGCGCCAATTATCTCGCCTCGCCGCCGCTGGCGGTCGCCTATGCCATCGCCGGGACAATGGATATCGATCTTGCGAACGATCCCCTCGGCACAAATGAGCGGGGCGAGCCGGTATACCTGAAGGATATCTGGCCGGCTCAGCGCGAGATCGCCGACGCGATCGCGGCTGCCTTGAAGCCGGAAATGTTCAAGGAACAGTATGGCGACGTGTATCACGGGAATGAGATGTGGAACGCCATCCCGATTGCTGGCAGCGCGGTCTATGACTGGGACCCGGAATCGACCTATGTTCAGGAGCCGCCGTTCTTCATGGACCTGAGCCCGGAGCCCAGGCCGTTGTCTGATATCGAGGGGGCGCGCGTGCTGGCGCTGCTGGGCGACTCGGTGACGACCGATCATATCTCGCCCGCCGGATCGATTGCAGTCAACAGCCCCGCCGGGCGCTACCTGATGGAACGTGGCATCGAGCCGAAGGACTTCAACTCGTATGGCGCGCGGCGCGGGAACGATCGCGTCATGGTGCGCGGCACATTCGCCAATATCCGGCTGAAGAATCTGCTGCTGCCGGGAACCGAGGGCGGGGTCACGCTCTACCTGCCGACCAATGAGCAGATGACGATCTTCGATGCTGCCGAGCGCTACCAGGCCGATGGCACGCCGCTGATCGTGATCGCCGGTAAGGAATATGGTACCGGCAGCTCGCGTGACTGGGCGGCCAAGGGGGTGCTGCTGCTGGGCGTGCGCGCTATCATCACCGAGAGCTACGAGCGCATCCACCGCAGCAACCTGATCGGTATGGGTGTGCTGCCGCTCCAGTTCCGCGAGGGCGAAAATGCCGCGACGCTGGGACTCTCCGGGCGCGAGGTGTTCGATATCGTCGGCATCAACGACAATATCCAGCCAAACCAGGAGCTTACCGTTCGCGCAACGAGCGAAGACGGCACGGTCCGGGAATTCCAGGTGATCAGCCGCCTGGATACGCTGGTCGAAGTGAACTACTATCGCAACGAAGGTATCTTGCAGACGGTACTGCGCAATATGGTTCTCGCCTAGGCACATCTGCCGGATAGCTGATCGAACGGCCCTCAACCCACGACGAGGGCCGTTTTTGATCGGGTGGCAGGCAGGGTGTAGTAACTGGCGCGTAAGACAAAAGGCGGGTACAAAAAGCATAATCTTTGGAGTAAGATAGAATTGTTGCTTATTAGCTTAATATCTGCTGGCTGGCATTATGCTTCTCTGATCAGGGAGTCCGGATAATATGACGACACGTATTGTGGTGGTGGGCAGCGCCAACGTCGATCTGGTGGCGCGCGCACCGCATATTCCTCGGCCCGGTGAAACGGTCCTGGGGCGAGATTTTGTCACGGCGCTGGGCGGCAAAGGCGCGAATCAGGCGGTGGGGGCGGCGCGGCTGGGTGCGGAGGTAACGTTTGTGGCGCGCCTGGGACGCGACAGCTTTGGTGAGCAGTGCCTGCAAGGTTATGCGGCAGAGGGCATCCATCTCGATTATGTGGTGCGCGACGAGACGGAGCCGACCGGCGTGGCGCTGATCGCCGTGGCCGATGACGGCGAGAACAGCATCCTGGTTGCGTCGGGGGCGAATATGCGGCTCAGCCCGGCGGATGTGCAGGCGGCGGCAGGCGCGATTGCTGGGGCAGATGTGCTGCTGCTGCAGCTCGAAGTCCCGGTCGATACGGTCACGGCGGCGGCTCAACTGGCGCGCGAACATGGCGTGCGCGTGGTTCTGAATCCGGCCCCGGCGCGCCATCTGCCCGCCGATCTGCTGCGGCTGGTGGACGTGATCACGCCCAACCGGATCGAGTTGGCGCAGCTTGTGGACGTGTCGGAAGAGGACGCGCGGCAAATGTCGGACGAGGTGCTGGCGAAGAGCGCACTGGGAATTGGCCCCTCGGCGGCGGTGATCACGCTGGGGTCAAGCGGCGCGCTGGCTGCCGGATCGTGGGGGTGGCAGCGCGTTCCGGCGTTCCGCGTCGATCCGGTCGATACGACAGCGGCGGGGGATGCCTTCAACGCGGGGCTGGCGGTTGCGCTGGGGCAGGGCAGCACGCCACTGGTCGAGGCGGTGCGCTATGCGAACGCGTGCGGTGCGCTGGCAACGATGAAAATGGGCGCCCAGCCATCGCTGCCCCCGGCGGATGCCGTGCGCAGGTTGATGGCGTCCGTCTGAATCATTTGTGTCGGGGTGATATGGGAGTGGGGAGCGAGCCGGGCATGATGACGACGAAAGTGCTGATTGTAGACGACGAGCAGGCGATTCGGGATGCGCTGGGGCGAAAGCTGCGGCGCGAGGGTTTCAATGTGACGCTGGCGGGGAACGGCCTGGAAGGGCTGCGCGCCTTTCATACCGACCATCCCGATCTGGTGATTCTGGATATCGTGATGCCCGAAATGGATGGGCTGACGGTATGCCAGCGCATCCGTGAGGTGGCCGAAACGCCGGTGATGATGCTGTCGGCGCAGGCCATCACCGAAGAGGATATTGTGATCGGGCTGAACGCGGGGGCTGACGAATACCTGGTCAAGCCGGTGCGGCTGAATGAATTTGTGGCGCGGGTGCAGGCGCTGCTGCGCCGGTCGCAGATGATCACGCCAGAAGTGCAGGCCGGCTACAACGATGGCTATCTGAGCGTCGACTTGCAGCGGCGGCATGTCCATGTCAACGGCCAGAAAATCCACCTGACGCCGACCGAGTTCAAGCTGCTGGTGGTGCTGCTGGAGAACGCGGGACGCGTCGTGCCGCAGCGTGAGCTGCTGGAGCAGGTGTGGGGACCGGAATATGTCGATGACGTCTATTACCCGCGCGTGTATATCAGCCAGCTCCGGCGCAAGGTCGAGCCGGACCCGGCCAACCCGGTCTATATCCTGACCGAGCACCGGGTCGGCTACCGCTTCGAAAAGCAAGTTAACTGAGCGCGCGGCGCTCCCCTTCTGAGCCGCTATGACGCCCAATGTTGCCGTCCTGGTGTTCAACGGCCTGACGCTCACGCTGTCGTTGGGCCTGCTGATTCTGATCCTGTGGCAAGACCCGACCAGCGAAGCCAACCGCTACTTCTCCCTGTTTCTGTTCATGGTGATCATCTGGGCGTCCGGCTCATTCCTGGGACGGGCGGCGGCGTATGTCAACGCCGGGCCGGGGACAATCCAGATGGGGCTGCGCCTGCTGGATGTGGGATTCTCCGGCGCGAGCATCAGTATTTATATCTACAGCGCTGTGATCACGGGGGTGCAGGGCCGCTGGTTTCGCGGGGTCGCCCTCACCGGGCTTGGACTGGTCTTTTTCTATCAGGTGCTGCTGCTGATCGGCAACGCGCCGCGCCCGTTCGAAGTGTCGGCGGACGGCGTGCTGCGCTACGATTTCGACCCGGTCAGCGTCGCGCTGTACCTGGCCTTTCTGGGCGCGACGGTGGTCCTTGTCTGGCGCGACCGGCGCAAAATCCGGGGGCGGGCGCTGATCATCGGCATCCTGCTGTTTGCGCTGGGGCAGATGGCCGGGCTGCTCAGTCCGCGTTTTCGCATGATGGGTGTGGCCGAGATCGCCAGCTCGATCGCGGCGCTGATAATCAGTTATGGCGTGGTGCGGCAGCAGATTATGGCCCCGCTGTTGGGACGCGCCAAGCAGCTTGAGGCGGTGCGCGATGTCGGGCTGGCGATTACCAGCCGGCTGCACCTGGAAGAGACGCTGGCGGCGATTGCGGCGCAGGCGACAGGGCTGCTCGAAGCCGACGGCGCGGCGATGTTCCTCAAGAATAACTCCCGGCTGCAACTGGCAGCGGTGTATAACCTGCCGGAAAAGTACGTCGGGATCGAGCTTCCGCTGGGCAGCGGTGTAGCCGGAACGGTGGCGGTCGAACAGCGGGGCCGCCGGGTGGAGCATTATTACCGCGATTGGAAGGGCGAGGAAGATATGCCCTGGGCGCGCAAAGCGTTCGGGGCGGTGATCGGTGCGCCGCTGATGTTTGCGGGCGAGGTGGTCGGCGTGCTGCTGGTGATCCAGGGGCGGCAGGGGCGGCTGTTTGACCGTGAGGACATGCACCTGCTGGAGCTGTTGGGGCCGCAGGCGGCGGTCGCGATCACCAACAGCCGGCTGTTCGAGGCGGAGCGTAACCTGCTGGGCGACCTGACTACGGCCAAAGAGCGGCTCGAAATCGTCCTGACCGGCACCGAAAACCCGGTGGTGGCGATTGATCGCCAGTTCCGGATTATGTTCGCCAACCCGGCGGCGGTCGGGCTGATGAACGCCTCGGACGATCTGGCGGTGGGCACCCCGCTGATCGAACGTGTGCCGCGCTCGTATCTGCCCCAGAATGCGGGCCGGGCGCTGCGCGATCTGAAGCGGCGGCGTGTGCATGTCTACGAAATCGGCACCCAGGAACGCACCTATCTGTGTCATGTGGCGGAACTGGGCAAGCCGCGCGCGGTCGGGTGGGTGGCCGTGCTCAACGATGTGACGCAGCTTAAGGAATTGGATCGGCTCAAAAGCCAGATGGTGCAGATGACCAGCCATGACCTGAAGAACCCGCTTCAGGCGGCGATGAGCTATCTGGAACTGCTCAACGAGGACGGCGAAGCGGTCTTTAACGACGATATGCGCGAATATCTGGATATCATCTGGGCACAACTCACGCGCATGTACCGCATTATCAGCGGAATTCTCGACCTGGAGCGCGTGCAGGCCGGAACACCGGCCTATGAGCTATGCGCGGTAGACGATGTGCTGCGGCATGCGGTCGAGGAGATGGGCGCCCAGGCACAGTCGAAAGGGCTGGACCTGCGGCTGGAGATTGATTGCACGCTGCCGCCGGTGCTGGGCGATGCTCAGCAGTTGGGGCAGGCGTTTATCAACCTGGTTGAGAACGCGATCAAGTTTACGCCGCAGGGATCGGTGTGCGTCGCAGCGGTTGTGCGCAACCGGCATGTAGTGATCGAAGTTCGGGATACCGGGGTTGGCATCTCGACCGAGGAGCAGCCGCGCGTGTTCGAGCGCTTCTATCGTGGGCAGCAGCAAGGGCTGGCCCGATCAAGCTGCTCCGGCCTGGGATTGAGCCTGGTCAAGGCGGTGGTAGACCGGCACGCTGGCGAAATCAGTCTGGAAAGCACGCCGGGCAAGGGAACAACTGTCTTTGTCATGCTTCCGATAGCAGATGAGAATGAATTAGAGTAAAGGCGTGGTCATGAAGATTTACACAAAGACCGGCGACGAGGGCGAGACGAGCCTGTTTGCCGGTGGGCGAGTCAGCAAGGCGCATCTCCGCCTGCATGCTTACGGGACGGTGGATGAGTTAAACGCCATACTGGGGCTGGTAGTTGCTCAAAATCTGACGTCCGAGCTGCATGAAGCACTGGTGCGGGTTCAGGATGACCTGTTTGTGGTGGGGGCCGATCTTGCGACGCCGCTGGATGCCGAGGCTAAATGGATTGTGCGTGTCTCCGAGGCGATGGTAACGCGGCTGGAGCACGAGATCGATGTGTGGGAAAGCGGGCTGCCCGCGCTGAAGAACTTCATCCTGCCGGGCGGCGGGATGGCAGGCGCGTTTCTGCACCAGGCGCGCACGGTCTGCCGCCGGGCTGAGCGCTGGCTGGTGGCGCTGCAAGAATCCGAGGACGTGAACCTGCATACGCTGCACTACCTCAACCGGCTGTCGGACTGGCTGTTTGTGGCGGCGCGTGTGGGAAATCGAGACGAGGGACGCAGCGAGAGCACGTGGCAAGCACCCATGCGGGATTCCGAATGACTTCGTGTAGTCAATAAGCAAATGACATACCCCGTATCAAATCCACTTCCAGCACCAGGTGCAGCGCAAGCCCGGTTTGCCAGCGCGCGACTGGGCTGTCCCCCAGCGATACACCAAACGCACGAACTGTACAGATAGCGTGATTATAGTTCGTATAGTCATTCAGGCGCTACAGCCTGACCCCAGCTACTTTCATCCTCAGCGCTCTTCAGATTTTTTATCCCACTTCGTCTCCGGTAAAAGTACCTGGCCTCAGGCTGTAGTGTGGGATATGTGTGATAGTCGAACAGAGGCGCGGGGCGAATCGCTCGGTTCCGCGCCTCTGTTTTAGAGCGGTTGGAAATGCGGTAGGGCAGGGTGCTAACGCAGTCGGCGCGCGACAGCTCGCTGTGCCTGATCGAACAGGCTGTAGACCACTGGCACGACAAGCAGCGTAAGCAGGGTACTGCTGAACAGCCCGCCAATCACGACCGTGCCCAACTCGGCGGCGATGATCGCGCCCTCGGACAGCCCAATCGCTAACGGCAGTAGGGCGACCATCGTTGCGATCGCCGTCATCAGGATCGGACGCAGCCGCGTCGTCCCCCCATCGAGCAAAGCCTGCTCAACCCCCATCCCACGCATCTTGCGATTGGTCTGCACCCGGTCGATCAGCACGATCGCGTTCGTCACGACGATACCAACCAGCATCAGCAGGCCGACGACTGAGGACAACCCCAGGACGCGGCCCGTGACGGCCAGCCCGACCGCCGCGCCGACCGCCGCCAGCGGCAGACTGAACAGGATGGTGATGGGGTGTACCAGCGAGCCGAAGGTCAGCAGCATGACGAAGTAGACGATCACGACGGCAATTCCCATCGAGATGAACGTCTGTTGGAAGCCCTCAGTCTGCTGCTGCGATTCGAAGCCTTCGCTCACAACCACGTTCGCCGGCAGGTCCAGCTTGCGTACCTCGGCAATTGCATCCTGCGTCAGGCCAAGTGTATCCTCGGTTTCCAGCTCGGCGGTATAGCGTGCTGCCGGGATGCCATCAATGCGGATATAGGTCTGTGAGACGTCGCCCCCACTGCCTGAAACCAGTCCCAGACTGCTCTCGACATTGGTGATCCCCTCGATACTCTCCAGCGTGGCGACGATCTGCTCGTCGTACTGCTCAAGCTCGGCCAGGGGCGGCGGGTCCTTGGGATCACCACTCACCACAACAGCAAACCCACCGAATCCCTGCTCGCTGAGAGACGCTCCGGAGACGGTGACGTTCGTTTGGCTTTCATCGGGAGTTCCATCACGATCAAGATCGTTGAAGATGCGCTCGGCTTCGCGCCGCACCTCTGGCGTCAGGCGTTCCAGCGCGTCGGCATCCTCGACACCAATGGTCAGTGTCGCTTCAGTCTGGGAGATTGTGGTCGAGCTAACGAACACACTCTCCTGACCGCCGCCGCCAACCTGCGTCTGAATCGTTTCCACACCTTCCAGATCACGCACATAGTTTTCGAGACGGCGGACCTTAGCGTCTGTTACGGCAATCGTGGTTGGCTGCCCATCGATCGCGCCGGGCAGGCTGACGGTGACCGTGATGCTTGGCTCGCCAAAAGCTGGCAGGAACGCGGTCGGGAGTTGGGTGAGCAGCCACATACCGGCCAGGAAAGTGATCGTCGCAACGGCGATGATGACCCAGCGATGCGCCAGCGCCCACTGCAGCGCGCCGCGATAGACATCTTCCATGCGGCTGTGGTGCTCTTCGGGCAGGGATTCTTTGGTGATGAACAGGTAGGCCAACACCGGCACAACCGTAATCGCGATCACGAACGATGACAGCAGCGCATACGTGACTGCCAGACCAAATGGCAGGAAGAACGCGCCGATCACGCCGCCAAACAGACCAATCGGCAGGAAGACAACAACCGTCGTGATTGTCGCGGCGAAGATAGCCACCGACACGTCACGTGTGCCGTGCAGGATCGCCTCGCGCCGGTTTTCGCCGGCCTGGATGTTGCGGTAGATGTTTTCCAGCACGACGATGGAGTCGTCTACGATGCGGCCAATCGCAACCGTCAGGCCGGAGAGCGTCATGATATTGAGGCTGACATCTTCCGGAAACAGGCGCAGGATGAAGGTCAGAATGCTGGCGGCGACCCCGGTGGCATCCTGGCTGAGCGGGTAGAGCAGGTCGTGCACGTTGCCTGGCACCCATTTCATCAGGATGAACGCCAGCGCAACCGATGTCGGGATGCTGATCGCCGTCACCAGCGTGCTGCGGATGCTGAAGTGCAGGAAGATCAGGATCACGATGACGGCCATCACCGCGCCCAGGCCACCTTCGCGCGCAACGCCGTTGATTGACTCCTCGATATAGCTTGCCTGCTCGAAGGCAACCTCGAAATCAATCTCCGGATGGCGTGTTTCGAGATCGTGCAAAACCCCTTCCACATCGCCCCAGGCCGAGACGGTATTCGCGTCGCCTTCCTGGACAATGTTGAGGAGCAAGCTGTTCTGGCCGTTGGTGCGCGTGACCGAGTCAACTGGCGTGTAGATACCGCGCCGGGCTGTTTCACGCCGGCTCTGGACAGAGTCGGGCAATCCGGCGGCGGCTTCATCCGCGAGCAGGAGCAGCAGCTCGTCGGTGAGGTTATCAAAGAAGCCTTTCTCACAGAGCTGGCCCTGGTCGCAGTCGGCCACATACAGCAGCGGGGCGGCGGTCAGTGCGCGCACAAACGGCGCACCGTCGGGGCTGGCGAAGCTGTTGAGCAGGGCCGACGGGGTGAGATATTCCCCATTGCTGCCGGTCGCATAGAATAGATCGTCGGCGGTGTTCAACTCCTGTGCGCCGACAAAGCTGGCGATTCCGGACCAACTGGCGGGCAGGGCCGGGGCATCAGGATCGTGAACGCGTTCCTCGGCCTGTTCCGTCCCACTGTTCAATGTCTGCACGGCAGATGGGGCATGGCCCTCGGCGATGTCGAGCAGCGGCGTCTCGCCACAGACCCAATCTTGATCGGACCAGACGGCACGCACATCCTCAAGATTGAGCGCCTCAACCGAAAAATAGCAGTAGGCCAGGGGATCAAGATCGCCCAGGAAATCCGCGTCATTGGCGGCCAGATAGCTGATCGCGTCGGGCGAGAGCGAATTTACTAACTGGACGGCATAGAAGCGCACGACGTCCGGCGCCTCGATCACGATGCGATTGAGCACGCTGGCTGGTCCGCCGTCCAGCACGAGCAGATCGGCGGCGGTTGTCAGTCCTGCCCCGCCGAGTTCCGGCTTGCGGCCCAGGCGCTGCCAGAATTCGCTTAGCGGTGGAGCCGGCTCGGCGCTGGCGCGCTCCTGCACGTCATCCGGCAGGGCACTGAGCGTTTCCGGTGCGAGCGCCTGCAGGACTTCGAGCGCGAGGTTATCAAAGAAGCCTTCCTCGTGCTCGGCCAGATAGAGCAGCACCTCAGGCGAGAGGTCGGTCAGAGCGCGATTGACAAACATCGCGACTGCCTCATTCTCGGCAGCCATCGTCACGGCCTGATTGAGCAGGGCAGAGGGGGGCATACCTTGAATTTGGAGCAGGTCATCAGCCGTGTCCAGTTCTTCGACGCCGGGCAGTGAAGTGGCAAAGGCACGCCAGCTTGCCGGCAGCGCCGGACCTTCTTCCCGCTGGACAGGGGCTGCTTCCGATTCTCCGGCGGGTTCTTCCGCCATCGCATCCGCTTCGCCTGTGTCCGCTTCAGCAGTGCTGGCAACTTCATCTTCAGGTATGCGCTCGTCCAGTCCTTCGGCTGCCAGCGCAGCATTGAGCAGATCGGGGCGGATGCGCTCACCACCCTGGGCGGCTACGTCGGCCACCGCATCGAGCGCTTCAAGCTGTGGAATGACCTCGTTCTCGACCAACTGGCGCAGCTCTTCGCGCGAAAGTTCTGATTCATCGGCGCTGATGCTGATGATACCGAGTGGGATATCGGCCAGGCTGAAGGTGATCAGTCGCGGCGGCTCCAGACGCCATTCCGGCGGCAGCAGCACATCGCGCGGGGCGGATTCGTCGCTCAGCAGCGAAGCGATCACGCCGGTGGCAAGCTGGCTGCGGTCTTCCTGCCCAAGCTGATCGAAGTAGTCAGCCGGCAGGCCCAACGCTGCTGCCAGATCGCCGTCTGCCAGATCGAAGTGGGTGATCAGCGCCGCCAGGGCGTCACCATCCAGGTAGGTCAGCATTGAGCATATCGCGGCTTCTTCGGCTGCGTCCTCACCATCGCCGTTTTCGGTCTGGTTGAACGTGCGGCAGCTCTCGGAGACGGCCTTGATCAATTCCAGATCGGCCTCGGTGAGATCGGAGACGTACATCAGCGGGCCGGCGATCTCGCCGCTGGTCATGAAGGCGTTCAGGATTTCCGCCATAGTCCGGACGCCGGTCAGTTCGGCCAGATCGGCGGCTGTCTCGAAGCGGTCGGCCTGCCAACTTTCGGGCAGCCCCGGTGGCTCGGTCTGTGCCAGATCCGGCAAAGGCTGTGGTTCCCCAACGGCCTTAACGCGGAGTTCGCCGGCAAGAATCGGGTCGATCTCGTCCAGCGTGCCTTCCGGCAACGCGCCAAGTACTTCCGGTGAGAAACTCAACCACACCTCGCGGCTGAGCTGCGGCAGAAAGCTAATGCCCTCGTCCAACGAGCGCACCTGCAAGTAGAGCACGACATCCGGGGGCAGGGCGGCGATCATCTCGGCGGGGGATGTCCCTTCAGGCGCCGTGAGCGTGCGTACCGGCAGTTCGACCGTATCCAGCGCGGCGCGCAGTTCGGCCCGTAGATCGGTCATGTCCAGGCCGAACTCGTTGCGAATTTGCAGAAAAGCAAAGCCGGTGGTGGTGCTGGACTCGTGGTTGATCACACCTTCGACCGTGTCGGCAGCCTGCTCGATCGGGATACTATAGGTCTGCAGCATCAGATCGCCGCTGGTGCCACCATGGCTGCGTGCCAGGATAAAGGTTGAAGGGAAGTCTACCGACGGAATCAGCGCAATATTGAGCTGTGTGGCGGCAAAAACTCCGACAGCCACCAGCACCGCAGATATCAGGAGGGTTATCCAACGGAAACGGAGTGAGAATCGGGTAACAGCATCAAAAAAGGAGCGCATAGGGCCTTCCAGGGTACATGCAAGCCCTGCCAGGGGCAGGAGCCGGCGAGGGGAACGTATCGATAGAGTATAGCCACGTGAAATCCTTCACGTCAAGCCGCACTATATGAATTTCAGATAAGAGGAAGTTAGAACATTTATTACTTCATCTATACTGATTTAATTAGCCAAATGCTTATTTTGTTTTTTGGGATATCGGCGAGGGATGTTGTAATGAGCCAGCATGACCCCGCTACAGCCGTCGGAAGCAAGGACAAAATAACATATGACGCGAAGATTGTGACGTTAAGTACAAGCGCGCCTGGGGAGATGATGCAACGCGATCTTGCAAGCGAGTACACAACGCAGCAAGCGATGATCCAGTGCGACGATCAAAGCAATGTGTGACTGCAGCGAGTCATGATGGAAAATGCCGGGCGGGTGGGCTGCATGTGCAGGTGGCTCCAACTGCTTGCCCCTAAGCGCACAAACCCCGCCCGTCTTATTGTGCGTGCAGGTGTGGGATATAGGGATCAGGGTGGGCTGCGCGATTTGCATCCTTTGCGATATAGGTTTAACATAATGATACAAATGTTATACTTGGTAATCTTATGTAACATACAACGGCAAAAAGGACACGCGCGATGCCCCAAACTGTGTTTCTGAGTTGCACAGCAAGCGATCTGGAGTTCGCACACTGGCTCCAACGGCAGATCGAAGCCCAGGGCTACCTCACTGTCGTCGAGAGCGACACTCCTGAGCACGGCGGCGCAAAGTGGGATAAAGAGATTGAGGGCACCATCCAGACGGCACTGGCCGTGATGGTGCTGGTCAGCCCGGACAGTGCGACATCAGACCGCGTCATGAAACGCTGCGCAGCGGCCCGGCAGTATGATCGGCTGCTCATCCCGGTGCTGATTCGCCACACGCCAACCCTGCCCTGGTATCTGGATGGGATGGACGTCGAAGACCTGACACTCGACGTGGAGCGCCAACTCAAACACCTGCTGCAACGACTGCCTACACCCGACGGCGATCTGACGCTGGGCGATGCGCGTGACGCCTACCTGGACCGCGCCACGCTCAAATCGGCGCATACCGTCGCCGCCTACGAGCGTTCCATCGAGTTATTCCTGATGTTTCTAGGTGATCGCACCGGCACACGCCGTCTGCCGATCCAGCAGCGGCCCTACGTCGTGCCGGATGCCATTCCGCTTGCCGCGCTTGGTCCCAACGACGCGCCGATTTTTCTGCATTTTGCCGAGTGGCTGCTCTCACCCAGCGATAATACTGCCGATGGCCGCCCCTACAAGCCGACTACCGTCGAGCTACGGTTAGCTGGCGTACAAAGCTGGTTCCAGTTTCTGGACGATCACGGCTGGCTGCCGGCACGCTTTCCGCTGGCAAAAGCCCGGCGGATTGTACGGGACGAGCTGCGCGCACGGCCCAAACGCAGCGGCCCGCTGCAGCCACCCGATCACATCGAGGAAGTGATCTACTATTATGACACCCAGCCGCTCCCGCCGTCGCTGCGCAAGGCTGGTGCTGATGATGAGCGCGTCGCGCGCTGGGAGTTGGCCCGGCTGCGCAATCGGGCGCTGCTGCACGCCCTGGCCGAAACCGGCGGGCGTATCAGCGAGGTATTGAGCCTGAACCTGCACGATTTCCCCGATCGCTACCTGAACCGGCAGGAAGTGCTGCGCGTCGAGGTCACGGGCAAAGGCGGCCACAGCTACAATCTGCGCTTCTTCGACTCGCTGCCCGCAATCCGGGTCTACATCCAGGCGCGCGGCGCAAATCTGCGCGGCTCGACCAGCGGCGATGTGCCGCTCTTCGTCAGCCACGATCCCCGCTACGACGGCCAGCGGATGAGCCGGGTCGTGGCGTGGCGGGTCGTACAGCGCGCCGCACGCGCCCTGGGCCTGCGCCAGATCACACCGCACGACTTCCGGCACTGGCGCGCCACACAGTTGATCAACGCCGGGCACCCACTGGACGTGGTGCAGGACTATCTCGGCCACCGTTCAGTTGAGACGACCCGCGCCTATTATGCTCGCACTGACCCGCTGCGCGTGGATGACGCGGCCAAAAGCACGCCCCTGCCTGATCCAGACGATTTTATGTGAGAGAATTTACTATACTAATCTATTATAATATATATTTCAACAGCTAAAAACCGCCACTAAATACGTGTTTAGCGGCGGTTTTCCCGGTTAAACGGTAAAAAAACGGATCACACTACTTGTCTTTATAGCCCTGCCCCAACGGCGTCGCCAGCATCGCCCCGGTGAAGCCAGCCAGCACACCCAGATGCAGTAGCGTAAAGGGGATGCACAGCCAGTAGAGATTCTGGTCGAAGCTGTCGGTTGAAACCATCAGGACCAGAATCACGCCGTGCATCACCAGGCTGACGATCAGCAGCACCGTGCCGACCATCAGCAGCAGGCCGCGCTGGGTGGCCATCGACGATGACAACTGGTTGATCACATTGCTGATCCGAGGAGACGAATCGACCCGCGTGCCGACCGGGCGCGAGACGAACGCCAGCGGGGCCACGATCAACAGCAGCAGCAAGCGAAATGGTGCTAACAAAACCTTTGTGAGAGCAGCGATCACGCGGCGCACAGCCTACTCCGTTTCTTGCTCCTCATCATCACGCAAGCCCAAGAGTTGTTCCAGGCGGCCCGCCAGCCACACCGGCACCGCCGCTTTGACCTGCACCCCTTCTGCCTGATGCGCCTCGCGCTCCACGGTCCCAACCTCGTGGATTTCGGCCAGCAGTTCGCCCTGGTTATACGGAATGAGCAGGTCGATATCGATCATCAGGGCGAAGCGGGCGCGATCGATAGCCGCCAGCAGATCGTCCAGGCCAGTCCCATGCAAGGCTGAAATGCGCACGATCTCCTGATAGCCCAACGCCCGGAAGTCTTCTTCGGGCTGCGGCGGCTCGCCCCGATCAATTTTGTTGAGAACCAGAATCTTGGGCACGCGGTCGGCGTCAATCTCGGCCAGCGTATCCTCGACAATATCGATCTGGTCCCAGGCGCGCGGGTGGCTGGCATCGACCACGTGCAGCAGCAGATCGGCCTCGACCACCTCTTCAAGTGTGGCGCGAAACGCCGCCACCAGCGTCACCGGCAGCTTTTGAATAAAGCCGACCGTGTCCGAGAGCAGCGCGGCGCGTCCGCTTGGCAGCCGGATCCGGCGCACCGTCGGATCAAGCGTCGCAAAGAGCTGATCGGCCACGTAGACATCCGCGCCCGAGAGCGCGTTGAGCAGAGTGGACTTACCCGCGTTGGTATAGCCCACCAGCGCCACAGTCGGCAAACCGGCTCGCTGACGCTGTGCACGGTGGCGCTGCCGGTGGGCGCGCACGGATTCTAGCTCCTGCTTGAGCCGTGCCACCCGCCGCCGGATTTCGCGCCGGTCGACTTCAAGCTGCGTTTCACCGGGTCCGCGCAGGCCAACGCCCCCTGCCCCGCCGCGCGCCGCGCCGCCACCCGCCTGGCGCGCCAGGTGGGTCCACTGGCGGGTCAGACGCGGCAGGCGGTACTCATACTGTGCCAGCTCGACCTGCAGCGCACCCTCACGAGTCTGGGCATGCTGTGCAAAGATATCGAGGATCAGCGCGGAACGATCGAGCACCTGGATATTCTCGCCAAACACCTTCTCCAACTCGCGCTGGTGACGGGGTGACAGTTCGTCGTCGAAGATCACCATGTTCACCTGCTGTTCCGGGATAGCTTCAGCCAGCTCGGACAGCTTGCCCGGCCCGATAAATGTCGCGGGGTCAATCCGCCCAACGCGCTGTACCACCCGATCCTGAACGGTAACACCTGCTGTGTGGGCCAGCAGCGCAAGCTCGTCCAGAGAATCCTCAGCACTCAATACGGGACGGCTGCCGCGCAGCTCTACGCCGATCAGCAGCGCCCGTGCATCTCGTATTTGCGTCAACTCGTTTATTGCTCACCTCTTTCCATACGTGAGGTTTTGCCGGGGCCGCAGTCATCCAGCCTGACACGAATTATAGCCCCAAGCACCAATCTACGCTGGCAAACCGGAACAGGATCAGCCTGATACAACCGCGTGCTCGGCCAGGAAGCTTTCCAGAGCGGCGGCGGCGCGTTCGGCATAAGCCCGCTGGCGCTCGCGCTTACCCTTCGGCGGGTGATCCAACGCGGGCAGAATGCCGAAGTTGGCCTTCATCGGCTGGAAATCACCCGGCTCGGCATGAGTGACATAATGACACAGTGCGCCGAGCATCGTGGTCGGCGGCAGCACCCACAGGGGCCGGTCCTGGATCAGATTAGCAGCGTTGATCCCGGCCAGCAGCCCCGTCCCGATATTGCCCACGTACCCCTCGACGCCGGTGATCTGCCCGGCAAAGAGCAGATTATCCCGCTGGTGGAACTGGAGCGTGGGGCGCAGATACAGCGGGGAGTTCAGGAATGTATTGCGGTGCATCTGGCCGTAGCGCACAAACTCGGCGTGTTCCAGGCCGGGGATCAGGCTGAATACCCGCTTCTGCTCGCCATAGCGCAGATTGGTCTGAAACCCGACCAGGTTATACAGTGTCCCCGCCAGGTTATCCTGCCGAAGCTGAACGACCGCATAGGGGCGCTGGCCGGTGCGCGGATCTTTCAACCCCACCGGGCGCAGCGGCCCGAAGGCCAGCGATTGCTCACCGCGCGCCGCGAGCTGCTCGACCGGCAGGCAACCCTCGAAGAACTGCGGATTCTCGCGCTCGAAGTCGTGCAGCGTGATCAGCTCGGCCTCGCGCAGCGCCGCCACGAACCGCTCATACTCCTCGCGGGTTATCGGGCAGTTGATGTAATCACCGGTCTCGTCCTCACCGCGCCCATAGCGGCTGGCACGGAAGGCGATTGACATATCGATCGAGTCGGCGGCAACCATCGGCGCAATCGCGTCGTAGAAGTACAGGTACTCCTCGCCCACCAGCCCGGCGATTTCCTTTGCCAGCGCGTCAGCGGTCAATGGGCCGGTGGCGATCACGGTTGGGCCGTCAGGGATATGCCGGACTTCTTCGCGCACCAGGGTGATCAGGGGATGCTGGCCGATGGCGTCCGTGACCTGCTGCGCGAACGCTTCACGATCAACCGCCAGTGCGCCGCCCGCCGGAACCGCCGCCGCCTTGGCACACGCCAGCAGCAGTGAATCAAGCCGTCGCATCTCGGCCTTGAGCACGCCCGGCGCGCGATCCGGCAGATCGGACCCCAGCGAATTACTGCATACCAGCTCGGCCAGCCACGCGGTCTGGTGCGCCGGTGTCGATTGAAGGGGGCGCATCTCGTACAGCAGCACCGGAATCCCGCGCTGCGCGATCTGCCAGGCCGCTTCCGACCCGGCCAGCCCACCGCCGATTACCTTCACCGGCTGATCTGTTTTATTGAACGCCATTTTCTACGGTTTCTCTCTGCCCCTTGAAACAACGAAAACAGGCCGCGAGGGCCTCTGTATGGCATTGTAGCGAAGCGGCGTGAGGTTGTCCAGCGCAGTCGCTCAGGCCCGCGTACTCAAATCTTCCGCGTAGCGCAGGTAGGCACGAATCTGATCCAACTGCGCGGCCCCAACCGGGGCCAACAGCAGCGCCTGGTGGTAAGCCGCGACGGCCTGGCTGTACCGCTCCAATGCGTAGCAGGCATTACCGAGCAGGTGATAGACGCGATAATCGTGCACCAGATCCCCTTCGGCTGCCGCGGCGGCCTGCAAGGCTTCCAGCGTCTCGATCGTGCGCTGGTAATTTTGCAGGCGGTAGTAGCAGCGTGCGATCTGGTAGCGCACGTGCATTTCGAGCGGGTGAAACGGGTTGAAACTGAGCGCCGCCTGGTAGGCTTCGGCAGCCAACTCGTAGCGGCCCAGCCGGAACGACAGTTCGCCAATTGTCTCGTGGACGCGGCTCCACGTGACATCGACCCCCAGCGGGCGTTTGCTGAGCTGCAGGAACTGAACCAGGTGATCGATCGCTTCGGGCTCACGCGCCTCAATCGCGGCCAGCGCCTCGCCAACGGCCAGATGTGCTTCGGGCAGCGCACGGCGGTAATCCGGCGCGGTCGTATCGATAGTCGAGAGCGCCTGTCGGGCGGCAGTGAGCGCAGCGTGATAGAGCCGCTGCTCGCGAAAGGCACGGCTGCGCAGAATATGAAGCTGCACCAGCCAGCCCGCGTTTTCGCCCGCTGGATAGACCTCGACTGCCCGCGCGAAGTATTCCAGCGCAAGAGCAGCATTGCGCCGCTCAAACAACTCGATGAAGCCCAGCCGCTCATAGCACAGCGCGGGCAGCGCCGCCACCTGTCCTGACTTCTCAAGCGCCTGCTCGAATAAAGCCGCTGCCTGATCAGCCGTCCCGGCGCTCAGCAGGATTCTGCCTTTCTGGTAGATCACCCACCCCAGATTGTCGTAATCGGGAGCAAAGGTAATCAGCCGGTTATAACATGCCATCGCCTGCTCAGCGTCGGCGCGATCGGCAAAGCCGACCGGGGCCAGCTCGAAGCGCGCAAAGTAGGTATCACCGGCCAGCTCTAGCAGCGGCGGGGTATCGATCACCGCCGGGTCCAGCGTGCCGCACACGCGCAGGTCTTCCAGCGCATCATCGGGTTTTTCGGCCAGCAGGCGCATCCGGGCGCGCCGCGCCAGCAATTGCGCCCGCTCAGCATCCGAGACGCCCGACGCACGCAGCAGCCGCGCCAGCAGCGCCCCCGCGCGCTGTAAATCGCCCAGCGCCAGAAACCGATCGACCGCATCCAAATAGACTGCCACGCGCTATCCGCCTGCGAATGTGAAACCGAGGATGAAATACTCCGTATAGTTACTTGAAATTATACGCGCCAACCACCGATCTGACCCCAGATGCGGCGGTGATATTTTCAGCTAATTCCTAAAGCCTGGCTTACGTTTACCTTTTTGGGAATTTCTTTAAAATTCTTGTGAATCTTTATCGTTGCCATATTGACTCTTAACTCTGAACCTGATATGCTTTATTAGACACCGTACGGAACATTTGTTCTAGCGCGTATTGGAACATGGCGAAACGTCTTAACCCACAACCCACAGCAACCGAAGCCAAGCCGGAGAAGCGGCAGTCTGGCCGCCTTCAGCGCATCTTTCGTAAGCGCAACCGTATTGCCTTGTTGGGCATCATCCTGTTGGTCCTGGGGCTGGCATTTCGACTCGGTGCATTGGACGATATTCTGGCCGACACCCCTCTGAGCATCATCGTGCAGGATTTGTCGGCAGGTAGCAGAAGCGGCACCTATGGATATGCCGTCAACGGCCCCCTGGGAACTGAGGCTGCTCTGTCGCCGCTTTCACCCGTCTTCACGCCCGAAGTCCAGTATTGGGGCGACCTGATCCGGGCCTGGGCGGTCGTATACCAGGTCGATCCAAATCTGATCGCGACCGTGATCCAGATCGAGAGCTGCGGCGATCCAATGGTATCGTCGCCGTCCGGCGCACAGGGCCTGTTCCAGGTTATGCCGTTCCACTTCCTGCCGGGTGAGGATATGCTCGACGTCCAGACCAACGCCCGGCGCGGGCTGGATTATCTGCTCGGCGGGCTGCAGCGCTCTGGCGGGCACGCCGGGTTAGCGCTCGCCGGCTACAACGGCGGGCATGGTGTGATCAATCGCGGGTGGGAAACCTGGCACTCCGAGACACGCCGCTACTATCGTTGGGGCTCGGCCATCTATGCTGAAGCCATCGCCGGGATGGATACCAGCCCTGCACTGGACGACTGGCTGAATGCTGGTGGCCGGAATCTCTGCAATCAGGCCAACAGCCGTCTCAAGCAGATCCAGGCACAGGAACAGGCCAGTTTGGCCGCGCTTTCCTAGCAGCGGCCAGCCTGGCCTGCTTTTTTCTTCATGTTGTGTGACTGTAAACCGTCCTAGACGGCTCCCAGCACAATACACGCATTCTGCCCACCCAGCCCAAAGCTGTTCGAGATCGCGTACCGCAGCTTGGCGTCACGCGCCTCATTCGGTACGTAATCCAGATCGCATTCCGGATCGGGCGTCTCGTAGTTGATGGTGGGATGCAGAATCTGCTCGTAGAGCGCCATGATCGTCGCGATGGCTTCGACTGCCCCTGCCCCACCGAGCAGATGACCGATCATGCTCTTGGTCGAGTTCACGACCATGTTATAGGCGTGCTCGCCAAACACGGTCTTGATCGCGCGCGTTTCGACCGCGTCGTTCGCTTTGGTCGAAGTGCCGTGCGCGTTCACATAGTCGATGTCTTCAGGGTTTAGCCTCGCGTCCTCGACTGCCCACCTCATCGCGCGCGCGGCGCCGCTACCGTCCGGATCGAGCGCAGCGACATGGAACGCATCGGATGAAGACGACATGCCGAGCACCTCGGCATAGATCCGCGCCCCGCGCTTGATAGCACGCTCCATTGTTTCCAGAATCAGCACACCGCCGCCCTCGCCAAAAACGAAGCCGTTGCGATTCAGATCGAAAGGCCGGCTCGCCTCACCCGGATTGTCATTGTAGCCGGTCGCCAGTGCCGTCATCGAGATAAACCCGGCCAACGCGTAGTCAAGGATCATCGCTTCGACGCCGCCCGTAAAGACCACGTCGGCGCGGCCATAGCGCACCAGATTGAACCCGTCCCCGATGCTGTGTGTGCCGGTGGCGCAGGCGGTCGAGATGCAGACCAGCGGCCCCAGCGCGCCTGTCACCCGGCTGACATAATGCGCCGGGATGTTGGGCAGTGACTGGATCAGCGAGAATGGACCGGGGCGCCGCCCGCGCGAGCGATAGCCGTAGGACGCCTGTTGGGCCAGATCGTGTCCGCCAAGCGAGGAGCCAAAGTCCACCGCTACCCGCTCGTGGATCGGTTCCAGGTCGGCGAGCGTCAGCCCGGCGTCCTTGAGCGCATCCAGCGCCGCCGTAACGGCTAGCTGCGCGGGACGCCCCATACGGCGCGCTTCCTTCGGCTCGATGTACTCGGTCGGATCGAAGTCAACGACTTCGCCCGCGATCTGCACTTCCAGCGTGGACGGGTCAAAACTCTGGATGCGGCGAATCCCTGACTCGCCCCGCTTGAGCTTCTCGATCAGGGCCGGAAAGCGCCCCAGAGGCGTGACCGCCCCAATGCCTGTGATGACAACCCTGGGAAAGCCGTTGCGCATAAGCTCCATTTTTGTGCTTCCTTCTCGTACGCTTAGGACTGTAGAGGCCACCATCGCCCCTAAGCTCAGTCTGATTGTTCTTGAATGGCAGGAGCCTGGGTGAGACCCTGCCGGATCGCGTCCACAACCTGCCCCTCGACCGCCAGCCGTGCCTGCCGGATGGCATTCTTCACGGCGACCGCGTTGGAGCGCCCGTGGCCGATGATCACAACACCATCAACCCCCAGGAGTGGCGCGCCGCCGATCTCAAAGGGGTCGATCTGGCGATGAACTCGCCGGAACGCGGGTTTAGCCAGCAGCCCGGCCACTTTGGAGCGTGTATCGACCATCAGCTCCTGCCGGATCAGGTCAAACACGACCTGGGCCAGCGCTTCCAGCGTTTTGATCATGACATTCCCGGAAAAACCATCCATCACGGCGACATCAACCTGGCCGTGCAGGATTTCTTTTGGCTCCGCGTTCCCAATAAAGTTAACCCCGCTGCCGGTCAGGAGTTCCGCAGCTTCCTGGACCAAAGCGGTGCCTTTACCGGCCTCCTCGCCGTTAGACAGCAGCGCCACCCGTGGCCGGCTGCGTTTGAGCGCGCGTTCGGCGTAGATGCTGCCCATCAGCCCATATTGCAGCAGCCACTCGGCGCGGGTGTCGGTGTTTGCACCCACATCGAGCAGCACAATCGACTGGCCGCCCAGAGAGAGAATTGTCGAGAGCGCCGGGCGATGGACGCCCTGAATCCGGTGGAGCTTGTGCAGGGTTGCGACGGCCAGCGCCGCGCCGGTATTGCCCGCCGTCACGAACGCGTCGCCCTGACCATCCTTGACCAGCCCCAGGCCGATATGCATCGACGACTCCGGCTTGCCGCGCCCAACCGCCGCCGGTTTATCCGTCATGACGATTTTTTGCGGCGCGTGAACGATCTCTAACGTAAGGCCTGTTGTGTCGTGCCGGCCCAGTTCGCGCTCGATCGTGGCGCGATCGCCGACCAGAATAATCGTATCGCCATATTCACGTGCGGCCAGCACCGCCCCTTCGACATCCGGTCCCGGATGCTGGTCGCTGCCCATCGCGTCTAGAACAATCCGCATCTTTCCCTATCCTGTATCAAGCGGCTTCAAGCCAATCACCAGCGTGTTGATTGTACGCAGCCAGCGGGCGCCCCGCCACCATTGACATCTGATTTTGCGCGTGTATAATGTCACTCACAGCGATGCCCTGGTGGCGGAATTGGCATACGCGGCAGGTTGAGGGCCTGTGCCCGTTCGGGCGTGGAGGTTCGAGTCCTCTCCAGGGCACCATAAGCAGGATTGAATGGGACGAGCGGTCAGTTGGACGGCTCGTTTTTTGTTTGCATCTCCCGGCAAATCGACATACACTGCACACAGCGTCCACAACCTGGAACCAGAACTTATTCCCCAGTCTGACAGGAGGCTTCCTCATGCAGCGTGTGCCCTTCAGAATTCTGGCTGTTTTCCTGGCAATCGTAAGCGTCGCGTGGCTGCTGGCTCCGGCGCAGCTAGCCGCCGCCAGTTCGACCGTGCCGGATACCGATCGCGCGGCGCAGACCGGCCCCTATGCCACATCCAGCGGGGCCGTGAATGTGCGCGGCGGGCCGGGTAATGGCTTTTACATTATCGGTGTGCTGCCGTCCGGCGAAGTCGTGCCCATTGTGGCTGCGAGTCCCGATGGCGGCTGGTGGTACGTCAATACGCGCTTCGGCGAGGGCTGGGTTGCCAAGACAGCCGTCACGGCAGCCAATGCCGGGAATGTTCCGGTGCGCAACCCTGGCCCGATTGCGACCGTCAGCGGCATTCTGAACGTGCGCAGCGGCGCCGGACCGAACGCGCCCCGTCTCGGCCAGCTTGGGCGCGGCGATCAGGTGTTGGTGATCGGGCAGAACGCGGATGGGACCTGGCTGGAAATCCGGTGGGCCTATGGCACCGGCTGGATTTCGGCGGCACATGTCAGCGCGCCCGGTGTGGCAGCCCCCGTCGCGGCGCAGGCAGCGGTGCCCGTGACGGCGGATGCCCCGTTCGGGATCGTTTCGACCGCCTTCCTCAATGTGCGCAGCGGACCGGGCATCAACTATGCGTCGCTGGGCCGGGTGAGCGGCGGTGATACGCTGGCGATCCTGGGCCGGTCGGCGGACGGCGCGTGGTACCAGGTCCAGTCGCCGTTCGGCAGCGGTTGGGTGTCGGCGCGCTACCTGATCCTGCGCAACGAATTCGGGACCGCGCCGGTGGCCGCTCCTGCCGCTGGCGCCCCGGTGAGCGGCCCGGTGGCAATCATCAATACCGGCGCGCTCAACGTGCGCAGCGGGCCCGGCGCGCAGTATACCGACATCGGCACTCTGGCCGGTGGCGATCAGGGGCGCATCATTGGCCGCTCGGCAGATGGCGGCTGGTGGCTGATCGAGACGAGTTTCGGCAACGGCTGGGTGAGCACCCGCTTCGTCATCGCACGCGGTGACACCGCCGGCGTGCCAATCGTTGCACCGGGCGGAGCATCCACGCCAACGGATGGCCAGGGTGGCGGCGAGGCCCCCGCGCCACAGCTTACCGGGCCGGTGGCATTTGTGGCGACCGGCGCGCTCAATATCCGGTCCGGTCCGAACAGCGCATTCTCGTCGCTGGGCAGCGTACCGGCCCGCACCCGTATGCCGATCATCGGCCAGAGTCCCGATCGCGGCTGGTGGCTGGTACAAAGCCCGTTCGGTAACGGCTGGGTATCCAAGCTGCATATCCTGGTCGAAGGGGATGCGGCAAACGTTCCGGTCGTGCAGTAGTTGGGATGCGAAGTAGCACGGCGGGCGGCTTCCATAGGGGCGGCCCGCCGCGGCCTATTCCAACGTAGTTAAAATCGTATATTCGCCCGCCGACGTGCCGGCGCTGAGATCCTGACGTGCCACCAGGATGCTGTAGCGGCCATTGGCGGGCAGCATGATCTCCGCCGTGAGCTGCCCATCGTTATCCGCCGCGCTCTCGCGCAGCAAGAACTGGTTGGGGTCCAGCACGGATACGACCGGCAGCAGGTCACCGCTGGCACGCGCAATCTCGATCACCAGAGTCTGACCGGCCATTCCCACTACCTGCCATTCATCCGAAAAATGTGCATCTTCCAGGCGTCCGATATTAGTCTGGCCTGGCTCCAGCGCGCCCCCAAGCGTAACTGGGCTGGCGGGCAGGGGCCGGATACGGTAACTGCCGGATGCCAGGGCCTCTATGCCAGCGGAGACGATCGCGCTGTACGTCCGGTCGCGCTCCAGGTAGGCCAGTGCACGCACCGTACCAGGGGCTGTGGTCACCCCGCTTGCCAGCAGATCGCCCTCAGCGGTGTAAATAAACAGGTTCGCGCCGCTTCCAGGGGCCTGCATGACGACCTCGATCAGATAGTCGCCGGAATACGCGGGCTGCACGGTCCAGGTGTGCACCGGGGCCGCGATAGCGAACTGGCCGCCCGCTTCGTTTTCCAACCGCCCCTGCGGGACTGCTGTTGGGGCCTGCCGCTCCAGGTGCAGCGTGTAGTCCGTCTCGGCTGGCGTGCTGCCCGCCGGGCCGACGATCAGCGCGTAAAAACCATCCTGCGGCAGCATGCTCAACGGCAGGTCAACCTGCTGCTCAGTGCCGCGTGCGACCTGCAAGGTGTGCCCGTTCGGAGTCAGCAGCGTTATTGACACTGCGCTGTTCGTTGCCTCGGCTCGCGCCGTAATCCGTTCTCCGGCCTGGCCGTCGAACACCCACGCCTCATACGGGCGATCTAGAGTCAGGCTTCCTGATTGCGGACTGCCGTAAGCGATCCCGTGCGCGTTGTCCAGGCTGGACGAATGCGGCGTCTGGCGCTGGAGCACAACCAGCCGGTACTCAATCGCAGCTTCTTCGTTTGGCGTCCCGCTGATCGTGACCCGGTAGCGCCCGCTGCTGGGCAGCGTCAGGAGTGGCGTCTCGATCAGCGCTCCCAACTGGCTCCCGGCACTGCTGGTCAGTATTTCGTCAGTTTCCGGCCCGGTTACGGTGAGCGCCAGCGGCGCGGCCCGTGTGAGTGTCTCCACGCGGATCACGACAACCTCACCCGCCTCGCCGTCAAATTCCCACACATCCTCCGGATCGAACCCCGTGATCCCCCCGAACACCGGCACATCGCGGGCCGGGATGAATCCGCCGCTAGAGCCGGATGCGTCGGGCGGGGCCAGCTCGACGCGCAAAGTGTAGCGGCTGGCGCTTCCGGGCAAGCTGCTGATCCAGGGCGCAACACGCAGCACATAATCGCCGTTCTCCGGCAAGCGTACCGGTCCCAGCACAACCGACGCTTCACCTGCCGGCTGCGTGATACTCGTCATCAGTCCACCCGGCCCGTAGAGCGCCAGATCGGCCCGCACGCTGCCGCTGGACATGCCGAGCGTGAAATTGAGCACGTCGCCGCGCTGACCTGACACCCGCCAATAGGTGGCCGGCGCGCCGCTGCGCAGCACATCGGCGATATCCTGCTCACGATTCAGATCACGCGGGCGGATGCCTTCCGGCAGGCTCGCCTCGCGCCGGATCACTTCCAGGATATATTCGCTGGCGGCGCGGCCTTCGAGGGTGAGCACGTAGCGCCCATCCTGCGGCAGTGTGAACGCCGGAATGGCAGCTTCAACCTCACTCTCGATCACCACCGGTTCGAGCGCAGTACCGACTTCGGTTTCCAGCAATAGCACCGGCGGCGGACTGTTATCCACCGTCTGCACCGCAATCGCGATCAGGTCGCCGGCCAGTCCCTGGAACGCGAACCGCTGCCGGGTATCCGGCCCTGGCAGTGTGCGCTGGACGGCCTGCCCGAAGGCGATATCCTCAGCGGTGGCGGCCTGGGCCGTGATCGGCTCGTGGCGCAGCAGCAGCCGATAGGTGCCCGCCGTCGATCCGCTTACGCCGCCGCTGCGGCTGATCGTGACGGTATAGCGCCCTTCGGCTGGGGCCGTAAACGGTGGCACCGCGATCTGAGTCGTTTCGGCGCTGGTATCTGGCAGGCCCGCCGCGACCGGCTGGCCGTCCGGCCCCCAGACCGTCACCTCAGGCTGGAGATCACCGGACAGGACCGCCACCCGCAAGGCGTAGACTGCACCGGGCTGGGCCTGAAACTGCCATGCCGCCTGGGGATTAGCGCTGTTGAGGGTGCCGTGCGCCGCCTGGAACGGCTCCAATATTGGTGCGGTATCATCCAGCGTGGTGGTCTGCAGCAGCAGGCGATACACAAAATCGGCTGCCGGATCGCCGGTGATCAGCACCAGGTACAGCCCGTCGAGCGGCAGGTGCACGCTCCCACTGCTCAGCCGGTCAGATGCGCCATCCGTGGATACGCTGCGCAGCAGGCTGCCATCGGGCGCGAGCAGGTCAAGCTGGCCCGCCAGTCGCCCATCCAGCCGGCTCATGGCGAGTGCCGCCGTCTGCCCGGCCTGGCCCCTGAACATCCAGGCATGCACGGCCTGCCGTGTCGTGATCTGCGCCGTTGCCGGTTCGCCTGCCAGCAGGACCCCGCCCGGTATGCCATCCGCCGCCGGCGTGCTGAGCAGATCCAAGGCCAGCGAATAAGGGCTGTAGCTGTTCGCGCGCGCATCTGCCGGGCGGCGCACCACGAGCCGGTAGAGACCGTTGGCGGGCAGCGTGAAGCTGCCGATTGTCGCCGTGCCCTGCGCGCGAATCCCGGTAGTCAGCGTGCTGCCGGCGGCGTCCTGAAGCTCCAATGCCAGCGGCGAGTCGTCCGCGCCAAAGCGCAGCCGGGCCTGGATCACGTCGCCCCTTGCGCCGGAAAACAGCCATGTCGCTGTACGGGTGTTGCTATCGGTCGAGCCGCTCACCGAACTACCATAGGCCAGCGGTTCGCCGGTGGCTGCTGGCGCGAAGCGATACACGCGGTTGGCCGCCAGTACATAATTCCCCTGTGTGGTGCCATACGCCCCCGCGTGCCGCCCGATCACGACCTGGTAGATGCCGTCCGTATCCAGCGCGACAGTCAGGCTGGCCCGCGGACCCTGTCCATCCGTCGCCGCCAGCAGCGCACCATCCGACCCATACACGCGCAGCACCGGGTCAAGATTCCCCCCGGTTATATCGACCTGAAACTGCACGACATCCCCGGCCTGGGCCTCAAGCAGCCAGGTCTGCCACAGCATACCCTCACCGATTGCGCTGCGTGCCGTCTGGTTAATGATGATCGAGCCGAGCGCGGGGGGCGGCTCTTCAATCTCGTGCAGCAGCAGGCTGTAGCGCCCGACACTTTCCGACGCCGCGACTGCCGAGCGCACCTCAACGCTATACTGCCCGCTGACCGGCAGCCGGTAAGCGTCGATCGTTGCCGGCTGGTACGGCAGCGCTTCAGCCGAAGCCAGCGGTATGCCATCCGCGCCGAGCAGGATCACCGCCGGAGCCAGCACGGCCCGGCTGTCAGGCATTACCGTCAGTGTGATGATGCTGTCCCGCGTGCCGGAAAACGTCCAGCGGTTGATTGGCGCGCCAGGTGAGATCGCGCCGGGCTGTTCCTCACCGGGTTCCAGCACAGCAGCCGGAATCAATTCGGCAGGCTGCGCGTCGAGTGATACGCGATAGCGACCGCTCGCGCCAGCGGTGGCTTCGATCAGCAGCGCATAGGTACCACTGACCGGCAGCACAAAGCCGTCGATCTGCGCCGGGTTTTGCTCGACTGCCTGCGCGCTGGCGATCACCTGTAGGCTGTTTTCCTGGCTGGCCACGCGCCAATCGGTCGCCAGCAGCTCGAGCGCGGGCAGCACGTCCGGCGTGACCCCTTCGGCAATCATGCGGATGACGTCACCCTGCCGCCCATCGAACAGCCAGATGTCCTGCGGATCGTCGGCATAGAGCGCGCCCGTGACGGTGCTGCCATAATCGATCAGACTGCCCATCGAGCGCGCCGGAGTCTGCTGGAGCGTCACGCTGAGCGCGTAGGCCGCGCTGCCGTCAAATGTTCCATCCGGGCTGCCCACAATGATCGAGTAATAGCCACTGACCGGGAGCCGGATGCCCTGCGCCAGGGCCGGATCAGGATAACTCGCCAGGATGGTTGCCAGCGGTTCGCCGGTCTGGGTGCGTAATTGGAAGCTAACCGGCGCCGGATCACCGCGCAGCGCCCGCGCCGCGATCGTGATCTCGTCACCACGCGAGCCAGCAAACGTCCACACGTCGAGATTATTGTCGCGGCTGAGGACTCTCCCGACCGTTTCCCCATAGCGCAGCCCGCCATGCGTGTCGTCGTTCGCGGATGCGCCCCGGAGCAGATTGACGCGATACGGTCCGCTCTGGCGATCCAGGCTGCTTACGATGACCTGATACACCCCGCTCTTGGGCAGCAGCACATCATCCAGGCTCAGCCGGTCCAGCCCGACCTGGGCAGCACGCTCCAGGAAAACAGTCCCCGTTGAATCAGTCAACTGTAACATAAGAGTGGCGGCCAGCGCTGGCGAGAGCGGCCCGACCTCAACGGTGATCGCTTCTCCGGCCTGCGCCTGGAACAGCCATTGGTGGCGCAGACTGCCCGCGTTCAGCTCCGCCGTCTGAGTATCGCGCAGCACACCGCCGCTGCGTGCCGCCGGGCTGAGCGACGACTCAAGATTGAGATGCACCGCAAAGCGCGTTGGCGCGAACTGCTCGTCCCCGGCTGCGCTCACCACAAGCTGGTATACGCCTGTATCCGGCAGGCGATAGCTGTCCAGGCGGATTGATGACTCATCGGGAGGCAGCACAAGCGAGCGCAGCACGCCCCCGGTCGCCTGGGCCAGCGTCAGGCGCAGCGCCGTTTCGCTCTGCACCCGCGCCAGGCTGATCCGTAGGGTGTCGCCCACGCTGCCGTAGAAGACATAAACCTGCTCGCTTTCGGCGGTCAGCAGGCCGCCGGTACCGGTCTCGCCATAAACTATCGCCTGACCCGGCAGGACGGTGGGCAGCGTTTCGTCGATACCGCTCAGGCTGCGCATGTTCAGCGTGTAGCGCGTCCCGGCGGGCAGCCGCACCACGACATAATAGCGCCCCAGGGTTGTGAAGCGGTAGCTCAAGTAGTTAGCGTGTGTCGCGGGGTGCAGGCTTTCGGCCAGCAGCTTCCCATTGGCGTCCAGCAGCAGCAGGTCTGGTCCGGCTTCGACGCCCAGTGCAGTCGCCGAAAACGTCAGGACGCGCCCCGGCTCGGTCTGGAACCACCACGCCTGCATATTGCGCGAGTCTGGAATCGCACCGCGCGCCAGTGCGCCCTGGTTTAATACCGCTGCCGCCGCCAGTACGGGCGAATCAGCCGTGAATGGGGGCGCGATCTGCTCCGCGATCACGATCTGTGCTGGGGTCGGTGTGCTTGTGGAAGAATAATCGATCAGCAGCGCATCGTCAGGCGTGATCAGCGCGGCGGACGGCGACAGGGTAACAGCTTCGGCGTGCACCGTGATCGTGTAGACCGTCCGCTCCGTGTTCTCGACTGGCCCAACGATTACACGGTACTGTCCCCCCTGCTGCGCCGCAAGGCCGCTCAAATAGCCATTCTGCAAGTCGCGCTGCAACGACGATGCCAGCAGTGCCCCATCCGGCCCGATCACGTGAAACGGCAGCGTGCGAGCGCTGTCGTTTGCCGGCTGGACCTGCACATCCAGGCGGCTCGCAGTGGGAACATTGACTGACCAGCTATCGCCCTGACGCCCCGGCAGCAGAACGCCGGTGGATAGCACACCGGGTTCGAGCGGGCCGCCAGCCAGCGGGCTGCCGTTCAGAACATAGCGCCCGCCGGTGCCGCCAGCGTCGAACACCACTGCCCGATAGCGCCCGGCATGGGGCAGCATCACCGGCAGGATTGCCGCGCCGCCGGTTCGGGAATCGCTGAGCGTGGTGGCGAGGGTTTGACCATCGGGCGCTTCGATCGCCAGCCCCAGCCGGACATCCGGCCCGTCGGCGGCCAGATCGAAATGCCAGCTTTGCGCCTGATCGATCTCAATCAGCCACGCTTCGCCCCCGTCCGCCGGGAGAGTTCCAGCCGCTTCACGCCGCAGCCGCCCGGCCTCGCGTGGGACAGGTCGCTGCGCGAAGGCCAGCCCGGCCCCCTGGCGCTCGACTCCGATCCGGTAGCCTTGTGCGGCCAGCGATGGGCTGATCGTGATCTCGTACATGCCGCTCGACGTAAGCGCCAGCGGCTGCACCGTCACCGAATCGACTGGCTGCTCGGCCAGCAGCCCGCCCGCCGGATTGTAAATCCGCAGCATGGTACCGGGCGCGGGGCCCAGCGGCACGACTGTGATCCGCACCTGATCCCCGGCTTGCCCGGCAAAATGCCACCCGTCGGCTTCCTGAACGGCTTCGGCGGGTCGTTCCTGAGGTCTGTCGATCAGCAGAGCGCGTGAGCGGCTGCTGCCGGAAGCCAGGCGGTCGGCCTGCAGCACGAAGTCCAACGGCTGCGCTGCCGAAAGAGTCGGCGCGGCCAGCTCCAGCCAGACCGTTTCGCCTTCGGGGAGTGTCAGCGTCCGGCGCAGGGAGCCAGCCCCGGAAAACGTCTCCAACACCCCGCGTCCCGGCGTCATGACCTGGACTGTGAATATCTGCGTGGGATCGTTCAGCGCGACGCCCAACGAAACGACGCGCACACCGGCAGCCAGATTGTAGAGCGCGGCGGGCGCGTCCGTCGTCAGGCGGCCTGACGCGGCCTGCCCCAGACTCAGGCCGAGCGGGGTTGGCTGGGCGCCCGGATTCCCCGGTGTACGCAGCGTCAGATTAAGCGTATAGGAGCCTTCGGTCGTGCCCTGCTCACCGAAATCATCTCCGGCGCGCCGCGCGGACACCGTATAGACCCCGTTGAGCGGCAGGCGCAGCGCGAAAAGCGTCTCGCCACCGCCGGCTCCCGCGCTGTCACTCGCCGCCAGCGTGACACCACCGGGCGTGATCAGCGACAGGGACGCATCGAGATCGGCGGCGGGCGACATTCGAATGTCGATCACGTCGCCCTGCCCACCCTGGAACGTCCAGAGCTGGCGATAGACGTCATGGCTGATCGCGCCGTTGGTCGTGCTGCCATAGACCAGCCGCCCGGCATCCACCCCGACCTGGGGACGGGTATCGGTCAGGCGCAGCTCCAATGCATAGCCGCCGCGCGTTCCGCCGTGCGCGCCAACCTGGATCGTGTGGATGCCGTCACGCTGAAGCGTGGCATTGAAACTGAGACTGGCGGGACCTTGTTCGGGCCAGTTCAGGCTAAGGAGCGGCATGCCGTCCGGCCCGCTCAGGGATACGGTGGGGACTAGATCACCGGCCACGCGTGTGATGGTGATTGCGACCAGATCGCCGCCGACGCCCTCGAACTGCCACTGATCGCTGGCATTCGCCCCGCCGACCTCACCGCTGACTCGAGCGCCATAGGTAAGCAGATTGTCCTGAGCGGATGCCCGATAGTGGGTATAAGCCAGGGCTAGCGCTGCGGCCAGGATAATGCCGGCAGCCAGTCCCAGCCAGGTTCGAATCCGACGATACATACTGACTCATCCAGGTGATGTGGACGCCAACACAGGTTGGTCGTCGCCCCATTATAGTGCACAATTCAAAGGAGGAGAAAACGCGATTAATCCCATTTGCATACGCTTGCAGGCCGCGATAGTCGGGCTATAATGCGTCTAGAGAGGCCGCACGCTGCCATTCGCCTGCCAGGAGGACCTGATGAGCAATTCCCAACAAGACCTTGCACGTGCCTACCAGTTGATCCGCAGCGAACAGACGGAAGAAGCGCTCAATATTATCCGCCCGGTAGTTGCGATGGAGCCGGAGAATCCTCATGCGTGGTGGCTGCTGGCCTATGCTGCCGACGAACCGCGTGAGGTGCGCGAGGCCCTGGTACGCGTGCTGCGCCTGGACCCGAACTACACCAACGCGCCCAAAGCACGCGATATGCTCACCCGGCTCAACGAAGAATTCCCCCCGACGCCCGACGAGCTGGCCGACTTCCCCGAGCTGCGCGAGTATATGCCGACCCCATTCGTCATGGAAGCTGAATCCGATACAGACGAGTTCGAGGCGCTATTCGGCGAACGCTTCGACGAACTGCCACCGTTTGAAGAGCCGCCGGTGGCCGAGCCGCACGAGACGTTTGAGGACGATATTTTCCGCCCGGCCTTCGAGCCGGAGCCGTTTGAAGTCGAGCAGGAGTTTTTTGTCGAGGATGAAGTGCTGACCAGTGCCGGGCCGGACCCGTTCGCAGCCGGTGAGGTTGATCAGGAGACTCCCCTGCCCCGGCGTCAGGCTTCCAAGCCGCCCAAGCCGGTCCGCATCACTTTCGAGGACGACGAGGCTCCGCTGGACGAAGAGGCATTGGCCGACATCGAGGAGCGCCAGGCGCGACGTGCCGGACGCGGCGCGCGGCTGCTGCTGACTGTGCTCGGCGCGCTGGTCCTGGTTGGCGTGTTGGCTGTTGTGCTGGCGGTGCTGTGGCTAACAGGGGATCGGGCTGCGGAGGATCTGGGCGCGCTTGAGGTAGCCGAGGTCGAATCGGATGCGGTTGTTACCGCGCAGAACTTCGTCCAGGGCGAGCTTCAAACGGCAGTGCTTGGCACCAACAGCCGGGCCGTGATTGCAAACAGCGATCTGGGTAACGCCTTATTTGTGGAAAGCTGCGGCCAGCCCGACCCGACTCTGCCGGAGTTGGTACGCCAGGGGATGGAGATCGCCGCGCGGCAGGCCGCCGTCGTGCAGGACGATCTGGACGCGGTTGGCGTCACGGTCGATCGCTGCGAGGGTGAGGCACGTGACGTGTTGTACCGCGCCGTCGTCCCGGTCGAGACGGCGGTGCAGTATGCCAGCGGCGAGATCGACTGGCTGGCCTTCCACGCGGAGTGGCAGCCAGCGGAGTGATCGCGGGCGCGTTTATTCGGTGGGCAGCGGCAGCCAGATGGTAAAGGTCGTGCCTTTGTTTGGCAGGCTCTCGACCCGAATCTGTCCGCCGTGCCCTTCGATAATCCCATAGCTGACGGCCAGCCCCAGCCCGGTACCATCCTCTTTGGTCGAGTAGAAGGGGTCGAAAATCTGGGCAATGGCTTCGCTGTCCATGCCCATTCCCGTATCCCTCACGGTGATGGCGGCTCCGCCCCCATCCGGACACAGCCCAACGGTCAGCCGCCCGCCGTCCGGCATGGCTTCCATCGCGTTGAGGACCAGGTTGAGGATCACCTGTTTCAACTGGGCCGGGTTGCCGATCAGCGGTGGCACGGGCACGATATTGGTGGTTAGCTCGATATGCATCCGCTCAAGCTGCTTGCGGGCCAACACCAACACTTCCTGAACCAACGGATGAATTTCCAGCTCGCGCATATCACCGGTGCCGGGCCGGGCGAAATCCAGCAGGCGCGCCACAATGGTCTTGATACGCTGTACCTCTTTTTCGGCCACGCGCAGGACTTCGACGTCCACCGGCTCGCCGCTCTCGATATCCTCGGTAGCCACTTCCAGGCAGTTGAGAATCGGCTGGAGCGGATTATTGACCTCGTGCGCGATGCCGGCGGCCAGCCGTCCGAGTGCGGCCAGCTTCTCCGTACGGACCAACTGATCCTGGGCGGCGCGCAGCTCTTGCGTGCGGACCTCGACCATGCTTTCCAGGTTTTGCGCGTGGCGCTGCAATTCGGCGTGAAGCTGCGCATTCCGGGCGGCCAGCGCGGCCTGCTCGCCAATCGAGCGCAGCAGGCGCAGATCGGTGTCCGAAAAGCGGTTCGGGCTGCTGTGCGCCGCGATCAGGATGCCCATCAGTTTGCCCTGATGCCGGAATGGGACCGCGATCGCAGATCGCAGGTGCGATGATTCGAGATCAGTCGGTTTGTCGCTGGCCTGGGTCGTATCGGCGATCAGCAGTGGTTCGCCCGATGCGTATACCTGCCCGGCTACGGTCTTCGGCTGTTTTAAGCGCGCTTCGGCGGCGTTCAGGTCCGCTGCTGGTGGCGCCTGGTGTTTCTGGCAGTGCAGTAGGCGCTGCTGCTCGTCGAACAGGAACAACTCCACCGCCTCAGCCCCAAGTTCCTGACCGGGCAGCGCCAGCAGCAGATCGATCAGTTCGCTGAGGCCCAGCCGCTGGTTCAAGTCGGCCCCAATGCGCACCAGGGCTTCGAGCTGCTCGTTGCGGCGCTGGAGCCGGTCTTCGAGCTGGCGGGCATGCATCTTGCTGCGCGCGCGAGCCAGCAGCTCGTGATAGTTGTACGGCTTGCGGATATAGTCGTCTGCGCCCAGCTTGAGGCCATGCGCCACATCTGCCGGCTCGCGGGCTGCTGCTGTGACGAAGATGATCGGAACCCGTGCCGTCGCCGGATCTTCGCGTAACTGCTCTACGACCTTGAAACCGTCCATCTTGGGCATCTGCACGTCCATCAGGATCAGATCCGGCCTGAGGGCACGGGCTTTCTCCAGGGCCGATTCGCCGTCGCGGGCGTTTTCGACTTCGAACCCGTCTCGCTCGAAAATATGCGTGAGCAGCGTTACAGCGTTTTGTTCGTCGTCGGCGACCAGCACCAACGGTTTCCGTTCTTCCATCACAGACTTCCTTCTGCCTCAACTATTCGCGCAGCATATCATAATACGTCTTGCGCAATCCGGAAAATCATTCGACCCTTAAATTCGCCGGGCGATATGCTACAATTTCAACATTGTGCAGCCAAGCTGGGGTAATTTTGATGAAGCCACGACCGACTACCCGACAGCGTATCCTGGCGGCGCTGGGGCGCGGGATGCTGACCGGCGCTCTGCTCAGCGTCGTTTTTCTGGCCGGATTCATCCTGCGCGGGCAGGTCCCAACTCAGGCCCAGGGCCAGAACAACACCCGCAGCGAATTCCCCCTGCTGGCGGAAGTCCGGGGCCTGATTGCGATGCACTACCTGCGTGAGATGCCCCCGGAGCGCGAGATGGAATATGCCGCCGTTCGAGGTTATCTGGCGGGCCTGGAAGATCCTTATACCTACTTCAACGAGCCGGTCGTCGCGCAAAGCGAGTCAGATGCGCTGGCCGGGCAGTATGGCGGCATCGGCGTGCAGGTCCGGCGCGATGAACAGGGCCAGTTCGTGCTCTATCCCTTCCGGGATGGCCCGGCAGCCGCCGTTGGCGTGCAGGATGGCGATGTGCTGCTCGCGATCGAGGGGCAGCCGCTTGGCCTGGACGAGCGCCTCGATGTTGTGGATCAAATGCTGCGCGGTGAGGTTGGCGAGGGGCGCGGCGTCACGATCAGGGTGCGGCGGGCGACTGATGGCGATGAGCATGAATATTTCATTGAGTTCGCAGTCGTGACCGTGCCCTCGGTGGTGTGGCGCGTGCTGGCTGAGGATGCGCGCCTCGGCTATATCCAGATCATCAGCTTCACCGGGCGCACGCCGGATGAGCTGCGCACGGCGCTGGACGATCTGAAAACGCAGGGCGTCGCCGCGCTGGTGCTCGACCTGCGCAATGATGCGGGGGGTCTGCTGCAGGAATCGGTCGAAGTCGCGTCCGAGTTTCTGGATGGCGGCGTGGTGTTCTACGAGCAGCGCCGCGACGAGAAAGAGGCGACTTATGCATCCGAAGGTGGCGCGGCGCTCGATCAGCCGTTGGCGGTGCTGGTCAATGGCGGCACGGCCAGCGCGGCGGAGCTGGTCGCCGGGGCCATTCGGGATCGGGATCGCGGCATTTTGATCGGGCAGAAGACTTACGGCAAAGGCTCGGTGCAGTTGATCTTCCGCCTCTCGGACGAGTCATCAATCCACATCACCTCGGCGGAGTGGCTGACGCCGGGCGGCACCTCGCTCAATGGGAATGGGCTGGAGCCGGACCAGCCGATGATTCCCGATCCTGAAGGGCGCGATGTGGAACTTGGCGAGGCGGTGCGCTACCTGCGCGAAATACTGGATAGGCCCACCGACGCGTCTGTCAGTGCGGGCAGTGTGGAATAAGTAAGGTCAGGCAGTGGCAGAAACGCCAGTAACACGTCGTTCAAGCCCCAATTCGCTCGTGATCGTGCGGCTGCTGGGGATTCTTTTCGTGGTGGCGGGCGGGGCATTCGTGGCCGGCGTGCTCTATGCTGGCCTGGGCGATTCCCCGCATAACGACGAAAATTTCTCGGTGGTCTGGCAGAGTTGGGATATCCTGGACAAGGCATACTATTACGATCTGCCGCCTGAAGAAGAACTGGCTTATGGTGCGGCGCAAGGACTGCTGGCCGCTGCCGGGGATCCATACACCTTCTTTGCACCACCCGCCCGCGCAGAACTGGATCGTCAGGCGACGGCTGGCGAGTTTGGCGGCATCGGCGCGCAGGTGATGCAGGCGGACGATGGCCGGTTCGTGATCGCAGAGTTGTATCCTGATCTGCCCGCACAGCAGGCCGGAATCCGGCGCGGTGATGTGATCGTGGCGGTGGATGGGACCGAACTGGATGACCTGACGCTGCCTGAGACAGTCGCCCTGCTGCGCGGCGAGATCGGATCGGCGGTCCGGGTAACGTTGTATCGCACCTCTGAGGCACGCGAGTTCTCGGTTAAAGTTGAGCGCGCTCGTGTGGAGCTTCCAACAGTGTATGCCGAGCTGATCGACTCCGTTGCGCACGTCCGGCTGTATCGCTTCAATGCCAACGCGACGACGCTGGTGGCCCAGGCCATCGAGCAGGCGCTGGCCGACGGTGCACAGGCCATGATCCTGGACCTGCGCGGCAACCCTGGCGGGCTGCTCGATCAGGCGGTCGGCGTGAGCGATCTGTTTCTGGATGGTGGCCGGGTCGTGACCGAGCGCTCGCAGGACGAAGAAACGGGTTATGATGCCGTCAGCGGACAGTTGGCCGAGGACGTGCCGCTCGTTGTTCTGATCGATGAAGGGAGCGCCAGCGCCGCCGAAGTTGTGGCCGGTGCGCTGCACGATCACGGGCGAGCCGTGCTGATTGGGCGTCCGAGCTACGGCAAAGGCTCGGTGCAGCATGTGTACGACCTGCCGGACGACTCGCAGGTGCATGTTACCGTCGCGATCTGGCTCACGCCTGGCGGTACGCCGCTGCAGGGCCAGGGCCTCACGCCCGACGTGCTGGTTGAGGTGCCGACCGGCAGCGTGCCGGAGCAGGACCCGTTTATCGAGGCCGCACTCGACTATCTGACCGAGGCTGTCCCGCCAACGGTCGGCTGATGCTACAATTACCGCAGTCTGGAGCATACAACAACGATGGATAAGCCGCGCAAGGTTATTGCGACCAATCGGAAGGCCCGGCACGACTACGAGCTATTGGACAGCTTCGAGGCCGGGCTGGTGCTGCTTGGTTCCGAGATCAAATCGATCCGGGCCGGGCATGTGAATCTACGCGAGGGATACGTCTCCCCGCGCGACGGCGAGCTGTGGCTGCTCAACACCCATATCGCGTCCTATGATCAGGCCGGTATGTTCGGACACGATCCGCTGCGCCCGCGCAAGCTGCTGCTGCACCGCCGCGAGATCGAGCGGATTCTGGCGCGTGTGCAGGAAAAGGGCCTGACCATCGTGCCGGTCAGCCTCTATCTCCTGCGCGGGCGGGCCAAGCTCGAGATCGCCCTGGCGCGTGGGCGCAAGCAGTATGACAAGCGCGAGAACATGCGCGAGCGCGAAAGCCAGCGCCAGATCGAACGGTCGCTCAACGAGCGCTACCGCTAGCTATAGTCTGGAACGCCCTATGCGATCAGAACTGCCGGGCACCATTCGTGAGATCAACGATCTGCCGCCGCACGAGAAGCGGGCGATTTATACCGGCCTGCTGCCGGGCTGGGTGTTCGAATTATTTGGCGTCGATCCCCAGGAACGGGACGAGCATGATGCGGTGCGGCTGCGCTGTCCCGCCGGCAGCAATGCCGTCGAGCTGTCGATCTATCACGCGTCCGATATGTCTGACCCGGCATTGTATCTGCACATGGGCGACACATTTACCTCGCAGTTGATCGTGCTGCTGGCAGTGGTCAACGATCCCGCTGCGCCGCGCTTCAATATTGACGTGGACGAGCACGGCAGATCTACGGAGCTTGGCACACGCTCTCGCAATATCGCGGAAGAAATTCGCGCCATGCAGGCCGGGCTGGCTCCCGGTCAGATTCGCCGCGGGATGCGCATCTTTCGCCGCGCGATGCCGGTGTTCGAGGAATTCGTGCAGCGCATGAAGCACGACCTGTTCCTGATCGAGCCGCTGTTCTATCACAACGCGATCACCTTCGAGCGCTATGGGTTCGCCTACGCGCGCGGGCTGCGCCGCATGAAGGCCATTCACGAGGCGTTTCAGCCCGGCGGCAAGGCACATGCCCGGCTGGATGGCTCGACCCCCTTTCGCGCGCCGGACGCGTGGGGCTCTGTGCTGGGTCGGTCGTGGGCCATTCACGACGGCGTGCTTGGCGAGCCGATGCCTGATATCCAGATGTACAAGCGGGTCGGTAAGGATGCAGGAGTATGCACCTTCCCCGGCGCGACCTGGTGACCCCTTTATCTTCAGATCTAAAGCTTCAAGCCGCATAATCGGTGGCTTTGCCTGCTCCCACTTAGCGCTTAATCCATCCGTAATAATTTCTATTCGTACTAAATCTTGCCCATTCCCCGCACCTTCGATTATCATTACGGATCACTCGCGGTTGTGTTGGGGGGAGCTCGGTCCGTGCAGCGGTCGAGGCCGGAGTTGGATAGGGAAGCGGTTGAGCGGGCATTGGACGCGATGCGCCTCGGCCAACCGCTGTCCGGGCATGTCTTGCACCTGTTCCTCAGCGTCATACAGCGGCTCAACGCCCCTGGCATGCTGGCTGGAGATGCGGCGCTGCAAGTCGCCATCTTCGATCACCTGTCCGAGATCATTACCCGCCGTTTGCTCGAACTGCGTGCCGGATATGATCTCCCTGAACCGCAAGCCAAGTGCCAGTTGGACGATCTGCAAAGCGATTTCCGCCAGCGTAACCGCCCGCTGGAAGCCTGGAGCGTGCTCTACTACCGCTACGTCTGCGTCGATCGCGATCTCGACTGGCAGACGATGGCAGATTGGGCTGGGGTGGATGCGCGGATGCTCCGCCGCCGCCACAATCTGGGGATTGCGCGCCTGACCCAGGAGTTGATCAGCCGCGAGCAGGAAGCCCGCCGCCTGGCCTGGCGCGAACGGCTGCTGCACGCGCTGCCCAACCTGCCCCTGCCCCACCTAATTGGCTTCGACTCGGTGCGGGATACGGCGCTCCATATTCTGCGCCAGGCCGATCCGCCCAACCATCTCGTGCTGCACGGCCCGCCGGGCTGTGGCAAATCCACCCTCGCCCGCGTGCTGGCTCACACCTGGATCAACCTGGACAGCGGGCACGATCCGCTTGATGATCTGCTCTGGCTCGATCTCATCGATCTGCCGCCCAACCCGGCGGTCGTCGTGGCGGAATGTGTCGCCAGGCTGGGCCTCTTCCACCTGGATAGCACCCCGTTGGAAGAAGTCTTGCGCGCCTACGTGAGCACGCACACCGTTCTGATCGTGCTCGATCACGCAGACGTCTTGTTTGACAGTCCATCGGCGCTGCAAACCCTGCTCGACCTGCTGCGTGCCGCGCGTGTGATCCTGACCAGCCGCATCTGGGCGCCCGATCAGGTCTGGCTGACCCAGATTACCGTGCCGGAACTAAGCTATCAGGCGGCGTTTGCCCTGCTGGAGCAGCACGCCCATACCGACCCGGACGGACGCCGGGATGCCCTCGACCGCTTCGATGACATCTGGCAGGTCGTGGGTGGGAACCCCCTGGCGCTCAAGCTGTTACTGTGCGCGGCGCGCAGCCTGCCCCTGCCTGCTGCCCTGCGCGCCGCCGATCTGGATAGCCTCTACCGCGACGCCTGGGACCACCTTACACCCGATGTGCGCCGGGTGTGGCTGCTCCTGCTGCTGTTCGAGCGCGACGGGGCCAGCTATGAGCAGATTTGCGAGCTTGCGCGCCTGCCGGAGCGCGTGGTCGATCGCGCGCTGACGGCCCTGGTGCGGCAGGCGTTGCTTTCTGCACATCGTGATCAGGCGGGCAGCGTCATCTACACGCTTCAGTCGGCAGCGCGGACGTTCCTGTTCGGCTGTCTGCCGGACCAGATGCTCTCGCCGGGCGAGTTCGCCAGTGCCTATCTCGCAGGTGCGCTTGCACGCCGGGCCGACTCGTTGGCGCTCCAACCCCAGCCTTCAGCGGCGCTGCTGGTCCTCAAGCTCGCGTGCGATCTACAGCGGCCAGCCGAGGAGTGTCTGGCCTATGCCGGGTTTCTGGCGCCTCAGATTACCACTGCTGGCCTGTGGCAGGCATGGTCCAATCGACTGTTTGAGATCCTTGCCCTGGACGAAGCCCAACCCGGCCACGTCTGGCTGCATGCCTCGCTTGGAATAGCACTGCGCTGGCTGGGGCGCCTGGACGAAGCGCGGCAGCATCTCCAACATGCCCTTGAGTTCTATCACACTGACTCAACGGAGTGCGCCGATATGCTGGTGGAGCTTGCGGTTGTCGATCGCTATCGTGCCCGCTGGGATGACGCCTACCAGCGGCTGAGTGTGGCTTTCGAATTGTATCAGGCGCATGGTACGGGCCTGGGGCTGGAGCGCTGCGCGTGTGAGTTGGCGCAGCTTGCATTAGACTCATCCGAGCCGGAACGCGCTCTGACCTGGCTCAGCCGCCTGCAAGACTGGTCCGGGCGGGCGTGGGGCATCGCCAGCCAGATCTATCTGGAATTGGGCCTGCTTGACGACGCGCTCAACGCCGCCGAGCGAAGCCTGCGCCTGCTGCCCGCCGATCATCCCAACCAGGGCCGTGTGCTGACAACCCTCGGCCAGATCAGCGCCGCCGATAAAGCCTGGGAAACCGGCGTCGATTACCTGCTGCTGGCGCTCGAAAAGCTGGATCAGGCCAAAGATGTGATCGGTTATGCGCGCACCTGCAACAATCTGGCGGTGATCTACTTGCAGCAGCCCGGCCAGACACGGCGGGTGGATCGCGCCCACATCCGCCGGCTGCTGTGGCAGGCGCTCACGGTTCTGCGCCAGGTCGGGGATGAAATGGGCCAGCATGTTGCGCAGCAGAATCTTGACTGGCTCGACGCGCTCGATCCCTAACCGGGGCGCATATTGATCTGCCCCGGCACGCATGGTAAGATTGACCGTACTGCCGCCGTAGCTCAGAGGATAGAGCGCTAGTCTTCGGAACTAGGCGTCGTGGGTTCGATTCCTACCGGCGGCACCATCTCTATGTTGGGGGCCTGCGGCGTGACGCTGTGGGCCTCTTGCGTTTGAGCGCTGTTGCCCGGTCAGCAGCCGGGTGTTACAATCCACGCTCAGTTTTTGGCGTGTAACCTGCTCACATTGGGATAAATCGATTCATGAGCGACAACGGCTCTCCAACCAAGGCCCGTCCGCGCGTGTTTTCTGGCGTGCAGCCATCGGGCAATCTCACGATTGGTAATTATATCGGCGCGCTGCGGCAGTGGGCGCGCGAGCAGTACCATTTTGACAGCTTTTTCTGTGTGGTCGATCTACACGCGATCACGGTGCCCTACGACTCCGCCGATCTGCATACCAAGACGCGCGAAGTCGCCGGGCTGTATCTGGCCAGTGGGATCGATCCTGAAGCTTCGACGATCTTCGTGCAATCGCACGTTCAAGCTCATGCCGAGCTGACCTGGCTGCTCAACTGTATCACGCCGCTCGGCTGGCTGAACCGTATGACTCAGTTCAAGGATAAGGCTGCCAAACAGCAGGCGGACTCGGTCAGCACGGGCCTGCTCGATTACCCGGTGTTGATGGCCGCCGATATCCTGCTCTATCAGGCCGATGCCGTCCCGGTGGGCGAGGATCAGCGCCAGCATCTGGAGCTGACCCGCGACGTTGCGCAGCGCTTCAATCACCTGTTCGGCGAGACATTCACCATTCCCGAAGCCATGATCCCGCCGTCGGGCGCGCGCATCAAGGGGTTGGATGATCCGACCGCCAAGATGAGCAAGAGCGAAACCGGCTCGGAATATCACGCCGTCTATCTGCTCGACCCGCCCGACCGCGCCCGCAAGAAGATTATGCGTGCCGTGACCGATTCGGGCCGCGAGATTCGCTTCAGCCAGGACCCGGAGAAAGCCGGTGTCAATAACCTGCTGGAGCTGTACCAGGCATTGACCGGCGAGAGCCGTGAGGCGATTGAGACGCATTTCGCGTCGGCGCGCGGCTACGGCGATTTGAAGAAGGATGTGGCCGAGGTTGTGGTCGCGGCCCTGGAGCCGATCCAGCGCCGCTATCGCGAGCTGACCGACGATAGGAGTTACCTCGATTCGCTGCTGGCCCAGGGTGCCGAGCGCGCGGCGACGGTAGCGAACAAAACTCTTGAAACCGTTCGTGAGCGTATGGGGTTTCTCAAGCCATACGCTTAGCTGATTGGCCAGATGAGCCGGTATGGATGATGCGGATGCCTTGGCGCTGCTGCCCCCGCTTCAGGGCTGCCTTTACTGCCACGCTGAGGGCACGACCACGCTGCTGCCGAGTCGCCAGTTCCTAGGGCTGGGCAGTGAATACGCTACGTTGAAATGCAGCCAGTGCGGCTCGACGGCGTGGCTGGATGTGGACGAGTCTGATCTCGACGACTGGCGCATCCGCTACCGGCGGGTCAACCGGGCCGCGCCCTACTACTACGTCAGCATCCACCTGGGGAAAGCGGGCTGGCTCACTGCTGAAGCGGCGCTCACAATCAGCACCAGCGGCTATGTGCAGCGTACGCGGGTGCAGCAGGCGCAGCACGGCGATCTGTCGTGGCTCAAGCCAATCGTGCTCAGCCCGCCCCCACCGCTGATGATTCCCGGCGAAAAAACATACCTGGCCCTGCGCGGCGTGACCTATCACCAGACTTCGGTACAGGGCGTCTGGTCGCGCAGTGAGCCGGGCGTCGTGCTGGATTCCGGCAAGCTCTATGTCACCGGCGAGAAGATCTATCTGTTGGGCCAGCGCCGCGATTGGGCGCACCGGCTGGACGAGATCGAGCGTGTGGACTACGACGAGCAGGCGTGGGTGCTCTATCTTGCCGCGCCCGGCCAGTACTACCGCGGCCTGCGCGTGGATGGCCAGCTCGATCCGCAGTTGGTTGCCGCCGTGATCGCTGCGCTGCAAGCCAGCCTGTAAATTTTTATCAGACCTTGACAAATTTCTACAGGTTTTTTATACTCTCGTTAAGCGTTAGTATTAAACATCCCACCACCCCACCCGTTAGAGCGCCGCGTCTCCCCACACGCGGCGCTCACCCTTCTGGTGGTTGTTGAGCCTGTGTACTGGCGTTCAATGCCGCCAGCCGCACCGTCTCGGTGTGAATGTCCACGATGTCCTGAATCTCGTGCGCATACCCACCGGCCATGACGATTGCCAGCGGGATGCCGTGCAGCGTGCACAGGTCGATCACGTATTGGTCGCGTTCGGCCAATCCGCGCTTGCTCACACATAAGCGGCCCAGCCGGTCGCCCACATACGGGTCGGCCCCGGCCAGGAAGATCGCCAGGTCGGGCTGGCCCAGGCGCAGCGCCTGCTCGACGCCGTGTTTCAGCGCGCTAAGATAAACCACGTCATCGGCCCCATCGTCTAGCTCGATATCCAGATCGCTGTGCTGCTTGTGGAATGGGAAGTTGCGCCCATTGTGGATTGAAAACGTGAAGATGTCCGGTTCGTGCGCCAGAATCGCCGCCGTGCCGTCACCCTGGTGAACGTCACAGTCCAGGATCGCCACACGGCTCACTCGCCCTTCCGCGATCATACTGCGCGCCGCGACCGCCACGTCGTTGAATACGCAGAAACCCGCGCCGTAGTCTGGGAAGGCATGGTGCGTTCCCCCGGCCAGGTTAACGGCAATCCTGTCACTCAGCGCTGCGCGGCAGGCCCCGATCGTCCCGCCGACCGAGCGCCGCGACCGCTCGACCAGCTGCGGTGACCAGGGGAAGCCGATCCGCCGGATTTCCTTCTCGCTGAGCTGCCCGGTCTTGACCTTGTGCAGATAGGCGGCCTCGTGCGCGCGTAGAAGCTGGGTATCGGTGGCGGCACGCGGCACCCGCAAATCACGCGGCGTGAGGATGCCCTGAGCAACTAGCTGCTCGCGCACCAGGGCATATTTTCGCATCGGGAAGCGGTGCCCTTCCGGCAACGGCAGCACAAATTTATCGCTGTAGAATGCTTTCATGGCTTTTCTCGGCAGAGTTCGAGGTGCTGAACCTTAAAGAATTACAGTATCACTCTGTTAGAATTAATAACGCTCGATATACTATACTAATCTGGATCAAAATGGGGCCGCCCAGCCTGCCGGACGGCCCTGTGATCAGCCTGACATTTCCACTAATGCGCTGTCGCCTCTTCGGGAAGCCGCTGCAAGTAGAGCTTGGTGACTTCCGCCGCGATTGCCGGCAGCAGGATCAGCGGTAGCAGGTAGAGCCAGTGTTCCAATGACAGTGCCACCGTGTCAAACACGCCTTGCAGGAACGGGATATAAAGTACCAGCACCAGCAGGATCAGCGAGGTTGCCACCGCGTACTGCATATATTTGTTGGTGAAGACGCCCATTTTCAGCAGCAGGTAGCGCTCCGAGCGGCTCGTGTAGGCACGCGCCAGCTCCGACATCGAGAGTGTGACAAATGCCATCGTGCGCGCCAGCTCCCAACTGTCGGGATCAAGATGCCGCCCCAACGCAAATGCTGCCAGCGTGACCGCCGTCTTGAAGATTGTTTGCACCACAACGCCGATCCGCATATCGCGGTTGATGATCGGCTCGCGCACCGGGCGCGGTGGCCGGTCCATGATATCGGGATCGCCCTTCTCCACGCCCAGGGCCAGCGCCGGGGCGCCGTCGGTCAGCAGATTTAGCCACAAAAGCTGGATTGGAGTCAGCGGCGGGGGTGTACCGGCCAGTGTGGCCACAAAGATCACGCCAATCTCGGCCAGGTTGCAGCTGAGTAGGAAGAAGACGAATTTACGGATGTTGGAATAGATCACCCTGCCCTGCTCGACCGCCGAGACGATACTTACGTAATTGTCGTCAGTCAGCACCATATCGGCGGTTTCCTTCGAGACATCGGTCCCGGTAATGCCCATCGCTACGCCGATGCTCGCCCGCTTGAGCGCCGGGGCGTCGTTCACACCGTCGCCGGTCATCGCCACGACATGATCGCGCGCCTGGAAGGCTTCGACGATGCGTACCTTGTGCTCCGGCGAGACGCGTGCGAACACGTCCACATCCTCGATGATCGCGGCCAGTTCTTCGGGCGAATACTGGTCGATCTCGGTGCCGCGCATCACGCGCCCGCCGTTTTGCAGCAGCCCGATCTCCTGCGCGATCGCGCGCGCCGTGTCGGGATAGTCGCCGGTCACCATCACGGTTCGAATTCCGGCGTGGCGTGCCCGCTCTATGGCCGGTTTGACCTGCGGTCGGGCCGGGTCGATCATCGCGATCAGCCCCAGCAGCGTAAAGTTCCGCTCGATAGTTTCCGGGGTGATGGCATCCGGCAGGGTGTCCAGTTCTCGCCGGGCGACTGCCAGCACGCGGAGCGCCTGTTCTGCCAGGGCCTGATTGGTGTCCAGAATGGCAGTGCGTTGCTCATGGGTTAACGGGACTACCCGCCCATCCTCAAGCACCGTGTCGCAATGCTCCAGCACGATCTCCGGTGCGCCCTTTGTAAAGGCCAGATAACTGTCATCTGTGCAGCGATGGATCGTCGTCATCTGCTTGCGCACGGAGTCAAACGGGATTTCGTTCACACGCGGATATTCGGCTTCCGCTGCTGTGCGCCACAGCCCGGCTTTGGCTGCCGCCACGACCAGCGCGCCTTCGGTCGGATCGCCGATGATGCGATAGCCGGCAGTGTGCCCGTTGTCGGCGGTCCCGTTCTCAAGTTGTGCATCACTTGCCAGCAGCCCGCCAAGCAGCAGTTGGTGTGCTGCGGGAAGGCTCATGATCTCGATCTCGCGGTCTCCATGTTGGAAACCGCCTTCCGGCGTATAACCCCGCCCGCTCACATCGATCGTCTTGCCGTCGGCATAGAGCTTGACGGCGGTCATCTCGTTCTGCGTCAGGGTGCCGGTTTTATCCGAGCAAATGGCCGAGGCGCTGCCTAGGGTTTCGACCGCCGGCAGCCGCCGGATCAGGGCGTTGCGCTGGATCATTTCACGCATCCCGATTGCCAGATTGATCGTGACGATGGCGGGCAGCCCTTCCGGCACGGCGGCGATCGCCAGCGCGACTGAGATCATGATCGCATCGGTCAGCGCATCGACCAGCTTCATATCTTCCGACGTGATCTCGCGCACAAAGATCACGATCCCGACCACCAGGCAGATCACCAGCGCGCCGATGCTCAGCGTTCGTCCAAGCTGGTCGAGCCGCTGCTGTAGGGGCGTGGTTTCGGTTTCGGTAGATTGGATCATGTCGGCGATCTTGCCGACTTCGGTCTGCATCCCGGTGTGGATGATCACCGCCCGGCCTCGGCCATAGGTGGCGGTTGTGCTCATATAGACCATATTCTTGCGGTCGCCGAGTGTCGCTTCAGGGCTGCTTGTCAGGTCGGCGCGCTTATCGACCGGCACAGACTCGCCTGTGAGCGAGGCTTCATCTACCTTGAGATTCATGGTCTGGATCAGGCGCGCGTCCGCCGGAATATGGTTGCCGGCCTCAAGCACCACCACATCGCCCGGCACCAGTTCGCTGGCCGGGATCACGCGCTGGTGTCCGCCGCGAATGATGGTTGCATCGGGTGAAGTCAGCCGGCGCAGCGCGGCCAACGCTTCTTCCGCCCGCCCTTCCTGCACGACGCCCAGAATAGTGTTGAGCGTAACGATGGCCGCAATCGCAGCGGCTTCTACCCAGTCGCCTAGCGCCGCTGAGAGCAGTGCTGCGAAGACCAGGATGTAGATCACAAAGTTTTGGAACTGGGCCAGCAATCGCTGCCAGAAGGTTGGACGGGGCTGTTCGCGCAGCGCGTTTGGCCCATATTGCGCCAGCCGCCGCTCCGCTTCAGCTTCCGACAGGCCGTGCTCACCGTCTGTCTGGAGCGTTTCCAGTACCGTATCGAGCGGTTGCGCGTGCCAGGAAGATTGGGTATCGATCATCGGGAAAAAATCCTGTTTGGTTGGAATGTTCGGGCAGGTTCGAACTATAATGCTTTTGTAGTCTAACGCTAGTGGCTTAATTTCTCTAGCGACGATTGTCGCGGTTAGCCGGTGATCTCTTTTTCGTTTCCCTGGGCGGCTGTGTTATACTGGGAACAATTCAGAACATCCGTTTCGTTTTTAATCGGTGCTGGAAAAGAGGCAGGTGCGTATGGCCCGCACGCGATTCATTGAAGGACCTGCCGGGACCGGCAAAACAACCTACGCGATTGGAGAGCTCCGCCGCCTGCTCGATGATGGTGTGCGTCCGGAGCAGATTCTGATCCTGCTGCCGCAGCGCTCGGCAGGCTGGCCCTATGAGCACGCCTTCACTGCCCCCGACTGGCCGGACGGTGCACAGATCGATCTGGTGACGATCGGCGGACTGGCGCGGCGTGGGCTGGAAATCTTCTGGCCTCTGGTGGCCGAAAAAGCCGGCTTCGCGTATCCGGAAGCTGAGCCGCAGTTCCTCAATGTCGAAACGGCACAGTACTATATGTGGCGCTTTGTGAACGAGGCCGTTCAGACCGGGGTGTTCGACAGCGTCAATATCACCCCGTTTCGCATTATGACGCAGGTGCTCGACAACCTCTCGAAGGCGGCGATCAATGGCTTTGCTCTGGACGATGTCACGGAGCGCCTGGTTACCGCGTGGGGCGACCGTCACTCCAGCCGCCCGCCGGTCTATCACGCGGCGCAGCATGTGGCCGAACGGTTCCGCGCCTACTGCCTGGAAAACAATCTGCTGGACTTCTCACTCCAGATCGATTTGCTGGTCAATTATCTGCTGGATGAAGCGCTTTACCGTGAGTTCTTCCAGCAGAACTACCGTCACTTGATCGCCGATAACCTCGAAGAGCATACCCCGGTAACGCGCGACGTGATCCGGTGGGCCTGGGACGATCTGGACTCGGCCCTGCTGCTGTACGATACCGATGCCGGTTATCGCGTCTTCCTGGGGGCCGATCCTGGCGGCGGGCTGGAGCTGAAAGCACGCTGTGACGAGGCCGAGGCGTGGGAGCAGCCCTACAATCTCCCACCCACGCTGGGCACCCTGGCGCATGAGTTGGGGACGCTGCTCGATGCCGACCGCCCGCGCAGCTTTCCGGCGGGTGAGAATCCGCGCGCGGGTTTCACCCTGGAATTCTGCCAGTTCTATCCAGAGATGCTGGAATGGGCGGTGAACCAGGTTGCGGCGCTGGTGCAGCACGGCGTGCCGCCGGGTGAGATCGTGGTACTGGCCCCGCTGCTCGGTGACTCGCTGCGTTTTGCGCTGACCACGCGTCTGCACGAGCGCGGAATCCGCACGGTGTCGCACCGCCCGTCGCGGGCTGTTCGTGACGAGCCGGCGGCGCGTGCAGTCCTGACTCTGATGGCGCTGGCGCATCCTGGCTGGAATGTTCACCCCCCGCTGCTGGATGTGGCGAACGCCTTGCAACAGGTGATCGAAGAACTTGATCCGGTGCGCGCCTGGCTGCTGGCCCAGATCGTCTACCGCCCTGGCCGGATCGAGCTGGGCACGTTCGATGCGATTCTGCTGGCCGCCCAGGAGCGGATCACCTATCGGGCGGGCGAAAAGTATGAGCGGCTGCGGCGCTGGCTGGCGGCCTATCAGGATGAGGACGCGGGCACGATGCCTCCTGATCATTTCCTGAGCCGGTTGTTTGGCGAGGTGCTGTCGCAGCCCGGCTTCGGATTCCATACCAATCTGGACGCCGGGCGTGTGGTGGCCGAGCTGGTCGAGTCGGCGCGGCGCTTCCGCCAGACGCTCTATCCGCGTGCCGAGGATGTGACCGATTGGATCGACATCTCGCGCGAGTATTATGAATTGGTTCAGGCCGGGCTGTTGGCCGGGACGTATGTGGCTAGCTGGCAGCAGGTCGAGCAGGACGCCGTTTTTCTGGCCCCGGCCTACACTTTCCTGATGCGTAATCGCCGTGTCAGCTACCAGTTCTGGCTCGACATTGGCAGTAACGCCTGGTGGGAGCGCCTGGAGCAGCCGCTCACCCATCCCTATGTGCTGGCGCGCGGCTATCCGCACGATCAGATGTGGACCGATGAGCAGGAATATTTCTCCCGGCGCGATACACTACGCCGCCTGATGGTCGGGCTGGTGCGGCGCTGCCAGGAGCACATTTACATCGGGATTTCGAACCTGAGCGAGCAGGGCTTCGAGCAGCGCGGCCCGCTCCTGCAAACCTTCCAGCAGATTATCCAGCGCTACGATCAGCTTGAGGAAGTGCCCTGATGCCTGAAGCGCCCCGTTTGAAGCTGCGCCGCGAGCAGGCCAAGATTATCGAAGGCTATACACACGGTAAGGCGGGTGTCGCCGCCGTGCCCGGCAGCGGCAAGACGTTCACGCTGGCGCACCTGGCCGCCCGTATGATCGCGGATCGGCGGCTCGATTTTGATCGCGATCAGGAAGTGCTGGTGGTCACGTTCACCAATTCGGCGGTGAACAGCTTCCAGGCGCGTATCGCCCGCATTCTGCGCGATCATTATGGGCTGCTGCCGTTCGTTGGCTATCGTGTCCGCACGCTGCACGGCCTGGCGCATGATATCGTGCGCGAGCGCCCGGCCCTGGTCGGCCTGTCGGATGACTTCACAATCCTGGATGAAAAGTCGGCGCTGGAGATTCAGCGTGAGATTGTGGCCCAATGTCTGCCGGGCTGGTGGGATCAGCTCGAAGGTTATATTACCGCCGAGGAAGGGACCAACGAGAAATCGGCGCGGCGGGCCTTCGAGCAGGAAATGCCGGAGCTTGTGATCCGCTTCATCCAGCGTGCCAAAGATATGCGCCAGAGTCCTGAAGCACTGTTGGCCGCACTGGAGCCGATCGGCACCCATCGTTTCGATCTGGTGCGGTTTGCCACGCAGGTTTACGCCGACTACCAGCGCAGCCTCGCCTATCGCGGTGCGGTGGATTTCGACGATCTGGTCCGGCTGGCGCTCGAAGCCCTTGATCGTGATGAGGGCTATCTGGAGCGTTTGCGGGCGCGCTGGCCGTATATCCTTGAAGACGAGGCGCAGGACAGCAGCCGGCTGCAAGAGGAGATGCTGACCAAACTCAGCGGCAAGCAGAACTGGGTGCGCGTGGGGGATCCCAACCAGGCGATCAACACTACCTTTACCACTGCCGATCCGGCGTTTCTGCTGAACTTCCTCGACAAGCGCAAGAATCGCGGCGTGACCGAATACGCGCTGTCGGTGTCCGGGCGTTCCGCCGGGCGGATCGCGAATCTGGCGAACGAGCTGGTGCGCTGGACGGTTGAGGAGCATGTCTCGCCGGATCTTCGATCTGCCTTCAACCTGCGCGAGAACAAGCGTACCGGCGTGCGGCGCGGCATTATCCGCCTCACCCCCAAGAAGGACCCCCAGCCTAACCCGCCTGACTCGGCGTGCTTCATCCATCTCGAATACCAGCCGGATCAAAAGATCGCGCCGGAAAAAGAGTTGGAGATGGTCGCCGTCGGTGAAGATTATGCGCTGCTCGGCTACCTGCAGGAGATCTCGGCCCTGCCAGAGGATCAGCGCCCGACGATTGGCGTGCTGGTGCCGGAGAACAGCCGGGGCTTCAAGCTGGTCGAGTTGCTGCGCCGTTACAAGATCCCCTATGAAGAACTACTGCGCAGTACCACCGCGACGCGTGAGGCCGTTACGATCCTACGTACCGTGCTCGAATATCTTGCCGATCCGCTCGATCTGAAGGCGCTCAAACAGATCTACTGGACACTGATGTCCGAGTCGCGACGTGCGCTGGTCAATGAAGACCTGGAACTGCGCCAGACGCTCACCAAAACGTTTGGCCGCTTCCAACGGCTGGAAGATTTCCTCTGGCCGGAAGCGGATCAGAGTGCGCTCGATCTGGGGGAGATTGCGGATGAACATAGCTGGCTGGTTGAAGACCTGGCCCGCTTCCGGCAGCAGGTCCGCCGCTGGCTGGAAGCCGTCAGCCTGCCAATCGATCAACTGGTGCTGACCATTGGGCAAGATCTATTTACCGACCTGATCAGTGTCGCGCTCACTTACAAGATCGCCGTCTTGCTGCGCGGCATGTTGCAGAATTATCCTGACTGGCGGCTGCCCCAGTTTGTCGAGGAGCTGCGTGCGATCGGCAGCAACGAGCGTAAGTTCATCGGGTTCGACGATGCCGAAGCCGGCTATGAGCCGAAGCCCGGTGTGGTCACGGTTGCGACCATGCACGCTGCCAAGGGGCTGGAATGGGATCGCGTTTACCTGATGGCTGTCAGTAACTACGGCTTCCCGTCTGCCCTGCCCTACGATACGTATATCGGGGAGCGCTGGTATGTGCGCGATGGGCTGAATCTGGAAGCCGAGTTGGTCGCGCAGTTGGAGGCGCTGCTCCAGAAAGAGCCGGAGCGCGCCTATGTTGAGGGGCAGGCCACGCAGCGCGCGCGGATCGATTATGCCGCTGAGCGGCTGCGCCTGTTGTATGTGGGGATCACGCGTGCCCGGCGCGAGCTGATCATCACCTGGAATATTGGGCGCTACAGCCGTGATGGGCAGACCAATCAGCCCGCCCTGCCGCTGGTCGCGCTGAGCGAATATTTGAAACACCAAAGCTGATACCTGGGGAGTGACCGATGCTGCCAGCCGGATTCCAGTTTAGCCAGAGCACGCTGCAAGATTACGTCGATTGTCCGCGCCGCTTTCAGTTGCGTTATATCCTGCGGCAGGCCTGGCCGGGTGTGCGGACTGAGCCGCTGCAGCAGCACGAGCGGCATATGGATCGGGGTGTGCAGTTTCATCGCCTGGTACAACGTCACCAGTTGGGGATCCCTGTCGAGCAGTTGGAGCGCGGGCTGGATGAGGAGCTGGCCGGGTGGTGGCGGGCCTATCTCGGCTTTGATCTGCTGCACAGCATGCTAGGTCGGCGCTATCCGGAGATCACTCTGTCGGCGGATCTGAGCGGTGCGCGTCTGCTGGCCAAGTACGATTTGCTGGTAGTGAGTCCCAACCAGGGGATCACGATTTTTGACTGGAAGACGAGTCTCAAGCCGCTGCGCCGCGAGTTTCTGCTAAAGCGTCTGCAAACGCATGTTTATCCCTACATACTCGCGCGATCAGGGGGTGGGCTGTTGGGCACAGAGATCTCCCCGAAGCAGATTACGTTTTGCTGCTGGAATACAGCGGCTCCGTCTGAGCCGGTGATCATCCAGTATTCTCAGGAGCAGTATCAGCAGGATGAATCGTATCTGTCTGGGCTGCTGGCGGCGTTGCGGGCAGAGGTAGAGCGTGGGCCGGCGGTCTGGGTGCTGACGGCTGATGAGCATCGTTGCCGGTTCTGCGAGTACCGTTCACTGTGTGGTCGGGGAGAGGTTGCCGGGAATTTTGAGGAGATGGATGATTTTGGGGATGAAATTGACCCCTCTGTGGCTGACTTCGGTTTAGTGGATGTTGAGGAAATTGGTTTTTAGGCTTCATGACTATGCGAAAACAATTAGAGTGGCATGACCCTCCCACCATCCCTGCACCCGACGAGCACTTCTGCGCGGAACTGAGCCTCACCCCGCTGACCGCGCAGATTTTGCAGCAGCGCGGCTTTACGTCGCTGGAAACGGCGCGCCCCTTCCTCGATCCCGCCCACTACCGCCCTGCCCCATCCACCGAGCTGCCCGATTTGGAGATCGCTGCCGGGCACCTGGAAGCGGCGATTCGTGGTCACCGTACAATTCTGGTGTGGGGTGACTTCGACGTAGACGGGCAGACGGCAACCGCGCTGCTGGTCGATGGCTTGCGCGGCCTGGGGGCTGAAGTCGTCTACTATATCCCCCACCGGCTGCGCGAATCGCATGGCATTCTGCTCGACAGTCTGCGCGATCAGCTTGATCGTGTGCGCCCTGGTGTGTTGTTAAGCTGCGATACCGGGGTTTCTGCACATGAGGCCATTGACTATGCGAAGTCGCGCGGCGTCATAACCCTTGTCACCGATCACCACGATCTGCCCCCGGCGCTGCCCGCCGCCGATGCCGTCGTCAATCCCAAGCGTCTGCCGCACGATCACGCCCTGGCCGCGCTGCCCGGCGTGGGCGTGGCCTACAAGCTGATCGAGCACCTCTACACGCGCCGTGACCGCGCCGGCGAACTGCCGCGTCTGCTCGATCTGGTGGCGCTCGGCATTGTGGCCGACGTGGCCGAACAAACCCGCGACACGCGCTATCTGCTTCAGCAGGGCCTCGAACGTTTGCGGCAGACACAGCGCATCGGCCTGCGCGCCCTGATCGACGTGGCCGGCCTTCAGCCCGACCGCCTCAGCGCGATCGACATCGGCTTTCAGTTGGGGCCGCGTCTCAACGCTGCCGGGCGAATGGACGATGCCAATCCGGTTGTCGAGCTGCTAACCACCTCGAACCCGGTGCAAGCCGGTGTGCTGGCGCGCAACCTCGAAGGGCTGAACAACCAGCGCCGGATGGAAACGCGCCAGATTTATGCCGCCGCCCAGGACCAGATCGCGCAGGACCCCACGCTGCTGGACTGGGAAGCGCTCGTGCTGGCGCACCCGTCCTGGCACGCTGGCATCCTGGGGATCGTCGCCGGGCAGCTTGCCGAACAGTATGCCCGCCCGGTCGTGCTGCTCACCATGTCCGACGATGGCCCCGCGCGCGGCTCGGCCCGTTCTGCGCCCGGCTACGATATCGGCGCGGCGATCGCGGCCCAGGCCGACCTGCTGCTGCATCACGGCGGGCATCCCGGCGCGGCAGGTTTGGCCCTGCACCCGGATAATATTCCGGCCTTCCGGCGGCGGCTCTCGAATACGCTGCGCGACACACGCGATCCCTCGGTGCGCTCCGGCCTGCCCATCGACGCCTACCTGTCTTTGGACGAGATCACGCCCGCTCTGGTCGCCGATCTGAACCGATTGGCTCCCTTCGGCGAAGGCAATCCGCCGATCACACTCGCGGCCCACGATCTGCGCCTGAAGAGCGATAAGACCATCGGGCGCACGGGCGAACACCGCCGCCTGGTCGTCGAGGACGAGCACGGCACCAGGCAGACCGTCCTCTGGTGGCGCGGCGCGGAGCATCCCCTGCCCCACGACCCGTTCGATCTGGCCTTCCAGGTCGAGATCAGTACCTACAAGGATGCATCCGAACTCCAGCTGACCCTGGTCGATTTTCGCCGCAGCGCATCCGCCCCGCCGGAGATCGTGCTGCCGGCCAGGCAGGTGGACGATTACCGCCAATCGCCCCACCCCGACGCTATGCTTGCACAAACCCTGCGCGAGCATCCGGACGCCGTCATCTGGGCCGAAGGCTACCGCCGCGCCGAGTCGCCCGGTGTACCGCTCAGCGATCTGGCCCCCGCCGAAACGCTCGTCATCTACACCGCACCGGCCAGCGTGTCGCGGCTCCTGCGCGCCCTGGAACGCGTCGATCCGGTACGCGTGGTGCTGCTGGCCGTCGATCCGCCGCTCTGCGCCCAGGTGGACGTGCGGCACCGCCTGCTGGAACTGAGCAAATACGTTCTCAACCAGCAGGACGGACAAACCACGCTCGGCGCACTGGCGGGAGCGCTCGGCCACACCCCGCAGACGATCCAGCACGTGCTCGACTATTACGCGGCCAGAGGTGAGATCACCGTGAGTTATCCCGCCGAGGACGATACCGTTTTGCTCGCACCCGGCAGCGGCCTTCCCGATGACGCCCGCGCCGCTACCGCGCTCTCTCTGCTCAAAAGCAGCCTGAACGAGACACGCGCCTACCGCGCCCACTTCCGCCGCGCCGATCCGTACCATATTCTCGGCTGGGACGGGCAATCATGAGCCAGTATCCGATCCCCGCCCAGACGCTCCGCATCGAGAACGTGGTCGTCAATTCGCGCTTCATCGCCACGATTGGCCGCGCCGACACCGTGCCGGATGCCAAAGCGTTCATCCAGGCCGTGCGCGACGAAATGCCCGACGCGACCCACCATGTTTACGCTTTCAAGGTTGGCTACGGCGGCAGCATCACCGAGGGCATGACCGACGACGGCGAGCCATCCGGCACAGCGGGACCGCCCGTGCTGGCCGTGCTGCGCGGGGCCGACCTGGGCGACGTGGTGATCGTCGTGACGCGCTATTTCGGCGGGACCAAGCTCGGCACCGGCGGGCTGGTGCGCGCCTATGGCGGTGCGGCCAAAGACGCCCTGGCCGCGCTGCCGGTCGAGCTGAAGATCGAAAAGCGCTACATCGGCATCACCATCGCCTACACCTTTTACGAGCGCCTCAAGCTGCTGCTGGAAGCCCATCACGCCACCATCGATCTTGAGGAGTTCGCGGGTGATGTCACCGTCTACGCCACGCTGCCGGTCGATCAGTTGGAGCCGCTGCGCGCCGCCCTGCTGGAGCTGACCGCCGGGCAGGTTGAGCCGGTCGAGCTGGGCCAGCCCGAAAGCTGACACGCAAAAAAGGACCGCCCGGTGAGGAGCGGCCCTATCCTGTTCATACCTGCGAGTTATTCGGCGGGCTGTGCGGTAGTGTCTACCGGGGCTGCCTCGTCCACCGGCGGCCCGGTTTCGATCTCATCCTCAGCGTTGCCGAGTACGCACGAATTGTAAGCCGAGCCGATCTCAACGCGGAAATCAACCGTGCGGTTCGGGTCCGGCTGGACGATCACCTGCTCATCCGACACGCGCAGCACGCGCATCAGGTCTTCCAGCACGCTGCCCTTCGACTGCCCGGTATAGTCGTAGATCACCGTCAGATCGCGGCGTGGGACCCCTTCCGGCATCCCCAGCGCCCGCCCGGCGAAGCCTTCCCACGCCAGCCGGTCCGCCGCCACCAGGTCGAAGCCGATATAGTAGCCCGAGGCATCCACGATATCGACCGTCATTGACTGCCGGTTCATCCGGTTCTCGGTCGGTGGCGTCAGGAAGTCCCGAATCAGCGGGATCAGCTGCTCATAATTCGGCAGCATCACGTCGCGGCCATCGTCCGGCGTCAGGAACGGCGTATAGTGCACGCCGCGCGTGCCACTGTAACGCGCGATATTGCTCGGATCGAGGCTGACGGCCAGCGGCACAAAGCCGAGCACGTCTGTCAGCGCCATATCCGTTTCGACCACTTCCACCGCTTCCGGCCAGAGCTGCGTCACCTGCGTGAACAACCCCTGACGGAGCGCCTGCTGCCACATCGCCCGCAGCGCGTCCATCTGACGGCGGCCCCGGTCAAGATCGCTCGTCGTTACGCGGCTGCGCACGTACCACAGCGCCATATACGGTGAGAGCGTCTGGCGGCCCAGCGGCAGCGTGTACATCTCCCAGCTCTCTTCGAGCGTCGGGTCCATCTCCGGATTTTCCGGGTCGATCAGTCGCCAGTCGCGGATGCTGCAATCGACGCTGACATCCAGCCCGCCAAGCTCCTGCACGATGCGCATGAAGTCGCTGAAGTCCACCCGCGCATAGTGATCGAGCTTGATCCCGAAGTTGTAGAGGAAGGTTTCCTTCATCAGCCCGAAACCGCCGCCCGGATAGTCGTTCATCTCGCCCAGAGCATAGGCGCGGTTGACGCGATCCATCGTGTAGTTGGGGATATAGACGAACAGGTCGCGCGGCAGGTGCCACATCGCCGCCGAGTTGGCTTCCTTGTTGATCGAAAGCACGATGATCACGTCGGTCTGGCCCAGGGCGCTGCTCGTCGTGTCGCTGCCCAACAGCAGGATATTCACGATCTGGTCGCTGTCTTCCATCAGCGGCACGCGCTCCGGCAGCGCCACGACCGGCGTATTGACCGGGACGGCATAGGTCCCCTCAATAATATACGTCGGCGAGGGAGTGATGCTCGGCGTGGGCGTCGGGCTGGGCGTCGGAGTCAGGCTCGGCGTCAGCGTGGGCGAAGCGGTAAACGTCACCGTAGGCGGCAGCGTATCGGTCGGCAGCGGCGTGATCGATGGGCGCTGCGTGTTAGTCGGGATCAGTGTCACCGTCACGCGCGGCGTATTAGTCGGGATCAGCGTCACCGTCGCCTGGACGGTGGTCGGACTGGGCGGCTCGGTCGCCGTCGGGAGCGGAGTCTCGGTGGCGGTGGGCGGCTGAGTCGGCTCCGTTGTCGGCGTTTCGCTGGCCGCCTGCGCGATCGCGGTCGGCTCTGGCAGGCTGGCGCTCGCCAGGGTCGCGCTGTCCTGCATGGGCGCATCGACTGTTGGCAGTGCAGCTTCGAGCGCTTCTGTCGCCTGCAGAGCCGCATCCCCGCCCGCGTCGCCCGGCGGCGGCTCGAGATCATCCCCGCCCTGGGTCAGGCGTGCGGCTATCGCCGTCGCGGTATGCACAATCACATCGTCATGCTGCTCGCGCCTTTCGCGCGCCTGTGTTTCATCCAGAATCCCGTTGGCGGCGTAGACCACATAGCTGACCGTGCCAAACACAACGACCGCCAGCGCCAGCGCTCCAACCACCCGGCGGAGCATTCGCAATCCAAATCGCATAGCGACCTCTCAAAGTTCGTTCAGGGTGTCGATCAAGCGCCCAAGTATACCAGCACTTCCGCCTGCACGCCTTCGCCAACTATCGAATCTGTCCTACGACCGCTCTACGCCCGGCTAACACCACCCTTTCGCCGCGCCGGGAAAGTGTTAAAATGCTGGCAAAGATCACTGACATACCTGAGCAACGTGGATTTTGGAAGCTGCCGTGACCGAAACGCCTGCGCTTTCACCTAAAATTGCCGTCATCGCGGCCCATAACGAAGACCGCTTTATCGGCAGTGTAGTGCTGAAAACCCGGCACTATGTCGATCAGGTCATCGTCGTGGACGATGGCTCGACCGACCTCACCGCCCAGCTTGCCGAAGAAGCTGGCGCAGTGCTGATCCGGCACGACACCAACCGGGGCAAGGCCGAAGCGGTTAATACCGGGCTGCGCCACGCTCGCCAGATGGACGCCGCGATCGTCGTGCTGATCGACGGTGATGGCCAGCACGACCCGACCGAAATCCCCGCGCTGCTGGCCCCCATCGAGAACCAGCAGGCCGATATGGTGGTCGGCTCGCGCTTCCTGACCATCCGCAGCCGCATCCCGCGCTGGCGTATCTTCGGCCAGCACGCCCTGACACTGGCAACCAACGTCGCGTCCGGCGTCCCGCTGACCGACTCGCAGAGCGGATTCCGCGCGCTCTCACGGGCTGCACTCCAGCAGCTTAACTTCCGGCCCAATGGGGGCTTCTCCATCGAATCCGAGATGCAGTTTCTCGCCCACCAGCATCACCTGGCCGTCACGGAAATCCCCGTGTCCGTCACCTATGCCGAGCCCTCCAAGCGCAACCCGGTTCAGCACGGGATGCAGGTGCTCAACGGCATCATCGCGCTGGTCAGCCAGCACCGCCCGCTGTTCTTCTTCGGCGTCTCCGGTGCGCTGATCCTGATGGTCGGGCTGATCCTGGGGCTGGTCGTCGTGGACCGCTACAACACCTACCAGCGGCTTGCGGTCGGCTACGCGCTGATCAGCGTGCTGCTGAGCCTGATCGGGATTCAAACCCTGTTCACCGGCATCGTGCTGCACTCGCTGCGCGCCTTTCTGGCCTATAACATCCGTTCCTGAGAGGCGAAAGGACCTTCATCCATGCCGGTCATTGTCCTGCGACACGTGACCAAGCACTTTGGCGCGGAGAGCAAGACCTCGGAGTTTGACAATGTGCTGGCCAGCGGCGCGCGCGGCCTGATCGACCGCGGCACCTCGGACTATATGCGCCATATGCGCACCCAGCCGGAGCCGCCCAACCGCCAGCACGCCATCGACGATCTTTCACTCACGATTCACGATGGCGAGACGCTCGGCATTCTGGGGCCTTCTGGCTGCGGCAAGACCACACTGCTGAAGGTCATCGCCGGCCTCGTCACCCCCGACAACGGCGAAGTGCTCTACGACAGCGTCCCCATTTCCGAGATTCCGCCCAGTGAGCGCGGGATCGGCATGGTGTTCCAGAACTACGCGCTTTTTCCCCATCTGCCCGCCCGCGACAATATCGGCTTCTTCGATATCGTGCGCCGCCACCCGGAACGCATCCCGCAGCGCATCCGTTATATCGTGGATGTCATGGGCATCGAGGTCGAGCACCTGCTCAGCCGCAAACCGCCCACCCTTTCCGGGGGTGAGCAGCAGCGTGTCGCGATTGCCCGCTGTATCGCGCGCGATCCGAAGATATTTCTGTTCGACGAGCCGCTCTCCAATCTCGACGCCAAGCTGCGCGTCGAAACCCGCCTGCAAATCAAGCGCCTGCTGCGCCACTATCAGATCACCTCGGTTTATGTCACCCACGACCAGATCGAGGCGAGCACGATGGGCGACCGGATCGCGATTATGAACAACGGCAAGTTCGAGCAGATCGGCACCTATCACGCGCTGTATACGACGCCGGTCAATGCCTTCGTGGCGCAGTTCTTCGGGTCGCCAGGCATGAACCTGTTTGCCGGGCGCATCAGCGGCAGCACGTGGGCCAGCCGGCACTTCAGCACCGGCCCGATCCGCCCGGCGCTCAACGAGGGGCAGGCGGTATGGCTGGGCATCCGCCCCGAAGCGATCGAGCTCGTGCCCGATGGCATCCCCGCCCGCGTCGAGCACGCCGAGCTGCTCTACTCCGAGCGCCGCCAACTGCTGCACGTCCACATCGGCGAGCATCCCTGCGTGGTGAGCGCCCCGCTCGACATCCAGGCCCGTCCCAACGACATGCTCCAGCTCTACTTCCCGCCCGAACACCTCTATCTCTTCGACCAGAAAACCGGCAAGCGCATCGGCTGACAGCCGCTCTCGGTTCGTCAAAGACACTGCTTTCAGATTTGCTGGAACTCACTCCGCGCCAGATGTGTTCTCGCGCATTTCGAGTATACTAAGAGCAGCCACCGATCCACACTATCCCTGAACTACATTCGAGTAATCCGGTGTCCAAATCAGGAGAGGAATCATGATCCGATCAACTCGCGCCGCTGCTCTGGTTGTCTGCACGATTCTCGCCTTACTTTCGGTCTTACTACCCTGGGCTGCACCGGCTCTCGCTCAGGGCGAAAATGTTGTTGTGATCAATTCCGGCGCTGTCAACGTGCGCAGCGGCCCGGCTGCCAATACCACCATCCTCGGCTCGGTGCCCGGTGGGACCGAGCTGGCCGTCACCGGGCGCTCCGCCAACGGCCAGTGGTGGCGGGTCCAGTCACCCTTTGGCGTCGGCTGGGTCAGCAACCTGGTCGTCGTCTTTCGGGGAATCTTCGCCTCGGTGCCCGTCGTGAGTGAGCCGGTCGGCACGCTCGAAAGCGCGACGGTGATCGTCGATCGTTTCCCGGCGACGGTTTATCGCAACCCGAATGAGGACTCGTTCATTATCGGGATCGCGCCCACCGGCACGACCCTGACCGTGATCGGGCGCACCGCCGACCGGCTGTGGTGGCAGGTCGATACCCGCAGCGGGTCGGGCTTCGTCACCGCCGGATCGGTCGCCTTCCGGGGGGATGCGGCACTGGTCCCACTCGTGAGCGATCCCGGCCCATCCTTCGACGGCCCGACCATCCGCGTGAACGCCGACACCGTCGTCACGACTGAGCCGGGCGGTGGCACCGTGCTCACGACCCTGACCGCCGGAACCGCGATCCCGGCCAGCGGGCGCAGCGCCGATAACGCGTGGTGGCAGGTCGCCGGGACGTTCGGCATCGGCTGGATTCCGGTCAGCAGCGTGAGCCTGGTAGGCAATGCGGACAGCATCCGTGTTGTATCCGATGTAACCGGGCCGCGCGGCCCCGAAGCCAGCGGGCAGGCTTTCGCCAAGGTGCTGATCGAGATCGAGCGCAAGGTCGCCTACAGCGCGCCCGGCTTCGGCAGCGCCCCGATGTGGGCCGCCGGGCTGGGCCAGGAAGCGGGCGTTGTGGCACGCTCACTGGACGGCCTGTGGCTCAAGGTGGCGATGGATGGCAAGATCGGCTGGATGCACTTCAGCGGGATCACGCTCGTCGGCAGCCTGGTAGACATCCCGGCAGTCGAGATTGAAGCCGCCCCGCTGCCCCCCGACGTCGCCATCGTCAACATTCACCGGCTCAACGTGCGCAGCGGTCCCGGCGTCGAGTTCACCGCGCTCGGCTCACTGCCCGGCGGCACACGGCTTAACGTCTCCGGGCGTCACCCTACCCTGCCCTGGGTCCGCGTGGAAAGCCCGTTTGGCACGGGCTGGGTGCGTATCATGCATATCATCTTCCGGGGCAGTTGGGATGCCATCCCACAGGTGACGGAGCCAGCCGGCATCATCGAGCTGCCGGTGGGCGTCGTCTCGATCCCGCGCCCGGTCTATCATGAGGCTTATATGCTCTCGCCCGCCGGAGAGTTGGTGCCGGGGACCTACACCATCATCGGGCGCACCAGCGATTACAACTGGGCGCTGCTCCAGACGCCGATGGGCCAGGTCTGGATCAACTACTATCACGTCACCCTGCGCGGCATCGAGGCCGCCATTCCCGTCGTCCAATAGCCGCGCGCAGTCGAGGCACAAAACGGGGTGGGCACTGCCGCCCACCCCACCATCCGATTTCTGATCAGGCCGTGCCGCGTCTATTCGTAGCGCAGCACGTTCATCGGTTTTTCGGCGGCGGCGCTCCAGGCCGAGAGTGTTGCCGCGCCAATCGCCACCGCAATCGACATCACCAGCAACCACCCCATCGTTTCCATCTCCAGCGCATCCATAAGCTGGTCGGGGCCAGGGCTGGCCAGCACCAGCACGACCGTCAGCAGCAGGCCGACCGCGATCCCGATCAGCCCGGCGATCAGGCCGATCAGCCCGTTCTCGATCATCAGCATCGCCAGCACGCGCCGCCCCTTCAGCCCGACCGCCTTCATCACACCGATCTGCCGGCGGCGTTCCTGCGTGGCCAGCGCGACCGTGTTGGCGATAATCGCCGTGCCGGAGATCAGCGCCAGCCACGCCACCAGCGTCGGCAGCGCCTTGAACTGGTTGATCAGGCTTTCGAGAAGCTGCGTCAGGGCGCTCAGTTCGATGGCGAACACGCCGGGAATATTCGAGAGCGCCACCAGCGCGCCGTCCATATATGCATCGTCCGACTCGTCCACCCGCGCTACCGTCATCATGTTCATCGGCTTGACGGTACCCGGCAGTGTGTCCGGCGGCACAAGGAACTGGTCGGCATAGCCCGTCAGCGCCGACTGCGAGTCGACCAGCCCAATCACCGTCAGCCGCAGCATCACATCATCCGCCTGCGAAACGCCGTTTTCGAATAACAGCATCAGCCGGTCGCCAACCTCGATACCCAGTTCCTGCGTGATGAACGACTCGCGCAGCATAATCACGTGTTCGCCCGCGTCGGACGGCTCCAACTGCCGCCCGGCGGACATCTCGTATTCCGGCAGATCGGCCAGCGAGCCGCGCTGCGCGAGCATCAGCGGGAAGCCCTGTGTCGCCCTGCCGTTCCCGCCCATACCGCCCGGCTCATCCTCAGGGGAATGAAATGTCGGCGAAACCGTCTCCCCGTTGATCGCCAGCAGCGCCGCCGAGTAAATCCTGTAGCTCGAATACGCCTCGACGCCTTCCGAACCGGCCAGCGCCGCTTCGATGGTTTCGACCTGATCCGGCACACGCGCGATCACCAGCAGGTTTCCTTCGATCCGGCCCGACATCTGCGTTTCCAGCAGATGCGTCGCCGCGCCGGTCGTCAGCGAAACCAGACTCAGCCCCGCCAGCCCGACGCTCAGCCCCAACAGCGTCGAAGCGACCCGACTGCGGCGGCTCGCCATCTCGCGCAGCACCAGCCGCCCATCGACCTTATAGCGCCGGCGCAGCGCGCGCCACAGCCCGGCAAAGACCAGCAGCGCCAGCCCTGCACCGGCCCACCACAGGCGCTCGCCGCCCACATCCACCAGCAGCAGGCCGCCCACCAGCCCGGCCATACTCATCATCAGCAGCGAGGTGCCGGGCAGCCTCAGCGTGGGAGCCGCCGGGATGCCCCCGGCCTCTTCCGCGCGCGACTGTTCCGCCAACGGACGCGCCGCCTCACCGGATCGTGCCGTGCGCCCGATCACCAGCCCGCCGATCAGCGCGACAGCGCCGAGCGCCAGCAGCGCGCCCACGCCCAGCCCGGCGACGATCTGGGCCGCGCCCGCCAGCAGCCCGACCAACACCAGGCTCACCAGGCCCATCAGCGCCCCGCCCGACATCCGGCCCACCAGCCACACCAGCAGCCAGTAGCCGACGAACACCGCCGCCATGGCTGCCAGCGCTGCTTCGACCAGCACGATCCCGGTCGATATCTCCGCCAGAAAGGTCCAGGTGCCGGTTCCATCCAGCACCAGCGCGCCCGCACGCCCGATCAGCCAACCGATCAGCCCACCAACCGTGACCCCCAGCGTGCTCATCGCCACCAGCCCGACCAGCGCCCGGCTCAGCAGCCGGATTGCCAGCCCGATCGCCAGCGTGAGCGCCGCCCAGGTGATCACCCAGCGGGCCGAGCCGCCCTCGACCGCATCCACGATATGCCCGGCGGGCTTCGTCTCGCCCAGACCAAGAGGGATCCAGACCTCGCTGCCGATCAACAGGATCAGCGAGGCCAGCGCCGCGCCGATTGCCAATGACCCGTAGATCAGCAGCAGTTGGCGCAGCCCGCGTAGCCCCAGGGTGATCGCTGCCTGGCCGCGCAGGTGCCGCTCCATCCCGCGCCACGCCGTAACCGGCAGCAGCCCCGTCAGGATGCCCACCGGCCCTGTGATCGCGTTTTGCAGGCGCTCGAAGCGGCGCGGCAGCCGGAAGCGGTAATACGCCGGGATCGGCTGGCCCAGGCCGGTGTTAGCGATGATCACCCCCGCGAACAGCCCCACCAGCGCCCCACCCCCGGTGATCATATACACCGGGCTGATTGCGATCGCGCCTTCCACGATGGTATCGACCAGCAGCCCCAGCACGACGATCATCACGATCAGCGTGGCCAGCGTTTGCAGCAGCCCTGCCGCCGGCATCTGTGCCTCGTTGGGTCGCAGCACGACCGCCGGGCGCACCTGCCCCGCGATCAGAGTCGGCAGAAAGCCGAACAGCACCGTGATCACCACACCCAGGAACATCCCGCTCAGCATCGCTTCGGGATACAGCCGCCACACGAGCGTGAGCTGAAACGCCTCTTCGCCCACACTCTTGATCGTATAGCTGAGCGCGACGCCAATCACCACGCCCAACGCGCTGCCGAGCAGGCCCATCAGCAGCGCCTCGACCATGAACAGGCCCGTGATCCGGCTGCCCTTGAGGCCGAGCGTCTTCAGCACGGCGATTTCCAGCGTGCGGCGGCTGACGATCACCTGCATCGTATTGATGATCCCGATCCCGCCGATCAGCAGCGACGACAGCCCCATCACCAGGATCATATCGTCGAGCACGCTGGCGGCCTCGTCATTATTCTCTTCCAGGTCTGGCACCGACTCGCGGTTCAGGTTCAGGTCGAAATTCGTGCGCGAGGGGAACGTACGCTCCAGGTAGCGGATCAGGCTCGCTTCCGCCGCCGCGATATCGCGCCCCAGCGGCACCTGGATGAAGATCTGCTCCGGCAGCACCGGATCGCCCAGCAGCGGGAGATCGGTCAGCGGCGCGTACAGGAAGTCGAGAAAGACCGTCGGCGGCACGGTGAGAATCGACTCCGAGGTCGCGGGGGCGATACCGCGCACCTCGTAGATCGTATCCGGCGCACCCAGGCGCACGTAGTCGCCCAGACTCAGGCCCAGGCTGGATTGGCGCGTCAGGTTGCTGGAGATCACGACCGGGCGCGGGTGCGCGATCAGATAGGCGGGATAGGTGGCCCACGTGCTGCCCGCCGCCCCGTTCCAGCGCGGCATCACGACGCTGCTCAGCGCGCCCAGCCTGGGGAGCAGCACACTGGCTACCGATTCCGCTTCGCTGCCGGGCGGAAAAACATCCCTCAGCGGCACGCCAGCCGGCTCCGACAGGATGATCTCGCTGTAAAACGGGTAGTGCTCCGGCTCGATCAGCAGCGTCAGGTTGAGCGTTGGCGGTCCCGCCGTGCCGTTCTCGATGGCGCGCACCGACGAGATATTGTTCAGCCGCGCCCCGGAGAAAGTCACACCTTCTTCGGCGGCCCATTCACGGATCGCGCGCTCGCCTTCCGCCGAAAAAATCGGGTCGCCTTCGCGCGAGAGCGTCACGATCTCCGGCGTCCCGCGCGAAGCATACAGCCGAATATCGCCCCGGTTCATCTCGGCCAGATCGGTCGTCAGCTCGTCGCCCACCATGAATGCCATCGAGCGCAGTGCGACCACCGCGGTAACGCCCGTTGCGACACAGATCAGGGCAAAGACGGTGCGCGCCCGGTTGCGCCACATATCGCGCAGTGAGTGCTTGATGAAGAAGCGCAGCAGCTTCATACCGGCTCCACCTCACCCAGAATGCGCCCGTCCACCAGCCGCAGCACGCGCCCCATCTTGCGCGCCAGGTCGAGATCGTGCGTCACCAGCACGACGGTCGTACCCGTCTCGCGCCACACGTCGTTGAGCGCCTGCAGCACGACTTCCGAGGCCTCGGAGTCGAGATTGCCGGTCGGCTCGTCCGCCAGCAGCAGCGGCGGATTGTTCGCCAGTGCCCGCGCGATCGCCACACGCTGCTGCTGCCCGCCCGACAGCTCCATCGGGCGGTGGTTCAGGCGGTCCGCGAGGCCGAGCAGTTCGAGCAGCTCGCGGGCGCGCTGCTCCGGGTCGAACTTGGGATAGCGCGCGAACTGGATCGGCAGCGCGACATTTTCCAGCGCGGTCAGCGTCGGGACCAGGTTGAAGAACTGGAACACGAAGCCGATTTTCTCATTGCGCACTTCGGCCAGCCGCCCTTCGCTCATGTGCGTGATATCAACGCCGTCGATCTCGATCCGGCCTTCGGTCGGCGTGTCCAGCCCACCGATCAGGCCCAGCAGCGTGCTTTTGCCGCTGCCCGACGGCCCGACGATCCCGACCATCTCGTTTTCATAGATCGCCAGGTCCACACCGCGCACCGCATGGACGACTACATGACCCAGATACAGGTCCTTGGTCAGATTGGTAGCGCGCAGCACCACGCGCCCATTTGTTTCGTTTTGCATTCCACTGTCCCTATCCCGCTAAGCCGCGTCCATACTTGATTTGATACAGTCTGTCACTCGACATGAACGCTGCCCACTTTACCACGTTCCGCAGGCAGATTCACCTCAATTATTTATGAATTGTTTCACTGCTTGCTCCTGATTTTACAGGTGCACACCGGCCAGGTCTCACTGCGCAAACCACCGTTTGGGCGGCGCTCACCTGTTATCGGCGTTCCAGTCTATTGACCCTGCCCCGCTTCGCTGCTATCCTCTTACCGAGGAAAATTTTCGCGACAGTGGCTAGAGGTGAGAACATCGATGAAATCTATGCGCAGAGCACTTATAGCGGTCGTCATCTTGTTGAGTGTGATAGGGCTGGAACTGTGGGCTATCGCCCCGGCCAATGCCTTCCCCGGCGATAAACGCGATGAGCGGTGTGCCGCTCTGATCGCCGCCGCCGAGGCTGCTGCCGCCGAAGGCGAACCCGCCGACATTCCGCAAGACTGTATGCCCGACACCGGCATGACCGCCATCGAGATGCGCGCCGCCGAAGCTAACATGGAGGCCCACCCCTACCCTGATGTCGAGCAGGTCCCCTACAATGAAGACGTTGTCTGGACACGGGCCTACCGCCGCATGATCGGCCACGTCGTGATCTACGACGCGCCCAACGGCAATATCATCGGTGAGCTGGACGCGGGCTACAACTACGTCACAGTCATCAGCGCGCAGGACGGCTTCATCCAGATCAACTACGGCCAGTGGGTCGCCGAAGATCATATTACCTGGGCCGATGTCTCCGAGTTTTCGGGCGTCGAGATTCACACCCAGCCGGAGCGCCCGTTCGCCTGGATGCTGGCCGAAGCCTATCCCAGCCGCTTTCCCGGCGGCCCCCAGGACAAGAGCGCCGAGATCATCGAGCGCTACACGCTGATGAATATCTACGGCATCGAGTACGTCGATGGCTGGGAGTGGTATCTCGTCGGGCCGAACGAGTGGGTGCAGCAGATCCGCGTCGCGAAGGTCAAGCCCATCGCCCGGCCTGAGGGCGTCGGCAAGCACGATCGCTGGATCGCGATCGATCTCTACGAGCAGACCGCCGTCGCCTACGAGGGTGACCGGATGGTGTTCGCCAGCCTGATCTCGTCGGGCCTGCCCCAGTGGGGCACGCGCGAGGGACTGTTCCAGATTTACGATCGCTTCGAGGCGACCCGTATGAGCGGCGCCGCCGGCCAGCCGGACTTCTACTTTATCGAGGAAGTGCCCTACGTCCTGTACTATGACGGCGACATCGCCCTGCACGGCACCTACTGGCACGACCGCTTCGGCTACCGTCAGAGTCACGGCTGTGTCAACCTGTCGATCATGGACGCGTGGTGGATGTACGAGTTCACCCGCGAAGAACCGTACACGGACGCCTACGTTTACGTCTACAGCAGTGGCAAGTATCGCAGCGACCTGCCCAACTGGGCGCGCCGCTAAGCGCGGGTTGAATTTCGAGGGCGGGGTACAGACTCAGGCTGTGCTCCGCTCTTCTTTTTTGCGATTTCTATGCGGTGCGTGTCATGATTGGGAACGAAATGGCAGTGCAGGCGACAAGGAGTGAGAATGTGGATCGCACCAGTCGCACCATCTGGCTCAGTCTGGCCGCCGTGTTGAGCCTGGCCGGGTTCGCGCTCGTTCTGTCATTGTTCGTGCCCTACAATATCCAGCAGGCGGGCGCCGCCGCGCGCATCACCGGCGTGGTCGAGTTGTATCGCCCCGGAAACAGCGCGCCGGTTACGCTCGATCCCAACCAGGAACGCTACCCGCTCGACCTCGGCGAGCGCCTCGCTATCGAACCCGGCGGGAGCGCCGTAGTCCAGGTCTTCAGCCGGGGGCGAATCGAGCTGACCGGACCGGCGTCCTTCACGTTAGTTGAGTCGCACCGCCGCGCCACCACGCTCGGCCATCTTTTCGACCAGGATCGTTTCAGCCGCCGCTACAGCCTGCAGCTCGCCCAGTCGGCGGGCACGGCGCGCTACGACTTTACGCAGGTCAGCCCGCCCTTCAATCAGATCAACGTCGTCATCGAGCTGCCCAACCGGCTCTACCGGCCCGACAACCCCTGCTTCACCATCACGATCGACGCCGAACAGCAGGTCATGATCCAGCCCGGTGTCTGCACGCCCTGAGCAGCGCGTTACAGCCCGGTGCGCAGATCGGTCTGAGTCAGGTCCGGCCAATCGCCGCCGTCGGTGCGGAACGGCTTCTGTGCCTCCTTCATCGCCAGGGCCGCGATCAGGAAGGCCAGCCGCCGCCCGTCGATTGTTTCCGACTGCCAGTCGAGCACCCGCAGCGCGATCAGCGCCAGCGCGATGAAATATTCGTCCCAACGATCCGGCTGGGCCAGGCACTCCTGCACGATCTGGCGCACCGTCCAGACGACGCTCAGCACCGGCACCGCCGGATGATCCTCGTGCAGGACCCGGTCGTCCCCCCGATTGATCGCTTCGATCAGCGCGATCAGGTTCCACACGCCGTCCCACCCCGGCTCCATTCGCCGCGAGCCGATCTCGACCAGCAGGCTCGTTTCCAGCATCGCCCAGTCGAAGAGTGTATGTCCTTCGCGCGTCCACCCGAAGTCGATCAGCCACGCGTCGCCGTTCGGCCCCACCAGGATGTTGCCCAGGTGCAAATCGCCGTGAATCGTGGAGAGGAATCCCTGAATCTGGCGTTCGAGCAGTTCCGAGACGTGGAGCAGCGGGTTTGGCAGGTCTTCCAGCGCGGGGTGGCGCGACGGGATCAGCTTCATGAACGGGCTGAACTGCGGCTCCAGGTCTTGCACCGAGCGCATCAACAGGTCGTCGCGCGTCAAAATAACCCGCCCCACCAGGGCCTCGACCACCTCGCCCCGGAAATGCCGCCGCGTGCTCAGGTCCAGCCCGCGCACCTCGACCTTGCTGCAGCGGTTGACCGCCTCGGAGCGCGACTGTGATCCGGCGGCAAGCTGCATCCGGCCCTGCTCCGGGTGGAGCTTCTGGACGGTCAGCCCGCTCAGCGTCACGATCTCGCCCGGCATCACTTCCGGCAGCCGGCTCCAGGATTTGAACGGCTCGAGCACATGCCCTTCCGGGTCTGGCCGGACATCGGCCAGCACGTCGATCACCAGGGCCGGGGGCAGGACATGCTCATACTCGCGCCAGACGCCAAACCGGTACTGCTCGCGCTGGAGCCACCAGTTCGGCCCGAAGAACTCGAAAACCTCGCGGATCAGGCGGTGCAGCTCACCGACGCTGCGGTGGCTGGCATATTCGCGCAGGTTAACCGGCTCGCTGTCTTCCAACCGGCCCACGAAGGTATACTTCAGCCCGCCGATGGCCGAGCCGTCGGGAGCCGTCGGGAAATCCACCAGCCGCGCCGTCTTTGGCGGCAGCCGGTCTTTGACGTGCAGATCATAGCGCCGCCGCTCGTAGAGCACTGAGTCGCGGTCGTCCAGCTTGACAACCACCGCCGCGTCATGCCGCCCATCGTCGCGCACGGGCCGCACCAGCAGAATCCGCGCCCCGCTGTATCCGCCGGTCAGCTCGCGCACGGTCTGCACCTGCCCATAACTGCGGAACATCTGCTGCAGCACGTGGCGCTGATCCGGCGTCAGCTCGACCTGCCCCAGAATCGGCACCTCAGGCACGCTTACCTGGCCGACGTTAGGCAAACTGGCCGCCGTCTCGCGCAGCCCGACCAGGTCTACATCCATCTCGGCCAGCACGCGGATCACGACGCTGTCGCCCTCGTCCAGAATCGCCATCAGCAGATCGCGCTCCGAAGGTGTGTTATGCCCCGCGTAGCTCTGGGCCATCTCCAGCACGCGCACGGTGCGCGGCGTCTCCGGGAAGCCCACCCAATAGCGCGGGTCCTGATACGGCTCAATAATCTCGCGGATGCTGTGACGCACAAAGCGCGGCGACAGCCCGTGCTCTTCCAACACCGCCGCCGTCAGACCGCCTCTGAGCTTGGTCAGCGCGATAAACAGGTGCTCCACGCCGATGAAATAGTGATGCAGCCGGGACGATTCCTGACGCGCCAGAGACTGGATGTCCGAAAAGCCAATAGGTTCCACGATTTAGTACTTGTCCATTTCTGGTTGAACTCGCAGCCACGTCCTGCCCAGGCGAAACAACTGCCCGCGCTCGAGCGGCGCAGCTTCCTGAATCCTCTCTCGCCCGATGAACGTGCCATTACTGCTGCCGTTATCGGTCAGCGTAAGCGTTTGGTTGGGGGCCAGGCTCAGTATCGCGTGATGGCGGGAAACCTGGATGTCGAACAGGATCGTGACGTCGCACTCGTCGCGCCGTCCGAGCACAAGCGACCAGGTCCCATCCGGCTCGATCGTGCCGTGTCCTTGCTGCTGGCTCAGATAGATGACCTGCCCGTCATTCGGGCCGCTCATCACCATGATCGCCAGTTCCGTGTCGTGCATACCGCGCTCCTGCCGCTGCCTGAAATCAGAGTATACCCCGTAACCCTACCCCTGCCCTTACATTGTACGGCTTTCACGATGTCTTGAGAAGTGCCCCGCTGCCCGCCCGTGTGACTACTGTTCGTATAAACCGCCTAACCGGGTCCTGGAGAATATTGTTATACTAGAGGCTCGTGTGATCAGGAGCAGGAAGCGGGAAGCATGCCAACCGAAGCGAATACACGCGCCGCGCGCACATCGATCTCCATCTATGCACCGGCAACCGTCGCCAACCTGGGGGTCGGCTTCGACATCCTCGGACTGGCCCTGGATGCGCCGGGCGACCGTGTCACGGTGGAATGCGCCGACAGTCCCGGCGTGGAGCTGGTGGCAATCACCGGCGACGGCGGCCAGCTTACCTGCGAGCCGGCCCGCAACACCGCGTGTGTTGCCGCCCGCGAAACATTACAGGCCATCCGGCCCGGCGCGGGCATCCGGCTCTGGCTGCACAAAGGGCTGCCGCTCGCCAGCGGTTTGGGGAGCAGCGCCGCCAGTGCGGTCGCCGCGGCGGTCGCCGTGAATGAGTTATTCGGGGGACCGCTCACACCGTTCGAGGTGCTGCGCGCCTGCGTCGAGGCCGAAGCCGCCGTAAGCGGACGCCACGCCGACAACGTCGCCCCGGCCCTGCTCGGCGGGATTGTGCTGGTCACGGGATGGGACCTTGACGCGATCTATCGCCTGCCCGTGCCTGACAACCTCTATCTGGCCCTGGTGACGCCCGCGGTTGCCGTCCCAACGCTGGCGGCGCGGGCTGTCCTGCCCGAAAACGTCCCACTGCGCACGATGGTGCACCATACCGGCTCGGTCGCGGCCCTGATTCACGCGCTCCACACCGGCGATCTGGCGCTGCTGGCGCGCGCCATGCGGCAGGATACCGTCGTCAGCCCGCGCCGTGCCGCGCTGATCCCCGGCCTGGACGAAGCGCACGCCGCCGCCTACGACGCGGGCGCGCTGGCGAGCGTCATCAGCGGGGCCGGCCCGACGCTGTGCGCGCTGTGCGATACGCCACGGACGGCACAGGCCGTCACCCAGGCGTACAAAGAGGTCTACAACCGGCTGGGCATCGGCTGTGTAACGCGCGTCGCCCGCCCCAACCTGACCGGCGCGAGGATCTGCGCCGACTAAGCGCGATCGCGGTTGGTGCGGCCCTGCGGCGGTGCGGGTGGCAGCCAGAAACCAAATGCGCTGCCGACACCGGGGGTGCTCTCGAACCAGACCTGCCCGCTGTGCCGCTCAACCACCGTCTTGACCAGGCTCAGCCCCAGCCCGGTCCCGACAATGTGATCGGTGCCTGGCTCGCGCGCGCGGTAGAAGCGTTCGAAGATGCGCACCTGTCGTTCGGGCGAAATGCCGTAGCCGTTGTCGCGGACGATCACTTCCAGGCGCTCGTCGCTGCCGCTCAGCGATACCTCGATCTGCCCCTCGTCGGGCGTATATTTGATCGCGTTGCCGACCAGATTGGCGATCACCTGCCGGAGCTGAGTCACGCTGCCATAGGCCAGGGTGCCAGTGGCCGCGCGCTCGAGCCTCACGATTTGCCGCTTGAGGTTGGCGCTCGAACGAGCCGCCTCAACCACCTCGTACACCAGCGCCCCCAGGTCAAAGACCTGCCACTGCGCCTCGCGCTCGCTTTCGACCCGCTCCAGGGTCAGCAGATCGTCGATCAGAGACTGCATGATCTTGGCACTGCGCCGCACGTTGTTGAGGAACTCGTCCTGTTCGGATGTCTTGCCGGTGCGCCGGAAGCTCATATCCAGCAGCTCGACATAACCCATCAGGTTGCCCAACGGGTTGCGCAGGTCGTGCGATGCCATGCGGATCATCTCGGACTTGAGCTTTTCCAGTTCGCGCACCTCGTTGTAGAGCAGCGCCTGGCGCAGGGCAACCGACGCCTGGCTGCCCAACGTTTCGGCCTTGAAAATATCGTTCGGCGAAAAGACTCTGTCCTGCCGCCCCTCGATCACCAGCGCCAGGCCGACGACTTCTTCCTGCGCGACCAGCGGCATCAGCATCATCGCCTGCACACCCATCTGCTGCATCAGGTCCAGCTCCATCGCGGGCGTGTGGGCATCCGCCGCCCGCAGGATCACAGGCCGGCGGCGCGCCAGCGCGTCGATCAGGGTGGAATAGTCGCCCAACGGCAGCACCGTTTTGAGCGGTGGCAAAACTTCCTGCGAGTTACGCGCCGTCCCGACCCGGTACACCACCAATACCTGCGCCTCGAGGCGTTCCGGCTGGTAGTCCAGAATCATGGCGCTCGAACATTCCAGCGCGACCGCCATCGACTGCGCGATCCGCTTGAGGACCTCGTCGCGCTCCAGCGTGGCCGTGATCGCGCGCCCCGCCGAATAGAGCACGGCCATATCGTCGGCCAACTGCTCCGACTGCCGGAACAGCCGCGCATTGTCGAGCGCGACCGCTGCCCGCTGCGCCAGGCGCTCCAGGAAGTTGCTCGTGTGCGCATCGAAGGCCGCATCGTCGTTCGACTCGAGCGTGACGACGCCCAGCACCTCGCCGCGCATCACCAGCGGCACGCAGAGCTGCGCCCGGCTGTCCTCGCCAATGAAATAGTACGCGCCGGCTTCCATGTCTAACGCCCGCACGATCTGGACCTCTCCGGTCCGCGCCGCACGCCCGATCGCTCCCCGGTCGAGCGGCCAGGGATTCCTCTCGGTCCAGTTCAGCACGTCGGGCAGCAGATAGCCCATTTTGATGTAGGGCACCAGCCCCTTCTTGTTATCGGTCATCAGGCACAGCAGGCCGGTGGAGGCCGCCGCCTGCCGCAAGGCCCAGTCCATCGTGAGCGTGATGACGTGCTCCATATCGAGATGCGAGCTAAGCTCGCGGTCGGCCTGCCGGATCATCGACAGCTCTTCGATCTGATCGGCCATCACCGCCGCCGAACACGCGGCCTCGTCCAGCAGCCGCGCGTGCTCAACCAGGTAGGCCGCCTGGCTGGCGAGGATATCGATCGGGCGCAGGGTTTCCGGCGAAGGCCGCTCGCCTGACACCGGCTGCTCGGCCCGAATCACGCCCAGCACCGGCCCCTGCCCGCGCCGCAGCGGCGCAAACACCAGATCGTCTCGCTGCCAGGCATTCCCCGGCTGCCCCTGCGGAATGTAATACAGGCCGCTGACCCGGTATGCTGCCAGATCGCCATCCAGGTAGCGCTGCCAGATCGCGGCGGGGATGACGGCCCCGGCTGTCACCGGCGGCTCGTCCACCGTGCCAGAGGTAAACAGCACTTTGATTTCGTCTATATCGGAATACAGCGCCAGAACGGCCCGCCGCCAGCCCAGGGCGCAGATCGCGTCCACGATTGCCGTGAGGCTCGCGTCCAGGTCCGGCTCGTCGAGCACCTGTCGGATCGCGGCCTGAAGCTGGACCATAACGCGCTCAGAATAATCTACTGGCAACCCTCACCCCCTTTGCCTGCCCGCTCACTCGCCCATCATCTGCACGACCAGGCTCCGCTGCCGGGGTCGCGCATCGAAATCCACGAACACGATCTGCTGCCAGGTGCCGAGCGTCAGACGCCGGTTGACGAATGGGATCGTCAGCGAAGGGCCGAGCAGCGCTGCCCGCACGTGGCTGTGCCCGTTGCCGCCGCCCCAGCGCAGATGATGCTCATACATCTGGTCCGGCGGCGCGAGCTGATCGAAGAGGCGCTGGAAGTCGTGCACCGCCCCTTCCTCATACTCGATGGTCGTAACTCCGCTGGTCGCGCTGGGACAGAACACCGTCACGATCCCACTGCCCAGCCCGCTGTTCTGAACGGCTTGCGCGATCGCCTGCGTGATATTAATCACCTGGCCGCTGCCCTGCGAGTGTAAATCAACCGCTTCTGTCCTGATCACCGGCAGGCGTCTTCCTTTCAGTGTCCATCATCCGGGCGGTCGGCCAGTGCGACGGCCAGCACCTCAATCGGGTGGAGCGCCTGCCGCCCGGTGCCGTGTAACACCTGCTCCCGGCACGAAACGCCGCTCGCCGCGATGATCGCGTGCGGGGCCTGGCGGATTGCGGGCAGAAGCCGCTGCTCGGCGATCTGCATCGAGAGCGCATAATGCTCCGTCTCGAAGCCGAAGCTGCCCGCCACCCCACAGCACCCGTCGTCCAGCTCCGTCAGCCGGAGATTCGGGATCAGCGCGAGCATCTGGTGTGTCGCGCTCGTGCCCCACAGCGCGCGCTGATAGCAGTGCCCGTGCAGGATCACCTCGCGCGGCGTCGGGTCGAACACCAGCCCGTCAAGCTGCCCGGCGGCAGCGGCCTCGGCCAGCCATTCCTCGACCGTGATCACCGCCCCCGCCACAAGCTGCGCGTCATCCCGCAGGGCGCGCGGCACCAGGTCGGGATATTCGTCGCGGAAGGCCGCCGCACAGCTCGGCTCGATATACATAAAGCGTTCACCGCGCCGCACCGCCGGGGCCATCTGCTGCACGTTGCGGGTCGCCAGCGTGCGCGCGCTGTCGAGCAGCCCCTTCGAGATCAGCGGGCGTCCGCAGCAGTCCAGCTCGCGCGGCCCCCATACTTCGACTCCGATCCCGGCGGCATCCGCCAGGCGCAGTGCGGCCTGTCCCAGGTAAGGATAGTTGTACTCGGTGTACGTATCTGACACAAGTATCGGGGCGCGCACGCTGCCGGGCCGGGCGGCAGACTGTCCGTTGCGCCGGACCCACACGCTGAAGCGCTCGCGCGCCAGGAGCGGCATCTGGCGGTGCGGCGTGACGCCCAGCCGCCCGAACGCCCAATGCGCTGGGGCCGAGGTCAGGACGGCGTTGGTCAATGCCGGAAACAGGCTCCCCAGGCGGTTCAGCCGGTGGACGTTGCCAAACAGCCGGGCGCGCAGTGGAGTCCCATGCGCATCGTAATACGACGCCGTGAACTCGGTCTTTAGCCGCGCCATATCCACCGCCGAGGGGCATTCCGCCTTGCATGCCTTGCACGACAGGCACAGGTCGAGCACATCATACACGCGCGCATCGGCCAGCCCTTCCAGCCCCAGCGCGCCAGACATCGCCAGCCGCAACGCGTTCGCCCGCCCACGTGTCGAGTCGCGCTCGTCGCGCGTCGCCATAAAGCTGGGACACATCGTCCCGGTGCCCTCTTTGCGGCACACGCCCGCCCCGTTGCACATCTCGACCGCCCCGGCATAGCCGCTGTCCGCCGACCAGTCCAGGCGCAGATTCTGCGGGGCCAGGGGTGTCGCATAGTCGGGGCCATAACGCAGTGTGCGCGGATCGTCCATCGGGCCAACATCGACCACCTTGCCGGGGTTCATCAGGTTGTGTGGATCGAAGGTCGCCTTCACCTGCCGGAAGGCTCCGCTGAGCTGCGGACCAAACAACCGCCGGCTGAATTCCCCGCGCGAGAGGCCCTCGCCGTGCTCGCCGCTGGTCGTGCCGCCATAGCTCAGCACCAGGTCGGTTACGCTCTCGGCGATTGCGCGGTACTGCTGTAAGCCGCGCGCCGACTTGAGATTCAGCAGGGGCCGGATGTGCAGGCAGCCCGCGCTCGCGTGGGCATAGAGCGCCATCGTCGCCCCGTGCTCGGCCACGATCCGTCCCACCCCACTCACGTAGTCGGCCAGGTGCTCGACCGGCACGGCGGCATCCTCGATGAACGGCACCGGCTTATAGTCACCGCGCATGCTCATCAGCAGCCCCAGCCCGGCCTTACGCACCTTGAGCACGTTGCCGATCTGCTGCGGCGTGACCGCCAGCGTGATCGCCGTTGGGCCGCCGGAGCGCGCCGCCCATGCTTGCAGCGCCGCGATCCGCGCGTCCACCGCCTGCGCCGACTCGCCGTCGAACTCCACCACCAGCACCGCCTGCGGATCGCCTTCGACAAACGTCAGATAGCGGGCGTATTCAAGGTGCGCCCGCGTCATATCGAGCAGCATCTTGTCCATCAGCTCGATTGCGAACGGCCCGTGCTCCAGAATCGCCGGGACCGCTTCGAGCGCCACCCGCATATCATCATAGTGCAGCAGCACCTGCCCCACATGCTGCGGACGCGGCACCACTTTGAGCGCCACCTGCACCACCGTGCCCAGAGTCCCCTCAGACCCGGCGAACAGCGGTGCAAGATTGAGCGCCGCCGGATCGAGCCGGTTGAGCGGATAGCCGGCCACCGTGCGCCAGGTGCGCGGGTAGCCGTGCGCGATCTCGCCGGCATAGTCGGTCAATATCCGCCGTATACCGGCTTCCAGGTCCGCCGCACGCGGCCCGTGCTGTTCGCCCAGCCCGAAAGTCGCGCATGAGCCGTCCGCCAGCACAACCTCGACCTGCTGCACGTGATCGCCAAACATGCCGTAGCGGATGCTGTGCATCCCGGTCGCGTTGTTGCCCAGACACCCGCCGACCGTCGCCCGATCGGCGCTGGCCGGGTCGGGGCCGATCATCAGCCCGGCGTGTGCAAGCTGCCCGTTCAGGTGGCCGAGCAGCGCGCCCGGCTGAACGCGCACCACGCCTTCATCGGGGTCCAGGGGGAGAATCCGGCACATGTGCCGCGAGAGGTCGAGCACCAGCGCCCGCCCGACCGTCTGCCCGGCCAGGCTGCTCCCACCGCCGCGCGGCAGCAGCGGCACACCATAGCGCGCCGCCAGCTCATGAGCGGCGATCACGTCCTCGGCATCGACCGGGAACACCACGCCAACCGGCTCGATCTGGTAGTTGCTGGCATCGGTGCTGTAGAGCAGCCGCGTCATCGCGTCGAACCGCACCTCGCCCTTAAGCACTCGCCCCAACTCATGCGCCAGGTCGCGCAGTTCGGCGGCGTCAGGATTTATGATTTTCGGTAACATCTAAATAATAACTCTGCCTGTGAAAAAGGGCCGCCTGTGTATGTTCACAGGCGGCCTCATAGATTGTCGTGTTAGAGCCGAACGATCCTACTGCAGCGCCTGCTCGGTTTCGGGATCGAACAGGTGCATGTTCGCCATATTGAACACTGCCCCGGTTGTCTGCCCGACATGAACATCGGCGCGTGGGTCGAAGCGGGCCAGGATCGTCTTGCCGCTCTGCTCCAGATAGACGATCTTTTCATTCCCCATCAGCTCGACCACGTCCACGTTCGCCTCAATCGGAGAGGGGACGATGTCGGCGGGCGGATACTGCGGGTGGTGAATGTCGTCGGGACGGATGCCGAAGATGACGCGCTTGCCAACATAGGGGCGGTAAAGCTCGTAGCGGTCAGCCGGGACCTCGACTCTGTAGATGCCGGTGTCCACGAACATCCGACCCCCTTCTTCGACCAGCATACTGTTGTCGAAGAAGTTCATCGCCGGGCTGCCGATGAAGCCGGCCACGAAGACATTGCGCGGACGCTCGTACAGGTTGCTCGGCGTCTCGATCTGCATCAACTCGCCGGCGCGCAGCACCGCGATCCGCTCGCCCATCGTCATCGCTTCCGTCTGGTCGTGCGTCACATAGATGAAGGTCGTGCCGAGGCGCTGGTGCAGCTTGCTGATAAAAGCGCGCGCTTCCACACGCAGCTTGGCGTCCAGGTTCGAGAGCGGCTCGTCCAGCAGGAACACTGCCGGCTCACGCACGATCGCGCGGCCCAGAGCGACACGCTGCCGCTGGCCACCCGACAACTGGCGGGGACGGCGGTCCAGCAGTTGTTCGATGCCCAGGCTGGCGGCGACTTCACGCACCCGCTCGTCAATCACCTGCTTCGGCGTGCGGCGCAGGCGCAGACCAAATGCCATATTGTCATAGACCGTCATATGCGGGTACAGAGCATAGCTCTGGAACACCATCGCAATGTCGCGGTCCTTCGGCGCCACGTTGTTCACAACGCGATCGCCGATCAGAATCTCACCGTCTGAAATTTCTTCCAGCCCTGCCAGCATGCGCAAGCTCGTCGACTTACCGCAGCCGGAAGGCCCAACAAATACGAGGAACTCGCCGTCCGGAATCTCGATGCTGAGATTCTTAACTGCTACGACGTCTCCCCACCGCTTGGTGACGTTTCGATAAGTTACGCTTGCCACAGAGAGCCTCCTGATATCCTTGAGTATATAGAGCAAGAAAACTCTAAAGCTTCACCTTAAATTAGAACGGGCCTTATTATGGCATTTAAGTCGCTATCGGACAAGAAATGCCCGTCCGCCCTGTCGCGGCTGCACAACTTTAATCTACCACAGGAAATCGACCCGCGTCCAGCTTAGTGCCGAAAATGCCGGACTCTGGTGAAGATCATCGCGATCTGAGCCGCGTTGGCCGCCGCGATCACTTCCTGATCGCGGATCGAGCCGCCCGGCTGGATCACCGCCGTCACGCCGGCGGCAGCCGCCGCTTCTACGCCATCGGGAAACGGGAAGTACGCGTCCGAGGCCAGCGCTGCGCCGCGTGCGCGATCGCCCGCTTTGCTCACCGCCAGTTGGACCGCATCGACCCGGCTGGACAGCCCGCCGCCGATCCCGACGGTTGTTTCTGGCAGCGCCAGCACGATCGCATTGCTCTTGACGAACTGCACCGCTTTCCAGCCAAAGCGCATCGCCTGCAATTCCTGCGAGGTCGGGCGGCGCTCCGTGACGACCTGCCAGTTCGCATTTTCGGGATCGCCCTGGTCGGTCACCTGCACCAGGAAGCCGTTGTGCACGCTGCGCACTTCCAGCCGCGACTCGGCGTGGCGCTGGCTGATCCGCAGCAGGCGGCAGTTGCGCCGCTTCTCGACCAAGAACCGTTGAGCGGCGGGTGAAAAATCGGGCGCGGCAATCGCTTCGACAAACAGCGATCCCAGCGCGTCGACAAATTCCTGATCGACAGGCCGGTTCACCGCGATCACGCCCCCATACGCCGATACCGGATCCGAGGCGAGCGCCGGGCCGAAGGCTTCCGCCGCCGTTGCACCAACCGCGATCCCGGTCGGGGTCAGGTGCTTGACGATCACGACCGCGGGCCGCTCGAATGCGCTCACGGTGCGCCACGCGGCATCGAGATCGAGCAGGTTATTGTACGACAGTTCTTTGCCGCCCAACAGCTCGCCCCCCAGTGGACCGGCGTCCACGCGCAGCGCGTACAGCCCTGCCGACTGGTGAGGGTTCTCGCCGTAGCGCAGGTCTTGAATCCGGGTCAGGCCCAGCGAGAGCAGCGGCGGCACCTCGTCTGGAACCTGCTCCTCGCTCTCGAACTCACGCGAGAGGTAAGCGTGAATCGCGGTATCGTAGCTGCGCGTGAGCGCAAACGCCTTCACTGCCAGCCGGCGGCGCGTGGCCTCGTCCACCTTGCCCGATGCCTGCAGCATCTCCAGCACCGCCGGATAATCCGCCGGATCGGTGATGACGGTCACGCGGGCGAGATTCTTGGCCGCTGCCCGCACCAGCGCCACCCCGCCGACATCGATCTGCTCGATGGCTTCGTCCAGCGTCACACCCGGCTGGTTGATCGTCGCCTGAAACGGGTAAAGATTGCTCACCACCAGGTCAACCGGCGCATAGCCTTCGCGGGCCAGCGCGGCCATGTCTTCCTCGGTATCGCGCGCCAAAATCGCCGCGTGCACGGCGGGATGCAGCGTCTTGACCCGCCCGGCCAGCATCTCCGGCGCGCCCGTCACCCGCTCCACCGGCGTGATCGGCAGCCCGGCCAGCTCCAGGGCGCGAGCCGTCCCCCCGCTGGCGACCAGGTCCCAGCCCAGATCGACCAACCCGCGGGCGAATGCTTCCAGCCCGGTCTTGTCATAAACGCTCAGAATGGCGCGCGGCATGATCAATATTCTCCCTTCATGCGCTGGCAGTGAACTCTGATAATTCCCAACATCCTACCCCAAACAGCGCGGCCGTCAATCCGGGTCGCGGTCGAGCGCACGGCGGATGTCCGCAGCCAGCGCCCGCGCCCGTTCGGGCGCATTCCCCACATGCGCCCGCGCATCCATCGCCGCACGGATCGCCGCCGGTTCCAGATAGCGTGTGATCGCCTCGTCCCCGGCGATCAGATCGGCCAGCGGGTTGGCGTCCCCGATCATCACCGCTTCCCAGGCGCGCATACTGTGGACGCGCAGCCGCTCATGCATCGCCTGCCGGTCCGCTCCCGCCCGGCCCAGCGCCATCAGCAGCGGCTCGACCGCCGCGAACGCGCCATAGGCCGCCAGGTTGCGCGCGACTGCCGCCTGATTAAAACGTCCATCCCGGATCACGCTATGGCTAGATCGCACAATCTCATCGACTGCCAGAAACGCCTCAGGCAGCAGCAGCCGGCGGTTGGCCGAATCGTCGAGCGTGCGTTCCAGCAGCGAATGGGCTGCGTTATCCCAGGCGACGCGCGGCAGCCCGGCCACCCAACGCGCCAGGCTGTCGATCTTCTCGGCGGCGACCGGGTTACGCTTGAACGGCATCGCCGACGAGCCGACCTGCTGCGCGCCGAACGGCTCGGACCACTCCCCGACCGGCGGCGATTGCAGCACGCGCAGGTCGAACATCAGCTTATACAGGCTGCCCGCCAGCCCGGCCAGCGCATTGATCACCAGCCAGTCCTGTTTGCGCGGGTAGGTCTGCCCCGCCACCGCGAAGGAATTGAGTCCCAGCCGCGCCATAACCGCCTGCTCCAGCCGGGCGGGACTCCACGTGCTCCCGTGCAGCAGCGCCGCGTATGAGGCCGCCGTCCCGACCGCCCCCTTGATGCCCTTGCCCCGGATCATCCCGCGTACCCGCCCCAGTTCGCCCCAGTCGAGCAGCAAATCCTGGCCGTAGAGCGCCAGCCGGTAGCCGAGTGTGGTCGGCTCGGCGGGCTGCAAATGGGTAAACGCCATGCACACCGTATCCGCTTCCGCCTCGATCCGTGCTGCGAGCGCGCCCAACAGATCGTGTAAACCGCCTAGAATCAGATCGAGCGCCTCGCGCAGCCGCAGCGCGTCGGCGTTGTCCTGAATATCGGCGCTGGTCGCGCCCAGGTGCAAAATCGCGCCGCCGACCGGGCATTGTTCGGCGAAGGTGCGCAGCTCCGCCACCAGGTCGTGACGCGTCTCGACTTCGAGCGCCTGCGCCCGCTCCAGATCGAGCGCGTCCATCTGGCCCCGCAGATCGGCGGCCTGCTCCGCCGTGACTAATCCGGCTTCGGCCTGGGCTTCGGCCAGCGCCACCCACACCCGCCGCCACAGCCGCCGCTGGTACGTCTGGCTCCAGAGGGTGCGCAGGGCCGCCGAGCCGTAACGCCAGGTCAGGGGCGAAAGATAGGTGGCGTGATCGTACATATGTTCGCTCTCCGGTAGTACCGTATTCCCATTCGAAGGGGTGCATAGTTCTGAAAGAGACAACTTCAGAATCGATTATATTGACTCTACAGAATGACTAATGTTTCAATACAGTTAGTGTAAAAATGTTATAAAAATAACAGGCAAACCTTCACTCCCAGACCGTCATTGGCTCGCACAATTCAACACACCATTATTGTATTGCTTTACTGACACGAAGGAGCAGCCCGATGGAAACAGGCCGTGTAAAGATTGGTCGGGTGATCCGTGTAGGACGTGGCTGGGTTGATGTCGCCGTCAATCGCAAGGTACGCCGCTTCTATACCCGTCCCGAGCTTCTGGTTCGTGCCGGAGCCTATCTCCAGATCGTGGATGATCAGGTTGTGGCCCTACAGTTTTCGCCCCAACCCGCTACCGGGCTTCCCACCGCCCAGGCCGGGACCACATCATCTCGTTCGGGAAGCTAACGTCGCGCACCTCATCGAGAACGAAATAATCTTTAGTCCAAACTTAGTGTTTCAGGCCGGGGTTTTCTGCTCCGGCCTCATGTTTTTCCTGCAGGCGCAGCACCTTATACACATCCACCGTCACCATCAGCTCGTTACCAAATACCTTGACGGCTTCCCGCTCTTCGGGTGCGATCACCCAGCCGGAGACAAACTGCGGCGCGTGAAGCGTGACACGCTGCGGCGCATCGGCATAATTAACCAGATGCCACTGTTCGCCGCCGTGCGGGCCGCGCCACATGGTCAGCAGCACGGGGCCATCTGCCTCGGCCCTCGGCCCGAAGTCGCACCCGACCGCCTCGACCAGTTCCCGCTGCAAGTCCACTGAGGGTATGGCTTGACGTGTGCCCGCGCGAGAGTGGGGCCGCCAGCCCAGCCGCCGCAGCAGAAAGCGCGCCGCGTCGTGGGTGTAATACAGCCGCCGTGTTGTCAGGTGCAGCCGGTAGCGCGCCCGGCGAAACGGTGACCAGCGCCGCCTCGTCCGGCGGGCCGTTGGAAATTCAGCCCAAACCGGGGCAGCATCACCGCCGGGGCGTGCCTGCTGCAAGGCGATCAGGCGCCCGCCCTGCGCCGCCCACGCCCGCAGCCGGTCATCCAGCCCAGCCCCACCACCCGGCGGCGCGATCAGGGTTTGCACGCCCGCCCAATCGCCTTCCGGTCCCACGACGCGTAGCGGCAGTCCGTGCTCGATCAGCGTCCGGCATGCCGCCTCAAAGGATTCACGCGCCAGGGCGGTCTCTCTGGTGCTGTCTCGGCCCGGCCACAGCACCGCCAGCGGCCCAAACGCCTGTCGCCCGGCCAGCCACCCGCCCTGCTTCTCCAGCCACGTGTTCAGGTGTCCGATCGCCTGCCGCTGTCCTTCGAACACCTCGGCCAGAAGCAGTGTCCAGGTGTGCGCGTGCCGCAGCCCTGCCGCGCTGATCACCGGCACGCTGCCCAACGCACACGCTTCGGCCATTCCGACGAGCCAGCGCCGCGCCGGAGCATCGGAGTTTTCGCCGCGCGGTGTGGGCGCACCAATCCCCCTGGCTGCTGGAGCCTTCTGCCCCACGACCGTAACCGGCTGCGCCATCTGCCAGCCCGACCCCAGCCGGGGCAGCTCACCGTCGAGCAGGATCAGGTCCGGCGCGGCAACCTGTACCTGACTCCAGACTTCTCCATCCAACGCGCTGTCTGAAGAGTCAAGCTGTGCCGCGATCAACAAATCGGGCCGCTGCTCACGCGCATAGGCGGCCCATGCCCCCACCCGCTGCGCGATCATCTCGCCCTGCCCCATCTCAGGACGCGTGTCGCCCGGTGGAGAGTCGCCCGGTTCGCCCGTCTTCCCACCGTCGGCGGGCTGGCAGCGTGCGTCTGGACAGACCGTGTGCAGGCCCCAGGGGCCGGCAAACCACACGCCGTCCGCCCCGGCCTCGATCACGTCCCGGATCGCGCGCTCGACTTCCGCCGACCATTCCGGATCGTGCCAGCAGGTCCAGAAGCGATCGCGGTCGTAGGGGATGCGGTGGCCCCAGGGATCGAGCGCGTACCAGCCCCGCTCCTGGTAGGACCCCTGTGCCACGCAGGTCGCCACCTGCACCCCGCCGCACACGCGAATCCCTGCCGCCTGATAGAGCTGCACCGCGCGCTGAAAAACCCGCCGGTCCACATCCTCGATCTCCGGCGGGAAGCCCCAGCTCGCCACCAGCAAGGCCCAGTTACAGCCCATCGCCCGCACCCGCTCGACCCCCTGTGCGGTGTGCGCCAGATCGTAGGTGCGGTCATCGACCAGGGTGCGCGGGAACTGCAAGCGCACCGTCATCCGCGCGCCGCGCCCGCCCGGCACCACCACCGGGCGGAACATTCCTATTTCCGGTTGTGCTGGCATCCCACCTCGCGCGTCTTTGCTCAATCTAACCATTAGGATGCATTATAACCGAACACGCCGGTTTGCGGCCTGCCTGGTCTGTGCACTTTTGCACTACCTTCCGCCGGAAGGATCGACTAGAATTGATACTGTGCATAAGAGAAAATCCGGGCACACAGCAGAGAGGTGTTCAGATGCCGCCGAAGTCCGAGAAAGTCAAAGAAATGCGCCGCAAACGGGACGTGAAGGTGCGCCCGCACATGGAGCAGTACGCGCCGGTCTGGCTGATCGAAGAGCTTGCCGACGAGAAAGACGAGTTCCTGCGCTTCATGACCGTCTTCTACCATCCGCGCTACGGCTGGGTTGAACGGCGCTACCGCTACGACGCCTTCAACGATGTGCTCTACTATCACGGCCAGACGATGATTTCCGAGGCCGAGGGGCTGGCCATGGAAGAGCACCGGCCCTACATCGACGCCGAAACCATCAACACCGTCAATTCCTACGGGGGCTGACGCCGATCTCATTGGGCGCTGCGTGGGGACGATTGTGGTCGTCCCCCTCACCCAGCGCGTCCTCTAGGCCGGTGCGACCGCACCCACCACAATCTGAAAGACCTTCGTGTCGGTCCCGCCCATGTGATACTTATACTGCTCGTCGCCGCGTAAGAAGTCGAACACCTCGCGCCGCTCGGCGATCGCGTGCTCGATCAGCCGCGCCAGCAGCACGATCCCCGCGCTCAGCCCGCCGTGCGCGTCGGGATTCATACCGGAATTGTAGACCACGACCCGGTTGGCATAGTCGAAGTTGAGATAGGACGCCACCGCCTCGCCGTTGATGGTCAGGAAGGCGAGCTGCAGCCAGCCGCGCTCCGCCATACGTGGGACCATCAGCCGGAAAAATGTCTCGTTACCCGCCTCATCCAGAAAAGCGGCTTTGGTCGGGTGGCTCTGCCGCATCAGGCGCAAAAAACGTTCCAGCTCCGTGCTCAGATCGTGCTCCGGCCCGACGATATACCAGTCTACTCGCTCGTTCGGCCCGCCGCTGGCCCGGCGCAGCTTGCGGCGCAGCTCGTGACGGTGCTTTTTGCTGAGCAGCGCGAAATAGTCTTCCCACAGCTCCGGCAGGACGATGATCGGGCACACCTCTTGCAGGTTGACCGTCACCGGCAGCCCGTTCTGCTCCAACGCCGCCGGCAGCAGCGCCAGCGTAGATGACTGCTCCGGAACGTTGCACAGGCGCACCTCGTCGAAGTGCTCGCGGTGCGCCGCCACATGCGCCGCCAGCGCGTCGAACACGGCCTGCTCATAGCCCCGCCGCGCGATCACTTCCAGGTAATCCGTCACATCCACACACCCGATCGCGCGCACGATGCGTGTGCCGTCGAGCAGCGTCTCGACAAACCAGGGGGCCAGCCCGACCAGCCGTCCGGTCGTCTCATCACGCAGGGCCAGCGCGCAAATCTGGCCCGGATGGTAGGCTTCCCACCAGCTGGCTTGCCAGGTACAGGTCAGAAAAATCTGATTCGCCGTGCTGTCCGCCAGAAGATCGTGCCATTCTTCACAAATCTCCACGAACAGGGATTCATTCTCATATAAAACGATCTTCACTTGAACCTCTCAGGGGTGAACCAGCCAGAACACAATCAGGCACAAGCCAATTATACAGAACGATCACCGGCTTTACCCAGGTGACGCTTCAACGCTGATCCAGCCCTCGGTGAAGCCGGATCAGTCGCTCAGAGGGTCAAAATTCGATCTTGTCACACCCCGCCCAACTTGCTATAATGCCCTATAGTCACGCCACCCTAGCTCAATAGGCAGAGCAAACGCTTCGTAAGCGTTAGGTTATGAGTTCAACTCTCATGGGTGGCTCACTGAGTGCCCCAGTTGTTTGATACTGTGGGCATTTCTTTTATTAAGGCGGAAAGGTGTGTGCATGTCAACCACCCCACCCGCCCCGGTAACGATCGGTGTTGCCGGGGGATCAGGCTCAGGTAAGACGACCGTCTCCACGGCGATTCTCGACCGCGTTGGGACCGAGCATATCGCCTACCTGGAACATGACTCCTACTACAAAGACATCCACGATATCCCCCCGTCGCATGACGGGCTGATCAACTTTGACCACCCCGACTCGCTCGAAACGCCGCTGCTGATCGAGCATATCCGGCAGCTCAAGCGCTGGCAGGCAGCCGAGGTCCCGGTCTACGATTTCACTACCTACTGCCGCACCGCTCAGGTGCGTATCGTCCAGCCCCAGCCGATCATCCTGGTCGAAGGCATCCTGGTGTTTGCCGAGCCGGAGTTGCGCAAGCTGTTCGACGTGCGGATTTTTGTCGATACCGATGCCGATATCCGCTTCATCCGGCGGCTCGCGCGCGACATCAGCGAGCGCGGGCGCACCGTCGAATCGGTCATCGACCAGTATCTCAACAGCGTGCGCCCCATGCACCTCGATTTCGTCGAGCCGAGTAAGCGCTACGCTGACGTGATCATCCCCGAAGGTGGAAAGAATCTGGTCGCCATCGAGATGGTGGCGGCGCGCATTCGCAGCCTGCTCGAACGCCCCAACCAGCGTTCGACCGATTCTTCCGGCTAAGCCGCCCGACATACCGCTACCCGATCGGGATGGTTTGCGTATCGTAAGTATAGTAAGCGGGTTCTATAGTAGACTATGAGTGTTGCATTGCAGCACTTTGCGGGGCAGCGATGGATAAGGTCAGCCGCATTCACGTAACATCCACAGTTCGCCCAACTCGCATCCTGCGCATCCTGGCGCTGCTGTTGGTGATCGTCATCACCGCCGCGATCGTTCTCAACCGCGACCGGATGCACGAGCTAAAAGCGCTGGGATACTTCGGGGCCTTCCTGATCATGCTGCTCAGCAACGCGACCCTGGTGCTGCCTGCCCCCGGCCTGGTTTTTGTCTTTGCGTTGGGCAGCAGCCTGCACCCACTGCTGATCGGCCTCTCGGCAGCCGCCGGCGCGACGCTGGGCGAGATCACCGGCTACCTGACCGGCTACGGCGGCCTCGTCATGTTCGAAGATACGGCGCTCGGCGAGCGGCTGCGCGGCTGGATGCAGCGCAACGGCCCGCTGACGGTCTTCGTGCTGAGCGTCATCCCCAATCCGATCTTCGACCTGGCGGGCGTCCTGGCCGGGGCGGGACGCATGTCGATCTGGCGCTTCCTGGGCGTCACCTTCTGCGGCAAGAGCATCCAGGCCACCTGCATCGCCCTGGCCGGATCACTCTCGCTCGGCTGGGTCCAGGACCTGCTCTCCTAACTCGCGGCGCAGTACAGCGAAAAACGTGTCGCGTGCCTGGCGTTCGAGCCAGGGATAGTGCCCACACTTTTCGATCACAATCAGCCGGAAGTCGCGCACGACTCGTGCCAGCGGCTCCCGCACGCCCTCGACCGGGTGCGGATCATAGTCGCCGTGCAGCGCCACGACCGGGCACCGGATCGCACGCGCCATCGCAACCAGTTCACCGCTGTGCCGCAGCGCTTCGGCCTCAGCCCACACGCGCTCGTGAATATCGTGCCGCACCGGGAACGCGCCTTCGTGCTCGTCCGGCAGCGGATCGTAGGCATCGCTTCGCGTCTTGAACATCTTCCCGACACGTGCCAGCGCTGCATCGCGTTCTCCCTCACCCAGATCGTCCCTGCCGTTCATCAGCGCCGTGATCTCCTGCTGTTCCGCGTCCGAGAGCCGCGCCAGCCGGGTCGGCAGAATTTCGGCAGCGTATCGCGCCTCATACACGCCGCTGCTCACCAGGATCAGCTTGCGCACCAGGGTGGGATAGCGTGCCGCAACGATAACGCTCAGCATCGCGCCCCACGACCATCCGATCAGCACCACTGGCAGCACAGCCTGGGTCATGAGCGTATCTCGCAGCTCCGCGACCTGCCCTTCCAACGAGTCCGCCGTCTGGTACGGCTCCAGCACACCCCAGGACTCCGCCAGTTCTTCGGCCACCGCCGCGACTGATCCCGGCGCGCCCGGCCCACCGTGAATCACCGCGATCCGGCAGGGCGCGTTTCCGTGTTTTCTAAAGTTCCGCATCGCTCTGATCCTTCATGTTTGGGTATAAGTTCACGTCTCCCGGTGCACGGCAGGCCAGATTGTGATCCTCTGCGTGCCGGTATAGAATGGCCGGCAGCTATTGCTTACAGGGGACGTACTATGTCGCGCATTTTTCAGCGCCAGCAAGCCGCCAATCTTATCACCGTCTCCCGGCTGGGCTTCCTGCCGTTTATCGTGCTGGCCGGACTCCTCAAACAGCCTGAAATCTTCGTTGCCCTGTTCGCCACCCAGTCGGCACTGGACGCCGTAGATGGTGTGGTTGCGCGGCGCTTGCAGATCGAGTCCGACCTGGGGCGGCGGCTGGATACGGTAATCGATCTCGCCATCTGGCTGCCGGGCATGGCGCTCTTCGTGTGGCTCGTCTGGGACAATCTGGCCAGAGTCATATCGGATTACCCTCACCTGTTCATTATCCCGGTCATCACGTCGATCCTGATGTACGCCACCGCCTATTTCTACCTGCACAGCGTCGCCGCCATCCACCTCTACAGCGCCAAGCTGACTTCTTCGCTGGTGCTGCTCCTGATGCTCACCCTGCTGCTCAACCGATTCTACCCGCTCCTGGGCTATCTCACCGCCGGGGCCGCCGTGCTCTACCATCTCGAAGCGATCACGATCTATACCCTGAAGAAAGATCGAACCAACGAAAATGTTACGTCGCTGTGGCAGGTGCTGCGTTCCCCCTCATGATCCCTCAGGTGGCGAGTCTGGCCCCTATTCTACCGCCCTGCCCCGCCACTTTCGCCGTTGACGCTGCGCGTGCGGGCGTGATATACTGCTCGCTAACAACGGCTGCGAAAGAGAAGAGTACGCGGACCGGCGCTCGCAGAGAGTGCAGGCCACAGGCTGCAAGCCTGCACAGGGGTCCGCCGCGGAAGGTCGCTCTGGAGCTGATGCGCTGAGCGCGAAGGGCGTGTAGGCGTGTCCGGGTCCGCCCGTTATCGCGTCGAGAGTCCGGCGGCTTATGCTGCCGGGAAACAAGGTGGTACCGCGGAAGCTGGCTCTTTCGTCCTTGCGTGACGATGGGGCTTTTTGTTTTCTGGTGACTGGTTATGAACAACTTCAACGACACATCGACGTTCTACGACTCGCTGGCTGAGGACTATCACCTCTGGTACCGCGATTGGGATGCCGAGCTGGAACGCGAAGGGCTGAATCTGCGCCGCTTCCTGCGCGATCACGGCGTCCAGACCGTGCTCGACGCGTCGTGCGGGCCGGGCACCCAGGCGATCGCGCTGGCGCGGCTGGGCTATACTGTGACCGCTGCCGACCCCAGCGGCGGCCTGCTGGCGCGCGCCCGGCAAAACGCCGCGGCCTACGGCGTGGCCGATAAGATCACCTTTGTGCAGTCGGACTTCCAAAACCTGCACAACTGTCTGTCCGGCCCGTTCGACGCCGTGCTGACCAAGGGCAGCGCCATCCCCCATCTGCTGCACGACCAGCAGATCGAAGAGACACTGCTGATCTTCTACGAGCTGCTGCGCCCTGGCGGGCTGCTGCTGATCGGGATGCACGACTTCGAGACGCTGCTCGAAGACCGCCCGCGCTTCTGGCCGGGCCAGATTCACGACGAGCCGGAAGAGCAGGTGATCACCTTCGACATCTGGGACTGGGACGACGGGCCGCCGGTCACCGTGACCTTCAACAGCTTCGTGGTGCGCGGCGACGGCCAGACCTACCGCGTCAACAAGCGCCCGGTCGTCTATCGCGCGCTGACCGCCGCAGAGGTGGAAGTCGTGATGCTCGAAGCCGGGTTCGAAAATATCCAGGCCCAGCGCGATCGCTGGGAGCTGCTGATGCTGGCTAACAGGCCGGGTTAAGGCGGGTAGGAACCGTGCGAAAGGAGGTGGTGCAGCGTGTCGCTTGTCGATGACAGTGCCGGTGTCGTTCGTGCACGCGCACGAGCCCGTGCCCGCTGGCGGCAGCACAACACGCGCCGCCCACTCTCGCCGGTTGGATCTGCATTCTGAACGAGGATAACATGACGACGACAACCACCGATATGCCGAAGACCTTCGACTACACCGCCGAAGAGCCGCGTCTCTACCACTGGTGGGAAGCGCACGGCTGGTTCAAGCCAGAGGTTCACCCGGACGCCGAGCCTTTTGTGATCAGCATCCCGCCGCCCAATGTGACCGGGGCGCTGCACAACGGGCACGCCATGTTCGTCAGCCTGGAAGACCTGATGATCCGCTATGAGCGGATGCGCGGACGCGCGGCGCTGTGGGTGCCCGGCACCGACCACGCCGGGATCGCCACGCAGCTCCAGGTCGAGAACATGCTGCTGCGCGAGGGCACCAGCCGCCAGGCCATCGGGCGCGAGGCGTTTTTGGAGCGCACCTGGGAATGGAAGCGCACCTACGGCGGGCGCATCGTGGAACAGCTCCGCCGCCTGGGCGCAAGCTGCGACTGGGACCGCGAGCGCTTCACGCTCGACGAGGGCCTGTCGCGCGCCGTGCGCGAAGCCTTCGTGACACTGTGGGAACAGGGCCTGATCTATCGCGGCCCGCGCCTGATCAACTGGTCGCCCGGCCTGCAAACCGCCGTCAGCGATCTCGAAGTGGAGCGCAGCGAGGAACAGGGCCAGCTCTATTACTTCAATTACCCGCTCGAAAACGGCGGCGCGATTCCGGTCGCCACCACCCGCCCCGAAACGATCCTGGGCGATACGGCGGTGGCGGTCCATCCTGAGGACGAGCGCTACCAACACCTGATCGGCCAGTTCTGCCGCGTTCCCATGCTCGACCGGCGTATCCCGGTCATCGGAGATGCATACGTCGATCGCGCCTTCGGCACCGGCGCGCTGAAGATCACGCCCGGCCACGACCCGAACGACTACGAGATCGGCCAGCGCCACAACCTGCCCGTGATCAACATCATGAACCAGGACGCCACGCTCAACGCCGAGGCCGGTCCCTATGCCGGGATGGAGCGCTTCGCGGCGCGCAAAGCCCTGTGGGCCGATATGGAAAAAGCGGGCATGACGATCCGCACCGAGCCGCATACCCATGTCGTGCCGCGCTCGCAGCGGGGCGGCGAGATCGTCGAGCCGCTGATCAGCACGCAGTGGTTCGTGACGATTCAGCCGCTCGCCGCAAAAGCGGTGGCCGCCGTGCGCGCGGGCCGGATCACGATCGTGCCCGACCACTTCGAGAAGGTCTATTTCAACTGGATGGAGAACATCGAGGACTGGTGCATCAGCCGCCAGCTCTGGTGGGGCCATCGCATCCCGGCCTGGCACTGCGCCGACTGCGGCCAGATCACGGTCGCGCGCGAGGACCCGGCCCGCTGTGCCCACTGCGCCAGCGACCGCATCACCCAGGACCCCGACGTGCTCGATACCTGGTTCAGCAGCGGCCTGTGGCCGTTCAGCACGCTCGGCTGGCCGGAGAACACGCCCGATCTCCAGCGCTACTACCCCACCGATGTGATGGAGACAGGTTACGATATCCTGTTCTTCTGGGTGGCGCGCATGATCATGATGGGCCTGTGGTTCACCGATCAGGGGCCGTTCCACACCGTCTATCTGCATGGGCTGGTGCGCGACGAGCATGGCCAGAAGATGAGCAAGACCAAAGGTAACGTGCTCGATCCGCTGGAGATCGTGGACAAGTTCGGCACCGACTCGCTGCGCTTTACCCTGCTCACCGGCAGCACGCCCGGCGCGGATATGAACCTATCCGCGAGCCGCATCGAGTACAGCCGCAACTTCGGCAACAAGCTGTGGCAGATGTCGCGCTTCGTGTGGTCGAATCTCGAAGGCTACACCCCGCGTCCCCAGCCGGAGCCGGAGACCCTCACCCTGCCCGACCGCTGGATTCTCAGCCGGCTCGCGGCGCTGGTGGGCAACGTCCAGCGCCTGTTTGACACCTACCAGTACGCCGAAGCCGGGCGGCAGATCCTCGACTTCCTGTGGAGCGAGTTCGCCGACTGGTACGTCGAGATCAGCAAGAACGCGCTCTACGGCGGCCAGGCGGCGGATCGTGAACGCGCGCTGGACGTGCTGACCTACGTGCTCAACATCAGCCTGCGTCTGCTGCACCCCTATATGCCGTACATCACCGAGGCGATCTGGGGCTATCTGCCCACCGGCGGCGGCCCGCTGATCCTGGCGCGCTGGCCGGAAGCCGACCTGCGTTATCTCGACAGCCGCGCCGAGGCCGACTTCGCAGTCCTGATCGACCTGGTGCGCGGCATCCGCAACGCCCGCGCCGAATATGGCGTCGAGCCGAGCCGCGAGATCACGGCCCTCATTGATCCGGGGGCGCAGCGCGTTCTGATCGACACCCACCGCGACATGTTCGCCCGGCTGTGCAACGTCCGGCAGGTCGAACTGCTCGCGCCGGGAGCCGCTGCACCCGATAAAGCAGCCACGATCGTCAGCGCCGATGTAACCGCCTATCTGCCGCTGGCCGATCTGGTCGATCTGGACGCCGAGCGCGCGCGCCTGACCGCCGAGCTGGAGTCGCTGAACGCGCAGATTCAGCGCACCGAGGGCCTGCTGCACAACGAGAACTTCGTCAGCCGCGCCAAGTCCGAAGTCGTCCAGCGCGAGCGCGACAAGCTCACCGCCCTGGCAGCCAGCCGGCAGACGGTCGAGGAACGGCTCGCGGCGCTGGCCCGCTGACCTCTCTCCCCGCGTGAATCAAAGGCGGGCATCTCGTAAATGTGTGAGATGCCCGCCCGCTTTTCCGCACACCCGCGCCGAGACTATTCCGGCGGCGGCTCTTCCTTTTTTTCATTTGCTTTCATCTTAACATAGAGATCATAACCTACTTTTCGAGCCGCTGTGCGCACCTCGTCATCCGGATCAGAATGGAATAATTCTTCGAGCGCGCTGAGCGCATCGGTCGCTTCCAGCAGCCGCAGTTCTTCAATCGATGCCAGCCGCACTTGTGGGTTTTTATCCTTCAGGCGCGCGATATGGTACGCGATTAATCGTTGTTCGGTCGCCGTTGGCATAGTGAAACTCCCCTGCAATCCGTTTCCTTCGCCAGTTTTGCAGCCGCACGCTCTGCCGGCCCTGGCCTAAAGCGGATCGCTCGATATACCCGGCGTGGGCCGGTTCTGTTCTGCACGTCCGCACGGGCAGCCGTGCTATAATTGGGCGTGTTATTGTGCCAGATACTACTAATTAGCACATTTTTCCGTTCTACACCAGTTCAGCGCTGCCACTCTGCAGGAAGGCTACCGTGATCCAGCAAGCTGTCATTCTCGCCGCCGGTCGCGGCACACGGTTGGGGACGCTCACCAAAGACCGGCCTAAGTCCATGCTGCCCGTGCTGGGCAGGCCCATTATCGCGCGCGTGATGGACCGTCTGCACGAGGCGGGCATCAAACGCTTTGTCGTCGTCGTCGGGCAGGAAGAGGGCGGCGCAGCCTCCTACCTGAGCGGCTCGTGGCATCCGAACGCCGAAGTCCAGTTTGCCATCCAGGCTATCCCGACCGGCACGGTCGATGCACTGCTGATGGCTGCCCCTTACCTCACCGGCCCGTTCCTGCTGACCGCCGTCGATAACATTACCTCAGCCCAGCACGTCCACAACCTGATCGCGTGCTTCGACCGCCACCCCGACCAGCTTGCCGCCTTGAGCCTGCTCACCGCCACGCCCGATCAGATTCGCCGCTCGTCGGACGTCGTGATCGAGGACAGCCGGATCGTGGATATTGAGGAAAAGCCCGCCGAGCCGCGCGGGCAGTGGGCCTCGATCATGCTCTATGCCTTCTCGCTGCGTCTGCTCGACTACCTGCCCCACGTCCCGGTATCGCCGCGTGGCGAGCGCGAGCTGGTCAGCGCGATCCGCGCCGGCATCCGCGAGGGCAGGCGCGTGGGCTATGCGGTGGCCGATTGGCGTCTGCATCTGACACACGAGCTGGATCTGCTGGCGATCAACCGCCACTATTTGCAGGAGGGGCGCGACGCCCACATCCTCAGCGAAATTCCCGCGTCGGTGCAACTTATTCCGCCGGTGCGCATCGATCCAAAGGTCAGCGTTGGGCAGGATGCGCGCATCGGCCCCAACGTCTACCTGGAGTCGGGCGCGACGGTCGGACCGGGCGCGGTGCTGCGCGACAGCGTCGTCCTGGGCAACGGCGTAATCCCGGCTCATGATACCTGCCAGGGAGCCATCGTCGCGCGTCGAACGCGCGCGGTTGCCCCGGAACTCAGCGAATAAAACAAGGAGTGGTGATGTCCCGACGTATTGTTTTGATGACCCTGCTGCTCGTCCTGGTGGTCGCGCTGGCCGCGTGCGGATCAGACGATGGTGGCGATTCCGCCCGCGAAGCTGCCGCCCCAACGACGTTTGAAACCATCGACGTGCAAACCGCCCACAATCAGATCGGCGAAAACGATCAGGCCGTGTTTGTGGACGTGCGCAACCCCGATGAAACGGTGGGCGGCTACCCCGCCGGCGCGATCCTGATCCCGCTGCCGGAGTTTGCCCAGCGCGCCCCGCAGGAATTGACCGACAAGAACGCCGCGATTTACGTGATCTGCAACAGTGGCAACCGCAGCGCGGTCGCCTCGCAAACCCTGATCGACCTGGGCTATACCCATGTCTACAACGTGGACGGTGGCATCCAGGCGTGGCGCGCGGCCAGCCTGCCCGAATCTCGGCCCTGATACATCCGCACACCGCACGAATCAAAACAGGCGGCCCGCACCACGCGACCGCCTGTTGTCGTTGTTAGAAAGCGCGCTGCTACAGATCGAGCAGCCGGTCAACTTCCGCCCGGTTGAAGCCGACCACGATCCGCCCGCCGATATCGATCACCGGCACGCCCTGCTGACCGCTGCGGCGCACCATGTCGCGCGCGGCGACCGCGTCCCGGCTCACATCCACATCGCGGAAGCGAATCCCTTTGGCCCGCAGATACTGTTTGGCGTGGGTGCAGTGCGGGCATGAGGGCGTGCTAAAGACGATTACGCGCTTCTTCTTTTTCTTCTCGTCCGGTTGTTTCGGCATACGGTCCTCACAAATTCATGGCAGCGAAGGCTGATTCCGGTTTCAACCGTTAGATGCAGCCGCCGGGCCGAAAGTTGCAGTCCGCCCCCTACTCTGCCGGCTTCTCGCTCGATTCGTCCGCGTGGTAGTAGGGCCGCAGGTCCAGCACCTTGAACAACCGCTCCTTGACCTCGTCCGGCATTTCGGGCGACGGCAGGCGGCGGTAGAGCAGCACGGTCTTCGAGAGCGTGTTGACGACCACACGGCAGTTCTCGCAGGTCGCCATGTGCGCCTCGATCTCGTCGCACAGCGTGTCACTCAACGTCCCATCCAGATACTCGGAGATGCTGCGCAGGTAGTGGCGGCAGCTTTCGTGCTGATCGTGATCGTGTGGGGTTGCGCTCATGCCATCATCTCGTTTCTTCGGTCGCGTGCGCGAAATAGATGCTCAGCCGCTCGCGCAGCTTGAGCCGGGCGCGCATCAGGCGACTCTTCACGGCGGAGATCGAGAGGTTCAGTGTCTCGGCAGTCTCTTCCGTCGATAGTCCTTCGATATCGCGCAGCACGAACACACTGCGCAGCGTCGCAGGCAGCTCCTCGATCGCGCGCATCATCTCGGCGCGGGCCTCGTCGCGCAGCAGATCGGTTTCCGGCAGGCAGCAGAAGTCGAAAAACTGGCGCGGGATCAGCTCGCCGTCGTCGCTCTCGATCGGCTCATCGACCGAAACCTGCTGCGGCTCCTTACGTCGCAGCCGCATCAGCGCGGCATTGGTCGCAATCCGGTAGAGCCAGGTGCTCAGACTGGAGCGTGCCTCGAAGTTTTCAATCGACTTGAACGCGCTCAGAAACGTCTCCTGCAGCACATCTTCGGCATCGGCCTCGCTGCCCAACATCCGCAGGGCCAGCCGGTAGATACGGCCCGCGTTCTCGTCCACTAATTGAGCATAGGCCGCCTGGTCGCCGGCTTGCAGCCGGGCTACCATCTCGGCATCATCTGCGTTGGTCATGCGCACTCTCAGGCTCATCCAGATCGGGCGATGGTGTACTCCGATCATACCGCGCCCGGCAGATAATCCCAAGCGTGCCGCTTAACGCTATACTTAGTTAGATGCTGCACGCCGGGCAGCGTTGCATGTAACCATTCACCCTTGTCAGGCATCTGAAGAAATGACGCATCCGGCAGGTGTTGGCTTAAAATCGTTTTGAATCGGTTCGTACAGAAGGGACGATAACACGCATGAGCGAGCCACGAAGCAGCAAGGTTGTGCTGCGCAGCGACATGATTTTTACGGCCTACAACAACAGCTTTACGATCCCTCTCGACGCCCGGCCCGAAGCCGGCGGGCACAGCGCGGGAGTCAGCCCCATGAGCCTGATGCTCACCTCGCTGGCGGGCTGTACGGCGATGGACGTGATCAGCATCCTGCGCAAAAAGCAGCAGGACGTCACCGCGTTCGAGGTCGAAGTCGAGGGCGTGCGCGCCGACGAGCATCCGCGCGTCTTTACCGAAATCTGGGTGCGCTTCACCGTAACCGGCCACAGCGTCAGCGAAACCGCCGTAGCGCGCGCGATCGAGCTTTCGCGCGACAAGTACTGCGGCGCGGCGGCCACGCTGCGCCACACCGCGACGCTGCACTACTCGCATGAGATCATCGAAGCCGCTGAGCCAGAGGTCACCCCATGAACCGCGCGCAAGCCTGGCAACTCGTCACCGACTGGACCGCCTCGGAGAGCCTGCGCCATCATATGCTGGCGGTCGAAGCCGCGATGCGCGCCTATGCCCGCCATTTTGGTGCGGACGAGGAGCAATGGGGCGTCACCGGCCTGATTCACGATTTCGACTACGAGCGCTTCCCGGATATGACCGCCGCCGATGGGCATCCCTTCACCGGGATGCGCGTGCTGCGCGAGCAGGGGGTGGATGAAGACATCGTGCGCGCCGTCGCCGCGCATGCCAGCGAGCGCACGAACGTTCACCCGGAGTCGCTGATGGAAAAGGCGCTGGTCGCCGTGGATGAGCTGACCGGCTTCCTCACGGCGGTCGCGCTGGTGCGCCCCAGCAAAGACATCCGCGACATCACCAAAGTGAAGTCGGTCCGCAACAAGTGGAAAGATCGCAGCTTTGCCGCCGCCGTCAACCGCGAAGAGATCGAGCACGCCGCCGCTGCGCTCGGCGTGGACCTGTGGGAAGAACACGTACCGCGCGTTCTCGAAGCGATGCAGGCCATCGCCGCCGAGCTGGGCCTGGACGGCTCACGCAGCGACGGCAGCGCCGAATAACAGCCTGATTCACTCACAAGCGCAGCAGGAGTCACGGCTTCTGCTGCGCTCTTCTTGCGCCAGCGCACGCCGAATTTTCCCGTTTTCACTGCGAAATGACACTTGCCATATGCCACCTCTCCGCGTTATCATGACCGCGCTGTGACCAGCCCGTGGCCGGGCTGGTCTTTTAAAACGCCTGTTGCGCGTTCTACATAACCACTTTTATGACGGTTGAGAGGAATTTGTCATGAGACGGTACCGCCTCTGGCTCGCGGTAATTCTGGTGATCGCCGCCGTCGCCATCTGGATCAGTCTTCCCGACAATCCCGGTATTCACTGGGACTGGAACGACGATGGCGACTACAACGACGATTTTGAAGTATCCCGCGACATTAAAGTTGTACAAGGGCTGGACCTGCAAGGCGGTTCGCGCGTGCTGCTCGCCCCTGCCCCCGGCACAGACTACGACGACCAGTTGATCGATCAGGCTGCGCGGCAGGTGGAACGCCGCGTGAACGGCCTGGGTGTGACCGAAGCGGTCGTCCAGAAGCAGGAAGGCGGGCGCATCATTGTTGAGCTGCCCGGCGTGCGCCGGCAGGCGGTCGCCTTCGATGCCATCAAATCGACGGGTCTGCTGGAATTCGTGGATTTCTCGAATGTAACCTACGAAATCCCCGAAGGCTCATGCATCCTGACGACCGAGCAGGTGGCACGGGCCGAGGCCAGCCTGGTCGAGGGCGCGGAGCCGCTCAGCTTTGATGAATACACCTGCCCCAGCGAAACCGCCGGCGACGCCACCGAAGAGCCAGCAACCCTGCAGACTAACGGCGAGCCGTTCGAAACGATCATGACCGGGGCGGGCCTGGCCGACGCTGCCCCTGCGCCCTATGGGACCATCGGCACCGCCTGGGGAGTCAACTTTGCGATCAAGAGTGACGGTCCCGGCGTGGATAATTTCATCAACTATGTCGCCAGCAATGCCAATCGCCCGATGGCGATCGTCCTCGATGGGCGCCTGGTATCCTATCCGACCATCCAGTCCGATCTGGCGGCCAGCGCCAGCGCGGGCACGATGGACGGCGGCATTATTTCCGGCAACTTCACCCGCGACGAAGCCGACGTCCTGGCGGCGCAGTTGAAGTACGGTGCGCTGCCGCTGCCGCTCGACATTATCGCCTTCGATACCATCGGCCCGACCCTGGGCCAGATTTCGGTCGATCGCTCGATCCGCGCGGGAATCATCGGCGTGGCGACCGTCCTGCTGTTCATGCTGATCTACTATCGCGTGCCCGGCATCGCGGCAGCCCTGGCGCTGCTGCTGTTCGCGCTGATCAACTTCGCGCTGTTCAAGTTCATTCCGGTTACGCTCAGCCTGCCGGCCATCACCGGCTTCCTGATCTCAATCGGCACGGCGGTAGACGGTAATATCCTGATCTTCGAGCGCATGAAGGAAGAGCTGCG
>JAAYCM010000128.1 GCA_012729765.1 Chloroflexota bacterium | reverse complement strand
CGTCCGGCGCGGGCGGCTCGACTCCGGCCCGGCGCAGGGCGTCCGCCGCCTGCGGCCCGAACACATCGATCTGCACAAATTCCGCGCTGGCATCCGTCACCGTCACTTTGTCCATAAAAAAGATGCGCGACTGCAAATAGCGCGCCGTGCGCGTGCCCCGCCCCGCCAGCGTGATCACGCCGATCGCGTCCGGCTCCGGCACCAGCCGCCACACGTCCAGAATCCGCGCGGTGGCCGAGGTCAATACCGTTTGCTGCGTCTGCCCCGGCGCGATCTGGCGCGCGTCGTTGGTGGTCTGCCGCTGGATGAACGCCTGCTGATCGTCGCCCTGCACGCGCAGATAGCCCGCATCGGGCACGACATAGCACGCCGCCCCGCTCAACGCCGCTTCATAGCCGATCAGATTCTCGCTGGTGAGTGTCACGATCCGTCTCTCCCGTTAGAGCGTGTCATGCATTTTACCCCCCATCCCCCGGCCCCTTCTCCCACGCTTCACGGAGGGAAGGGGAGAACGGCAATGTCTTTCAAGTCCTTCCCACCTTGTGGGGAAAGGATTTAGGATGGGGGGAGCAGGCAGGGCTTTGCCTCGTTTTGCTTTCCAAAGTGCATAACAGCCGTTAGTGGTCTGCCCCAAACATAGCAGCACGCCGCCCCCGCTGCCAACCTTGCGCAGCCTGTCGAACTCGCGCCAATCTGTGCTACAATCGCGCGACTGCTGATTTACACCACACCGAGGAGTTACCTTCGTGGAACTGCTGCCCACCCAGTTAGCCGCCGTGATCCGTCACGCCTTGCAGGCCGCCCAGGCCGCCGGAGATTTGCCCCCCTTCGATCTGCCGGAAACGATCCCGGTCACGCGCAGCGCCAAGCCAGAGCTGGGCGATTATGCCAGCCCGGTCGCGATGCAGCTTGCCAAAGCCGCCCGCCGTAAACCGCTGGAGATCGCGCAGGCCATCGCCGCGCACGTCGATACGTCCGCCGACTTCGTGCAGTCGTTCGAGGCCGCGCCGCCCGGCTTCCTGAATATCCGTCTCTCTGACGCCTGGCTGCGCGCGCAGATCGACGCCATGATCGCCGCCGGGGATGACGTGTTCGCGCTGGAGATCGGGCGCGGCCAGAAGGCGCAGGTCGAGTGCGTCAGTGCCAATCCCACCGGCCCGATCACGGTCGGGCGCACGCGCGGCGGCGTGATCGGCAGCACGATGGCGAATCTGCTGGCGGCGCTCGGCTACACCGTCGAGATGGAATATTACTTCAACAACGCGGGCCGCCAGATGCAGCTTCTCGGCCTCAGCCTGCAAGCGCGCTACCGCCAGGCCCTCGGCCAGCCCGTCGATCTGCCCGAAGGCGGCTACCAGGGCGATTACCTGGTCGATATCGCGCGCGAGCTGGTCGAGCAGCACGGCGACGCGCTCAAAGACGAGTCGTGGGAATACTTCAAGGGGCAGGCCGAAGCCGCCATGTTCCGCCGGATCAGGGCCAGCCTGGACCGCATCAATATTCATTTTGATGTGTTCTTCAACGAAAACAGCACCTACGAAGACGGCAGCGTGTGGAAGGTGCTCGAAGGTCTTGAAGAGCGCGGCTATGTCTATCGCGCCGTCAATCGCGAGGGCGCGCCCCCCGAAGAGATCGCCAAGACGCCGCCCGACGCCAAAGACGCGGTGTGGTTCCGCTCGACGAAACTCGGCGACGATGAAGACCGCGTGCTGGTCAAGTCCAACGGCGAGCCGACCTATGCCCTGCCCGATATCGCCTATCATATCCACAAGCTGGAGCGCGGCTTCACCTACCTGATCAACGTCCTCGGCACCGATCATATCATCGAGGCGCAGACCGTCGCGCGCGGCTTGCAGGTGCTCGGCTATGACCCGGAGCCGGTTCACGTCCTGCTGCACCAGTTCGTGACGCTGGTCGAGGGCGGCGAGACGCGGCGCATGAGCACCCGGCGCGGCGAATACGTCACGCTCGACGAGCTGGTCGAGGATGTCGGCGCGGATGTGGTGCGCTATTTCATCCTGGGCCGCAGCCCCAACAGCCACCTGGAATTCGATCTCGACCTCGCCCGCCAGCAGGCCAACGAGAACCCGGTCTACTACATCCAGAACGCGCATGTGCGCTGCGCGGGCATCTTCCGCCAGGCCGAAGAGCGCGGCCTCACCGACGAGGGGGCCGATCTCAGCCTGCTCGGCGAGCGCGAGCTGGCCTTTGTGCGCAAGCTGCTCGAAATGCCCGAAGTGATGGTCCAGGCATATGAGGACCTCGGCCCGCACCGGCTCGCCTTCTACGCGCTCGACCTGGCGCGCATGTTCCACCCGATGTACGACGCGGTGCGCGTCCTGCACAGCGACGTGCCGGAAGATGTCGCCAAGGCCCGCCTGCGGCTCTATGGCGCGGCCCGCGTCGTGTTCCGCCGCCTGCTGAAGCTGATGGGCATGTCCGCCCTGGAGATCATGTAGCGGCGCGCCCGGCAGCCCATAATCCTGAAACACGGCTCGATGCCTGTCCAAACATCGCACCCTGAGGAGATATAACGTTGGGACTCAAACCCGATCACTGGATTCGTAAGATGGCGCTCGAAGAAAAGATGATCGAGCCGTTCATAGAGTCGCAGGTCCGCAACGGCGTAATCAGCTACGGCGTCTCGTCCTACGGCTACGACATCCGCATCGCCAACGAATTCAAAATCTTCACCAATGTCTACAGCGCGATCGTAGACCCGAAGGCGTTCGATCCCAAGTCGATGGTCGATTTTGTGGGCGACGTGTGCATCATCCCGCCCAATTCGTTCGTCCTGGGCCGCACCGTCGAATACTTCCGTATCCCGCGCAAAGTGTTGACCGTATGCCTTGGTAAATCGTCTTATGCGCGCTGCTTTCGCGGTGATACACGTGTCGCCCTGGTCGATGGCACCTCCCCCACGCTCGAAGAAATGGCCCGCCGCGCCGACGATGGCGAGCTGTTCTGGGGCTATAGCATAGGGCCGCTGGGCCGTGTGATCGTGTCCCTGCTCGACGCGCCGCGCTACATCGGTCGCGACTCGCTGTTGGAGATCACGCTTGACGATGGGGCGGTGATTCACTGCACGCCCGATCACGAGTTCATCACGCGCGACGGCAAACTCGTTCCCGCCGATGACCTGCGCCCCGACGATTCGCTGATGCCCCTCTACCGCCAGGCTGCACGCGGCTATGAGATGGTGTTCCAGCCCTTGATGGGCCATCTTTACCCGACTCACCGTCTGGCCGACGAATGGAACCTGCGCAACAGCATCTACGCCGACCAGCCTGGCACGCACCGCCATCACATCGACTTCAACCGGCGCAACAACATGCCCTGGAACCTGACCCGCGATGTTGTGGCAGCCTTCCAGAGTCAAGGTACCGAGTGCCGCAACAACCACAAAGTCGCGAGCATCAAAGCGCTGCCGGGTGATCATGATGTTTACTGCCTGACCGTTCCCGAAGCCGGTAATTTCGCCCTGGAAGCTGGTGTATTTGTCAGTAACTGTGGTCTTATCGTGAATGTTACTCCATTCGAACCCCAGTGGGAAGGCTTCGTCACGCTGGAGATCAGCAACACCACCCCGCTTCCTGCTAAAATCTACGCCAACGAAGGTATCGCCCAGGTGTTGTTCTTTGAGGCCGACGAGGAATGCGAGGTTTCCTACGCCGACCGCAAGGGCAAGTACCAGTACCAGCAGCGGATCGAGCTGCCCAAGGTGTGAGCCGGGCCAGCCGCCCGAACCGTTACTGTATCCCGGCTGTGCAGAAATGAGCGGTCATGAGTTTACCCGAATCGTACAGCGACCTGACCCATACCCAGGCGTCCCTACCCCCGGCGGAGCAGGCCGCGCCCCCGCTCGATCCCGGTCTGCTCCGGCTGCGCGAGGCGCTGCACGGCATCCTGACCGTTGAGGGAGAGCAGCACACCCAGCAGCGCGGCGTTGGGCGCGTCTATGTCTTCCGGGGCCAGCTCGAAACACCGCGCGACACCGCCTATCAGACGCTGGTCGAGCGCTTCAAGCCGCTCGGCTATACGCCCATGCTCCAGCGCGAGAACGACGAAGAGGTCGTCATCGCGGTTGAGGGCGATCTGCCCCAGCGCCGCATCCGCTCGCCCTGGTGGCTGCATCTCGGCCTGCTCGTCGCCACGATCATCACCACGACGATCATGGGCGCGGCCCTGACCGGGCTGCCGGCGGGGCGGGTCTATGACGCCATCCGCGCGGGCGACTGGCCGCTGGTGTGGTCGGCTCTGCGCGACGGCCTGCCCTTCTCGCTGACACTGCTCGCCATCCTGGGTGTGCACGAGATGGGCCACTATGTCGCCGCCCGGCTGCACGGCGTCAAGGTCACGCTGCCCTACTTCATCCCGCTGCCGCTGGCCAACTCGCTCGGCACGATGGGCGCGGTGATCTTCATCAAAAGCCCGCTGCTCAACCGGCGCGCCCTGTTCGATGTCGGGATCGCCGGGCCGCTGGCCGGGCTGGTGCTCGCCCTGCCGCTCTATATCATCGGCCTGCTCCAGCCGCAGACCGTCGGCCTGCCCACCAGTTGGATTCAGCTCGGCATCACCCGCGTTGCCAACCCGCCGCTGCTGCAATTCCTCAGCGGCGTCTTCACCGACATCACCGAACTGGATCGCGTCGTGCTCTACGGCCACCCGATGGCGCTCGCGGCGTGGTTCGGTGTGCTGCTGACCGCGCTCAACCTGCTGCCGCTCGGCCAGTTCGACGGCGGGCACGTCGCCTATGCCCTTTTCGGACGGCGCGCCTGGCCGATCGCCACCGTAACGTTTGGCACTCTGATCCTGTTCGGGCTGTTCGGCGGCTGGATCGCGTGGCTGGTGTGGGCCTTCATGGGCCTGCTGACCGGCCTGCGGCATCCCCCGCCCCACGACGACCTGAAACCCCTGGGCCGCACACGCACGGTGATCGGCATCGCCACGCTGATCCTGTTCTTCCTGATCATCACGCCCAGCCCGTTCTACCGCCCCACCTACTGATCGCGCCCCGTGTCACCCTCACGCCAGGGGGCGGATTCTGCCGGGAGTAGTGGTGAGGTTTTGACTGAAGCCTGCGCTACCCCCCATCCTAAATCCTTCCCCCACAAGGTGGGAAGGACTTGAAAAACGCTCCCATGCTCCCCTTCCCTCCGCGCAGCAGTGGGAGTCGTGGTGAGGTATTGGCTGAAGCCTGTGCTGCCCCCATCCTAAATCCTTCCCCCAAAATGAGGGAAGGACTTGAAAAACGCTCCCATGCTCCCCTTCCCTCCGCGCAGCAGTGGGGGAAGGGGCCGGGGGATGGGGGGCAGTTGAACCGCCGCTAGCAGTCGATTGTTCACCCCTACACTGCCGGGCAGTCTGTAAGGGTCGCGCATTGTGAAAATCACATAGCCGGGTTATGCGGTGAAATAGTAACAAGCGCGGTATAATTAAAAATCAGGTGGGTGTTGTAGGGACGAGTAGTCGCTGTCGGGCAAACTGGCAGAGACAGAGGATAACTCGTGAGTGAGCGGAGAAGCACTTCATTAAGAGGGCGCCCCCTCGTTCCTGGCGATAGCATTCCCGCCGAAACGTGGACCGGGCTGCTGCTGACAGTTTTCCTGATTCTGTGGGTCGTGATCGGCTGGCCCGGCGCGACCATCGTGCGCTGGATTGCCCTGATCCCGGCGCTAGCCGGCCTGGTGCGCTATGCCCTTCACCGCCAGGCCCGCACCCTGGCGCTGCCCTCGATGCGCCTGGCCGACGAGTTGCGCCAGGCCAACGAATCGCTTCAGCAGCAGGTCCAGGAGTTAACCCACGTCCGCGACATCATGCTCGCCCTCAGCGCGACCTTCAACCGCGAGGCCGTGCTCAACGAGCTGATCACCGCCATCACCCAACTGCTGCACTTCGATCGCGGCCTGATCCTGCTCCACAACGAGTCGAATAATAGCCTTATCTTTGGCGCTTACAGCGAGACTCTGCCCGACCGCGATAACCAGATGGTGCTCGAAGCACTGCAAGTCTCGCTCAACAAAGCCACCCACGACTCGATCCTGGGCCGCTGGCTGAACGGCGACGCCGTCCACGTTACCGATCCCGCCTATCGCACCGACACGGTTCTGCGCTGGCTGATCAATATGCTCAACTTCCAGCGCTTCTACAGCATCCCACTCATGGTCGGCGATCAGTTCCAGGGCGCGATCCTGGTCGATAACACGCCCAGCGGCCAGCCGATCACGGCCAAGCAGCAGGGTCTACTCGACACGCTGGCCGCGCACTTCGCCATCACGCTCGAAAACGCCCGCCTCTACCAGCTCACCGACGAGCAGCTAAACGCGCGCGTGCAGGAATTGAACATCCTCAGCCAGATCGACCGCGAGCTGAACGACGCCCTCAGCGTCGAGCGCGTGCTCAATCTCACGCTCGACTGGGTGCTGCGCTTCACCAGCAGCCGCGCCGCCGCGCTCGCCCTGGTCGATGAACGCGCCAACCGCCTGCGCTTTGTTTCCGGTTATGGCTATGATCCGATGGTCTGGATGGAGTTGAAGAAAGACCCCTGGCCGCTGGAGCGCGGCATCGCCGGGCGCGTGGCCCGCCAGGGCGCCGCCGAGATCGTCCAGGATGTGAGCCAGGACCCTGACTACGTGCCGATCCTGGCGAACACGCGCGCGCAGCTCACCGTCCCGATCATGCGCCGCGACCGTGTGATCGCGGTCATGACCCTCGAAAGCGAGCAGCATAACGCCTTCAGCCCCGAAAACCTGGACTTCGCCAACCGGCTGGCCGCCCGCGCCGCCGTCGCCATTGACAATGCCCGCCTGTTTGACGAGATCCGCCGTGAGCACCAGAAGCTCGACCTGATCCTGCGCAGCACCGCCGACGCCGTGATCGTCGTGGGCGAGGACAACCGGCTCGTTCTGGTCAACGAGGCCGCGCTCGCCACCTTCGAGCTTCCGGCCAAAGAGAGCTATCTTGGCCGCCGCTTCGAAACTGTCTTCGACTACACCCCGCTCCCGGCGCTCTATGCCCGCGCGCGCGCCAGCAAGCGTGTCGTGGCCGAAGAGATCACGCTCGACCGCCACGCCTATCACGTCAATATCGTGCCCACGCCGGATATCGGCTGGTCCATCGTGATCCACGACGTGACGCCCTTCAAGCGCACCGAGCAGCTCAAGACCGAGCTGGTGGCGACCGCCTCGCACGACCTGAAGAACCCGCTCGGCGTGATCCTGGGCTATCTCGATCTGATCAACCTCACCAACCCGCTCAACGAGCAGGGTGTAGACTACATGACGCGCGCCCAGCGCTCGATCGATCACATGCGCGATCTGATCGACGATCTGCTCGACATGGCGCGCATCGAGAGCGGCCTGACCCTGCGCTTCAACCAGGTCCATGTCGGCAGCCTGACCCAGCAGGTCGTGGACAGTCTCGCGCTCCATGCCGAGGAGAAATCGCTCTCGGTCTTCATCGACATCCCGGACGATCTGCCGCTGGTGTCCGCCGACGAGAGCCGCCTGGATCAGATCATGTCGAATCTGATCGGCAACGCGATCAAGTACACACCCGAAGGCGGCCATATCTGGATTCGGGCCGGGCGCGCGGACGAGATGGTCCAGGTCGAGGTCGAGGATGATGGCATCGGCATCAGCCCTGAGGATCAGGCCCATATCTTCACCCGCTTCTACCGGGTGCGGCGGCCCGATACTGACGGCATCGAGGGGACCGGCCTGGGGCTGGCGATTGTGAAAAGCCTGGTCGAGGCGCACGGCGGCAAGATCGATCTGGAAAGCCGCCTGGGACACGGCTCGACCTTCATCTTCACCATCCCGATCGATCGCAGCGACGACGAAACCGCCGAGTCCGAGCGGTCGGATCACATCGCCGGGGCCAGCGCGGATTAAAGCGCCCCCTCGCCCCGGACGTTGTGATGCGGCGGGCGACGGCATCCTGTCGTAGGGGTAGGGCTTGCCCTACCCGGCGGGCGCGGCTTGAAAAACTCCGCCGATCTTCCCTTCCCTCCGTGAAACGTGGGGGAAGGAGTCGGGGGATGGGGGGAATCCCTACCCGCCTTCCCACATCCGTTTACTGAGGCCCAGCCGCTTACGCCACTTGGCGGTGGTGCTGCCGCCATGCACCCACCATGGGCTGATGCGCGCCACCAGCTCGCCGCTGCGGATCGAGTCCAGCAGCCCTGCCGCGTCGCTGAACGGGGCGACCCGCATCATCGCCCGGCCATATTCATACGGGATGTGCGCGTCCGATCCCGCCGTGCCGGGCTTGTCGTGCTGCGCCGCGAATTCCGCCGCCTGCACGTTATCCGTCTTGAAGAAACAGCGCGCGTTAAACACCTCGATAGTATCCACCAGATCGACGATCTCCCGCAGTTGATCCAGCGCCCACGCGCCCCTGCGCACGCGGTCGAAGGGGTGCGCCACGCCGATCACCGCGCCCTGATCGCGCAGCCGTTGAATCGTCTCCTGCGGCGACAGCCCGCGCGGCACCGTCTCTTTGACGAACCACGCCAGCAGCTCACCGCCGGTCGTCATGATCTCCTCGCCGGGGATGAACAGATCGGGGTTGCGCGCCGCCCATTCCAGCGCGCCTTCCGCCGTGTTGTGATCGGTGATCAGGATGCGGTCGATCTTGCGGCGCTCGGCCACGCGGCTGATGCGCTCGAACGTGTTCAGGCTGTCTTTGGACCACACTGTGTGGCAGTGCATTTCGATCAGCCAGTGATCGGCGTTGGCGGGCTGGCTCATGATGGTTTATCCCCTTCCGTTTCCCCAAAGGCTGGCGCCCACTGCGCCGCGTCGGGCGCGTCGAGAGCGGCCAGGCTCAGCAGCAGGCGGCTGTGCGCCGCATAATACACCAGGTAGGGCGCGCCGGGGCGCATCGGCACGTCGTCCGGCGCGACATACGGCGCGAAGCTGTAGTCCTCGATCACATACGAGAACGGCAGCTCTGGCCGGTCTTTCTCCGAAACGTGCACGCCCAGCGGCCCGCGCGCAAACCGGACCGGCTGCCTGCCGAACGCATCCGGCACGAACATCTGCACGTTAGCCCACGCCAGCCCGGCAAACATCAGCACGAACAGCAGCCCCAGCACGGTGAAGATCAGCCCGGCAGTCGTCACCACCGGCACGCGGTCCGACGCGACGAGCACGCCCATCTGCACCAGCAGCGTCAACGGGCAGAGCAGCAGCAGCGCCGCGCCCAGTCCCGCCCACAGCATCACCCGGCGCTGGCCCGCTGTGAGCCGCCCGGTGCGGTTGATGGCGAGCTTGGCGGCCATCTCCGGCGTGGCGGGCGGCGGAACGGCGGATTCGCGGCGTTTGGCTGGGGGCATCGGACATCCTCATCGGGTGGCATAGCCGGACGTGCGCGAGAGTATACCACGCCGCGCGCCCGGCAGGGAACGGCGGTCCTTTGCTCGCCGCGTAGACCCCTGTATACTGGTGTTATCGTGCCACTTAGATTTGTGCGGAGACGACCATGCGCATCCCCTCGACGTGCTTACGCTTCGTGCTGGTGCTGGCGCTCGCCGCCCTGGTAACAGCCGCCGTCGCCCCGGCCCGCGCGCATCCCCCGGCGCAGTATACCCAGGTGCGCATCCTGGCCGAATGGCCGGGTGAGGTCGAACAGAAAGACTTCGAGGCGCTGCTGCTGCCCTTCTTGCAAGACTTCGACGTCCAGCCGGTGCTCGTTTCCGCTACCAACCTGGAAGAGACGCTGCGCCAGCAGATCGACGCCGGCACGCCCCCCGACCTTGTGATCATGACCCAGCCCGGCCTGCTGGCCGATTATGCGCGCACCGCCCAGGTGATCGATCTCGGCGCGGCGCTCGGCCCGGCGGCGTCCGGCTACCCGGCCTATCTGGACGCAGCGCTCAGCGTCGATGGCCGTGTCTACGGGCGCGCGATCCGGCTCGTCGCCAAGGCGCTCGTCTGGTACCCGGCGGACGACCCGATCCTGTCCGGCGCGGGCATCCCCGCCACCTGGGATGATCTGCTCGCCCTGGGCCAACAGGTCGCGGGGACGGGCGCGACTCCCTGGTCGATCAGTCTCAGCGCGACCACCGGCACCGACATCATCGAGACGCTGCTCTACCAGCGCTATGGGGCCGGGCTGATCGACGGGCTGGCCGCCGGGCAGATCGCGTGGACCGATGAGCGCGTCCGCGACGCCTGGACCAGTTTCGGCCAGCTTCTCGCGCCCGGCACGGTCGAATCACCCGCCGCGCTGGCCCCGGTAGCCGCCGCCGTCGCCCCCTTCGATGCCTCACCCGACGCCGCATTCAGCATCGCGTCGAGCACCGCCGCCGCCTGGATTCCGGCAGCCTCGCGCCAGCGGCCCGGCGAAGATTTCCGGTTCTTCCCGCTGCCTGCCGGCGATCCACGGCGCGTGATCGTCGGGGCCGATTTCGTGGTGCTGTTCAACGATAACCCGATCACGGTTGCGCTGGCCGGGTTCCTGACCGCGCCGGAAACGACCGCTGCCTGGGCCGCCGCCGGGAGCGCGATCTCACCCTACCCGAACACCCGCTATCCCAACCCGGCGCTGGACGCGCTCGCCGCCCTGGTCCACACCGGCGCGCCGCTGTTCGATCTCTCCGACCGGCTGCCGCCCGCCGTGCGCCAGGCGTTCGTCGTGGGCACGGTGCGCTATGCCGCCGAGCCGGACGCCCTGCCCGACATCCTGGCCGGGATCGAAGCGGCCCGCTGATCGCCCGCCGCCAAGATGCCCCACATGGCCTATTCCAATATCACCCGGTTGGCACATTTGCCGGGTGCCGCTTTCTCTTATAGTAGGATATAGAGAGAGGCTTCTCCACCAACAATCCTGTACCGGTACAAAACTGAAAGGAGCGCTATGGCCGAACAGCGGATTTACTACAGTGAAGAAGCGGAAGCCAAAGCCAAACGTCAGACGACGATGATGGCCGCAGGAGTCCTTCTCCTCGGCCTGGTGCTAGGCGGAATCGCCGCGCTGCTTTTTGCTCCCCAGAAGGGGGAGAAAACGCGCAGTAATATTGCCGACGAGCTGGAAACCGGCATCGATCAGAGCCGAGACAGCACCCAGAAGGCGCTGGAGCGCCTGGAGCGCGAGTATCACAGCCTTCGTAAAGAAGTCGAGAAAATGCTGAGCAGCGTTCGCTGATTCTACGCCGCTTCGGATAAATGCTTCGACTCCCGGCAGGGCAGCACCACCGCCCCTGCCGGGCTTTGTTGTCACGGCACGGGCTGGCGCGATCGCCGGTGCCGGGCTATGATCCGCGCCGTTATGCGCACACTCACCCGTTCCTGTCTCCCAACAACTTACCGCCGCACCCGGCAGATTTGCGCGCTGCTGCTGGCGCTGGGCCTGCTCGCGGGCGGACTCGGCACGCCGCGCCCGGCGCGCGCCCAGGCCCCCGATGATCCGCCCTGCCGCTACGACTACACCGCGCCCTATCACGACATCAGCTTCATGTGCGTCGAGGTCGTGCTCGATCATCTGGCCGCGCCCGAAGCGGTCCCGGTCCAGGCCGGGCTGGCCTTCGACTCCGATGGCACGCTCTACCTGGCGCGCCCCGCCAGCGGCGCGATCTGGTCCGTGCGCGATGCCGACGGCGACCGCTTCATGGACGATCCGCAGATCGTCGCCGAGGGCCTGAATCTCCCGATCGCGCTCACCGTCCATGATGACTCGCTCTACGTCCTCACCGCCGATCAGGTGCT
>JAAYCM010000004.1 GCA_012729765.1 Chloroflexota bacterium | reverse complement strand
TCGTCCTCAAACGAATCGAGCGCGACGATTCCGCCGTCGCGCAGGCGCAGGTAGAGGGTCGCCACGCTCGGCTCGATCGAATCGGCCTGGTACATCCCCTCATACGGGATTTCAGGAGACGTCGCCCAACCCAGCCGTTCTTGCACGCGGGGATTGCTGCGCCACACCAGCCCAAACCCGCGCACGGGCTGGTCCAGGCCGGGCGGCGGCACCAGGGAATCGTCTCGCTCTGGCATGCCCTCGGCGAACTCGTCCGGATACTGCGCCCAGGCCGGCGCGGCGCCATCCTCGAACACCACGTAGATCCGGTCGAGTGTCTCGACCCAGATCATGCGCCCGCGCTGGAACGTCTGCTCGGCCTGGGCGGAATACTGGCCCGCGTCAGCAGGGCACGCCTCGGGCGCCGGCTCGAAGAACCAGACCTCCGGGCAGCGCAGCGGGATCAGCAGCGCCTGCTCGATGTTCGCGCCGGACACTTCCGCCGTCAGCAGAAAGCGAGCCACGTCACGGTCGGCGCGCCGCGTGCCCACGGTGATCCGGCCCGCCGCCGCCACATCCCAGCGATAAATCCGCTCGTCGTCGGCATCCACGCGGTAGATCCGCGCCCGGTCGGCGCCGCGCACGCTCCAGAACAGCGTCACGTTGTCGCCGGGGATGACATATTCGCTGTCGGTGGTGAAATACTCGATCGACAGCCCGGCCAGCGTCGGGGCAAGGGTGGCCGTCAGCGTGTGTGGGGCCGGTGTCGTCGTCGGCGCGAGAAGGCTGGTCGGCGACGGGCCGGGCGTGGCCGTAGTGGGGCTGCGCGTCGGCTGGGGCGTGGGGCTGGGGGCCGGCGCCGTCGGCACGCCGCTCACCGGCGCGGCGGTGGGGCTCGGCTGCTCGGTCGGCGTGTCAGTCGGCACGAACGTCACAATCGACGGCTGGGCGTTGCCGCCGCAGGCCGCCAGCACAATCCCAAGCCCGATCACACCCAGCAGTGACCATCGAGCGCGCCGCCAGGGCGCCAGTGTGCGCATCATAATGGGTACGGTCTCCCCACTCAGATTTTCCCTAAGAGGATACCACAAGATGGGCCATTAGGGGCCAGACGCGCCCAGCGGCGGCAGCTCACCCGTGGCCGGGGCCCGAACCGGGAGCGCGAAGGTGAAGGTCGAGCCGACGCCGTTGCTGCGCACCCAGATCCGCCCGCCATGCGCCTCGATCGCCAGTTTGCAGAACGCCAGCCCCAGGCCCACGCCGTGCGGCATATTGCGCTGCCTGACGCGCGCGAACTTGTCGAAGATGACAAGCTGGGCTTCGGGCGGAATACCGGGGCCGCTGTCTTTGACGCGGAAGTACACCTCGCCGCCGCTGGTGGCGGTGCTGATCGTGATGTTCCCGCCGGAAGGGGAATATTTGATGGCGTTATCGAGCAGGTTGATGATCACGCGCTCGATCATATCCTGGTCGATGTAGAGCGCCGGCAGATCGTCTGCCAGGGCAAAGCGCATCTGGATCTTGCTGTCGTCGGCCTGCGGCTTCACCTGCTCCACGGCAGTCTCAACCAGCGCATTCAGCGCCGTGTTGGCGCGGTTGAGTAGTTTTTTGCCCTCCTCCAGACCCTGAATGTCCAGCAGAGAGTCGATCAGGCGCCGGACCTGGCGCTCGCTGCGCTCGGCCACCTGCAAGAGGGTCTTCACGTGGCTATCGACGCCGTCGCCGAGCACCTTTCGCAGGGCCTGCACGCTGCTGTAGACGTTGCCCAGCGGGCCGCGCATGTCGTGGTAAAGCATGGCCGAGAGATCCTGGCGCAGCCGCTCCAACGTGAGCTGCGAGGTGACATCGTGCTCGATCCACTGGATCGAGTCGCCCTCGGCGGCGCTGAAGACGCGCTTGGCACGGACCTGGACGGCGCGTTCTTCCCCGTCTTTGGTCCACACCTTCGACTGGAAAGTCGCCTCATGACCGAGCTGCAGGCTTTGAAACCGGTCTTGTCCCAGCGGCCCGGTGCCCATGCGGTGAATGGTCGAGATCGTCAGGCGGAGCATTTCCTCGCGCGAATAGCCCAGGAACTCGCACGCGCGGCGGTTCACCGCCCGGATGTGTCCCTGCAGATCGGTGACGATGATCGGCACGATCACGTCGTCGAACAACGTCGCGTAGCGTTTTTCGGCCTCGCGCGCCGCTTCGAGCAGCAGCGCTGACGAGAGCGCCGCCGACCCGAGCTCGCCGATCAGCGTGATCAGGTGGACTGCATCGGCGGTGAAATAGCTGGTCGCCGGATGGGCCAGCGTCATGACGCCCACCATATCGCCCGCGTGGGTCAGCGGCACACACAGCGCCGAGCCCGCCTGCGGCGATAGGGGATCATCGGCGAGCGGCAGCCAGAGCGGGTTGTTGGTGATGTCGTTGATGATGATCGTGCGGTAGTTGTACATCACAAAACCGGCGAGCCCGTTCTCGAGCACTCGCCGGATCGATGGCAGTGGGTCGCGCTCGCCCCCGCCCAGGGCATACGCGGCCAGAAGCTGCCTGTTTTTCAGAGCGACGATGCTGGCGTAGGGCGTTCCCAGCGCCTCGGCGGCGGCATTCAGGACGCGCCGCAACACGTCCGCCGAGCTGAGGTCGGCGTTCAATTCGTGCGCTAACCGGTCCAACAACGCAAGGCGCAGCGCCTGGCTGAGACGCGACTGAAGACCATGCATAGTCCCCGCTCCCTGGCACACGTCCAGGCTGGCACAACGCCCAGCCTGGCGGTGTTATCTCACGATGTCTTTAAAGGCTTCTCCAGATAGCGCACCGGCGACGGCTCGAGGCATTCCCGCACCCCCGCGACGATCCAGTCGCGCGCCGCCTGGTCGTGCTGGAAGTCCACGCCGTCGGTCGGAACGATCAATACCGGGCAACTGGTCCAGCGCTCGATCCACGCTTCGTACAGGGCGTTAAGCTGGCCCAGGTAGGCCGGCGAGATATCGCGCTCGAAGTCACGCCCGCGCAGCCGGATTCGCGACAGCAGTGTGTCCACGCTCCCCTTTAGGTAGACCAGCAGATCCGGCGGCGGCAGAAAGGCGCGGATGCCCTCGTACAGATCGTGGTACGCCTGGTAATCGCGCTCGGACATCTGGCCCTGCATGTACAGGTTGTGCGCGAAGATCTCGGCGTCCTCGTACACGCTGCGATCCTGCACCACCGAGCCGGGATGATCGACGAGCTTGCGGTGGTGCTGCAGCCGGCGCGACAGGAAAAACACCTGCGAATGGAAGCTCCAGCGGGTCATATCCGAGTAGAAATCGGCCAGGTACGGGTTTTCGTCCACGGCCTCGTAAAATGGCTCCCAGCCAAACGCCTCGGCCAGGATTCCGGTCAGCGTCGACTTTCCAATGCCGATGTTGCCCGCAATAGCCACGAATTTCTTGTCGGGGTTGGGCGGCTGGATCATGCCGGGTCGCTTTCTGGGGGGGCCGGTGTGGACCAGTTGCGCCCCTCATTTACCTGCATTTTGTGCAAATACGCCTCTTCGAGGTCGACGCCGGCGTAGTTCGCCAGCTTGATCACGTAGGCCAACACGTCTGCCAGCTCTTCGCGAATGGCCGGCAATGCGTCGTCGGGGCGGCCCGTCGACTGGGCCACCCACCGCTGCGCGAACGCTTTCGCCAGCTCGCCAATCTCTTCCTGTAACAGCATGAAATTGAAGTACAGATCGGTCGGGAAGCGCTTGTCGTCGTCCAACCGGCGGTGGAACTGCTGGAAATCGGCCAGGCGGCGCGAGGTATCTTCCAGCGACGCTGAGGCCGGTTTGGGACCCGCCAGCGGCGCCTGTCCGTGATCCAGGCCGGGCAGCGCAGGCTGGCGCGGCCCCTCCCCCAGCGCGCCGCGGATCCGGTTGAAGATCATCTCGCGGTCGGCCTCATTCTGCACGAAGTTGATCTCGTTGGTGTCGATCATCAGCACCGGCGCCGCCGTGTAGGAACCAAAAAACGTGTCGTAGGCCACGCGCAGGCTGTCGATATACTGCGGGTCCATGTTGCGCTCGTAGGGGCGGTCACGGGCGGTGATGCGGTTCATCAACGTCGCCGTGTCCGCCTTGAGGAAAACTACCAAATCCGGCAGGGGTACATTCTCGGCCAGGGCTTCCTGCACGCTGTAGTACGTCGCCAGCTCGTCGCCCGACAGGTTGACCTGCGCGAACAGGCGATCCTTGTCGAACATATAGTCACTGATCAGCGGGCGCGGGATCATCGCCAACTGGCGCTGCTGGTGATAGCGGCTGAGCAGGAAGAAGATCTGGGTCTGGAAGGCATAGCGCGCCCGGTCGGTGTA
>JAAYCM010000127.1 GCA_012729765.1 Chloroflexota bacterium | reverse complement strand
CCGCCCGGCACGATCCCTTCCTCGACTGCCGCCCGCGTCGCGCTCAGCGCGTCCTCGACCCGGTGCTTCTTCTCGCGCAGCTCCGTCTCCGTCGCCGCACCCACACCGATTACCGCCACCCCGCCGCTCAGCTTCGCCAGCCGCTCCTGCAGCTTCTCGCGGTCATAGTCGCTCGTCGAGTTCTCGATCTCCACCCGGATCTCGTCCGTCCGCCCCTGGATCGCCGCCGGGTCGCCCGCACCATCAACGACCGTCGTGTCGTTCTTGGTCACGACCACCTTACCGGCCCGCCCCAGGTCTTGCAGCGTCGTCGAGTCCAGCTTGCGCCCCAGCTCTTCCGTGATCACCGTCCCGCCGGTCAGCGCCGCGATGTCTTGCAGCATCGCCTTGCGCCGGTCGCCGAACCCTGGCGCCTTGACCGCCACCACGTTCAGCATCCCGCGCAGCTTGTTCAGCACCAGCGTCGCCAGCGCCTCGCCGTCCACGTCCTCGGCGATGATCACCAGCTCCCGCTTGCCGATCTGCAGCAGCTTCTCCAGAATCGGCACCAGGTCGCTCGCCGCCGAGATCTTCTTGTCGTGGATCAGGATGTAGGCCTCCTGAATGACCGCTTCCATCGTGTCCGGGCTGGTCACGAAGTACGGCGAGATGTATCCCCGGTCGAACTGCATCCCCTCGACGTAGTTCGTCTCGAACTCCAGCCCCTTGCTCTCCTCGACCGTGATCACCCCGTCCTTGCCCACGCGGTCCATCACGTCCGCGATCAGCTCCCCGATCTCGCGGTCCTGCGCGCTGATCGCTGCCACCGACGCGATCTCTTCCTTCGTGCTGATCTCAATCGCCATCTCGCCCAGGCGGCGCGAAACAGCCTCAGCCGCCTTGTCGATCCCGCGCTTGAGCAGCATCGGATTCGCGCCCGCTGCGAGATTCTTCAGACCTTCGGTGACCATGTAATAGGCGAGCACGGTCGCGGTGGTGGTGCCGTCGCCGGCGATGTCGTTGGTCTTGGTCGCGGCTTCCTTGAGAAGCTGCGCGCCCATGTTCTCCCAGGGGTCTTCCAACTCGATCTCTTTAGCGACCGAGACGCCGTCGTGGGTGACGGTCGGCGCGCCGAACTTCTTGTCAATCGCCACGTTGCGCCCCTTGGGGCCGAGCGTGGTCATGACCGCCTGGGCCAGCATATCGATGCCGCCCTTCAGCCCGCGGCGCGCATCCTGATCAAAAACAAGCTGCTTGGGCATCTTCGTGTTCACTCCTCTTGTAGATATCATCCGAACCGGCGGCCTGGCCGAGACATAATCGGCGCCGGTGTGAGCCGTGCATCAGGGAAATCAGCCGCCAAAATACTTTGGCACCAAAACAACAGCTATTCTAACGAGACTGCTCCCCGATGGATACCCCACTTCTATAAGAATCGCATATAAACTTTATCGGAGTCGTGTCAGAAAGCGCGCCGGATTCAGCCGCGTTCGGAATTCTGCCCCCGCCCGGTGACGATCCACGCCCCCGCCAGCGCCAGCTCGGCCACCGCATCGAGCAAATAGACCGGCGAGATCCGCCGCACGCCCGCGTAGTACACGTCGATCGCGGCCAGCCCCAGCGAGCTGCCCACCGCCAGCAGCCGCGTCGAGGACGTCACGCGCCGCTTCCCGCCGTCCAGCATCAACGCACTGCCGATCACTGCGATCAGGATACCGACCGTTTTCACCAGCCAGAAATCGACCTTAGGCCCGGTCACTTTCTGGAACGTACCGGGACTGATCAGCGGCCAGATGCCGGTCACGGCAAAAAACGCGCCTTGCAGCAGCGCCAGCACCGGCGCGAGATCGGATGGTTGAGGGCGGCGGTCGGCGGCTTGCTGCTGAAGGGGCACATCCTGCCGGGTAGTGGTCACATCGGCCATACTCAAACTCCTCAACTCTCCCTTCGGTCACCAGATTATAGTTGAACCGGGCGCGCGATCGTGCCCCGCCGGAAGATTGCCTGCCCCCACTCGCGGCAGATATGTTACGCTTTAAGCTGGTTTTGCTTTTGTGTTTATACCGTGTGCATGCAAAGGATTTTTGTAGATGGATTACGCAACCGAAGTTCAAACCAAGCTGGAACTGGTCCGCGACCTGATGGCGGCTCACAACCTGGACACGCTGTGGCTGCGCCGCGTCGAGGATGTGAGCTGGATCACAGGCGGGATCGATGTGGCGGTCAACACCGCCGCCGCGATCGGTGTGGCGACCGTCGTGATCACGCCGGACACGTGCGAGATGTGGACCAACACGATCGAAGCGCCGCGTTTGCAGGCCGAAGACCAGGTGCGCGAGCGCGGCTTCGAGCTGCGCGTCACACCCTGGCACGAGGCCGAGCCATCCCCGCAGTCGGCGGCGCTGGGCGTGGATTTCCCGCTGCCGGGCGCGCACGACCTCAGCGGCGAGCTGGCTCTGCTGCGCGCCACGCTGCTGCCGGTCGAGCAGGAGCGCTTCCGCGATCTGGGGCGGCGCTGCGCCGACGCGATGCAGGCCGCCATCGGGCGCGTGCAGCCGGGCATGACCGAAGAGCAGATCGGCGCGGCCCTGGCCGACGAGACGCGCGCCTGCGGCGCGAATCCGGTCGTGGTGCTGATCGGCACAGACGAGCGCGTCCACAAGGTCCGCCACCCGATCCCGACCGGCAAGACGCTCGACCGCTACGCGATGCTGGTGCTGTGCGGGCGGCGCGACGGGCTGGTCTGCTCCGTCACGCGGCTGGTCCACTTCGGCCCGATCTCGGCGGATGTGCAGCGGCGCATGAACGCGACCGCCGATGTCGATGCGGCGATGCTGGCCGCCTCGCAGCCCGGCACGACGCTGGAGCAGGTGTTCCGCGCAGCCCAGGACGCCTACGCCCGCGCCGGTTTCGCCGACGAGTGGAAGCTGCATCACCAGGGCGGGCTGGCCGGTTATACCGCGCGCGAGATGCTGGGCGTTCCCGGCGCGACTGCCGAGCTGAAGCCGGGCATGGTCTGCGCCTGGAACCCGTCGATCAGCGGCGCGAAATGCGAGGACTCGATCCTGGTGACGGCGCGCGGGCAGGCTCCCGAAATCCTGACCGCGATCGAGGGCTGGCCGGTGCGCACGGTCGAAATCAGCGGCCTGACGCTCGCCCGCCCCGTGATCTTGCAGGTGTAGTACTACAGCAACACTTGCCAGGCTTGGCCCTCATCCCCCGGCCCCTTCTCCCTCAGGGAGACGGAGAGCGAGTTCGGAAAGTCCCTCGCCCTGAGGGAGAGGGATTTAGGGTGAGGGCTGCCTGCGGCTGTAGTAATAGAGGCCCTTTGAGAACCCCCTCGCCCCGGCGTGATGCGCACCCGCTCCCACACTGGGGCTGAGGGGACTCCAACCCCGCCGCACCTCACGTAGGGGTAGGGCTTGCCCTACTCGCCTTTCAAGCGGGCGATGCAAGCCTCACCCCTGCAAACACCCTTTCTCCCCGCGCAGCAGTGCGCGAAGGGGTCGGGGGATGAGGGGCGGCAAAGCCAGCGCCCAACCGGCGACCGATGGTGTGCTTTCCGTATTCCAGCCGCCGGGCACGCGCCTGATAGCTTCATGCTATGATTAGCATACAGCCGTGAGACGTTCCAGGGCACGGCGATCTGCTTCTGCCACTCGCTTACGGAAAAGGACAAGGTCGTATGCGCCACAGACGATGGGCCTTCGCCGGCCCCATGCTCCTCGTGCTTCTCCTCAGTCTGCTAGCTCCCTTTGCCGCAAACCGCCCCCCTGCCCAGGCGCGCCAGGCCGATGCCCCGCTCGTCATCCTGCTCAATGGCGATCTGTGGCAGTGGACGCCGGGCGGCGAGCTTCAGCAGCTTACCACCTGGGGCTACAACCAGCGGCCCGTGCTCTCACCCGACGGCAGCCGCGTCGCCTATACCTCGTGGGCCGAAGTCGCCGTCGAGGCGCTGGCGAGCGGCCAGGAACTCCCCGGCACCGTCCCCAGTAACATCTGGCTGCTCGACGTGGCATCCGGCGACGGCGTGCGCGCTGCCGAACAGCCCGGCGATGTGTCGTACCTGGTCGAAGGCGTGCCAGGGCGCTATGCCGTGCGCGGGACTCCGTCCTGGTCGCCGGACGGGATGCGGCTGGCGTGGAACGAGCTGGTCGAGCCGAACTCGCAGTATCAACTGGTCGTCTACGACGTGGCGACCGGCGGCAGCCAGGTAATCGTGCCGGCGCTGCCGTTCCCGTTCGCCGATGCCGGGCACTTCCCGCTCTACCCGGTCAAGTGGGGCAGCGACGGGATCGCCGTGATGAACGGTGGGTTCAACGCCGAAACGGGCGAATTTGAGGAAACCATCGCGGTTTACGATCCGAACGGCAGTTTGCTCTCGCAAACCGTCGTCAGCAGCACCGCAACCGAGCAGCTCTTCGACTTCGTGTGGGTGGAGCAAGATGGCCGCGACATGATTGGCCTGCTCTATCCGAGCGGTCGCCGTTATGTGCTCAATCCGCTGACCGGCAGCCTGGAAGAAACCGCCGCCACGCCGGAACTGTACAGCACGTCCGAGCCGGATGCCTCGCTGACGGTCACGCGCACGCCCGAAGCCGACGAGAGCGGCAACCTGCGCGCGATCTGGACGGTGAACACGTCCGAAGGCGAGCCGATTATGCCGCTCGATGTGCTGGGCGGCCCGTCGAGCGTGGCGATCGCGCCGGACGGGCAGACGCTCGCCTATGTGAATGACGCCGTCTATATCTGGCAGAACGGCCAGAGCACGCCCGTCAGCGGGACGGAAGGCATCGCCTCGCCGGGCGACGTCGCGCTCGCCTGGGGCGGCACAGCCTGGCGACTGCGCCCCGCGCCGGAAACCTCGGCAGCGCTCGCGGAAGCAACCCCGCAGGCTGATGCCGCGACCGGGATGGGCGGCGGCGGATTCGTCGTCTGCGCGCCCATGCCACGCCTGATCGCAGGGGGACAGGCGCAGGTCATCCCCGGCCTGCCGAACGTGATTCGCGGCCTGCCCGGCACCGGCCCCAGCAGCCCGATCCTGGGTCAGATTCCCGGCGGCGGCGTGTTCACCGTCCTGACCGGCCCGATCTGCGCGCCCGAAGGCCGCTTCTGGTGGCAGATCAGCTATCAGGGCATCGTCGGCTGGACGCCCGAAGGTCAGGGCGGCATCTACTGGCTCCAGCCCTACCAGCCGAATCTACCCCCGCCGGCATGCACGCTCGCGCCGCGTCTCAGCGCCGGCACGACCGGCTATGTGCTGCCCGGCCTGCCGAACGTGCTCCGCACCCAGCCCCGGCGCGGCCAGGACAGCCCGATCATCGGGCGCATCCCCGGCGGCGGCTTCTTCCGCGTGATCGAAGGGCCGATCTGCGGGCCGGAAGGTCACTACTGGTGGCGGGTGGATTATCAAGGGCTGGTCGGCTGGACGGCTGAGGGCCTGGGCACGACCTACTGGGTATCGCCGTTTGGCTGCGCCAACGGCCCCACTCCGCGTCTCGCGCCGGGGATGCTCGCCAATGTGACGCCCGGCGCGCCGAATACGCTGCGCCTCGCGCCCAATCCGGCGGCGGGCAGCGTCGGCCAGATTCCCGGCGGCGGCGTGTTCAGTGTGCTTTCCGGGCCGCAGTGTGGGCCGGACAACCGGACCTGGTGGCGGGTCAACTATCAGGGCATCGTCGGCTGGACGGCTGAGGGCGACGGCGGCAACTACTGGCTGGAGCCATACCGCTTCACGCCCCCGCCGCCCCCAACGCCGGTGGTCGAGTGCACGCTGGCTCCGCGCCTGATGATCGGCGGGCAGGGCCGCGTCACGCCCGGCGAGGCGAATGTCCTGCGCACCGCACCGGCACGCGGCTCCGGCAGCCAGATCATCGGCAGCATCCCGCCTGGCGGAATCTTCACCGTGCTATCCGGGCCAAACTGCGACAACGAGGGGATGTTCTGGTGGCAGGTGCAGTACGGCGGCCAGGTCGGCTGGACACCCGAAGGTCAATTCGGAGTCTACTGGCTGGAGCCGGTCACGGCCCCGCCGCCGCCCACCCAGCCGCGCGCCTGTGCCCTGCCCCCACGCCTGACCATCGGCGCGGCGGGATTCGTCACGCCCGGCACGCCCAACGTGATCCGCTCGCAGCCGCAGACCGGCAGCAGCAGCATGATCCTGGGCGAGATTCCCGGCGGTGGATTCTTCCGCGTGCTGGCCGGGCCGCAGTGTGGCTCCGACAGCCGCTATTGGTGGCAGGTCAACTATCAGGGCCTGGTCGGCTGGACGGCTGAGGGCGAAGGCAGCACTTACTGGGTGTCGCCGTTCGTGTGCTCGTTCAGCCTGCCCACCCGGCTCGTGCCCGGCATCCAGGCGCGTGTTACGCCCGGCACGCCCAACGTCCTGCGCGACGGACCCGGCACCGGCGCGGCCAGCCGCGTGATCGGGGAGATTCCCGGCGGCGGCGTGTTTACCGTGCTGAGCGGACCGCAGTGCGGCAACGATGGGCGCGTCTGGTGGCGCGTCAACTACGGCGGCGTGATCGGCTGGACGGCTGAGGGTGAAGGCGGCATCTACTGGCTGGAGCCGCTCGGCTAGCCTTTACAATTCGCGCCATCCTGACGGAGACGTCCGTGTCACGCCTGAGCGGGCGTCTCCGCTTGCCTCGGCCTGGATGTAATCCTCGGCCTAGATATAATATTGTGAATATCGTGTCATGCGGCAAGGAGAATGAAGATATGCGTATCAGGTTCCTGATCCTGCTGCTGGTCCTGGCTCTCAGCGCCGCCCCGGTGTTGGCCCAGGCCGATCCCGTGCACGTCGTCTCCTTCGACGGCTTCCGCTTCAGCTTCGACGAGTCGCTGGCGACGAACGTCGATATCTGGCAGTTCCCCGGCGATCCGGTCGATTGGGAAGCGCCCGGCTGGCCGCAGTCGCCGCATACCCGGTTCACGCTCTACAACGAGGGCGACGAAACGCGCGGTGGCTTGCTCCAGGTGCCCGGCGTGATCTCGGTCTACCCGGTTGCGGACTTCGAAAGTTACCCCGCCAATCAGGATCAGTATCAGCAGTTGCAGACGCTGCTGGCCGAGCGCCCGGACCTGGAAGCGACTATGGCCGTGAACGATGACGGGACGGGCGAGAGCCTGCCGTTCCTGCCCATCGTTACGGGGGTCCAGGTAATCCGCGCCCGCGCGGGGTACGTCCAGACCGAGACGCTGTCCGGCATCGCGTATGTGACCCTCTTCCGGCTGGATGTCTCGCCGTTTGTCGCCAGCGAATTTCTGTACACTTTCCAGGGCCTCAGCAGCGACGGTTCAATCTACGTCTCCGCCGTGTTCAACATCGACGCGGGGATGTTCCCGGCTGAGATGGGCGTCATGGACGAAACGTTCGATGAGCAGTTCATCCCCTATCTGCGCGACAGCGTCAGCCAGCTCAACCAGGCCGAGCCGTTCGACTTCGAGCCAACGCTCGACCGGCTCGAAGCGGTGATCGGCTCGTTCGGCTTTGAGGGCTGAATTCCGGCGCGGTCACGATGCAGTCACGGCGCGGCGCTAGAGTGGCCGTATCAACAGCTCTCGATTTCCTCTGAGGATAAAGTAGCGATATGAAAACCCGATTGATCCTGGTGCTGGTTGGACTGCTGGCGTGGGCCGCGCTGCCGCTCAGTCCGGACGCCCTGCACGCGCAGTCTGGCGCGGCGCCATTGGTACTGTTCATGAACGGCGGGCTGTGGACCTGGAATGAAGGCGAGGCGGCCCCTACACCGCTCGTCCCCTCGAACGTGTCCAGCCCGGCGCTCTCGCCCGACGGCCAGCGCATCGCCTACCTGGCATTCTCACCGATCACACTCGAAGCGATCGAGGCGACGGGGGGCATCGGCGGCGGGGCGCTCCCGTCCGATATCGTGATTGTGGATATCCAGACCGGGCGCAGCGCGGCGATTGCGACTCAGCCCGAAGACGCTTCTTTCTTCACCGAGGGCCGCGAGGACAGCGCCCTGATGCGATCCGCGCCGGTGTGGTCGCCGGATGGGCAGCAGGTCGCCTGGACGGAGCTGCACTATCCTTCGCTGGCGCGCGATACCAACCGCCTGATGGTCTACGATCTGGCGCAGGGCACCCAGCGCGAAGTGATCACCAACCTGCCCGATCAGGGCGGCGTTCCCGGCCCGATCCCGGTGGCATGGGGCCGCAGCGCCTTCGTGCTGCACAGCTACGAGTTCAACCCCGCTGACTCGACTTTCTCACTCAGTCTGTTGTTCTACGACACCGAAGGCCGCCTGCTCTCGCAAGCCGCGTTCCCCGACCAGACCGGGCCGGTCCTGAGCGAAACCTTCTGGATCGATCAGAATGGGCAGGAGTTTCTGGCGCTCTACTACCACGACGGCACCTTCGAGCTGCTCAATCCCCTGACCGGCCAGACCCAGCCCCTGAACGGCCAGCCCGAACTCTACAGCTCGCTCGCGCCAGACAGACTCGCGCTGACCTTCAGCCGTGACCCCGCCCAGAGCTATTTCGCCAGCTTCACCTGGTATGCCGTCTATCCGGATGGCGCGACTCAGATCGTCGCCAGTGAGCAGGGCTACGTGAACAACGTGGCGATCTCGCCAGCAGGGAATGCGGTCGCGTACCTGGCCGAAGACTATCAACTGATCGTCTGGCGTGATGGCACCCCAGCCGCGTACAGCTTCCCCGAAGTCGAGTGGTGGAATGGGCTGCTGTGGGCACCCGCCGCGTGGCGCGTTGGATCGGTGCAGCCGCCAGAGAGCGTAAGCTGTCCCGGCGCGCCGCAACCCCGGCTCATGATCGGAGATACCGGGCGCGTGCTGCCCGGCCCGCCGAACAATCTGCGCGATCAACCCGGCAGCGGCACGGTCATCGGCCAGATCGCCAGCGGTGACAGCTTCACGGTGTTGGATGGTCCCCGCTGTGTGAACGAGATGAACTGGTGGCAGGTGGACGCTAACGGCACGGTCGGCTGGACCGCCGAAGGCGACGCCAGCGCCTACTGGCTGGAGCCGCTGGGCTAAGCGCGTGTGATGCATTTCTGCCCCCCATCCCCCGCCCCCTTCCCCCGCGCTGTCGCGGAGGGAAAGGGAGAACGGCCATGTCTTTCAAGTCCTTCCCACCTTGTGGGGGAAGGATTTAGGATGGGGGGCAAAACAGGTTTCAGTCAAAACCTCACCACTACCAGGCTGATTGACCTGTGGCGTGGTGTTACCCAGCCACTCCGGTCGGGAAGTCGATCACAATCACTTCGTTCTCGCCAGGATAGTTCGTCAGGAATCCAGCATACACCAGGCGGCTGCCGTCCGCGCTGAAAGCCAGATGCGAGTTCATCGTCGCTGTCAGCACGTCCAGCTCGTTTTCCGGCAGCGGGATCGTCAGAATCGGACCGGAGCCACCCGCTCCCGGCACGTCCATCACCTGGATCGCGCGCGCGTCGCGGTCCACCCACGCGATCCGGCTGCCATCCACCGTGACCGCCACCGAAGCAGGCGCGCTCAGGCTCACCTCATTGACGATCTCCCCCGAGGCCACATCTACATATGTCACCGTCGCGTTGCGGTGGTGCCGGTAGATCAGAGTCGCGCCGTCGGACGTAAACCAGATGGTCCGAATATCCAGCACCGGACGCTGTTCTTCAGAGGCAACCAGGACGCGTGCCTTGCCGCTTTCAGCATCCCACAGCAGAATATTGTTGTAGAAGGTCGAGGTCGCGATGGTCGAGCCATCCTTCGACACATCGAAACCAAGCAGGTAATCGGGCGAGAAGGACGACAGGCTCTCGCGGTACTGGCCGAGCGTGGCGTAACGCTGCATCAGCACCTTCGTGATCGCGTTCTGCTCGATATCCCACACGAGGATGTGGGGTATATTCAAGCTGGGCAGCACGACCAGCCGCTCGCCATCCGGCATATATCCCAGGCGTGCCGCACCGGGAAAAGCCGGTAGCTGGCCGATCTCCTCGCCCGCGCTCACATCCCACAGGAAGATCGTCCCGCTGCCGTGATAGGTCGCCAACTGCGATCCGTCCGGCGAGAAAGCCGCGCTGGTCGCGTAGTCGGTCGCCCCGATCAGCGGCGTGACAGCTTCCGTTTCCAGGTTCACCAGCCGCACGGGCAGATAGAACAGGACCAGCTCGTTGTTGTGCAGATTCCCGTCCTCGAACACGGCGAGAGTCTGCGCATCCGGCGACAAAAACGCCCCGACAAACGATTCGCCGGTCACCGGGATCGAGCGAAGTTCATAATCTTCCTGGGCCTGCGCCGGGCCGCTCATCCCGCCCAGGCCCACCAATCCGGCGGCGGCACAGAGCACCACCGCGAGTCCCGCCAGTTTATGCCACATATCAGCTCCCCTTCTGTGTGAGGTAAGCGCCGTTCCAGCAGAGGACTCTACGCCGGGTCGCGCTTTGGCGCAATAACAGCGCAGGCCGGGCGCACCGGGCGGCAAAACGTAGCGAAATGCGCCCCGATTTTGTACACTAACCCGCAAGATTGACTGCCGCCGCACCTTTGACGAGTGAGCCTGATGCTAAACCCGACCGAACATCCCCACCGCCGCTATAACGCGCTGACCGGCGAGTGGATTCTGGTATCGCCGCACCGCGCCAAACGCCCCTGGCAGGGCCAGGTCGAAACCGCCCCGCCCGACACGCGCCCGGCCTACGATCCGGCGTGCTATCTCTGCCCCGGCAACGCGCGCGCCGGGGGCAAGACCAACCCGCCCTACACCGGTACCTTCGTCTTTGACAACGACTTCCCGGCGCTGCTGCCCGACACCCCCACCGACGAGCCGGAGACGCATTCCCTGTTCCGCCTTGAGGGCGAGCGCGGCATCTGCCGGGTGGTGTGCTTCAACCCGCGCCACGATCTGACGCTCGGCCAGATGGAGCCGGACCAGATCCGCCCGGTGATCGATACCTGGGCCGAACAGACGCTCGACCTGGGCGGGCGCGATTTCATCCGCTATGTGCAGGTGTTTGAGAACAAGGGCGCGGCGATGGGCGCGTCCAACCCGCACCCGCACGGCCAGATCTGGGCCACCGGGCGGCTGCCGCGCGAGATCGACAAGGAGATCGCTACCCAGCGCGACTACTACGCCGCGCACGGCGTCACACTGCTGGCCGACTATCTGGCCGAAGAGCAGCGCCGCCAGGCGCGGATCATCTATGCCAACGCGCACTGGGCCGTGCTGGTGCCCTTCTGGGCGATCTGGCCGTTCGAGACGCTGCTGATCAGCACCCGGCCCGCGCGCAGCATCCCGGAGCTGGACGATGCCGAACGCGAGGCCCTGGCCGACGCGCTGCACCAGATCACGGCCCGCTACGATAATCTGTTCCGCACGCTGTTTCCCTACAGCATGGGCTTTCACCAGCAGCCGACCGACGGCCAGGAACATCCCTACTGGCACCTGCACGCCCACTTCTACCCGCCCCTGCTGCGGAGCGCGACCGTCAAGAAGCATATGGTCGGCTACGAGATGCTGGGCACGCCCCAGCGCGACATCACCCCGGAGCAGGCCGCTGCGCGCCTGCGCGAACTGAGCGCCGTTCACTACACGAGAGAACAGACCGGACAATGAATATCAAAGACAAAGTTTTGAAGACTTTTGAGGAACGCTTTGGGGCACCGCCGACCCTGCTCGCCCGCGCGCCGGGCCGGGTCAACCTGATCGGCGAGCATACCGACTACAACGATGGCTTCGTGCTGCCGGCGGCCATCAACCGCGCGATCTACGTCGCCGCCCGCCCGCGCGACGATTCGGACGTGCACTTCGTCTCGACCGATTTCGACAGCCAGACGCTTTTTTCGCTCGACAATCTGGACGATCCCGACCTGCCCGCCTGGAGCAAATATCCGCGCGGGGCGCTGTGGTGGCTCGGCAGCCAGGGCTATACCGTGCCCGGCTTCGACGCGGTGATCGGCGGCGATATCCCGGTCGCGGCGGGACTGTCGTCGTCGGCGGCGGTCGAGGTCGTGATGCTGGAGCTGGGGCTGGCGCTGGCCGGTGCGACGCTGCCCCAGGTGGATAAGGCGCTGGCCGGAGTCGAGATCGAGCACCAGTTCATCGGGATGCCGTGCGGCGTGATGGACCAGATGGCCTCGGCGATGGGCGTCGCCGGTCATGCCCTGCTGATCGACTGCCGCAGCCTGGAAACATCCACGATCCCGATCCCCGCCGGGGTCAGCCTGGTGATCATGGACACCCGCAAGCAGCGCGGCCTGGTCGATTCGGAATATGCCCTGCGGCGCGAGCAGTGTGAGGCCGCCGCGCAGCTTCTCGGCGTGCCCGCCCTGCGCGACGCCAACCGCGAGATGCTCGAAGCCGCCCGCGCGCAGCTTGGCGATGTGCTCTACCGCCGCGCCCACCACATCATCACCGAGAATCTGCGCGTCAACGCGACCACGATGGCGCTGCGCGGCGGGGGCCTGAAGACGGCGGGACAGGCCATGCGCCAGAGCCATGCCAGCCTGCGCGACGATTACGAGGTAAGCTGCTACGAGCTGGACGTGATGGCCGATCTCGCCAGCGCGCAGCCGGGCTGCTACGGGGCGCGCATGACCGGCGCGGGCTTCGGCGGGTGCGCGGTGGCCCTGGTCCAAAACGAGGCCGTGCCGCAGTTCATCGAGGCGGTGACACCGGCCTATACTGAGGAAACCGGCCTCGACCCACAGATTTATGTCACGCAGGCAGCAGACGGCAGCGGCGTCACGCGCCTGGACGAATAGCGATCCGGGGGCGATCCTGCGCCCCCATCCCTTCCTGACCGCCCAGCCCGAAAGGCCCGCCGATGCCCATCGCACCCCATCGCCCGACCCTGGCACGCCTGACCGAAGTCGGGCTGGCGTTCCTGCGCATCGGCGCGACCGCGTTCGGCGGCCCGGCAGCGCATATCGCGATCATGCGTCACGAGCTGGTCGAGCGGCGCGCGTGGATCGACGAGCAGCATTTCCTCGATCTGCTCGGCGCGACCAACCTGATCCCCGGCCCGAATTCAAGCGAGATGACGATGCACATCGGCTATCTGCGCGCCGGGCTGCTGGGCCTGATCGTCGGCGGGCTGGCGTTTCTGGTCCCGGCAGTTGTGATCGTGCTGGGGCTGGCGTGGGCCTATGTCGAATATGGCACCACCCCGGCGGTCGAGTGGCTGCTGTATGGCATCAAGCCGGTGATCATCCCCCTGATCCTGGCGGCGCTGTGGGGCCTGGGGCGCAAAGCCGTTACCGGCGTGCTGACCGGGGTGCTCGGTCTGTTGGCGCTGGTGCTCTACTTCGCCGGGGTCAACTTCGTGATTCTGCTGCTCGGCAGCGGCCTGATCCTGATGCTGGCGCGCAACGGGCGGCGGTTCGTGCGCCCGCGCCGGACGCTGGCCCTCGCGCCCCTGCCGCTGCTCGGCTGGCTCCCGGCAGCCGCCGGTGGGACCGGCTACAGCCTGGGAGCGCTGTTCCTGACCATGCTGAAGATCGGCGCGCTGCTGTATGGATCGGGCTATGTACTGTTCGCCTTCCTGCAAGCCGATCTGGTCGAGCGCTACGGCTGGATCACCGAGCAGCAGTTGATCGACGCGATCGCGGTCGGCCAGATGACACCCGGTCCGCTCTCGACCTCGGCCACCTTCATTGGCTATATCCTGGGCGGCGTGCCGGGGGCGCTGCTGGCGACGCTGGCGTTCTACCTGCCCGCCTTCGCCGCCGTCGCGATCAGCAATCCGCTTATCCCGCGCATCCGTCATTCAACCTTGGCGAGCGCGCTGCTGGACGGTGTGAACGTCGCCGCGCTGGGAATGATGGCCGCTGTGACGTGGGAGCTGGCACGGGCGGCTTATATCGACCTGTTCACGGTCGTGGTCGGGCTGATCGCGGCGCTGCTGCTCTTCCGCTACCGGATCAACTCGCTGTGGCTGGTGGTGTTCGGCGCGCTGATGGGGCTGCTGAGCGCGGTGGTATAAGCTGGCGCACCGAAAATCCCCCCTCATTCCCCGGCCCCTTCTCCCTCGCAAGCGGGGCGAAGGGGTTTTTGTAGGGGCGATGCAAGCATCGCCCGCTGGCCGGAAAAACGGGTAGGGCAAGCCCTACCCCTACGTGAGAGGCGGCGGCAGGTTTGAAGTCCCTCGCCCCGGTGCGGGGCACGCAGCGGCGGTAATACTAAGCTGGCAGCCGGGCCGGATCGTGGCTAGAATGTGGACATCGCAACCATACGCAGACCGATTTGAACGTGTTACGCCTATGAGTCCCAGCCGGAGCATTTTCTTCGACGAGTGGCAGGCCTGCCTGCGCTCGCATTACGTCCATGTCATCCGCAACCAGGATTTCGTCACCGAGCAGACGCTGCGGCGCGTCTTGCAGCACGCCGGGCTGACCGAAGATGACCTGCTCGCGCTCCAGCAGGAAGCCGGGCTGGAGATCGTCGAGGCCGAAACGGACGAAGCCTGGGCCGATGATCCCGCGCCGGAGCCGGAAGAGATCGCGCCGCTGGCCGAAGCCGAGGCCCTGCCGGACGAATCCGCCCCGTGTGACGATGACGCCGCCTATGCCGGATATGAAGCATACGACGCTGGCGATGTGCTCGCCCCTGACGAGCTGGCCGAGGACCCGGTCATCGACGAGATCATGGACGAGGCCGCTGAGGACGAAGCCGGCGACTTCAGCGACGACGACGCACCGCCCGATGGGGGGATGCAGCTCTCGATGTTTTAGCGCGCTGCCGCACAATTCGGCCTTCCGTCGCGCTCACGGACATGCTATAATGCCCCCACGATGGACGACACCACCGGGATGCGTTTGGCCTTAGACGAGGCCCGCCAGGCCCTTGAGCATGGCGACGTGCCGATTGGCGCAGTGATTGTACGTGAGGGCGAAGTCATCGCACGAGCGCACAACCGCCGCGAGATCGATGGCGACGCGACCGCGCATGCCGAGCTGCTCGCCATCCGCGCAGCTTCACAGCAGATCGGGCACTGGCGGCTGGAAGGCGTCACGCTCTACTGCACACTGGAGCCGTGCGCGATGTGCGCCGGTGCGATGGTGTTGGCCCGGCTGCCCCGGCTGGTGTTCGGCGCATTCGATCCCAAGGCGGGCGCGGGCGGCTCCATCATGGACCTGCTTAACCATCCCCGGCTCAACCACCGGGTCGAGGTGGTGGGCGGCGTCCTGGCCGACGAAGCGGCAGCCCTGATCGTAGATTTCTTTGCGAGGTTGCGCGCGCAGGGCCAGAAATAACAACTGAATACCCTTTCGGAGGGGTGCCAGAGTGGTTGAATGGGGCGGTCTCGAAAACCGTTGTAGCGCTTGTCGCTACCGTGGGTTCGAATCCCACCCCCTCCGCCTTTAACTGCCGCAGCCAGCAGCACGCCTCCTGGCTCAACACTAACCGGCCAGCCATGCGCGCTGGCTGTTTGATTCTGTGGCGGGGGCGCCGGTTCGCATCCCGCTCACATCTGCGGTAGACTTCTGGCGTTTTGGCGCTTCGGGCTGCTCCATCCCGCCCGGACGCGCCGCCTTGTCCGACTGCTAACGAGGACTGAGCGGGGGAACAATGCCGAACGAAACTGACGTGCGCGAAAAGCTGCGAGCCTTCGTGACCACCGAGCTGATCCGCAACCCCAAGTACGTGCTCAAGGATGACGAGCCGTTGATCACCGGGGGTCTGATCGACTCGTTCTCGTTGGCGTACTTCGGAGTCTTCGTCGAAGAAACCTTTGGGGTGTACATTCCGGACACAGACCTCACCGTCGAGAATCTTGACACGCTCGATCAGATGGTCCGGCGGGTTATGCAGGGCTAAGTCGCGCCCGCCGCAGGTGCGGCGTCCGAGACTGGCCTGCTGTGCCACGGGCACAGGAGCTTGCGTCGATGCAACGGATCGGGTTGTTGGCGTTTATTGTCGTCCTGTTCACGCTGAGTGCGCTGCTCTACCGGCAGGCGACCGAACAGCCGCTCACCCCGGCACTCGGCACCACCGTTCCCGTTGGAACCACGCCGACCATCGCCGAGGATCGGGCCGCCCCATTCAACGAAGTCCCCGCGCCCATCGCCCAGTTGGTGCAGCTAACCCCCACTCCGACCGCCGAGCCAACCCCAACGGGGGAGCGCATTATGGTATGGTGGCCGGACGAGCTGTACCCGGTTTCGGGCACCGTCGCCGATGACGTGCTGCGCGAGCAGTTTGAGAGCTTCCGGCTGACCTACTCGACCTACGATCTGGAAGTGCGCCGCCGCCGCGCCAACGGTCTGGGCGGCATCCTGCCTGCGCTGCGCGCGGCGCTGCCGGTCGCGCCCGGCGCCGTGCCCGATCTGACGCTGATGCGCCGCTCGGATATGGTGACCGCCGCCACCGAGGGGTTGATCGTTCCTGTCACCGATTGGGCTCCCAGCGACATTCTCAACAATCTGCTGCCCGGCGTGCAGGAGTTGGGCGAGATCAACGATGTGCTGTACGGCATCCCCTACGCACTCAATATCGTGCACTCCATCTACCGCGAGACGGTCTTCGACACACCGCCGCTGACCTTCGACGACGTATTGGCCGCCGAAGTGCCCTATCTGTTTCCTGCCGGGGCGGGCCAGGGCACGATGGTCAACTGGGTACTGCTGCTCCAATACCGCGCGCTGGATGGGGATCTGCTGGACGAAACCGGCGGTCCGGTCCTGGAATCCGGCCCACTGACCGATGTGCTGCGCTTCTACGAGCAGGGCGTCCGCGCCGGGATTTTCGATCAGGGCTTGCTGGGCCAGACCCAATACAACACCTACTGGGACCTGTTCGCAGCCGGTGAGGTGAATTTTATCGCCGTCGATACCGCGACCTACCTGGGCCGCCGCGCTGGCCTTCAGAATATCGGGCTGGCACCGATCCCGACGCAAACGGGCGATCCGATCACCACGATGGATGGCTGGATGTGGGTGCTCACCACCCAAAACCCGGATCGCCAGCGGCAAGCGCGCGCCTTCCTCTCGTGGATCATGCGCGTCAGCCAACAGAGCCTCTTCACCGAGGCGCTGGGAATCCTGCCTTCGCAGCAGCGCGCCTTCCGGCTGTGGGAAGACGATACCTATGCCGACTTCGTCCAGACGGTGCTTGGAGCGGCACATATTCTGCCCGGCGCGCAGTACAACAACAGCGCGGCGGTAGCGCTGCAAGCCAGCTTCGCCGAGGTGTTAGCCGGCGCCTCGGCCACAACCGCCGCCGACGCTGCGCTCAACAGCCTGGCCCCGGTATCCCGGCCTGCCAGCGACGCGCTGCTGTCCAGCGCCGCCGCAGACTGGCTGACCGCCCCATCCAATCCCCAGGCGTCAGTCCCCTAGCAGTTCCAGCAGCAGAGATTGCAGCCGCGGGAAGGATACCGGCTTGGTGAGGAAGGCGTCGGCCCCAACCCGCTCGGCACGGGCCATCGTCTGCTGGTCGTTGCGGGCCGTCACGATAATAATGGGCAGGCTGCCGAAATCAGGATCGCGGCGCAGCAGTTCGCAAATCGTCAGACCATCGACAGTGGGCAGCATCAGGTCGAGCAGCAGGGCATCGGGGCGCTCCTGCTGCACCAACGGAATAGCGTCGATCCCCGAATAAGCAGAGACGATCTGGTAGCCCCGCATCTTCAAATAGGTCGAGAGCAGGTCCACCATCGGTTTTTCATCGTCCACAATAGCAATCAGTCGATTTGGCATAAATCCCTTTCCTGAGTGTGCAGCTCTCTGACGGCCTATTGACCCGGCAGTAGACGCTCATAGAAGCGGAAGCGCTTGTACACAACACCGTTCAGGGCCTCGACCAGGCGGCGCATCGGCTCGTTGGTTTCGAGCACCCAGCCCGCATCGGCGGTGTCCCAGTGGCGCTCGGTGCTGAGCCTGAGCGTCTGGTTCAGCAGCTCGATAAAGAGCGCCCCCTCAACCCCAATACCCCGGTACTGCTCTTTGATGCCCAGCAGCGCGACCCGGACGCGCGTAATCTTCGAGCGCACGCGCCAGTGCCACAACACCTGCGCCAGTGTCAGCAGTTCCGGCTTGCCGGGGCGTGGATAGGCGCGGAGCAGCGGCTGGTTGAGATCAGGAAACGCGAGCAGAAACCCAGCCGGCTCGCCCGCCACAAAGGCGAAATAGGCCAGGCGCGGCTCCAGAAATTGGCCCAGGTCCTCTACCAGCGCATCCAGTTCCTCGTCCGAGAGCGGGACAAAACCCCAATTGTGCTCCCACGCACTATTGTAGATCGATTTGAGCACTTGCAGTTCATTTTGCAAGCGCTTGCGGTTCAGCGGGCGAACCGTGATCGCGCGGCGCGCGTTGTTGCGCTGCGTGACCCGTATCGTCTGCTCCATCTTCTCCGATGCTTCGAAATCGTGGAGCGTGAAATTGTAGCTGACCAGGTCCATCGCTTTGGCAAAGCCGGGCGTGTTTTCGATCAGGCGCTGGTAGTAGGGATAGTTGTAGGGCATCAGGATGGCGGGCCGCTGGTCGAAGCCCTCGATCAGCAGGCCGCATTCATCGTTGGTCGAAAAGCTGGCCGGGCCGCGCAGCGCGTCATAACCCAGCCCGCGCACATAGTCGGCGGCGGTATCGAGCAGCGCCGTCGCCGCTTCCTGATCGTCGTAGACCTCGAAGCAGCCGAAGAAGCCGATGTGCTCGTGGTGATAGTCGTTGTGGCGGTGGTTGATGAACGCCGCGATTGTGCCGACCGGCTGCTCGCCCCGCCAGGCGATGAAATACTCGCCTTCCAGGTGCTTCCAGGTCGGATTCTTGCGCTTGTCCAGCTTGTTCCGCTGGAGCGACACCAGCGGCGGCACCCAATAGGGATCGCCCCGGTAGAGTGTCCAGGGAAAGGACAGGAACGCGTTCTGGCTGGCTTTCGAATCAACCCGGCGCACGATCAGCGAAGCTGACATGACATTCCCCTTTGGCGCTGCGATCAAACGCCTGTATGTGCTTAATCTGACGGCGCGTGCCCAGGCTGGCAAGCGCGATCCCGGAGTGTGTGTTGCGTTTTTGAGCGACAGTCAAAGGCATTGGTCCAACGTGTTTCACGTACGGGCGAGGCTAGAGGCTGTTATGCACTTTTACTCCCATCCCCTGGCCCGTTCCCCACGCTGTCGCGGAGGGAAGAGGAGCACGGTGGTGTTTTTCAAGTCCTTCCCACCTTGTGGGGGAAGGATTTAGGATGGGGGGAAGTGTCGTTCGCCGCATTCAGCGTTCCGAAGTACATAACACGTTCTAGCCCGGCCCAACCTCTGACGACGGCGGCTTCAACGCGCGCTCGTAGAAACGATAGCGCCGGTATGGCTCGGCGCGGTAGGCCTCGACCAACCGCTGCATCGGCGCGTTAGTTTCCAACACCCAGCCGCCGTCAGCATAGTGCCAGTCCATCTGTACCGCCGACTGGTACAGCTCGGCAAACATCGCCGATTCGACGCCCAGCCCGCGATGGTTTTCCTGCACGCCCAGCAGCATCACCCGAAACCGCGTGATCTTCGAGCGCACCTTCCAGTGCCATAACGCCTGGAGCATCGCCAGCAGCTCCGGCTTGCCGGGGCGCGGATAGGCTTTGTGCAAAACCTGGTTCATGTCGGGGATGCCCAGCAAAAACCCGACCGGGCGGCCTTCGACCTCGGCGAAAAACGTCAGGCGCGGCTCGAAGAACTGCCCCAATTCTTTGACCATCTCGTCCAATTCATCGTCGGAGAATGGCACGAAGCCCCAGTTTTTGTCCCAGGCGCGGTTATAGATCGCCTTCAGCGTCAGGAATTCCTGCTTCAGATGCTTGAGATCGGGCGGGCGAACGGTGATGCGGCGGCGTGCGTTGTTCTTGCGCGTCACCCGGAACAGCTTTTCGAGATACTGGCCGTCGTCCGACTGCACGCCTTCGAGCGTGATGTAGTAGCTGTAGAGGTCCATCACCTTCTCGAAGCCGGGCGTGTTTTCGACCAGGCGTTGGAAGTACGGATAGTTGTAGGGCATCAACAGCAGCGGCGGGCCGTCGAAGCCTTCGATCAGCAGCGCGCACTCGTCGTTGGTCGAGAAGCTGGCCGGTCCGCGAATGGCGTCATACCCCAGCCCGCGCACGTAATCGGCGGCGGTTTCGAGCAGCGCCGTCGCCGCCTCCTGATCGTCATACACCTGGAACAGGCCGAAGAAGCCGATATGCTCGTTGTGAAACTCATTGTGCCGGTGATTGATGAAAGCCGCGATCGTGCCGACCGGCTGCTCACCGCGCCACGCCAGGAAATAATCACCTTCCATATACGCCCAGCTGGGGTTCAGTTTGCGATCCAGCTTGTGCCGCATCTGCGACACCAGCGGCGGCACCCAGTAGGGATCGCCCTTGTAGAGCGCCCAGGGAAACTTCAGGAATGTCTCAAAATCTCTTTTGGATTCAACTTTGCGAACCGAAACAGGAGCAGACATCAGATTCAGTGGAGTCCTTCCATGCAGTGCAAGCCCAAACTAGCGTCGATCTTACTCCCGATACGTCAGCGGGCAAAATCGAAGTGGGCTACATTCGTTCAGTTTACCCAAAAATCCGTAATTTCGTCTTGACAGTGCCCCCAGGTCTGCTATACTTCAAGCCGTATTCCTGAGTAGCTCAATGGCAGAGCAATCGGCTGTTAACCGATGGGTTGTAGGTTCGAGTCCTACCTCAGGAGCCACGCGAAAACCCCGGCCTGATGTCGGGGTTTTTTGCTGCCCTGCCCCCGGCCTGCTCCCTCTTGATACGCCCGATTATTCCTGCTATACTGACCACGAGATCGTGAAAGGAAACACAAGGCCCGATGGTTCACTAGCAGGCTTTTGACGCGGCAAGTTTTGATCCGCCCCCGGACGGGCTGCGGAGCTTGTCGCATTGCGCCTGCTGGTTGTGTTCCCTAATCTCATAAATCGATAACGGCTTGGCCGCAGGCGTATTGTCTGCGGCCTTTTTGTTTCCAGCACCAGGAGCGTGAACGATGGTCCTGCACACCGCCTGAACCGGATCGGAATCGACTCAACCCTTTTTGCGCACACTTTGAGCACGAAACGAGGAGCTATCATGAAACTGACGATGCGGCCCTATCACGGTGAGGATGACTACTGGCGGATTCGCGCCTTCCTGCGCGAGGTCCTGCTGCTCAACAATCTCCGCATCCATAGCTGGGAAGTCCCCCGGCTCGATTACTGGCGCTGGCACTGTATCGCAAACTGCGGATACGGCCCGCCGGTCGAGCAGGTGACGTACCTGTGGGAGACTCCCGGCGGTGAGATCGCAGCCGTGCTGAATCCCGAAGCGCTCGGCGAGGCGTTCCTGCAAATCGATCCCCGCTGGCGCACGCCGGAACTCGAAGAGGAGATGATCGACCTGGCCGAGCAGCAGCTCGCCGTGACCACGTCCGAAGCCCGGCGCGAGCTTGCCGTCTGGGCGCACCAGGGCGACACGCTGCGCGAGGACATTCTCACGCGGCGCGGCTATCGCCAGGGCGACCGCCCCGAATACCAGCGTATCCGCTGCCTGAACGGTTCGATTCTCGATATGCCGGTCCCGCCCGGCTACACGATCCGCTCGCTGGGCGGCGCGGACGAGCTGCCCGCACGCAGTTGGGCGTCGTGGCGCGGCTTCCATCCCAACGAGCCGGACGAGAATTACCAGGGCTGGGAATGGTATCCCAATGTCCAGCGCTGCCCGCTCTACCGGCGCGATCTCGATATCGTGGCGGAAGCGCCCGGCGGCGAGATCGCGGCCTTCTGCACGATGTGGTACGACGACGTGACCCGTGTGGGCATGTTCGAGCCGGTCGCCACCGTGCCAGAGCATCAGCAGCGCGGCCTGGGCAAAGCCGTGATGTTCGAGGCGATGCGCCGTGTCCAGCGCCTGGGCGCGACGCATGTCACCGTCGGCGGGTTCAGCCCGGCAGCCAACGCGCTCTATGCGGCCACCGTCTCACCGGAGTATGAACTGTTCTACTGGTGGGAGAAAACGCTGTAGGAATTGCCCGCTGCGGAATTCCCCCCATCCCCCGGCCCCCTCAGCCCACACTGTCGCGGAGAGGGGTGCTGGCGGTTATGTCCTTCCCTCATTTTGGGGGAAGGATTTAGGATGGGGGGAATATTTGACCGCTAGATCACAAACTCACCGTCTTTGTAGAACAACTCGCCATCGACGCGAATCTCGCCGCCCTGGCGCATATCGCAGATCATGTCCCAGTGCACCAGCGATTCGTTGGTGCTGCCCGTCTCGGCATAGCCCTGCCCGACCGCCATATGCACCGTCCCGCCGATCTTCTCGTCGAACAGGATCGAGCCGGTGAACTCCTGAATGTCGCGGTTGGTGCCGATGGCGAACTCGCCCAGCCGCCGCGCACCGGGATCGGTGTTCAGCGTCGCCAGCAGGAACTCCTCGTTGCTCTCGGCGGTGGCGCGTGTCACCAGCCCGTCTTTGAATTCCAGCCGCACGCCCTTGACCTCGTTCTGGGTGTAGAAGGCGGGATAGGTGAACTCGACCCAGCCGTTGACGCTGTCCTCGACCGGCCCGGTGAAGATTTCACCGTCGGGCATGTTCTCTTTGCCGCCCGCGTTCTTGAAGATGCGCCCGTCGATCGACAGTTCCAGATCGATATGATCGCCGCGCACCGTGATCCGCTTCTTGCCCTTCAGCCACTCGATCAGCCGCTCGTGCGACTGGTAGACCTTACGCCATTCCCCCACCGGATCGTCGTGATCGGCCTTGCACGCGCCGAACAGGAAAGCCTCATACTGGCGCAGCGACATCCCGGCGTTCTGGGCATAGCCGAAGGTCGGGAATTGAGTTGTGCAGCGGCGCAGCTCTTTGGCCGCCTCGCGCCGCATCTGGATAGTGATCAGCTCGGCATGATAGCGGGCGCGGGCGCGCTGCAAGTCCTGCGGATAGCCGGAGCGCGCGCGCATGTTTTCGTCCGCCTCGATGCGGATGATCGCCTCGCAGGTCTGGTACATCATTTCCAGCATGGGGTTGACCGTCGCGATCTGCTCGTAGGTGCCGCCGGAGCCGAGCGCGATCGCGTCTTCATCGCTCATCTGGATGTAGACAAACGGCAGGCCGCCCGCCTTGAACGCTTCTTCGTAGAGCGCCTGGGCCAGCGGCTGCCCGGCAGGACTCAGGCTGCGGATCAGAATCCGTTCGCCGGGCTGGAGCGCAGTCGAGTAGTTGATCAAAACCTGCGCCAGTTTTTGGACACGACTATCCATTGATGATGTTCCTTCCATGTCCTAAGTAGTATAGAGGGGCGGGCCGGTTTGCCCGCGCCCGCGAATTGTAACACGCCCGGCGCGCAGGGGGTTAAGCACCGTTGTCGTTGTCCCTACCGTTCAAGGCCCCGTCGAGCAGATCGAGCAGGTCGTCCAGCCCTGGAATCGACGTGGGCGACTCGGCCAAGAAGCGCAGGCCGTCGCGCACCGTCTCCAATATCCCGCGCTCGCGCGTATGCTCCAACACGCGCTTCATTTCTTCCAGCGCGACTTCCGGCTCGCCCAACACCAGCCGGGCCTGGGCATAGTCGGCCCGTGTCCAGTTGTTCAGCGGATCGTCGTCCAGCTTGAGCGCCGCCGCCTTGAGCACCATCCGGTAATAGCGCGCCGCTTCGTCATCCCGCCCCTGGTGTTTAGACAGCGCTGCCAGGTTGCTGATCGGATATGAGGCATTGGGGGTCACGGTGTGGGCCTTCTCGTAGGCTTCCAGCGCGGCCTGATAGCGCTGCTGACGGCGGTAGAGGCCGCCCAGCGTGCCGTAGTAGGACTCACCCTCGGCATCGATCAGGCGTTCGTCCAGGTCGAGCGCCCGGAGCAGTTTCGACTCGGCCTCGGCGTACAGCCGGGCTCGTTCGGCGCTCTGCTCCGGCGCTTGCATGGCGTCCCCTTTGCGGCGCAGCGCCAGCCCCAGCGCGGCAATCGCGGGCGCGAAATCCGCATCCTGCTTCAGGGCGTGCTCCAGGCGTACAATCGCGTCATCAAACCGCTTGCGCAGGGTGTAGAGGTAGCCGAGCAGGTAATTGGTCGCCTGGTTGTCCCGGTCCAGCGTATAGGCGGTTTCCAGTGTGCGGACCGCCGTATCGGTGTTGTGCGCGCGCACCTGCTGTTCGGCCAGCACCAGCAGCGACAGCACCCGGATCGTACCCTCCGCCTTCTGCTGCACGGAGGCAGCCTGGGTTTCGGTCTGCCCGATCACGTCATCCAGCCGCCCGGTCAGCAACCGTACAAGTTCATCCAGATCTTCCTCGCGCTTATTCAGCCGTGTCTCGGTCTGCCGGATAAACTCACGGGATTCTTCAATCGAGCTCTGAATACTGTTGCGCAGCATCCACGCGCCCACCGCCAGTATCCCGCCGACGACGACCGACGCGCCCTCCAGAAAACTGAGAATGCTGTCGGCAAACGCGGCGGCTTCGTTGGCCCGTTCCAGGATCGCCTCGGCATCCTGGGATGTCACACCGTCATCGACTTCCAGCGTATAGCGCCGGTCAATACGCAGCGCAATCACCAGCGCCGCCGCCGCCACACCGACGGCCACAAGCGTTACGATAAACTGCGCCGTGCTCAGCCAGGCGAAACGTCCGGCGCGTGGATTGGATGGTGTAGCCACTGCGGCACCCCCCTTTTATTTATTTGCAGAATTCTATTACCTGCCTAGCATACGCCGAAGCGAGGCGATCCGCAACGACTCCCCTGACCTCTGCCCCCACGCTGCGCGGAGGGAGGGGAATCACGCACCCGGCCTGTTTGTCTCTCCTGCCCTCATTTCGGGGGAAGGAGCCGGAGGATGGGGGCTATTCCGCCCGGCGCAGCTCGGCCCAGTCGTAACCCAGCGTCAGCGGGCGGGCGTCGTCGGAGAGGCCCACCTCGGCGGCGGAGAGCGTGTGGTCGGCGGAGAGCGCGATCACCAGCCGTCCACCCACGCGCTCGATCAGATCCGCCGGGATCGTGACGCGGTAGGTGTCCCACTCGCCGGGCCGGACGCTCAGCGTTTCCAGGCGGGTGCCGGTCGGCGCGCCATCCACCAGATCGCCCACCGTCACGCGCACATCGCGCGCTTCGTGAAACGCCAGCGCCCGGATCACCAGCTCATACGCCGCGCCGGGGGGCACATCGGCATACAGCAGCGACTCGTTCCCGCCGCCCGCCCAGCGCATCGACAGGCCGCCGAAGTCTTCCGGCCAGAACCAGCCGTGCCCGATAAAGCCCTCGTCGCCCGGCGCCCCGATCTCGATCCGGTAGACGCCCGGCTCAGCTTCGGGCGGGGTGCGCGGCGGGCAGCCTTTGGGATGGCTGGTCGTGCGGTAGAGCACGGCGTCGCGCTCCGTGCCCAGATAGCACAGCGACGCGTGCGCGTTGAACAGCGCGAGAATTTCCTCGGCCCGCCCCGTTTCGAGCCAGCCCTGGTGCACGACCACGTAACCCAGCGGCCACTCGTCCACAATGCGGATCAATTCGCTGTTGGCCTGCCCCGCGTCCAGGGGACGGCTGCCGGTCAGCCAGCCGAACAACGGCGACGTTTCGTAGTAGAGGTGATCCTCAAGGGGGATGCGCGACAGCAGCCCGCTGACCATGCGCTTCTCGTGCGTGATGCCGTAGACCATCGCTTCGGGGTGCGATCCCACGTCGCGCCAGCCGGTGAACGGGCCGGGCGGCACATCGAGCACGACATAATCATAATCGTCATACTGCTCGCCGCGCATCATCGTATACAGGTCATACGGCGGCAGCGCCGGCAGGGTCGGCAGCGGAGCGAAGGCGCGAAAGTCGATCAGCAGCACGAGCAGCAGCCCCGCCGCCAGCAGCGCCCGTGCCCGCACCCGCCGCACCCAGGGATCAAACGTCAGCGCCGCGAACGTGATCAGCCCGACCAGCGCCGCCGGCAAAAAGCGAATCGGCGTGCGCATCTGCCCGCCGAACGCCTCGTGAATCAGACGGAACGGCAGCGGCACGCGCACTCCCAAAATCGAAACGTCCGGCCCCAGCGCCAGCACCAGCGGGATCAGCCCCGCCGCCAGCCAGAACCAGCGCATCCGGTGTTGGGAGCGCACGAACAGCCCGGCCCACACCAGCGCCACCAGTCCGATTCCCAGACTCGCGTCGCCCCGCCCCGGCTGGAAGAACAGCGCGTCCAGCGGCAGCGCATAGGCGCGCAGCGTGACCAGCCGCGCCGGGGGCAGCGTGCCGGTTTCGAAGTCGAGCGTCTGGCGCAGCGGCCCGACGATCCATGCCAGCGCGAGCGTGATCACCAGCGCCAGCCCGCCGAGCAGCACCAGCCGCCACCGTGCCCGCCCGTCGCGCGCCTGGACCAGTGCCAGCAGCGCGTAGGGGCCGAGCAGCAGCCCGCCCCACAGCACGATCAGCGTATCGGTCAGCCACATCCCCCACAGGATCACGCCGGTCAGCGCCGCCCACCGGATCGCCCGCGTCGCCAGGAATTTCTCCCACGCCAGCAGCACCAGCGGAATCCAGAACACGGTCAGCAGGTTGAGATGCCCGCTCGCGGCGTGATCGAGTATATAGGGCGCGAGCGCCAGCGCCACCCCACCGAGCAGCGCCACCGCCCGGCTAACACCCTTGCACCGCAGAAAAACTGCCATCAGCCAGCCGGTCAGCGCCAGACAGCCCCAGATGATCCCGTTGGCGGTGCGCAGGTGCCCGGCCAGCGGCTCGAAGATGACGTACACCGGCAGCAGCGACGCGGTGAGCGAGTGATAGGTCAGGTTGTGGCGAAATGGCGCGAGCACCATATCGGTATAGAACGGGTCCTGCCCGGTCTGGACGGCGTGCCGCAGCCACCACAGGTTCCAGTGAAAATGATAGTAGTCCAGCACGCGCGCCGAGCCGGGCGGCTCGCCGGGCACGCGCGAATTCAGGTGCAGCGTCAGGGGGGCCAGCGCGATCGCGCTCAGCACCACGAAGAACACCAGGGCCAGCAGCCCCGGCCCGATCATACGCCGCAACGCCATCACGATCTCACTCCCCTTCACCGGCGCGGAACTCGAACCAGTCATAGGCCAGCGTCAGCGGGCGCTCGTCCGCCGAGAGGCCCATCTCCGCCGCCGAGCGCATCCCGTCCGCCGCCAGCGAGATCACCAGCTCGCCGCCCACCTGCTCGACCAGCGCCGCCGGGATCGCCAGCGTGTGCTCGCTCCAGTCGCCGGGCGAGACGGTGAAGCTGCCCAGCCGCTCGCCGTTGGCGACGACACGCACCGTACGCGGCTCGGCAAACGCCACCGCCCGCACCGTGAAACGGTAATCCGCCCCCGGCGGCAGCCCGGCGTAGATCAGCGCCTCTGGCGTGCCGCCCGCCCAGCGCGAGGTCACGCCGCCGAAGTCCTCAGCCCAGAACCAGCCGTGACCCAGGTAGCCCGCGTCGCCGCGCAGCCCGATGTCGATCCGGTAGACGCCCGGCCCGGCCTCGGGCGGGGTGCGCGGCGGGCAGCCTGCCGGGTGGCTGGTCGTGCGGTAGAGCAGCGCGTCGCCTTCCGCGCCCAGATAGCACAGCGAGGGGTGCGCGTTGAACAGCGCCAGAATCTCGGCCTGCCGCTCGAAGGTCAGCCAGTCGAGATGCACCACCACATAGCCGACCGGCCACTCGTCCACAATCTGGCGCAGCTCCCCGATCGCGCGCCCGGCGTCCAGCGGTCGGACGCCGCTCAGCCAGCCGATCAGCGGCGACTCCTGGTAATAGAGGTGCTGCTCAATCGGCGCGCGCGAGATCAGCCCGCTCAGCATCCGTTTGCCGTGCACCGTGCCATAGGCCATCGCCTCAGGATGATCGCCCAGCAGCAGCCAGCCGGTCGAGGGCGCAGCGGGCACTTCGAGCACGACCTGATCGTAATCGTCATACTGCTCGCGCCCGATCATGGTGTAGAAGTCATACTGCGGCAGCGCGGGCGAGTGGGGAAACGCCTTGAGCGCGCCGAAGTCCCACAACAGCAGCAGCGCCACGCCGCCCGCCAGCGCCCCCCACCCCGCCCCGGATCGCACGCGCCGCAGCCAGGGATCGAAGCTGCACGCCAGAAAGACGATCAGCGGCACCATCGCCGGGGCCAGAAACCGGATCGGGGTGCGCATCTGCCCGCCGAACGTCTCGTGGATCAGGCGGAACGGCAGCGGCACGCGCGTCCCGAACACATCGACATCCGGCCCGAAGCTGAGCACCAGCGGCACGATCGCCGCCGACAGCCAGAACCAGCGCCGCCGGTCGCGCACGCGCACGATCAGCGCCAGCGCCAGCAGCACGATCAGCACCCGCCCCAGGTTTTCTTCGCCTTCCTGCGCGTGACGCGGGCCTTCCCGCCAGGGCCGCACGATCAGATCGTAGGGCGAGCTTGAAAAGGTGCGCAGTGTTAACAGTTCCGCCGGGGCGAGCGTGCTCGTGTCATAATCGAGCGTCGGCTGGAGCGGCGCGATGAACCACGCCAGCGCCAGCGTTATGAGCAGCGCCAGCCCGCCCAGCAGCACGATCCGGCCCCGTGCCGCCCGGTCGCGCGCCTGGGCCAGCGTCAGCAGCGCATACGGGGCCAGCAGCAGCCCGCCCCACAGCACGACCAGCGTATCGCTCAGCCACAGCGCCCACAGCGCCGCCCCGGTGAGGATCGCCCACCCGGCGCGGCGCGTCGTGGCGACCCGCTCCCACAGCAGCAGCACCAGCGGCAGCCAGAAAACCGTGATCAGGTTCAGGTGCCCGCTCGCGGCGTGATCGAGCATATAGGGGCAAAAGCCGAGCGCCACCCCGCCGATCAGCGCCGTGGCGCGGCTCATGCCCTGCCGCCGCAGAAACACAGCCATCAGCCAGCCGGTCAGCGCCAGACTCAGCCCCACGATCAGGTTCGCGGCGGCAGTCACGCCCAGCGGGCTGAGCACCAGATAGACCGGCAGCCAGACCGGGGTCAGCGAGTGGTAGGCCAGGTTGTGCTCGAAGGGCGCCAGCACCATATCGGTATAAAACGGGTTCTGCCCGGTCGCCAGCGCGTGCCGTACCCACCACAGGTTCCACTGGAAGTGATAGTAGTCCCATTTGCCGTTGGGCCAGCCGGGGACCATCGATCCCAGGTGCAGGCTCAGCGGCACCATCACGATCGCACTCAGCAGCGCGAACAGCACCAGCGCCAGCACCGCCCGTGTGGCCTCACGCCGCGCCAGCCACCTCATGCGCCGTTCTCCTCAGCGCCCGGCTGGGCACGGAACTCGAACCAGTCATAGGCCAGCGTCAGCGGGCGCTCGTCCGCCGAGAGGCCAACTTCCGCCGCCGAGCGCATCTCATCTGCCGAGAGCGCGATCACGAGTCTGCCGCCCACACGCTCGACCAGGTCGGCGGGGATGGTGACGCTATACACGCCCCAGTCGCCCGGCTGCGCGTCGAACGTGTCCAGCCGCGTGCCGGTCGGCGTCCCGTCCACCACGTCGCCCACCGTCACCCGCACCGTGCGCGCCTCATGAAACGGCATGGCCCGGATCGCCAGCTCATAGCCCGCGCCGGGCGGCACGTTGGCATAGATCAGCGTCTCGGTCTGGCCCCCGGCCCAGCGCGAGGTCACGCCGCCGAAGTCCTCACGCCAGTACCAGCCGTGCCCGATCGCGCCCGCGTCGTCCGGCGCGCCGACATCTACGCGATAGACGCCCGGCCCGGCTTCCGGCGCGAGCGTGGGCGTGCAGCCTTTGGGATGCGTCGCGGCGCGATACAGCGCGGCGGCGCGCTCGGTGCCCAGGTAGCAGAACGCCGCGTGCGCGTTGAACAGCGCGAAGATTTCCTCGGCCTGCCCGGTTTCGAGCCAGTCCTGGTGCACGACGACATACCCCAGCGGGGCTGTGACCTCGCCCTCGCCCCATTCGCCCTGCGTCATGCGCGCCAGATCGGTATTGACGCGCGAGGCGTCGAGCGGGCGCTGGCCGGTCAGCCAGCCGAACACCGGCGAAATCTCGTAGTAAAGCACCTGCAGATCGGGGATACGCGAGAGCAGCCCGCTGACCGTGCGCTTCTCGTGCGTCAGCGCGTAGAGCACCGCTTCGGGGTGTGCGCCGATCGCTTGCAGGCCGGTTTGCGGGCCGGGCGGGATGTCGAGCACGACGTAATCGGCGTCTTCCTCGCGCATCATGGCGTAGAAATCGTAGGGCGGCGGGGCCGGTCTGGTTGGCAGCGGGGCCAGCGCGCGGTAGTCGAGTAAGAACGCGAGCAGTAGCGCGCCCGCCAGCGCGGGCCGCAGGCTCGCCGGGCGCAGCCGCCGCACCCAGGGGGCATAGGTCCGTGCCAGGAACACGATCAGCGCGAAGGTCGCCGGGGCGATATAGCGCACCGGAGTCCGCACGTGCCCACCCTGAATCCAGTGCAGGATGCGGAACGGCAGCGGGATTCGCACGCCGAGGATCGTGATATCCGGCCCCAGCGCCAGCAGCAGCGGCGGGATCGCCACCGCCAGCCAGAACCAGCGCCGCCGGTCTTTGGACGGCACGAACAGCGCGAGCACGGTCAGCGCGACCAGCAGCACGCCCATGCCCTGCGGCTCGACCAGCTCCGGCGTCAGCTTCCAGATCTGCGGCGGCAGCGCGAACCAGCGGATCATGGTGTAATTGACCGGCGTGAGGGAGTCGCTGTCGAAGGCGAGCAGCGGTTGGAGCGGCCCCAGGAACCACGCCAGCACCAACGTCACGATGATCGCCAGCCCGCCGAGCAGCACCAACCGCAGCCGTTCGCGCCCGTCACGCGTCTCGAACAGCGTCAGCAGCGCATACGGGCCGAGCAGCACCGCCACCCAGATCAGCACCACCAGATCGGTCTGCCAGGTCACCCACAGCGTCGCGCCCGTCAGCAGCGCCCAGAGCACCGCCCGCAGCCCGCGCGGCTGGCGGCGCTGGCTGCCCACGACCGCATCCCACAGCAGCAGCCCGACCGGCATCCAGAACAGCGTGATCAGGTTGAGGTGTGTATCGACGATGTGGCTGCGCATGTAGGGCGAGATCGCCAGCGCCACCCCGCCGATCAGGGCCAGCACCGCGCCGCTGCCCTGCCGCCGCAAAAAGTACCAGGTCGTGAAGCCGGTCAGCGCTACTGCCAGCCCCATAATCAGGTTGACCGTCGCCACCGATCCGGCCAGCGGCTCCAGGATCAGGTAGACGGGGAACCACGCCGGCGTCAGCGAGTGGAACGCGAGATTGTGTTCAAACGGCACCAGCACCCACTGCGTGTAATACGGGTCCTGCCCGCTTTGCAGCGCGTGCCGCAGCCACCAGAAGTTCCAGTTGAAATGAAAGTAGTCGATGCCGAGCACCTGCGTGCTCAGGTGAAAGATCAGCGGTGAGAGCGCGATCGCACTCAGCAGCGCGAAAAACAGCGCGACCGGCAGCGATCGTCGCAGAAGTGTACCTTCCGACATGCTGTCCCCTCAGTGCGTGCGAAAGCCGGTTGCCGGCGCACCATTATAGCCCCTTGCAGGCTGGATGGTAGCCCAAAAGGATCAGGCGATCCGCGCTGCCGGGTGCTTTCCTGACGCCACGCCGACGCCCGCCCCTGGCCCTCTAGCTGATTTCCTACTCTATTCAGACTTTAATCTGACACGTTCACAAAAATGCTCAGAACCGTGTACAATGAGAGCAGAAGAGATGCATGATTTATGTTTCTCTTTGTAGAGCCTGACGAGGTCTGGAATGAGAACTATGACAAACCCGGGATTAATAGGCCCGCGCTACTCGGGCCGCAACCAACGCGACTTCCCCGGGCCGCGCCACCATGCGTACTTCAGCAGCATGGAATGGTGGGGACAGCAGATTCTTCGGGGCGGGATTTACGGCGGAGTCGCCATCGGGGCCGGAACTGCTATTTGGCTGCTCGCATCTTTTTTTGGCGAATCGACCTGCTTCCTGGCGCGCTTCGGTTTGCTCGTCATTGCGCTTGGCGTCTTTATCGCCCTCTTCTATTTTGCCTCACCCTACACCCGCAAATGGATTGTGCCCGTGCCCGAAGGCTATTACTATGTGGTCGAGGACAACCAGGGCAACACCATCGAATATATCGGGCCGGGGCCGATGATCGTGCCCTGGCGCTGGCGCACGGTGGCACGCGACTATGTCGAGTTCGACCGGCTGTTGGTCGAAGAGGTGGTTGAGGACGTGCTCAACTCCAGCGCCCTGCGCGTGGACATCCATATCTCGACCGAGATGCACTTCAACCCCGCCCAGGCCGATCCGAACCAGTATGGCCGCCTGCGCCGGCTGCGCGTGCCAGAGCAGTTCCGCTCGCAGCTCTCGCGCAACCTGCGCGATGTAACGCGCCGCTATGTCGGCAGCCTGCGCCCGCTCTCCGATTACCGCCTGCTGGCGAGCGCCCGCACGCTCGAAGCCGCCATCGAAGACGATCTGCGCGTCTGTCTCCCGCTCGGCCTGTTCCCGATTGTGCACCGGCCCGTTGCGGTCTATGTCCAGGCACCGCAGCGCGTCAAGGAAGCCTACGACGACCTGTTCCGGCGTGCGACTCGCCTACGCGAGGAAGCCGATCTGGTGCGCGACCTGAAGGACCTGGCCCGCGAGCTGGACCTGCCCTACAGCGAGGCGTTCCAGTTGTTCTACATCATGCAGCGCAGCGCCGCCGAGCCGGAGCCGGTCGAGAACTACCAGTACGAGCCGGAGCTGGACCCGTCGCTGTTCCGCTTCGACACGACTGAGACGGTCACCGACTGGGCGCGCCAGCGCTTCGAGATGGACCAGACCATCGAGCACAGCATCGGCAGCGAGGAACAGCACGACACCAATACCGCCGGGACGGGGGCCGACGCCGCATCCAACCGCCCGCCAGAAGCCACCGACCAGGCGCAGAATACGCGCCCGGCTTCTAACCGGCCCCAGGACCCGATGGACCTGCGGCGCGATCGCAAGCGCAGCCGCCGCGCCGATAAATAGCCCTGGGACGTGTTATGCGCTTCAGAAAGCTGAAGCTGACAGTTCCATCTGCCCCCCCGCCCTAAATCCCTCCCCCACAAGGAGGGCGGGACTTGAGAAACGTCATCGATATTCTCCCCTTCCCTCCGTGAAACGTGGGGGAAGGGGCGGGAGCATCCTCTACCCTGCGCTTCGTGGAATCAGCAGCCCGCGCTGAAGCCCGCTGTTGTTCGCGAAGCGCAGGACGATCTGCTGTTCGTGCTCCGAACAGCCGATCAGCAGTTTGACCTCGGCATCGCGCTTGAGCAGATCGAGCGTGCACACCAGCGCCTCGATCCGCCCGCTGTTCGTCGTCCCCACCCAGACATCGATCCCGCCGCCGTCCATTGCCTGTGTCTCTTCCAGGTACCCGTAATCCAACGGATAAATCAGCGCCGGGTAGCGCGGGTGCGGCGTACCCCTGGGCCGGTCGATCACGATCCGGCTGGTGGCCAGCAAGCGATCGGCCATCGCCCAAAACGCCGCATCCACACCGGCTGAGTCTGAAAACTCGTGCGCGCCGGACACCGCCCTAGTTCTCCGGCAGTGTCGCGGGCGGGGCCGGCGGCCTGGGTTTGGGCGGCGACGGGTGGTTGCGGATATAAGCCGCCAGCACCGGCGGGACCACGCACACCCCCGCCGGGCTGGAGTCCTGGCGCAGCAGCGACTTGTTCAGCAGCTCGCGGATGGTGTGTGGATCAAGCTCCGTCTTGCGATTCATCACCCCAAACAACGTCTCGATCTCGACGCTGTTCAGCCCGCGCAGCAGGGTTTCACATTCGGCCTGCACGTTCGTCTCCGCGCTCAGCCGGTTGGCGGCCAGATCGATCGCGTGGTGATAGTCGCTGCCGTGCAGATGCGCCAGCTTATCGACGTGCTTGAACCCGGCGCGCAGCAGCCCCGCGAATCCCCCCGTCGAGCGGATCAACAGCCCCAGCGCGTAATCGTCCTGCGAGACGCTTTTCTCCTCAAGCTGTTCGATCATGCGCCAGGCATCGTCATCGACGAAGGGGTGCAGATAGACCGCGTTGTCGTGGAACAGCTCCAGGAACGGCTCCAACACCTGCACCCGGTTCCCGGCCAGGTAGGGCAGGCTGTTGCGGGTGAAGGTCACGAACATCACCTCATACTTGAAGCGGTCGCGGATGCTGCGCAGCGCCACGAAGAAATAGTTGGGCATCGTCTGCAAGAAGCGCTCGAACTCATCCATAAAGTAGGCGATACGGATCGGCGCGTTTTGCAGGCGGCGGCTGCTCAGGGCAGAGTCGAGCAGGCTTTCGAGATGGCGCAGCGCGAGATGCGCGTGCAGCCGGTCCTCGAAGTCGGAGACATCGGGATGCGCGCTGTTGAAGCGGGTTTGCAGCCGTTCGATCTCCTCGGCCAGCTCCGCGTTGGCCTCGCCGCGAGCGCGCACGGTCGGATACAACTGGGTTTTGATCGTCGTGCGATGGATCAGCAGCTCGAAGCCGGGCCACGCGCTGGCCGCGATCTCGCCGGTTTCGTGTGGCAGCGAGGGCAGCAGCGCGTTGGGATCGATATTGATCGTCACAATCGATCCCTGCTCGCGGCTGAGCGGGGCATAGCGCAGCCAGGGGCTGGTCGGATCGGTGGCTGAGAGGCGTTCCTGGTCCAGGTAGCGCAGCAGATTGGTCTTGCCCACGCTGGGCGGCCCGATGACGGAAACGGACTGTCCGCGATCCAGTGCTGCGACGATCGCGGACACTTCTGCCTGGCGGTATTCGGGATGATAATAGCGAGTTGTAGCCATGTTATATATCCATTTCCAGGTGCTTAAGCGGCCACAAAGCTGATGCGAGAGTTTAGTATGCAGCTTCATTGTACTGCTGTTTTATACAGGTTTGCCAACGTATCCACCTCGTAGCTACAATCTACTGTATCGCCACTCTGGGCTTTCTTCACCACACGGGCGTCGATCGAACGCCCGTCTTCATGTTGTCTGAGGGAGTTGTATGGCAGCACCGAACAAGGAAACTCTGCTCGATTGGTACCGCCAGATGGTCCTGATCCGGCGGTTCGAGGAACGCTGCGCCGAGCTGTATCAACAGGGGTTGATCGGCGGCTTTTTGCACCTCTACATCGGCCAGGAAGCCACTGGCGTAGGGGCGGTCGCGGCCTTGCGCGAACAGGATCACGTCATCACCGCTTACCGCGATCACGGCATCGCCCTGGCACGCGGCCTCGATGTGAATGCGCTCATGGCCGAGATGCTCGGCAAAGCAACCGGAGTGAGCGGCGGCAAGGGTGGCTCGATGCATCTTGCCAACCGGGATTTGCGCTTCTGGGGCGGTTACGGGATCGTCGGCGGCCATTTGCCGCTGGCCGCCGGAATCGCGCTCAAAGCCAAGTACAACGAAGAAGACGAGGTTGTGCTGTGCCTGATGGGTGACGGCGCGACCAATATCGGCTACTTCCACGAGTCGCTCAACCTGAGCGCGGTCTGGGAGCTGCCGGTCGTCTGGCTGGTCGAAAACAACCAGTATGGTATGGGAACGTCGGTGGCGCGTGCCAGCGGCGCGACGGAGATCGTCCAGAAGGCGATGGCCTACTGCTGCGGCCCCGATGGACGCGGTATGGCGGTCGGCCCGCGGCTCGACGGCATGGATGTGATAGCCATGTATGACGGCATCTCCGAGGCGATTGAGCACGCCCGCACCAAGGGTCCGATCCTGGTTGAATCGCTGACCTACCGGCTGGAAGGCCACAGCATGGGCGACCCGCAGCGCTATCGCACCAAGGAAGAGGTCGAGGAATTCAGCGCAGCCGGCCCAATCGGGCGCTTCCGCAACCACCTGATCGAGAAGTACAAGAACATCGGGTCCCGTCTGGACAGCATCGATCAGGAAGTGTTGGACGAGGTCGAGGCGGCGGTCGAGTTCGCTCAGAACAGCCCAGACCCAACCTTTGAAGATTTGACCAGTCACGTGTACGTGGACTAGAGGGGCACGCATGGCAGACACACCTATTACTATCCGTGAAGCGCTCAGCGCCGCTCTGCGCGAGGAAATGCGGCGCGACGAGCGGGTCTTCATTATGGGCGAAGAAGTCGGCGTCTGGGGGGGAACCTACGCCGTCACCCGCGGATTTCTGGACGAATTTGGCGAAAAGCGCGTGCGCGATACCCCCATTGCCGAGATGGTGATCGCCGGGGCCGCGACCGGGGCCGCGATGGCCGGGCTGCGTCCCGTCGCCGAGATTATGACGATCAACTTCGCCTTCCTGGCCCTGGACGCCATCATCAACCACGCTGCCAAGGTCCGCTACATGTTCAACGGCCAGTTCACCGTGCCGCTGGTGGTTCGTACCACGACCGGCGGCGGCAAGCAGCTTGGCGCGACGCACTCGCACGCGCCCGAAGTGATCTTTGCCCACTTCCCCGGCCTGTATGTGGCCGTGCCCGGCACGGCTTACGACGCCAAGGGGATGCTCAAGGCCGCGATCCGCGACGATAACCCGGTCCTGTTTGTCGAGCACAGCACCATGCTCCAGCGCCGCAGCCCGGTTCCCGACGATCTCGACTTCACGCTGCCGATCGGCAAGTCCGATGTCAAGCGCCAGGGCGACGACGTGACCATCGTCACCTATCAGAAGGGCCTGGAGTGGTCGATGGCCGCCGCCGAGCAGCTTGCCAAAGAAGGCATCGAGGTCGAGATCATCGACCTGCGCTGGCTGCGTCCGCTCGACCTGGAGCCGGTCTTCGAGAGCTTCAAGAAAACCAACCGCTGCGTGATTGTCGAAGAGAGCCTGCCGCACTTCAATGTCGGCGCGGAGATCTCGGCGCAGCTTCAGGAACACATGTTTGATTACATGGATGCCCCGATCAAGCGCGTCTCGGCAATGGACATTCCCCTGCCCTACTCGCGCGAGCTGGAGCTGATGGCCCTGCCCAGCGCCGATAAGGTCGTGGCAGCCGTGAAGGAGGTTCTCGGTGGCTGAACAACTCACCATGCCCAAACTGGGCTTCGACATGGCCGAAGGGACGCTGATTAACTGGACCAGGCAGGTCGGCGATCAGATCAATAAAGGCGATGTGATCGCCGAGATCGAAACGGACAAGGCGACCATCGAGATCGAAGCGCAGGCGGGCGGCACCCTGTTGAAACTGCTGGCCGAGCCGGGCCAGGTAGTCGCAGTCGGCGCGCCGATCGCGTATGTGGGCGAAGCGGGCGAAGCGGTCCCCGACGATGGCGACGCGGGCACACCCGTCAGCGCGCAGGCCGGGCCGTCGGGCGTGACGCCTGCCGAATCGACCACCCAGGCCACCACCGCTGACGAAACGCGCGAGGCCGCCACCACCGAGCCGGAAGGCGCGCCGGGCATCACCCAGGACGTGCACGAAGGTGAGACGGTCGCCGTCGATGCGCAGGGCGAGCCTGGCGCGGCCCGCGAAACCGAAGCCGCGCCGCCGGTCAGCCCCGAAGCCAGCGAGATGCCGGACGGCCTGCGGGCCAGCCCGATCGCGCGCCGGATCGCCGAGGAGCGCGGGATCGACCTGCGCCAGGTGCGCGGCACAGGTCCCAACGGGCGGATCGTCAAGAAGGACGTCGAAGAGTTCCAGCCCGGTGCAGCACCCGCCGCGCCCGCGCCCGCGGCTCCCGCCGGGCGGGTTGAGGCGCGTCCGGCAGCAGCGGCCCCGGCTGCGATGCCTGTGCCAAGCTTTGGCGAGGTCCCCAGCGGGCCGGATGTCGAGGTGATCGACATCAGCCGCCTGCGTCAGCGGATCGGCGCGCGTATGGTCGAGAGCAAGCAGCAGGTCCCGCATTTCTATGTCACTTCCGACATCGACGTGACGAAGATGCTCAAACTGCGCAAGCAGCTCAACGCCAGCATCACCGACGAGGCGCAGAAGATCAGCGTCAACGATCTGATCGTCAAGGCGACCGCGCTCACGCTGCGCCAGTTCCCCAACCTGAACACGCACTTCTACGGCGACAAGCTGGTGCGGAACAAGCGTATTCACATCGGGATCGCGGTCGCGCTGCCCAACGGCGGGCTGATGAACGTTGTCGCGCGCGACGCCGACAAAACGGCGCTCGGCACGATGGCCGCCCAAAACCGCGACATGATCACTCGCGCGCGTGAGGGTAAGGTCCGGACCGACGACGTGGAAGGCAGCACGTTTACCGTCAGCAACCTCGGCCCCTACGATGTCGAGCATTTCCTGGCGATCATCAACCCGCCCGAAGCCGGGATTCTGGCGGTCGGCTCGGCGATGAAGGTGCCGGTTGTGATGGACGACGACCAGATCGAGGTGCGCTCGCGCATGAAGGTTACGATCAGCGTCGATCACCGGGTCAGCGACGGCGCAGAAGCCGCCGAGTTCATGCAGGCGTTCAAGACGCTGCTCGAAAACCCGATGCGGCTGCTGGTCTAGCGCGTGTGATGCATTTTTACCCCCCATCCCCTGGCCCCTTCCCACCTTGTGGGGGAAGGACTTAGGATGGGGGGTAAGCGTGGCTGTGCCTCGCTCAGCGTTCTAAATCTAATTCGCCAGCCGCACCAATCGTCAGTGCATTCAGGCCGGGGCAAAAAACTGCTCCGGCTTTTTGGTTAGACGTGAGTTCCTTTTGCCGATTAAGGTGTGACAGTTGTAACTATTGAATGCCGGGCGGCGGTGTTATGCTGGCAATGATCCGCCGTCGGACGCCGCACCGTCCCCCTTCTCAGCCACACCTCCCTGCTCCGGCAGCGACGGTTAACCGTCTGGTTGACCCTATGCTAGACTCTGAAACTATGATTGAGATTATCGTTATTGTCCGGGCGGGGCTTTGGGGCAGCTAAAAATTCGGCCAGATGGCTGACTTGAATAATAAATAGAGGAGCACAGTCTTGAGCACAACAACAGTCGAGGTGCTGGTGATCGGCGGGGGCGCGACCGGCGCAGCGGCCCTCTACGATCTGGCACGTCGCGGGGTGCGCGCGCTGCTGGTCGAGCAGCACGACCTGTCTACCGGGACATCGGGCCGCTACCACGGCCTGCTGCACTCCGGCGGGCGCTATGTCGTCTCCGACCCGGCCACCGCCAAAGAATGTATTGATGAAAACCGGGTGCTGCGCCGTATCGCCCCGTTTGCTATCGAGGACACCGGCGGGTTGTTCGTCGCCACGCCGGACGATCCCGCCGACTTCGTGCCGAAGTGGGTCGCGGGCTGTGCGCATGCGGGCATCCCGATCGAGCGCCTGACCGCCGAGCAGGTCCGCGCCGCCGAGCCGGCCCTCACGCCGCGCATCACCGCCGCCTACCGCATCCCGGACGCGTCGTGCGACTCGTTCGACCTGATCCACGCCTTTGTCGAAGCGGCCCGCCACCTGGGCAGCGACGCCTGGACCTACCAGCGCGTGACGCGGCTGCTGGTCGAAGGCGGCGCGGTGGTCGGGGCGGAGCTGGAAGACACGCGCACCGGCGCGCAGCGCACCGTGCACGCCGCCTGCGTGCTCAACGCGGCAGGTCCCTGGGCGGGCGTGGTCGCCCACCAGGCCGGGCTGGACGTGCAGATCAAGCTCAATCGCGGCACGATGGTTGCGATGAACACCCGCTACATTCACACCATCGTCAACCGGCTGCGTCCGCCCTCGGATGGCGACATCTTCGTCCCGGTCGGGACGGTATGCGTGCTCGGCACAACCTCGATCGACACCGAGGATCCCGCCGACATCCATATCGAATTGTGGGAGGTCAGCAAGATGCTGGCCGAGGCCGAGCCGGTCATCCCCGGCATCCGCGAAGGCCGCGCGCTGCGTGCCTGGGCCGGGGTGCGCCCGCTCTATGTGCCGCCCGAAGATCGCGGCCAGGAAGCCGCCAACGATCACGAGGTGTCGCGCCAGTTCGCGGTGATCGATCACGCCAAACGCGACAATCTGCGCGGGCTGATTACGGTCGTCGGGGGCAAGCTCACCACCTGCCGCCTGATGGCCGAGCACGCGGTCGATGTCGTCTTGCAGCAGTTGGGCAAGACGATCCCCTGCACCACCGCCGACGAGCCGCTGCCGGTCGAGGAGCCGCGACGCTATCACGAGCTGCCCCACCGGCTGCACAAGCTGGAACACGGCGAGCGCGGCGGCCAGTTGATCTGCGAGTGCGAGATCGTCAGCCGCCCGCAGCTTGAAGCCGCGATCGAGGCTTACGGCGATCAGCCCGTCGCGCTGGACGATCTGCGGCGCGATCTGCGGCTGGGCATGGGGCCGTGTCAGGCCGGTTTCTGCGGCTACCGTGCCGCCGGAATCTTGCAGCAGCAGCGCGGCGACCCGGACGGAATCGGGACGCGGGCGCTGGCTGATTTCGTCGAGGAGCGCTTCCGGGGTGTCTATCCCCTGCTGTGGGGCCACCAACTGCGCCAGTTCTACCTGGACGAATTGATCTACCGCCGCGTGCTGGGTCTGGACGCCCTGATCCAGCCGCTCAACGCCGAGGAGCAGGCCGATGCCGGATAACGCCAACGCCGACGGGCGCAAACATCCCCAGGGGACCGGGCGCACCGATGTAATCGTGATCGGGGCCGGGCTGTCCGGGCTGGCGGCGGCAGGCCACGCCATCCGGGCGGGCGCGAAGGTGCGCCTGATCGCGATGGGCTGGGGCCAGCAGAAGGTCGCGCCGGGCTGGATCAGCGTGTGTGACCGGGCCGAGGACGACGTAATCGCGGAAGTGCGCGGCCACGCGGTGCTGCATCCGGAGCACCCCTATGGGCTGGCCGGGGCCGACGCCATGCTGCAAGGGCTGGAGCAGTTCCGCGCGCTGGCCGAGGAAGCCGGCCTGTTTTACGACTGGCGGCAGAAGGACGGCCACAACATGCGCCTGATGACCGCCCTCGGCGCGATCCAGCGCCCGGCGATGGCCCCGCGTGCGATGGCCTACGGCGACCTGACCGATGTCAGCGGGCCGGTGCTGTTGGTCGGCTTCACGGGCTGGCGCGACTTCTACCCGGAGATGGCCGTGAATAACCTGCGCGCGCAGGGTTTCGAGGCGCGGGCGCTGTGGGTCACGCTGCCGGGCGTCGATCAGTACTGGGACCCCTGGCCCAACGAGCTTGCGCAGAGCTTCGACAACGCCGCCTTCTATGAAGCCATCGCGCGCCAGGTCCAGCCGCACGCCCGCGACGCCGCCCTGGTCGGATTCCCGGCGGTGCTGGGCCAGGACAACCACAACGACACCGTGCAGCGCATGGCCGAGCAGATCGGGCGGCCCGTGTTCGAAATCCCGACACTGCCGCCGAGTATGCCGGGCCACCGCCTGAGCCGCCGCCTGACACACTGGATGCTGCACCAGCGGGCGCGCGTCCAGGTCGGGCACCCGGTCGTGCGGGCGCGCGTCGAGAATGGGCGCTGCCTCAGCGTTGAGGTCGAGGCGCTCGGCCATATCAACACCTTCTATGCCGACGAGTTCATTCTGGCGACGGGCGGCCTGTATAACGGCGGGATCAAGAGTGACGACGCCGGGCGGCTGTGGGAGCCGCTGTTCGATCTGCCGCTGGTCACGCCCCCCGGCGAGGACCGCGCGGACTGGTATCACGAGCGCCTGCTGTTTGAGCACGGCCACCCGATTCACCGCGATACCGGCGTGCGCGTCAACCCGGCCATGCGTCCGCTCAATGCGGCGGGCGAGCCGGTCCTGGAGAACGTGGCCGTGATCGGGCAGATGCTCGCCGGATTCAACCCGCTCACCGACGGCTGCGCGGAAGGCATCGAGCTGGCAACCGCCTACAAAGCCGTCCAGACCGCGCTCCAACTCGACACACAAGAGACTACCCGGTAAAGACAGCCGATCATGAGCGAACACTTTTTGCTAGACTTGCTGGAACAAACGCCTTTCACAGCGGATCACTGCGTCAAGTGCAACATCTGCACCGCGGCCTGTCCCTATGCGGCGGTGACTCCGCTTTTCCCCGGCCCCAAGACGGTCGGCCCCCAGGCCCAACGCCTGCGCGAGCCAGGCCAGCCGTCGCCCGATAATTCGGTCGATTACTGCTCCGGCTGCGGCATCTGCACCCTGGTCTGCCCGCATGGCGTCAAGGTGATGGAGATCAACACGCAGGCCAAGGCCCTGATCGTCGAGACGCGCGGCATGTCACCGCGTAACTGGTTCCTCAGCCGCAACGAGTTGTGGGGCCGCCTGGGCACGCCTTTTGCGCCGCTGCTCAATTTTGGCGTGCGCACGCGCTTTTTGCGCCTGATCGCGGAAAAGCTGTTCAAAATCTCGGCGCGCGCCCCGCTGCCGGGCTGGGCGGGCTATACCTTCCGGGGCTGGTGGAAGAAGCAGACCAAACAGCACCCACGCCCGGAGCCTATCAGCGATGCCGACCGCGTGGTCTACTTCCACGCCTGCTCGACCAACACCTACGAGCCGCATCTTGGCAAGCTGGCCGTCGCCATCCTGGAGCATATCGGGCTGCATGTCGAGGTCCCACCGCAGACCTGCTGCGGGCTGCCGGCGCAGTCCAACGGCGATTTTCCCGGCGCGCGGCGCTATGCCCACAAGAATATCGAGTCGCTGGTTTCCTACGCGCGGCGCGGCATCCCGATCGTGGGCACATCCTCAAGCTGCATCACCGCGCTCAAGGGCGACTACCAGCACGTGCTCGGCCTGCACGATCCCGACACGGTGCTGGTGGCCGAGAACACCTACGACTTTATGGAGTTCCTGCTCAAGCTCTACCACGAGGGACGCCTGCCGACCGACTTTCGCCCAATCGAGCGCGAGATACCCTATCACGCGCCGTGCCAGCTCAAGGCGCACGGCATGGGCCGCCCCGCGCTCGACGTGCTGGACCTGATCCCCGGCCTGCACGCCTGGGAGATCGACGCGGCCTGCTGCGGCATCGCGGGCACGTATGGCTATAAGGCGGAGAAGCGCGAAATCTCAGAGGCGGTCGGCTACGATCTCGCGCAGGAAGTCTACCGGTCGGGCAGCGACGTGGTGGTGTGCGACACCGAAACCTGCCGCTGGCAGATCACGGCGCTGACCGGCGCAAAGGCGATCCACCCGATCCAGCTGATCGCGGAAGCATACGGGCTGTCGGTCGATCACTACCAACCGCCCGTCACGGCGGGCCAGCGCATCCACACCCCGGTCCAGGGCGGCTGGTAAACCGAACGAACTATAGCGGGGGCGGCGTCACTCCGGCGCGGCCCCTATTCTTTTCCGGGCACGATCTCCGGGTTCAGCATCCAGCGCAGCGCCCACCGCCCGCCCATATATTCCAGGCAGGCCGTGCCCGACGTGGTGAAATGCACCGGCGCGCCATCGGGGCTGCCGGTCAGCAGCAGACTCGCCAGCTCTTCCATAAACGGGTTATGTCCCACCAGCATCACCGGCGCGGATTCAGCGGGCAGCGCTTGCACCCACGCCTCGACCGGATCGTCCCACAGCAGGCCGGGGACCCTCACCACCCCGCCCGTCGGCCTGATCGCCTGCGCGAAGATGTCGGCGGTCTGCTGCGCGCGCAGCACGCCGCTGTGCCGGATCTGCTGAATCTCGATCTGTGCTCGCGCGACCTGCGCCGCGATCCGTTCGGCGTCGCCCCGCCCGCGTTTGGTCAGCGGGCGCGCCTCGTCGGTCGCATAGCCTTCTCTGGCCGCCTTGCCATGCCGTACCAGGTAAACACGCATCGATCCTGCTCCAGTCTAGAGACTGTTAGGCGCTTTGGAATGCTGAATGAAGCGACGAAGCCAGCTTGCCCCCCATCCTAAATCTTTCCCCCACGAGGTGGGAAGGACTTGATAAGCCGCCATGCCTCTCCCCTTCCCTCCGCGACAGCGTGGGGGAAGGGGCTGGGGGATGGGGGGGTAAAAATGCCCGACACGCGCCAGCGCTCAGGGCCGGGGGAAGGGCCGCCGCCGGACGTGCTTCGCCAGCGGATCGTCGCCGTCATCCGGCGGTGTGACCAGCGCGGCCCAGAATTCCTCGTCGGTGAGCGCCTGATAATCGCGCGGGCGCACCAGGTAGCGCTCTTTTTCCAGGTAGAGGAACAGCCGCTCGCCGCGCTCGCGCTTGAGAGCAATCGCCACCAGCGGCAGCGCCAGGCTCTCACGCCCGTCGAAACGGCCCTTGACCTCGACCCAGCACTTGTAGTCCGGCAGGTAGAAATCGACCAGGTAACGCGCGCTGCCGATGCGCTCCGGCTCGTACTGCCACGCGATCTCGCGCTGGTCGAGTTGGGCCACGAACCGCGTTTCGAGCAGCGAGCGGAACCGGCGGCCCTTATAGACGGCTTCGATCGAGGGGATATGGGGTCGGTGGGAGCGGATTTGCGGTCCTTGTTTACGGTTGGGTGGCATGTCCTGCTCTCCTACACCTGACGCCGGGCGGCACGCTGGCGCATCACCTCGAACGCCAGGATCGCCGTCGCGGCGGTCGTACCGAGCGATTGGTCGAAGTCGCGGGCATAGGGGATCGCCAGCCGGAGATCGGCCTGGGCCAGAAACGAGCGCGTGATGCCCCGCTTCTCGCCGCCGATCACCACGAACAGCGGCCCGGCGAGATCGGCCTCGTAGATCGAGATCGCGTCCTCAGTTGCGGCGCAGGCCACCGCCAGCCCGCGCCCGCGAAAATAATCGGCGGCATCCAGCGCCGTCTCCGCGATGGCGGTCGGAATCCACTCCGACGCGCCCGCCGACGCCCGCGCCACCACACCCGCCGCCGAAAGCCAGTTGCGGGGCCGGACGATCAGCCCGTCCGCTCCGGCAGCATAGAGCGCGCGCACCGCCTGCCCGAAGTTGTACGGGTCCTCGACGCCGTCGAGCATGGCAACGAACGGGGCCGGGCTGTCACGCCCGATCGCGTCCAGCGGCACGAAGCGGCGCGGCCCGACCTGCGCGATCACGCCGCCGTGTGTGCTGCCCTGCGCCCGCGCGTCGATCTCGTCGGCGGCCACACGCTCGACCGGGATCCCGGCGCGGGCGGCTTCGTGCTCCAGCCACGCGATCCCCTTGTCGTGCTTGTCGCGCCGGATGGTGATCGCCGCGATGGGCCGGCTGGCCGCTTTCAGCGCCGCCCGCACGGACACGAACCCTTCCAGAATCGCCTGCTCGTCCACGTCGCTCCCGCCGCCTGCCCCCCTCACCCTAAATCCCTCTCCCTCATCGGGGCGAGGGACTTTGAAAACTGCCGCCGCCCTGCTCCCCTTCGCCCCGTTTACGAGGGCTGAGGGGGCGACACTAAATTCGGAGAGGAGGGCTGGACTTGAGATACCAGGTCCAGCCTTCCCGAAATAAGCTCCAGTGGCGTGCCAACTTGCGACCGGTACGGCGAACCGGGGCGGCGATCT
>JAAYCM010000126.1 GCA_012729765.1 Chloroflexota bacterium | reverse complement strand
TCTATGCGGACGTGCTGGGCTACACCGTCGAGGGGGGCGTCGGCTTCGACGTGCTGCTCAAGTTCTCGCCGTTCAGCTTCCGCGCCGATGTCGAGTTTTACATCTCCGTCAAGACGGAAAAGCGCACGCTGGGCTCGGTCATGCTGGCCGCCACGCTGAAAGGACCCAAGCCCTGGTATATCAACGGCACCGCCACCCTCGACGTCTTCGGCCTGGATGTGAATCTTCCCATTGAAGCGACGATCGGCGCTGGCGAATCGGGCGACGAGGCCAGATCGGTCGACGTGTTCCGGGAAATGGCATCTGCCCTGCAGCTCCCTGGCGCGTGGCGCGAGTCGGCGCTGGCTGTGCCCGGTGACGCGGTGGTGATGAGAGCTGACATCACGGACGACGACCGGGTGCGCCCGGATGCCATGCTCGAAGTGCGCCAGGGCATCGCCCCGCTCGATACACAGCTCGACCATTTCGGCAACGCCGTGATCACCGGCCATGACCTGTTCGAGATCGACTCGGCGGCGTTGGTGGTCGGCGATGTCACCAGCTACCAGGCAACGGAAACCGTCGAGGATTATTTCGCCCGCGCCCAGTACATCAAGATGAGCCGTGCCGAGAGGCTCAGCTCGCCTTCGTTCGAGATGATGCCCTGCGGCGTGCGCTTCGGGGGCAGCGGGGTCTCGACGGGGACTCGCGTCGACAGCCTGTTCGACTACAAGGAATTCGTCTTCGACGAAGAGCTGGACCTCAGCGGCGCTCAACCGCGCCGCCCGCTGGGCATCGGGGCGCTGGTCAATCCTGTGAGATGGGGGCCCGCCGCGCAGCACGCCGCCGCGCAATTCACCGTGGTCCCGTCACGCGCGAGCCACATCACGTTTGGCGTCGCCCGCCCGCGCTATAGCGTGATCGACGCATTCTCCGGCGCGGTGATCACGCTCGCGGAGGGCGCGCGCTACGATGTGGCGGCGGCCGCGGCGCGCACCCCGTCAGCGCGCGTCGTGCGCCTGTCTGAAGTGGATACGGTCGAATAGGGAGTCTGTGCTGTGAGCGAGATCAACCTCAATTTCTACCCGTGGCTGCGCCGCGGTCTGGCCCAGGCATTGACCAACCCCCAACCTGCCGCGGACCCGGCGATCACGGCGACAGTCTACCTCAACCGCGAGCCGCTGCGTCACCAACTGACGCTGCGCGGCCCGGGGGATGTGGTCGGCCTCTCGCGGGCGCAGGTAGTGCGCACCGAGCCGACCGATGGCACGCGCGATTTCGAGTACGCCTTTTTCCCGTTCGTGGAGTTCAGCACGCCGGACCTGCCGTGGCTGTTCACGCCGGCGGGCGCATCCGACCATCTGCGGCCCTGGCTGGTGCTGGTCGTGGTGGAAAGCCAGCAGGCAGCGCTGCTGCCCGGTGCCGCCAACATGCCGATGGTTCTCGACACCACGCGCGGACAGCTCCCCTCCCTGGCGGAAAGCTGGGCCTGGGCCCACGTCCAGGCGACCGTGACAGCCGGCCTGCCCGCCGATCCGGCCGAGGCGCTGGACAGCATGCCGGAGGCTTTCATTGCGCGGCTGACCGCCCCGCGCCTGCTGCAGCCTCAAACCGACTATCTGGCGTGTGTCGTGCCGGCCTTTCGCGGCGGGGTCGAAGCCGGGCTGGGGCAGCCGGTCGATGTGGCGAGCAGCGCGCAGGATGCCTGGGACGACGATGCCGGTGACGATGCGCCGGTCCTGCTGCCGGTCTATTTCTCATGGAGCTTCGCGACCGGTGACGCCGGCGAATTCGAGACATTGGTGCGCCGCCTGCGACGAGTCGAGCTGCCGCCGACGGTGGGCACCGTCGCGCTGGACGTG
>JAAYCM010000125.1 GCA_012729765.1 Chloroflexota bacterium | reverse complement strand
GGCATACGAGAAATGCTCCAGCCCGACCTGATAGTTGTGCTCAACCATGCGCTCGATCCGGGCCGGATCGTCCAGCAGGTCCAGCACCTCGACCGCCGTGCCGGGCCGCACCAGCTCGTTAACCTCGATGGCCTGCACCCCCGCCGGTTTGATGTCGGAGCGGTATTGCATATAGGTATTGGCGATCAGGGGCCGCTTGAAATAGAGCGTTTCGATCAGCGCGTTTCCGAACCCCTCGTAGCGGCTGAGGTACGTCACGATGTCGGCCTGGGGATAGATGTCCCACAGCGCATAGATACGCTCACCGTTGACCTCGCCGCGCTGGCTGCCGACCCGGTCCCCGATGAAATAGACCGGCACGCGTGAGCGCACCGCCTGATCGAACAGCCACTCGAAATATGGCCCCGGCTCGTCGCTGCTCTCGCCGGTGATCACCAGCCGGTAGGGGCGGCGCTGGCCCAGCATCTCGACCAGCTCAATCGCCCGCTCGATGCCCTTGCGCGCGATCAGGCGCGTCGGCTGCAAGAAGATCACGTCGTCTGCGCCAAAGCCCATATCGGCGCGGAAGCCCTGGCTAAACTCGTCCGGTGGCGCGGGCGGGTGCTCGAAGTCGAACACATTCGGGATGTACGTCGCCTCGACGCCGTAGCGAATTTCCAGCTCGCGCTGCATGACCGTGCTGATCACGACGTGCTGGATCGAGGGCAAAACCGCCGGGAACGCGTGGCGCAGCACGTGCGGGATACGGTTGACCATGAAGCGCTCGCGCTCCCAGTAGAAATCGTGGTGGTGCGCGATGGCCGGGATGCGCGTTTTCTCGATCACGTCATGGATCGCGACGCCGAGCGGGAGCTGCATCGGGATGGCCGACGCGTTCTGCACGACCAGCACGTCCAGCCGGAAATCCTCGATGAAGGCATACAGCCGGCTTGCCAGCCCGTCCGCCTGCTGCTGAATTTCGGCGTTCAGATCGGGCAGAATCGCGGTGCCGTCGAAAGCCCGGCGCTGGATGCCCTGCACCATCGGATGCTGAAAATGCATCTCCGGCACGAGCATCCCCGGCGGGCCGTCGGCGTCCAGCTCGCCCGCGCAGTAAAACGCCTCGTGACCCATGCGCCGCAGCACCGCGACCCATTTGGCCGTTTCCAGGCTGACGCCGTCCACCCCTGCCAGGCGTGTCGCCACAAACCCGATGCGCATCCCTGCCCCCCTTCTACTGCTTGTCGTCGATCAGCCGTTTCAATTCGTACAACCGCGTGAGCGCGTCCAGCGGCGAAAGCTCGTCCACTTTCAGGTCGCGCAGATATTTGATCACCGGGTCAGGATCGGACTGGAAGAACGAGAGCTGCACCGGGCCTTCGGGCGCGGCACGCGGCTTGATGGTGAAGTCGCTGCCGGCGGCCTCAAGCTCTTCCAGAATCTCCGCCGCGCGGTTGGTCACGGCTTTCGGGACGCCCGCCAACTGCGCCACGTGCACGCCATACGAGCGGTCGGCCCCGCCCGGCATGAGTTGGTGCAGAAAAACAACGCTGTCGCCCTCTTCGGCCACCGCGACGTTATAGTTCGCCACGCGCGGCAGGATATTCGACAGCTCGGTCAGCTCGTGATAGTGCGTGGCGAAGAGCGTCCGCGCGCCCAGCCGGGGATTGTTATGCAGATATTCGACCACCGCCCGCGCAATCGCCATGCCGTCATAGGTGCTGGTCCCGCGCCCGATCTCGTCCAGGATGATCAGGCTGCGCGACGTGGCGTGCGCCAGGATGAATGCCAGTTCGACCATCTCGACCATGAAGGTTGACTGCCCGGCGTGAATCTCGTCCTGCGCGCCGATACGCGTGAAGATGCGGTCGGCCAGCCCGATCGTCGCCTCACGCGCCGGGACGAAGCTGCCGATCTGCGCCATCAGCACGATCAGCGCCACCTGGCGGATGATCGTGCTCTTGCCCGCCATGTTCGGCCCGGTGATCAGGTGCAGCCGCTCGTCGGCGTCGAAATGCGTATCGTTGGGGACAAAGCGCTCGCCGTGCAGCATCCGCTCGACCACGGGATGCCGCCCGGCGCGGATGTCGAGGACGTCGTCATCGGTCAGCGTCGGGCGCACATAGCCTTCGCGCGCGGCGACCTCGGCCAGCGACGTGAACACGTCCAGGTGCGCCAGCCCGCGTGCCGTGCGCAGCAGGTCCGCCGCCCGCGCCGCGACCTGATCGCACACCTCGCGGAACACACGCTGCTCGATCTCCAGCAGGCGCTCCTCGGCGTTGAGGATCAGCGCCTCATACTCCTTCAGTTCCGGCGTGATATAGCGCTCGGCGTTGACCAGCGTCTGCTTGCGGATGTAGTCGTCCGGCACGCGCTCGCTGTTCGCCCGGCTGACTTCCAGGTAGTAGCCGAAAACCTTGTTGTAACCGACCTTCAGGCTCTTGATCCCGGTCCGCTCGCGCTCGACCGGCTCCAGGTTCGCCACCCACTCGCGCGCGTCGCGGCTGTCGGCGTTCACCTTGTCCAGCTCCGGCGAGAAACCGCCGCGGATCGTGCCCAGGGTGTTCGTCGTGGCGGGCGGATCGTCGGTGATCGCGCGCTCGATCAACTCCACCAGCTCCGCGCACGGATCGAGCGCGTCATAGACCGGGGCCAGCGCCGCGATCTCCCCGATCGCCCGGCGCAGCTCCGGCACGGCGCGCAGGCTGCTCGCCAGCCCCAACAGGTCGCGCGGACCCGCCCGCCCGGCCACCAGCCGGTTGGTCAGCCGCTCCAGGTCGGTCACGGGGCGCAGGCACTCGCGCACCTCGGCCCGCGTCGCGCCGGACTCAAACAGCGCTTCGACCGCGTCCAGCCGCCCTTCGAGGCGCTTACGGTCGAGCAAGGGCTGGCCCATCCAGGTCCGCAGCAGGCGCGCGCCCATCGGCGTCACGGTGCGGTCGAGCACATCCAGCAGTGAGCCGCGCTTGCGCCCCTCGCGGATCGTCTCGGTGAGTTCCAGGTTGCGGCGCGTGGCGGCGTCCAGCGTCATGAAGCTGGATGTCGAGTAGCTGCGAATCGTCGCCAGTTGGGCCAGCGCGCCGCGCTGCGTCTCCTGCACATAGGCCAGGATCGCGCCCGCCGCCCGCACGCCCAGCGGCTTATCTTGCAGGCCAAATCCGGCCAGCGTCGAAACCTGGAAGTGATCGAGCAGCGCCTGCCGCGCGAATCCGTGCTCGAAGCGGTAATCGGGCAGCGGCGTGAGATGGATGCCTTCCGGCAGCCTGACCCCGCGCTCGCTCCAACTGGCGGGCAGCAGCACCTCGCGCGGCTCCAGCCGGGCCAGCTCTTCGACGACGGCAACGGTCGCGTTCTCGCCGTCGATCTGCGCGGCAGCAAACTCGCCGGTACTGATATCGACATAGGCCAGCCCCACCGCCGCCCAACTGGTGCCCTGTGCGTCCGCTTCGGGGGCCAGCGCCAGCAGGTAATTGTGGCGCGTGTCGGCCAGCATTCCCGGCTCCATGACCGTGCCGGGCGTGATCACGCGTGAAACCTCGCGCGGCGTCAGTCCACCAACCGGCTCGCTGCCCACCTGCTCGATCACCGCGACGTGATAGCCTTTCTCGACCAGCCGGGCGATATAGCCCTCGACGGCGTGATGCGGCACACCGCACATCGGCACGCGCTCGCCCTTCGCCACCGGGCGGCTGGTCAGCACCAGGTCAAGCTCGCGCGCGGCGGTTTCGGCGTCCCCGTCGAACATCTCATAGAAGTCACCCAGGCGGAACATCACGATCGCGTTGGGAAACTGGTGCTTAAAGTCTAGATACTGCTGGCGCGAGGGGGTTACTTTGGACATGGTGTTTTTATCACTTGGCACGTTTGCAGTAAGATTTGAGCGGAATGGCCCGCCGACTGGCCTGTAATTTGAGCATGACGTATTCTAACAGGGGCGGGCACCCTGGACAAAAGACAGGCGGCGTGCCAGCGCCAACCTGGCCTTACCAGGTCGCTGACTGTCACGACTCACCTTCTTATGTTAGAATAAATCGAAACTGGAGAGTTCATTGAGATGACTGATTTTGTTATTGGCGTGGACCTGGGCGGCACGCAGATGCGCGCGGCTCGCTTCGATGCCCAGCTCCAGATGCTCGATCGCGTCGCTGAGCCGACCCTGGCCCACGAGGGACAGGAACGCGTCTGCGAGCGCCTGCTGGACGTGATCGCACGCGTGCTGCCCGCGGACCCGACGACCGTGTTGGGCATCGGCATCTCCGCGCCAGGGCCGACCAACCCGCATACCGGCGTGATCGTCGCGCCGCCCAACCTGCCCGGCTGGCACAACGTCTCGCTGCGCAAGCTGATCGAGGATCGCTTCGGCTTTACGACCTATGTCGGCAATGACGCCAACGTCGCGGCCCTGGCCGAAGCCACCCGCGGCGCGGCCTACGGCTACCGTTATGTGATCTACCTGACGGTCAGCACCGGCATCGGCAGCGGCATCATCGACGATGGACACCTCGTCCTGGGCACGCACGGCCTGGGAGCCGAAGCCGGGCATATGATCATCATGGCCGATGATCGCGTTTCCACGCTCGAAAAAGAGGCGGCGGGGCCCGCCATCGCCCGCCGGGCTGTCGAGCGGCTTCAGGCCGGCGAAAATTCGACCATCCTCGACCTGGCAGGGGGCAATTACAGGGCCATCACCGCCAAAGTGGTCGGGACTGCCGCCGCCGGTGGCGATCCGTTAGCCATCGAGCTGATCGCCAACGCCGGACGCATCGTCGGGCTGGGCATCGTCAGCCTGATGCACCTGTTCAACCCACAGATCGTCGTCGTCGGCGGGGGCGTCACGCACACCGGCGATTTGCTGTTCGAGCCGATGCGCGCCGCGATCCGCCAGTTCACGCTCGACAGCGCTTACTGGCAGCACGTCCCGATTCTGCCGGCGGCGCTGGGTGATAATGTCGCGCTCGTGGGGGCGGCAGCACTGGTCACGACACATGGCGGAAGCCATTTGTAGCGTTAGTTGAGTCATTTACTGGGAATGGAGCGGGCCGGGGGGCCGCGCGTGGGGGAACATACGATGAGCCACAACAAAAAGACAACCGTGCTGGTGATCGATGACGATCAGATTCTCGTCAAGCTCGTGACCAGCGCCCTGAAACAGGATGGTTTCGATGTCGTCGCGGCGTACGACGGGCAGGAAGGTCTGCGCCAGATGTACGACACGCATCCCGACCTGATCATTCTTGACCTCAACATGCCCACGATGGACGGCTGGACGGTGTGCCAGCGCGTGCGCGAAGTCAGCAACGTGCCGGTGATCATGCTCACCGCGCGCGACGAGCCGGAAGAGATCATCAAAGGGCTGGACATGGGCGCGGATGACTACATCGTGAAGCCGGTCCAGATGAATATCCTGCTGGCGCGGGTCCGCTCCACACTGCGCCGGGCTGCCGCTGATCCCACCATGATGAAAAAGGACGTGATCTACAGCGACAGCTACCTGACGGTCAACCTGGACGAACACCGCGTGGCGGTCCAGGGTGAGACGGTCCGCCTGACTCCCACCGAGTTCAACCTGATCGCGCACCTGGTCGATGCCGCGCCGCGCATCGTGCCCTATCGCGAGCTGCTCGAAAACGTGTGGGGCTTCGAGTACATCGACGATATCGACTATCTGCGTGTCTATATCTGGCATCTGCGGCGCAAGCTGGAGCCGAATCCTAAAGAGCCGATCTACATCGTCAACGAGCTGGGGATCGGCTACCGGTTCGAGAAGCAGGAGTAGCTGCGGCGGGCGGCTTTGCTTTTTCGCCCGGTCGCGAGCATAATTTGTGACAATATCAACAAACTGGCCCACGCTGGCCGCTTCTGTCCAGGGTTTGTTGTCCCCCCTTCAGCCAGATATTTTACGCACGCTCGCCTGGGACAACCGCTGGTGCGAGCGTTTTGAATCTATGCTGGATTATCTTTTTAGGAGAAATGCTGTATGACCACCCCGACCCGACTGCTGCCCGGGCCCAAGGCAAAAGCCCTGATCGAACGTGACGCCGCAGTCATTTCACCTTCGTACACACGTGGCTATCCTCTGGTCATGGAGCGCGGTGAAGGCGCACACGTCTGGGATGTGGACGGCAACCGCTTCCTCGACTTCACGACCGGCATCGCCGTCACCTCGACCGGCCACGCCCACCCCGCCGTTGTCAAGGCCATTCAAGAGCAGGCCGAGCGTTTCATCCATATGTCGGGGACCGATTTTTATTACCAGCCCCAGGTCGAGCTGGCCGAGCGCCTGTGCTCGGTTGCGCCCTTCGACGGCGAGGCGATGGTGTTCTTCGGTAACAGCGGGGCCGAGGCGGTCGAAGCCGCCGCCAAGCTGGCCCGCTATTACACCGAGCGCCCGCGCTTCATCGCCTTCCTGCGCTCGTTTCACGGACGCACAATGGGCGCGCTCAGCTTCACCGCCAGCAAATACGTCCAGCGCGAGGACTTCTTCCCGCTGGTGCCGGGCGTCAGCCACGTGCCCTACCCCGATCCCTACCGCCCGATCCTGAACATGGAAGGCTTCACCGACTACGGCGAGCGCATCGTCGATTACATCGAGAACACCATCTTCCAGACTATCGTCCCGGCCAAAGAGGTTGCCGGCATCCTGGTCGAGCCGATCCAGGGCGAAGGCGGTTACGTTGTGCCGCCCGATGGCTTCCTGCCGGCGCTGCGCCGCCTGTGCGACAAGTACGAGATGCTGTTAATCGTGGACGAGGTCCAGACCGGCATGGGGCGCACCGGCACATGGTGGGGCGTCAATCACTGGAATGTCCAGCCGGACATCGTCTGCACGGCCAAGGGCATCGCCAGCGGGATGCCGCTCGGCGCGATCATCGCCCGCCGCGAGATCATGAGGACCTGGGCACCGGGGGCGCACGCCAGCACGTTTGGCGGCAACCCGGTGAGCTGCGCCGCCGGGATCGCGACCTTCGATCTGCTGAAGAACGGGCTGATCGACAACGCAGCGCGCATGGGCGAATACATGATGGGCCGGCTCAACGAGATGGCCGAGCGCCATCCCAGCATCGGCCAGGTGCGCGGCAAGGGCCTGATGATCGGCGTCGAGTTCGTGAAAGACCGCCAGACCCGTGTGCCCAATGCCAGGCTGCGCAACGCGATTGTGGATTATGCCTTCGAAGAAAACCTGCTGCTGCTCGGCTGCGGAACAAATGCTCTCCGCCTGATCCCGCCGCTGAACATCGAGCAGCCGTTGATCGACGAGGCGCTGCTGATCCTGGAGCGCGTCATTTCGCGCGCCGAAGAAGACTATCTGGGCGTCTAACCCCACCGGCATATCAACCGGGGCGAGCGGGATCAGTGCTCGCCCCGTTCCCTGCCTGACCGGCGCGGCACTATGCCAGCATCCCGACCCGGCGGCCCTCCACAATGAAAAAGAACCAGAAGGCGAAATAGAGGTACAACGCCGCCTTGCGATGCCGACTGGACAGCAGCGCCAGCAGCGGCACAAGGCTGTAGGGAGCGAAGTATGGCACCAGAAACGGCGTGGCTGCGGCTGCCATGATCTCGTCGTCCGCTTTATAGGCTTGCACCAGCAGATAGAGGCCCAACGGGATCGCAAAGGGCCAGGGCGCAAAGTTCCAGGCCGCCTGACGGATGTCGTCGCCTTCAGCCATGCCTATCTTGCCCGGCCACCAGCCCCAGATCGCAAACGACAGCGCCACCACCACGATCAGCGGCACGAGCATCCGCAGGCTGTACTTCTGCCGCTTCCACCAGATCAACGCGGCACAGCCGAGCGTCTGCGGCTTGGCGGCCAGCAGCACCAGCCCCCACTCCGGCGGCAGCAGAAACGCCAGAGCGGGCACCCAGTCTACATTATTTGTCCTTGCCAGATCGAGAAACAACGGGGATGTGAAAGTGAGCAGCACCGCCTGCCAGCCGCCCCGATACTTCCAGATGATCGCACCGAGCAGCAAAATATGTAGTATGAAGTTGATCGCGTTGCCGACTTCCAGCGGCAACAGCGCATGGGGAAGCGCTAACAGCCAGGGGATCCCCGCGAAATCTGAGTGTGTATAAGGATCGCGGAAGTGACGGAACGCGGCATGATAGCTCTCTTCCCAATCCACCCCGACCGGGTAAATCTGACTAAGCACTCCCACGAACACAATAAGTGACAGGGCGAGAATGGGCAGGATCGCCCAGTTGATTTGAACTGGTGCAGTTGCAGTTGAAAGTCGCAATTACATCCTCGTAGTGAGAGCGCACTATGCACATAAACCGTTGATTCCTATTAATTATTAATTATAACCCCTCACCATTTATGGATTACCGAATTTTTCCCTAATTTCTTGTATAAGAAACGCGCAAGAAGAACGCAAAATCTCCACTAGAAATCCGCCAGCACCTTTCAGGCGGCTGGCGCGGCGTGCTACAATGACGACTATGTTCCTGCTACCTGATTACCGTGTGCGCCAGCGCGACTACCTGCTGAATATCAGCCGCGCCCTCACCGCCCAGCTCGACCTGGGCGAGGTGTTGCGGATGATTCTCCAGGCCGCTACCTCGATGCTCTCCGGCGAGGTGGGGATCATCGCGCTGCGCGAGGGCGATCACTTTCGCACCCGCGCCGTGATCGGCATCCAGGTCGAGCAGGCGCATCTCTTCGACCCGCTGCTGCAAGACCTCAGCCCCACCGGCGCGGATTCAATCGACGTCACGCTGCTGCACCACCGGATGCGCAAGGCCGCGCGCGCCGTCGATCTCAACCTGCGGCAGGTCGTCGCGCTGCCGATGGTGATCGGCAGTGATATGCTTGGCATCCTGTTCATCTTCCGCTCGTATGCCGGCACGCCAACCGAGAACGATCACCGCCTGCTGCAAAGCTTCGCCGATCAGGCCGCGATCGCGGTGCACAACGCGCGCATGTACGAGTTCGCCAACCAGGAGCGCCAGCGCCTCGCCGCGATCCTCGATCACAGCGCCGATGGCGTGATGATCCTGGATGGCGATCTGCGCGTCGAGCGCTGGAATCGCGCGCTCAGCCGGATCACGGGCTGGCAGTCCGAGCAGGCCCAGGGGCACGAGCATGACGTCGTCATCCGCTGGAAGCAGCGCTCGATCGGCATCGGGCTGGCAGAAGCGATTGCGCAGGGCTGGCCCAACCACCCGCCCACCGATGGCGACGAAACGCCGCCCGACACGCTGTATGTCGAGGGCGATCTGGAACGGCTCGATGGCAGCACGATCAGCGTCGGGATCACCTATGCCCCGCTGCGCCGCACCACCGGCGAGCTGCAAAACATCATCGCCAACGTGCGCGATATCACGCACTTTCGCCAGGCCGAACAGCTTAAATCGACCTTCATCTCGATCATCTCGCACGAGCTAAAGACGCCGGTCGCGCTGATCAAAGGCTATGCCGACACGCTCAGCCGCGAGGACGCCGACTGGGATCGCGCCACGATTCTCAACGGCCTGACGGTCATCGAAGAAGAGGCCGACCGGCTGGCCGAGCTGATCGAGAACCTGCTCGCGGCGTCCAAGCTGCAAGCCGAGGGCATGGAGCTGACCGTTGACGATGTGAGCCTGCCGCGCATCGCCGCCCAGTCGATTGAGCGTTTCCAGACGCAGACCGAGCGGCATACACTGCGCGCCGAGTTCCCGCCCGACTTCCCCATCGTGACCGGCGACTCAACCCGCCTGCGCCAGGTGCTCGACAACCTGCTCAGCAACGCGATCAAATATTCGCCCAACGGCGGCGAGATCGTGATTCGCGGCAATTATGACGATCGCTGGGTGCGCGTCTCCGTCAGCGACCAGGGGCGCGGCCTGCCGCCCGACGAGCTAGAGCGCGTCTTCGAGCGCTTCTACCGCATCGGCAGCGGCTTGACCAACAGCATCCAGGGCACCGGCCTGGGCCTCTACCTGGCGCACGCCGTCATCCAGGCGCACGGCGGCAAGATTTGGGCCAGCAATAACCCCACCGGCGGCGCAACCTTCAGCTTCACCCTGCCGCGCGACGCCTGACCCGGCCCGCAGCCCCGCCAATTCTCCGGCACTCGTGCGATAATCTAGCCATGCAGTCGCCTAGTGGGCGGGCATACGGTACACTTCGCCAGTTTATATGATCACATCAGCCTGCTGATGATTAAGCATTCCCAGGAGTATGCTCTTATGTCCCAAGTTGCCAGATCAACCCTGACCTGCCCCCGCTGCCAACAGCCGTTTACCGCCGTGATCGAGCAGGTGGTCGATGTCGGTCAGGACCCGCAGGCCAAAGCCCGCTTTCTGTCCGGGCGGCTCAACCAGGTGACGTGCCCCAACTGCGGCTTCACGATGGCCGTCGGCACGCCCCTGGTCTACCACGATCCCGCCAAAGAACTGCTCCTGATCTATGTGCCGATGGAGCTAAACCTGCCGACGAACGAGCGCGAGCGCCTGATCGGGGACCTGACGCGCCGCGTCACCCAGAATATCCCGCAGGGCCAGTTCAAAGGCTACCTGCTCCAGCCCCGCCAGGCCCTCACCTTGCCCGGCATGATCGATACCATCCTGGAAGCGGACGGCATCACCGCCGAGATACGCGAGGCCCAGCGCGAGAAAATGCGCGTGATGGAGATGTTCCTGCAGGTCAGCCCCGACCAGTGGCCGCAGATGGTCGCCGAGCAGGACGCGCACATCGATCAGGAGTTCTTCCAGATGCTCCTGGCCACCGCCGAGAGCGCCGCCGAAAGCGGGCACGGGGGGATGGCCGAAGGGCTGGTCGCGCTCTATAACTTCCTGCTACAAAACACCGCCGTCGGCCAGAGCATGATGGATGCCGCCGCCGAGCAGGAAGCGATCGTGCAGGAAGTCGCCGAGCAGCTTCAGAGCCTGGGCGACCAGATCACGCGGGAAAGCTTTATGGACCTGGTGCTGAGCTATGTGGGGGATGAAGAGCACTTGCAGGCGTTGGTCGGGCTGATACGCCCCGCGATGGATTACGGCTTCTTCCAGGAGTTAACCGAGCGCGTCGAGCGTGCCGACGGTGAGGAGCGCGAGCAGCTTATCGACCTGCGTGAGCGCCTGCTGGAACTGACCAGCGTGCTCGACCAGCAGACACAGGCCGTGCTCCAGCGCGCCGCCAATACGCTGCGTGTCATCCTCAACAGCGAGGACATCGACGCCGCGATCCGCCCCCGGCTGGACGAGATCGACGATACCTTCCTGGCAGTGCTGCAGGCCAATCTTCAGGCGGCCCAACAGCGCGGCGACAAGGAAACCGTCGAGCGGCTGGCACAGGTCTTGCAGCGCACAATGGAAATTCTGCGCGAGAACGCGCCCGCCGAGATTCGCTTCATCAACGATCTGATGTCCGCGCCGAGCGAGGCCGAGGCCCACGGCCTGATCGATGCGCGCGGCGCGCAGTTCGGCCCGGAGCTGATCCAGTTGATGGACGCCATCGCGCAGGACCTGGAAGATAACGGCCAGGACGACAACGCCGCGCGCCTGCGCAGCCTCAGCCGCTATGCTGCCGGGCACGTCGGCTCGACTCCCTGAGCCGCGCCACAGACACCAGAGGACCATGTGTTACACCTGTAGGGGCGTATTGCAATACTGCGATACGCCCCTGATTGGTATACATCATTTTGGGCGCAGCGCTGGATTATTCCCCCCATCCCCCGGCCCCTTCCCCCACACTGTCGCGGAGGGAAGGGGAGCACGATGGCAGGTTTAAAGTCCTTCCCACCGTGTGGGGAAGGACTTAGGATGGGGGGCACCCGCGCCCGCAAGCCTACCCCGCGTTAGTTCGATTTACGGTCGGGCAGCTTGGGGAGCAGCCAGCCGAGGAACGACTCTTCCGAGCGCGTTTGCAGCAGCACCCGCCCCGGCCCCGTCAGGTCGCAGACGAAGCCCTCGCCGCTGAGCAGGGTCGATTTCCACCCGCCGACGCGCCGCACCTCAAAGCCCATATCGGCATCGAAGGCCACGATATGCCCGGTGTCGATGGTGTACGTCTCGCCTGCCGCCAGCACGCGCTCTTCCAGCGCGCCATAGCATGCCGCGACCACCTTCCCGCGCCCGCCCACGCGCAGCAGAATCAGGCTGCGGCTGCCGAAGAAGCCCTTCGCCCCGCCCCACTTGGTATCGACCGTGATCGAGGTTTCGCTGGCGACATACGCGCCGCTTTGCAGCAGCATCTCATCGCCGCCGATCTCCAGTACGACCATATCGCCGGGCAGCGCCGGGGCCAGCGAAATCTCGCCGCCCTGGGCCGGGGCCTGATAGGTGTTCTGGAAGAAGCTCTCGCCGCCGACCATGCGCTTCAGGCCGCCCATGAAGCCGCCTTCCGACTTCGTCTCGACCGTTATACCGCTGCTGTGCCCGACCATCGCGCCCGGCTCGACCTTGATCGCCTCGCTCGCGCCCAGCCGCACGACGGCCAGCGAAAACGCCGGATTGTGTTTCAGCATAACGTCCATCTGAAATCTTCTCTCCATGAAATACGGGCCGCCGCACCGCAGGCAGCCTGAGAATCCCAGTACCATACCCTCTATTATGCGCCCGGACGCCGCCCGGCACGCCCACCAAAAGTCGGGAGTGTCTATCCGACCAAAGTCACACGGCCCGCCGGGATATCGCTGGCGGGCCGTGCCGGTCATCGTGTTGGGCCGCGCCTATCCGCCCAGGTCCAGCCCTACGATCAGCGGGTCGTGATCGGACGAGCGGAACGGGTCCGGGCGGTAGAACGACGTCACCTGCCCCGGCGTCTTATACTCGACGTTGTAGTCGAGCGCGGGCGGCTCGTCGGCATTGATGTGCCACACCGCCGCGCCCACCACCTGCGGGGCCAATGTGCTGCTCGCCAGCGCATAGTCGAGCGTGCCCGCCTCGCCGAAGTAGATGTACGAGTAGGCGTTCTCACCGGCGAACTGCGCGACCAGGTTGGTATACCCGCCCGCCCGCAGCCGGCTGATCGGGTCTTCCTGCGCGTAGCTGTTCAGGTCGCCCACGATCAGCACATCGGGATCGCCGCTACCGGTCGGGTCGGTCGCCAGCCACGCCAGCAGCGCCTCAGCCGCCTGCACGCGCTCAGCGTTGAAGCAGTCCTGCCCGTCACCCTGATCGGAGTCCGCCCCGCGCGCACCGTCGCAGCCTTTGGACTTGAAGTGATTCACGGTGATGGTGAAACGCTCGCCGCGCGCCGCGTCCTCGAAGGTCTGCGCGATCGGCGGGCGGCGCTGGCCGAAGGGCGCTTCGAACGTCGTCGCCGGGTCACCCACCGGCACGACCGCCGCCGGGCGATAGATCAGCGCCACCTTGATCGCGTCCGCGCCGTCGCCGGGCAGCCGCCAGCCAGCAGGATCGCTCACGTAGGCATACGTCCCGGCGGTCCCGGCCTCGTTCAGCCCGCGCACCAGGTCGGCGAGCGCGCTGTCCGCGCCGCTGCCATCGTTCTCGATCTCCAGCAGGCCGATCACGTCGGCATCCAGCGCCGTGAGCGCGCTGATCAGCTTGGCGCGCTGGCGCTCCCACTCGTCGGACGTATCCGCGCCGCGCTCGGTCGGGAAGCCGCCGCCCTGCCCGTTGCCGTTGAAATAGTTGAGCACGTTAAAGGTGGCGACCCGCACATCGCCGCCGACCGCTTCCGGCTGCGCGGGGCGTGGATTCCCCGGCGTGAAGTTCACCGGCCCCACCGGCTGGATGCGGTAGGTGCCGTAGCGCTGGTCGAGCACGCCGGTCAGCCCGGTGACGGTATCGCCCGCCCGCAGCGTGTTCGCCGCGCTCAAGCCCTGCGCGGGGTAGCGCGTCGGGTCGATATTCTGGGCGTCGCTGGCGTCGTCGAGAATGATCGTGCGCAGGCCGTTGGTCAGCCCGATCCGGTTCGCGGCGGTGCCCGGCTCCGCGATCTGGGTCCCGACGAACAGTCGCCCGCCCTCGGTCAGCACAACCTCGCCATAGCGCCCCAGGTTATACACTTCGGTCGCGGTCAGCGTTTGCGGCAGCGTGACCAGCATCCCCTCGTAGCGCTCCCAGTCGGAGAGATCGGTCATGGGCAGCGTCACCTCGACCGGCGTCACCGCCGCGCCACGGGAGCACACCGTCAAGCTCTGGATACGGCGCAGCTCGGTCAGCGGCGCGCCATCGGTGGCAAACTCCAGCACCGACCCTTCGACGCGCACCACGTCGCCCGGCTGCACCTCGACCCCGAAGCCGTTGTCGTAGACGAAGATCGCCTCGGACGTGCCCGGATCGCCGTCGGTGTCGGCGTCCTCTTCCTGCACGAAGAACCCGCCGAACTCGAACTGGGTGTTCTGATAGTCGCCCACGACGACACCCTCGATCACGTGCCGCTCGTTGGCAAGCGGCGTCCGCTCGCCGTTCCCCTGGATCGCGTGGATCGGCGTCGCTCCGCCCCCGCAGCCGTCCTGTCGCGCGCCGGACTCCGCCGGGGCACAGCCCGGCGCGAAGCCCAGCATCAGCCCGAACGCCAGGATGATCCCAAATGCCTTTTTGCTCGACTGCTGCATAATTGATTTTTCCCCTGATCTAAAGTCTGAAGCTCTTATTCACTGCCTTCGGAAGCCGCCGCCGCCAGCGTATCGCCCGCGATGGTAGCCGCCACACCCGGATCGGACTCATTCTCGACCACGACCACGATCGCCAGCGCGGCCTGCTGCTCGCCCTGGGTCTGGTCCACGAAGCCGACGAACCACGCATACGGCGTTTTGTCCGGCCCGGCATAGGCGATCGCGCTGTGCCCATAGAGCACGAGCGCCCCGCGCGCCGCCTGCTGCACATACGGGCTTTGCGCCGCCGCCTGGAGCATCGTCAGCCGCACCGCCGCCGCGACATCGGCCCGCAGCAGCGCCGGCCCGCGTTCGGGGATGTCGAGCGGCTGCCAGTCGCCGGAATCCGGCGGGCGGATCGCGTCCACCAGGTGCAGCGGCACGGCGTTCCCCTGGTTGGCAATCGCCGCCACGATCTGGACCATTTGCAGCGGCGTGACGGTCAGATCGCCCTGGCCGGTCACGGCGGCGCGCAGCACGTCCGGCGCGGTCGCCCCGGTCAGCAGCTCCGGCAGCGATCCCACCGCCGGGGTGAATCCGGCCAACTGCGGCGGGTCGAGCAGGCCCACCACCTGAAACCGCTCCCAGATGCGCTCCGGCGTCAGCGTGGGGCTGAGCGCCTGCACGAACGGCGCGGGGCAGCCAAAGGCATATGCCTCGGCCAGCGTCAGGGCGCGGTTGGGCGTCTCCGGCAGGCACGCCAGCACGACATCGCCCACCACAACCGGCGTCTGCGCGTCCGCGATCTCGCTGTTGAGCACGAACCCGCCCGCCTCGTCCAGGTCGGGATACGTCGCCAGAATCGCGGCCAGCATGACCGATTGCAGCGCCCCGCCCGGCTGGTAGAGTCCGGCGGTCACGCGGTTAAGCAGCGGCGACGTTTCCTGGTCGCGCGTCAGCGCCCGCCAGTCAGCATCGAGCCGGTTGGGGTCATAGCTGGGGCTGCTCGCCAGCGCGATCACCCGCCCGGACGGCACATGCACCACCACCGCCGCCCCGCTGTGGCCGTCCAGGGCTGCCGCCGCCGCCCGCTGCGCATCCAGATCAAGCGTCGCGCGCACGTCCACGCCGATCTGCGGCAGGTGCAGGGTGTTATCCAGAATCTCTTCCCATAAATCGCGCAGTCCGTCGCCGCGCAGCTCGGCGTTATAGGCGGCTTCGATGCCCGCCACGCCATACTGGAAGCTGTAATAGCCCACCGCCCCGACCGCCGCCGGCTCCGGGTAGACACGCTCCATCAACCCGGCCTCGTTCGCCTCGCTGTAGGCCAGCCGCGCCCCGTCCTGATCGTAGATCGCGCCGCGCCGGATGCGCTGCTCGTCGATCACGTTGCGCGCGTTGTCGGGCCGCGCGACCATGCTGTCGGCCTGAAACACCGTCCAGAACAGGCTGCTCAGCGCGATCACAGCAAACGCCGCCAGCACCACCTTCGTGACCCGGTTTACTTCTCGCGTCATCCGTTCTTCTCTTTGCCACTCACCACCAGCAGCAATCCTAAAATGACGAAACTTGTCAGCAGCGAGCTGCCGCCATAGCTCACAAACGGCAGCGTGACGCCGGTCAGCGGGACCAGTTTCAGCACGCCACCCATGATCATCACCGCCTGCACGCCCAGCATCGCGCTCAGCCCGGCGGCCAGCAGCGTGCGGAACGGCATCCGGCTGATCGCCGCGACGCGCATCCCACGCACGACCAGCGTTCCCAGGGCCACCAGCGCCGCGAACAGGCCCAGCAGCCCCCATTCCTCACCGATGACGGCGAACACGAAATCGGAATGGGCCACCGGGATGATCCCCGGCTGCCCCTGCCCGATCCCCTCGCCAAACAGCCCGCCCTCGGCAATCGCCAGCAGGCTTTGGACGATCTGATAGGCCTGCCCTTGCGCCGTCGGCCAGGGATTCAACCAGATATCGACGCGCAGCGCCACCACGTCGAACAGGCGATAGGCGACCACCGCCGCCGCCAGGATCAGCACCAGCCCCCCGGCCAGCAGCGCCGCCTGCCCGCTGGCGATATAGAGCATGATCAGGAACACGACGAAGAACAGCATCGCCGTGCCCAGGTCGCGCTGCCAGACCAGCACCACGACGCAGATGCCCCACATCAACAGCACCGGCCCCATAAACGCGGGCGACGGCACGCGCCAGGGTCCCAGCCGCACCGTATCGAGCCGCATATACGGCTGGTGATCGGAGAAATAGCTCGCCAGGAAGGCCACCAACACCACCTTCAGCAGCTCCGACGGCTGGTAATAGAAGCGCTCCAGGCCCAGCCACAGCCACAGGCGCGGCCCGCCCCCCGATGGATTCTCCCCGATCAGGATCGTGATCCCCAGCAGCGCCAGCCCGCCGATCAGCCACGTGTAGCGATAGCGCCGCAGCCAGCGCAGATCGGCGGGCAGGGCCGTGATGATCAGCAGCGCCGCCAGCCCGATCACCATCCACAATGTCTGGCGGAAGGCGTACGACGGTACCAGCCGCGCGATCAGGTTCAGACCCCACCCGGTCAGGAACATCGCCAGCGGGAACAGCAGCGGATCGCGCCCCGGCAGCCGCCGCTCCAGCAGCAGGTGGCCGACCGCCGCGCACGCGATCCACACCCCGACCGGCCACAGCCCCAGCCAGAATCGATCCTGGGCCGCGATCAGCGTCACATGGTTGATCGTGATGAACAGCCCGGCCCACATCAGCAGCCAGCGCTCGCGCCGGGCCGGGGGCGTGATCTGCTCGGAATCCAGATCGGTATGGGTGGGTATTGAGGTCGTCGTGTACAGTGTGGACATCGACTCTCCGCCGCTCAGCCCCAGTTCAGATGACAGCCGGTACGGGATAACGCAAACTCCCGGCGGATGCCCTTCAGCGCCGCCGGCCCCCTGTTCGATCTATCCGCTCCGATCACTGCCGGGCGCGTCTATCCGGCCCCCGGTGGGCGACGGTCGGGATAATATTTGCCGACGACGGGCCACAGCCGCGCCAGCGTTTCTTCCGGCACACGCGCCGGATCGGTGATCAAAGCCCCGTCCAGGGCGTGATGGCAGGCACAGTCGTCGAGGCCGCCCGCCAGCCGCCGCACGGCATAGACCAACGCCTGCTGCGCCAGTTGCAGATTGGCATGCATCGTCTGGATCACCAGCTCGACCGACACGTCGCCTGCCGCCTCGTGCCACACGTCGTAATCGGTGATGTGCACCATCGCGGCGTAGCACAGCTCGGCCTCGCGCGCCAGGAAGGCTTCCGGCGCGGCGGTCATGCCGATGATATCCAGGCCCCAGGCGCGATAGAGCGCGCTCTCGGCCCGCGTGCTGAAGCGCGGCCCCTCGATGGTGATCAGCCGCCCGCCCCGGTGCACCGTCCCACCGGCCTGCTCCACCGCACCGGCCAGGATGCCGCCCAGATCGGGGCAGAACGGATCGGCCACCGAGACATGCGCGACCAGGCCTTCTTCAAAGAACGAGCCGGGGCGATCACCGCGCGTCCGGTCCACCAGTTGATCGGGGATCACGATCTGGCCCGGCGCGAAGTCCTCCCGCAGCGAGCCGCACGCGCTCACGCTGATCACCTGCCGGACGCCGAGCATCTTCAGCGCGTAGATATTCGCCCGGTACGGCACTTCCGAAGGAGTCAGGACGTGCCCGCGCCCGTGTCGCGGGATGAACGCCACCCGCTCCCCGGCCAGTGTGCCGATCAGCACCGCATCACTCGGCGGCCCATACGGCGTCTCCAGCGCATATTCTTCGATCTCGGTCAGGTCCGCCATGTTATACAGGCCGGAGCCGCCGATCACCCCAATCCGTACTGACTCCATCAGAGATATGTCTCCTTAACGTTCGCGCATGATGCCCAGGCACGAGAATTCCTGCCTGCCACCGAGTTTAACGCCAAAGCCAGGATGCCCCAAACCGCGCCGGGCCGGGGCGGGTTCCGTGCTGAAGGGCTGATTTGCACCTGCCCCCCATCCCCGGCCCTTCCCTCACGTTTCACAGAGGGAAGGGGTAAGCAACAGTGTTTTTCAAGTCCCGCCCTCCTTGTGGGGGAGGGATTTAGGAAGGGGGGTGTGGCATCTCAGGGGATCAGATCATCGTCCGGCGCGGGGGTTCCGTAGAAAAAGGCGGACACATCCGAATCATCGTCGGTCGGCGTGGGCGTCGGGGTATCGGTGGCGAGGGCCGGGGTCGCCGTCGGGAAGACGATCTGCTGCCAGCCCGGCCCGGAGAACGACGTAGTAAACGCGCGTTGGAATGTCAGGCCGTAGAACGCGATACAGCCTGCCAGAGCCAGCACCCACACACCGGAGACGAGGACTCCGATCAGGCCGAGCTTGCGCGTGCGCGAGGGATCGTGCGCGTTCTTGGCGTTGATCAGCGCGATCACCGAGAACACCAGCCCGGCCAGCGGCAGGCAGTAGGCCCCACCGCAGCATGCCGCCAGCGACACCACGCTGATCACGATCCCCAACAGCGACATCAGGTCGTTGGAATTGCCCTGGTACAGGCTGGGATCGACCGCCGCCGCGCTGCGCTTGCGCTTGGAGTCGATGCCCGCCTGCGCGCCGATCAACTGCTCGGCATACAGGCCCGGCGCTTCGACGTGCAGCCCGATCTGCCGTGCCTGATCGGCATGTTCGGTGCACAACCGCTGCCCGTCCTCGGTGTAATAGAGGCAGTAGGCGCACAGCGGTTTGTTGCAGACCTCGCAGCGCTCGACCGCGATTCGGTCGGGGTGGTTCACGCAGTTGGCGATATCCCAGCCGCTCATGATCGTCTCCGTAAAAGTGAACGGACGGCCCTGTTTGCCGCCCGCTTCAGTCTAGAACGTGTGATGTACCTCGGAACGCCGAACGAGGCGAACGACCCTGCCCCCCATCCTAAATCCTTCCCCCAAAATGAGGAAAGGACTTGAAAAACGCTGCCGTGCCCCCTTCCCTCCGCGACAGCGTGGGGGAAGGGGCCGGGGGATGGGGGGTGAAAATGCATAACAGCCTCTAGCATACCTCGTACTCAGCGCCAGCGCGCCCTACACCGGCAGCGCGCTCAGGTCGCGCAGCACGCGCCGCAGTGCCTCGGCAGACTCCTTCAGCCCCAGGCTTGCCAGCGCCGCATGGCTGAAACTGGCCTGATCGAGCGTGTTCTGGCGAAAAACACTGTCGCTCTCCGGCGCACGGCTGGCGCGCATCTCGTGCAGGCGGACCAGCACCCCGGCCACCTGGCGCAGCAGCGCGCGATCGTCCGCCCGCGCCGCCAGATCGAGCGCGTGGTGGAGTGCCTGCTGGGCTGCAACCGAATCACCGTGCGCGAGCTGCACCTGCCCCAGCACGACCAGCGCCCCGGCCTGTGCTGCCTCGCACCCGGCGCAGTTCAGCAGCCGGATGCTGCGCTCCAGGTTGGCGACCGCTTCCGCCATGCGCCCCAGGCGGGCCTGCACCCGTCCCAATGCCTGATAATCCTCGGCCAGATCGCGCGCCGGGGCCAGCGGCAGCAGATCGAGCAGGGCCGCGCTCCAATACTGCTCGGCCTCGACCCACCCGGCCTGGCTGGCGAGGTCCTGCCCGGCGCGCCGGGCGCGTTCGGCCTGGTTGCCGTGCAGCAGCGCCAGCCCACGCCGCGCCTGCCCCTGCCACCAGGGCTGATCGAGCTGCCGCCCGGTGATCAGCGCGCGCTGGAGCAGGTCCTCGGCACGCTCGAACTCGCCCAGGCGCGCCAGCACCGCCGCGAAATCGCACTGCACCGCCGTCGCACGCTCGGCTTCCTGCGCGCGGGTGTAAGCCGCCAGCGCCGCCTCGAAGGCCGGGACCGATTTCTTGGGCTGATCCAGCGCGGCCAGCACATTCGCCCAGTCGTGCGCCAGATCGCCCGCCAGCCGCATCTCCGGCGGCTTGATCGCCAGCAGGTGCCGCAGCCCATCCGACAGCGTTTTCTCCGCGGCCCCGGTTTCGCCCACGCGCTGCAAATGGCGCGCATAGGCGCGGTAGACGTGGGCCGCCGTGTCACGATCCAGCCCGGCCATCGACGCCGCCACCTGGAAGGCCCAGCCTGCCTCGCGCTCGCGCCCGCCGATCACGCTCAGCGCCTCACCCGCCGCGATCTGCAACCGTGCGAGACTGGCCCCTTCTGGCAGCCGGTCGCGCACCGCCTCGGCGTAGAATACAAACTCCCCGGCCAGCCCGGCAGCCAGAAAAGTCGGAGCCGCCGCCGCCAGCAGGTCCGCGATCAGCGCCACCTCGGCCCGGCCCGGCGTCTGCACGTGGCGGGCCAGCAGGCCGCGTGCATTGTTCAGCCATGCCTGCTCGTCGCGCGTCAGCGGGCCAAAGCGCGCCCGCTCGTCCGGCCAGTGGCGCGCCAGATAACGCAGCAGGAACGCGTCGAGCCGGTCTTGCTGGTCAGCGTCCAGGGCGTGATGCTGGCGCAGATAGGCGCGCACGACCGGCGGCACCTCGTAGCCCTCGCCCACCCGCTGCAGCAGACCGTCGCGCAGCAGCGCCATGACGTAATCCGGCGCGTGCTCACCGCCCAACGCCCGCACCAGCGCTTCGTCAAATCGATCGGCCAGCGCCTCGAAGCGCAGCAGCAGCGCCAGCAGCCGCCCGGCTTCCAGCGCCAGTGCCTGGACGCGCGGCCCGACGTAATGCAGTTCTGGATTGGGCCGGTCGGGGCGATACGTCGCCAGGTCTTCCAGCGCCGCCGGCAGCCCGGCCTGGGCGATCAGTTCCACGCCGCGCACGATCAGCCAGGGCAGATCGTGGGTGTGTTCCAAAAATTCATCAATCGTATCCACGTCGAGCGCGTCTACGTCCAGCGCCACCGCCAACCGCATCGCCAGCGTGCGCGACAGCCTGGGCGGCAGCGGCGTAAGCTCCAGCAGGCGCACGCCATCCAGCTCCCGGACGGACTGCGGCACATCGCGCGTGGTCACCATGGCGCGGCTGCCCGACTGCGGATCGATCCCGTCCAGCAGCGCGATCAGCCACTCCCCCTCGCCCGGCTCCAGCACGTCGATCCCGTCCACCACCAGCAGCACACGCCGCGCTCGCAGCGCCTCGATCACGGCTTCGGGCGGAGTGTGCGGCGGCAGATCGAGCAGGTGCGCCAGTTGGGCCGCGATCTCGTGCACCGCCGTGAGCGGGGTGGCCTCGAACCACACCACGCCATCCGTGAAGCGCCAGCCAAAGCGCGCCGTAAACTCCGCCGCGAGACGGCTCTTGCCCACACCCGCCGCACCGTGAAGCACAAACAGGCGGTGCTCCGGCGCGGAAACGGCCTGCGCCAGGGTCGAGAGTTCCTCGCGCCGCCCGACGAATCCTTCCAGGCGCGGCAGAGTAATCGTGCGCGGCAGCCCATCAGCCAGGATCGGGCGTCCGGGGTTGGACGCCGGTGGTGGCAGCGGGAGTGTCACATCTGGCCCGTCGTCGCGCTCCACGAACTCGAAGCGATCCGCCTGCCCATCCGCCCGGCTCTTGAGCGCGCTCAGCGCCGCCCGATAGGCCGCGCGCACGGTCGCGCCCGCCGCCAGCCCGGCATAAAGATGGGCGTTGAAGTGCAGCGCGTTGTCGTCCATCACCTTACGCCGCGTCCCGATCACGGCCTCGACGCTGGTGTGGGTGAGCAGGTGCTCGGCGATATGGCGGCTGAAGCCCCCTTCCAGCACGACCAGCCGCGCGCAGCTTGGCTGCCAGAGCCGCGCCAGGTGCTCGGCCACCGCATACGCTTCGTGGCCCTGTTCGTCTTCCAGATACAGCAAATCGCGCTCGCCGTAGGCCACGATATGCACCACCTGGAAGGCGTCGGGGCCGCTGCCCGCGAGCGCGTGGGCAAGCTGGCGAGCGGTCGGCGGCATCAGGCGTGCTAAAGCCAGCGGCGCGGCGGATTCGGTGCGAAGCTGGGTGGCCATTTCCAGCGCCGAGGCCAGCAGCCGCCACTCGTGCCACACATCGAACGGATTGATCGGATCGGAATCGCCGCCCAGCCCGGCATAGGGCGCACCGATCACGGCCAGTATGGGCAGGTAGCGCCGCAGCTGGGCCAGGCCGGGATCGGTCAACACGTCGCGCTGCGCCAGCACGGTATAGCGGCCAGCGCGCAGCGGCTCAGAAGGGAGATCGGGATTTTGTTGTTCGGTCATAGCCCAGGAGTATAGTGCAAAAGGGGAAAACGAGAAATGCCCCGGCGGGCCGCCCGTATAAAAATGTCAGGGCCGGAGTCGTCGTCCGGCCCATCGCGCCCCAGAACCCTGAAGCGGGCGAGGCCCACCTTCGGCCCCCCTCCCTAAATCCCCCCCACAAGGAAGGCGGGACTTGAAAGAAACCGCTTCTCTCCCCTTCCCTCCGCGCAGCAGTCTGAGGGGGCGACAGTAGAAAAAAGAAGGGAACATCTGGCATACTTGTGGGTGTGAAACCAGACAAGGAGACACCAGATGAACCCTAAGAAACTATACCAGTGGGTGAAGCAGAGTAGCAAGGAATG